>NZ_JBHLTP010000010.1:0-114011 GCF_042434395.1 Pontibacillus salicampi | reverse complement strand
ATGATCTACTACAACAATTATCGTTATCAGTGGAACTTAAAAAAGATGACCCCTGTAGAATACAGAGATCATCTTCTTAAGTCAGCCTAGCCTTTTTTTAAATGTCCTTTACAAAGGGTACACTTTACAAAAGGATTGGGAGCTTTTTTTATGACGCTTACCATACGCGTTCCATTTCATTATTGGGCGTTTTCTACCATATCCACGTATAGCTTTTGATACGCTTTGGCTTCCTGCTTCATGCCGAGCTCATTGTAAAGCTTTGAGAGCCATTGGACAGGCTTTGGATTGTGCTCATTTAATTCCATTTCAAAGCTGAAGCACTCAATAGCTTGATTTAATTGGTTAAACGTGTAATACAGCTCTCCAAGCTGCAGCTGATGGTTCGGGTCATCCTGAAAGGCCTGCATGCGCTCGATTTGTTGAACGACCTCTTGCGCTTCTGGAATGGTGGCTAAAGGATCTAGCCAATCCTTGATATAGGATAAATCATGATCCGTCATTAGTATCCGTATCGCCTTCTCTAGTAAGGTTCTAGCCTGATTCGGAATGACGGTGAAGAGGGAAGCGATGACATGATTCAACTCTTCAAGCGATAGGGAGCCCGAGGCTAAATCGATATGGTCGACAATCGTATTAAACTGCTGTAATTGCTTTTCCTCTAAGGTAAGGTCGTGAGTAGCTATGAGCTTCAATGCCTTCTCCGGTGCATCCTGGCTTAAATATTGCTCCAATAAATCTGACTGGAGTGGAGGGGAGGCAGGTATTCGGCTATAGAGGTCCTCCAGCACGGTCGTATAGGCATCACCGCTAAAGTGGACGCGTAATTTATCTGTGAGTAATGGATAGGAAGAGCCTGCTGGTTCGATCTCCACGCGCTTTATACAAACGGCTAATTCCTCTAGCCATCTCCCTTGTCGTTGAAGGAAAGCTATGAGCTGGTTGTACTTGTTTTCGTCCGAAAGCTCCTGCCATAAAGTGTTTTCCATAAAGAAGGGGTCTTTATCCCAAAGTGATGGATCAAGCTTTTCGTAAAGTGGACTAAATTTTTTAAATTCCAGCTCGCCAGCAAGCGAGCGCACCCAGCTGTGTGTGGGGGCAAAAGTTTCGAGAATCCGGTACATCCGGTAGCATGCAAACATTTTTCCGGATCGACGGTCATCGTAGAAGAGCGTCTTTATAAAGCGGACGAGCTGTTCTTTTTTGATAAAGGATTCGAAAAAAGTGGCGATTACTGTCGTTTCTTGATTGGAAAACTGTTTTTGTAGTCTTGGAAACAAATCATTGAAGCGGTGTTTTTTGTACACATCCGATGCAGCTAGAGTGGCATCAATAAACGGGTGAGGAGATGGAAAGGTTATACCGTGCTGATAAGCATTGGCAATGTGGGAGTCCGGCTTAAAAGGCTTCGCTTTCACTATGTTTAAATACTTATTTTTATAATAGAACATATAAAAAGTTTCATTCTGTTCATCTGTAAGTTCGATTATTTTACTTTGCTGATACATCGTCATACGTTTTATCTCATACGTGTAGGTGTGTTTGTGATCTTTGACGGATAGCTTTGTTTGAGACATGGAATCCCTCCTATCGTTATATTGAGCGTATCATATTTTACAAGTTTTAGCACGAGTAAAAAAATACCCCAGGCTTAGCCTGAGGTGAATTCTATTTAATAATGGTGGAGCCTTTAATTTTTTCAGGTCGTGCTCCGAGCATCAGAAGGCTGAATTTAGCGTAGCCAATATGCTGGTGTGTGTGAAGCACCTCACGCAAGAGGTGGAATTGGCTCTCATTTAACAGTTTGTTTATTTCCTGGTGATAAAGGTCAAGCACAGACCCTTTTACATGTGCTGGTTCATGCGTACTCGAATTGGGATGCAACAGCTTGCACCCCATATAGTGATATGGAATTTGAAGCTGACGGGTCAAGCTTACGACATGGAGCATATTTTCATAGAGCTCAGGCTCCTCTGCTTTTACATTCTCTATAGCTGCTTTGGCACGATACAATTCATCCAGACTGCTTAATGTCATGGGTTAGCCCCCTTTTCTTAATATTCATCCCACGGTTTAATAAGCGTTATATGCTCAGCTAATTCCTTACTTTTCTTGCGACGGGCCTTACGCTCTTCCGCTCGCTCCGGCGCCGTTTCGTAAATGAATTTCTCTTCCTTTGATTCTGGAATAACCTCTGGCACCTCAACCGGATTCTTATCATCATCAAGCGCCACAAACGTTAAGAATGCAGTAGCGGCAACACGTCTATTACCATTGAGCATATCCTCAGCAATCACCTTGCAAAAAATCTCCATAGATGTTTTTCCAGTATAAGAAACATACGATTCGACACATACCGAATCGGATTGCTGTATGGGATGCAGAAAGTGAATAGAATCAGTAGAGGCTGTTACACATTCTCTCACTCTAGAATGCCGCCTCGCTGATAAGGTCGCGTTGTTATCAAGCTTTTTCATCAGCACACCGCCAAATAAGGTGTTATAGTTATTTAAATCGCTAACAAGTACTTGATCTGTACTCACGATGAGACTTTCTCTCGCTTTCTTTGCTTCCATCTTCCCTCGACCCTTTCTCAATTTATAATCGGTTAACAGGAAAGACATGTCTTTTTCCTACACAACGTTGTTTCGTACATTTCCAGTATAGGCTTCCTTTAATGTCGGGGTAAAATAGCAATCTTTCATTGGAACCATAGACAATATCTATGTAACTGCTTACACTCATTAAATTTCTTCATAGCTGGTCTTCTAATGGGGGGATAGAATGTATATGCCAGTTATTTCAGGGGAGTTAAAAGACAGCCACTAGAAGGAAGAGGCTGTCTTGTTGCCGCTTATTCGTTTGTTTCTGCTAATTTATCCTGGCTAAAGCGAAGCCACTCCTTTGTTGCGTAAGAAAGATACAAATTCTTGCTCCAAATCATAGCTAAATGCCAGTGGATGCTTGGCTTCGTAACTGGCACGGATACTACATCGCTCTGCAAATATGTACAAACACTCTCAGGAAGGATGGCGATGCCTAATTCAGAGGTCACCATTTCTTCGATTAGATACCACTGGGAGCTTTCGGAAATAATATGTGGGTGGAATCCCGCCTGATGACAAGCAGATAAAATACGATCATGCAGCACAAACCCATTATTAAACATAATAAACGATTCTTCTCGAAGCTCTTGAAGCTCCACCATTTGCTTTGCAGCTAACCTATGAGTAGGAGGTATGACAAGACGCAGCTCTTCTTTAATAAAGGAAAAGTGGTGAAAAAGGTCGTCCTGTGTCGGCATCACGACAAAACCGATATCGAGCTTGTCCTGACTAACATCATGTTCAATCCGCTTAGAGCCGTCCTCCACAAGCTGAAAAGTGATATTAGGGTATGCTTCATGAAATGCTCGAAGCAATTGCATAAACCTGCTAGAGCTAATGATTGGTGGGACACCAATTCGTATATGCCCCTTCTCCAGCCCTAACAGGTGATCCACCTCTGTTTCAAGGTTTTGAAATGCTTTATCGATGGCTTTAGCCTGCTCTAATATAACGCGGCCAGCATCTGTGAGCACAAGCTGTTTTTTCGAACGATCGAAAAGCTCCACCCCAAGATCCATTTCCAGGTTTTTAATCATTTTACTTATCGTTGGCTGCGTTATATAAAGCTGTTCCGCTGCTTTCGTGAAGCTGTGGAACCTTGACACCTCTATAAAATACTGTAAATGACGTATATCCAATCTTTTTCCTCCTCACATTTTTCTTAAGCTGTTCCCATGTAAACACATCCCGTTTCCTTATCTAGAAACAAGAGACAATTTCCCATTTACTTTTGTAAAAGGGAGACGGTATAATGATAAATAGTTCTTAAAAAAGAACAAATAAGATTTATATATAGAACGAGGTGTAGCCATGAACTGGATATGTAAGGGAAGGCTTTATATCACAAAGTGTTATGATATGGATGTATCAGCTAACTGCACCATCATTCCCATCACCCAAATAGACGCAGGAATCTTATTCTTTCAAAGTGACTTAACCCTGCCGAAAGGGGAAGCGTTTTGGTATGAGCTCCATTTTGAGTTTGGAACAGAACGATTCGTTCTTCAAGGGATATTAGATAGGACTGCCAACACGTATCAATTTAAGCTGAAGAATGGTAATAGACAGTGGCAAGCTATTATGAAACGCCTTTATTACATCAACAAATATAAACAAACACAACAATCCTATCAATTTGTGCAACGTGCCTCTAAAGACAAGGCGCTTTTTTTAACACAGGATGTTCTTAATTAAGTACGTTCTTTATTAAATACAACGATACCTGCAACCTTTGCAAAGAGGAGAATAAAACATGGATGGAGCGAAAATTAAAGATTTACGAACGAAACGAGGTTTATCACTAACCGAGCTGGCAAAAAGGTCCGGAGTGTCCAAGTCTTATTTAAGCTTTTTAGAACGAAACATGCAGCAAAACCCAAGCATAGAAGTTTTAGAGAAAATAGCCAAAGCCTTAGATGTAAACATGTACTCTTTATTTATCGATGAAACTACCTGCACCTCCATTAAAGCAACCCATTTAGATCGAGAAACGCTAGAGTTAGCTATTGAACTGGACAATGCTAACGTAGATAAAGAGAAGCTGAGAATGTTAATTGATTTGTTGAAGTAGGCGTGCGGTGCTGTTCGTTATAATGGTTATAATGTTCTTTATAAAAAACGAAAAAGTAAGATATCAGGAGCAAATGAGAGGAAATGGAAGCTGGATTGTTCTTTATAAAGAAATACCGGTGATTATGACGGTTTTCTTTTATGGAGAAGGGTTATATACTCAAATTGTAAGTTCGGTATTAAGAACAACAAAGATTCAACCCTGCGAAAGGAGGAATCTTTCTGGAAAAGAGAAGTGTTAGGTTAAAAAGAATCAAAAGGATTAACAGGCTAAATGCTTCAAAAAAAATTACATCAACACTTGCTGTAAGCTCTATGATTGTCGGAGCCAGTTCTCAATTAGTAGGAAATACTCACAGTCAATTTACTGACCAAGATAAAGATGATTTTACTATAAATGCTTGCGAGGTATTTCCAAGTACTATTGAAAACCAAATGAATGACATTAAAAGAAGCTTGGCTTCCATTATTGAACAAAAGAAAAAGATAGCTAAGAAAGAAACTGCGATTGTAGGCGGTGAGCAGAAAAAACTACCCAAGTTACAATCTCTAGAAGAAAAGGAATTATCGGCATTAAAAGAAGAGCTAACCAATCATAAAACTGAGGCGTTAGCTAAAATCGATAATTTGGAAAATAAGAAAACGAAAATTCTGGAAACCATTGAATTAATGAAAAAAGAGCTGCCAAATTTAACGAAGGATTTGCTAGAACTTTCTACATATCCAGAAAGAGCAGATGTTCACTGCTTAGAAGGTGAATACAAAGTATTAGTAAATTCTATCCTTTCTTTAGTTAAGAATCACAAGGAAATGAATAACTCTGAGATAAAACATATATTTGAGTTTTACGAAAATATAGGAAGTAAAGATACCTCATTATCCATACTCACGGAAACCCAGATAAAAGAGACGCTAAATACATTTGTTTCAACAGAAGAAACAAAAAAACTATCAACAATAAACAAGTCAATCGAAAAAATGAACCAGGTGGTTGATGGCACTACAACGCAAATAGAAAAAGTTACAGAGGAGTTGCTTAAAAGAGAAAAAGAAAAAGAAAAAATAAAGAAAGAAAACCAGGAAAAATTGAAAACAGAAAAAGCAAGCAACACCAAAGAAAAAGCTGAGGTAAAGCGAGAAAGAGATGAGGAAGCAAACTCTGCTGATAAGAAAAATAACGAAGTAAAAAGCAAGGATAATAAACCTCAAAAAGAAGAGCCTCCCTCAAAAGAACAATCAGAGGATCATAAAGAAGAAAAACAAGCCTCTGAACAAATAGATAACAGCCAGGAGGAAGAAGCTGTTGAGAAAGAAGCTTCTTCAAATGATGAAACTGAAGACATTCAATCTGCTGGTAAAGGTACTAAGGAAGATGATCAACAAAAGGATGAAGAGGAAAGTACTCCAAACGAAGATGACCCTGCTTCAGAATTAGAAAAAGGTCAGGTGGATAAACAATGAAAAACATAATAAGCACAGTGTTCTCCGTGCTGTTATATACAGTCTTAATATTTATGGTGTTAGTTGTAGTTGTCTCCAAAGCATCTGGTGGTGAGCCTTCCTTCATGGGGCATAAGGTCATGAGTGTCTTGTCAGGCTCCATGGAACCTACTTTTATGACTGGTTCAGTTATAGCAATAGAGCCGAAAGAAGAAGGTCAGACATATGAAACTGGTGACATAATTACCTTTAAGAAAGAAGAAGGAATATTAGTTACCCACCGTATTGTAGAAGTAAATGGTAAGGGGGATAACGTTACCTATAAGACAGAGGGTGACAATAATAACGCACCCGATCTAGAACCTGTGTTATCAGATAATGTAGTTGGAAAGTATGCTGATTTCACCATTCCGTATATCGGGTATTTTATTTCTTTTGCTAATTCCAAGTTAGGATCTCTACTATTATTGCTTGTACCTGGGCTGCTGTTACTTGCATACTCCGGCTTCACTATATGGCAAGCCATATCCAAGATTGAAGAAGAAAGCAAACCAGAGTCATCAAGTCTTTAATTGGTTGTTCTCCTTGTACATACATGCAAGGGTCAATATAAAAAAACATATTTTTTAGGAGGAATCATTCATGGGTCTTAAGAAAAAATTAGGTTTAGGAATTGCGTCAGCGGCACTAGGTTTATCTTTAGTTGGTGGAGGAACTTATGCATACTTTAGTGATACTGCAGAAGCTACAGGTTCATTTGCTGCAGGTACATTGGATTTAAGTGCTGATCCAACTACTGTTATTGATGTGGATAACCTAAAACCTGGTGATACAATGCTTCGTTCCTTTGACCTTGTTAATGGCGGTAGTCTTGATATTGGCAGCATTGACTTAACAACTGATTACACTGTAAACGGCAACGGTAATAATGGTGGAGAAGATTTTGGTGAACATATTAGAGTAAATTTCTTAATTAATGCTGATAAACTTGATGCTCCAGTTTGGACGACTACTTTAGCAGACCTGAAAAATATGGACCCAGACGTAATTGAAGGGAATTTCTGGAGTCAATTCTTCGCAGAGCGAGGCGGACTACTTGAAGCTGGAACAAGTGATAAAATGTATGTACAATATGAGTTTGTAGATAATGGTCAAGATCAAAACAAATTCCAAGGTGACTCTCTATCCCTTGAATGGACATTCGAAGGAATGCAAACTGCTGGTGAAGCTAGATAATGCAATAAGTTAAGGCGGGGGATTTCCCCGTCTTTTTCTATAAAAAAATAGTTTGTGAGGTATAGAAATGCTGAAAAACATCAATGTTATGAAGCTATTAGCTATATACAGTGTAATAATGTTGTTTGTTGTACTAGTCTCACCCTTTGGAGAAACAAAAGCAATTGATAGTGACCCAGTTATTGATATAAGCACCTCACCTGCCAAGAGAGTGTTTGAGATCAGTAACATAAAGCCAGGAGATACAATGACTCGTCCGTTAGTTATTCAAAATGATGGAAACATTGATTTTGATTATAATATGGCATCAAAAATGATAAGCGGTTCTGATAAACTATTTAACCAATTATTATTAAGTGTTTCGCAAGCAGGAGAAGTTTTGTACTCAGGAACTTTTGGTAATTTTGAAGGGATGTCACTTAGAAGTCTTGGGGTAAACGATAAGGATGAGTTATCGCTTTCAGTCGAATTCCCCTACGAATCCGGCAACGAATTCCAAGGTCTAGCCACCTCTGTACTTTTCACCTTTACAGCAGAAGGAAAGCCTTCTGACGGGGGACCTGGAACAGATTCTCCTGATGGGGATCAGGGAACGGCAGAGCCTTCTGAGCCAGATGCATCTCCGGTGTCAGGGCAGCTGCCGCAAACAGGTGAGTCGGCTCCTACGATGTTCTATGTTATTGGTGGGTTGCTCATGTTAGGAGGGGCGACGCTTGGTGTGGTTTCGTATCGTCGAAGAAGGATGGAATAGGGTTTGTGTTTGAGGAAGGGAGTATCGGCGGTTAGGTGCTCCTTTTCTATTTGTATGGGGGTGGTTGTGGTGGTTCGGAAAGAGTGTGCTGTGTGTTATCGTGCTTCGTTTAGCAGTTCGGGGACAGGGGAATGGGATTGTCCTTATTGCGGGGAGGATTTATCTTCTGAGCCTGTGCTTCCTATTGAGGTGAATCCTGTGTTTCGTCAAGTGTTAGAAAGAGAGGCTGATAGAAGGGAGCTAGAATAGGTAACTATTCGTATGCGCATGAGATGGTTTGCGGGGACTGTGTTTATACTTGGGATAGGGTTGATTCTGTATCCCTTTGTGCAGGATTTATATGGTGAGCGGCAGCAGCATCAGCTATTGGATCGTTTGGAGGCGGAGGGCGTCGAGGATGTATCTCTCGAAGGGGACATGGCTGGACGTTACGATGCATTAAATGCAGTGCTTGACGAAGGCGCAATAACGGAATCGACCACCAGGAACGCTTCCGTGGCGGATCAGGCTTTGCTGGGAAAAATCAGTATACCTTCTATTGAGCTTGAGCTTCCTATTGTCAATGGTGCGACAGAGGACAATTTGAAATATGCGGTGGGACGCCTGAGCGGAACAGGAATGATAGGCGAGGATGGGAATACTGCGCTAGCGGCACATCGAGGGTATAGTCATGGAGAGTTGTTCAATCGCTTGGATGAGGTGCAAACAGGCGATGACATTTCAATAAATGCAGGGCGAATATCGTATAAATATACAGTGCGAGACACGTTTCTTGTATTGCCTACTAATCTCTCTGTGTTAGACGATGTGGAGGATACATCTGTTATTACGCTCATAACGTGTGACCCTGGACAGGATCCAACGCATCGGCTGATTGTCCGAGCGGAGTTAATAGAGAAAAAGGATAACAGCTAGAACGTACATAGGGTGCTTTACCTACTAATCTTAGGAGGCTACATGCGATGACTAAAGGGGAACAAGTCAGGCTGGACCCAGAATGGATTGAGTTAATTCTGGAGGCCAAATGGATGGGATACAGCATCGAGGATATTCGGGCATTTCTTGAAAAAGAAGAGGTCCCTCGCTGCGATTGAACTGTTGGGAGGAGTAGGAATGATTGGAGATCGAATACAGTATTATCGAAAGCAGCAAGGCTTGTCCTTAGAGGAATTAGCGCAACGGGCAGAGGTGGCTGAGCCTTACCTAAAGGCAGTTGAGCAGCATATCAAAACAAACCCGTCTGTATATATCCTGGCAAGGCTTGCGAATGTATTACAGGTGCCGATTCATGAGCTGCAAAAGCAAGAGGAAATGCTGGATAAGGAGTGGCTCCAGCTTACGAAGGAAGCGATGGATTCTGGGATATCTAAAGACGAATTTCGCCAATTTCTCGATTTTAACCATTGGGAGTCTGACCAATAATAGTGCCCACACTCGTTATTATAGGTGTGGGCTTTTGGTTATTCCCTCGGAAATACGCTAGATAGACGTTTGCTTCTTAATCGGACTCGTAACGGATACGTGAGAAAAGGTTTCGACGTCAAACAGCCCTATGTCGGTCAGTTTTAATGAAGGAATAACTGGGAGGGTAAGGAAAGATAAGGTTAAAAACGGATTAAAGTCCCCTTTAAATCCTATGTGATTCAGCGCTTTATGGATTTCCTTTAACCCACTGTACACTTCCTCGTACTGCTGTTCTGCCATTAGTCCCCCAATTGGTAATGGAAGCGAGACAACGACCTTCCCCTTTTGCACGACAACAAGACCTCCTTGGATTGCTTCTATAGCAAGAATGGCTGTATGAATATCCTCATCGTTCGTGCCGGTGGCAACTAGGTTATGAGAATCATGTGCTATTGTTGTAGCAATGGCACCAGTCTCAAAACCGAAGCCTTTCACAATACCAAGTCCTATATTACCTGTTTTATGATGGCGTTCTACGACGATTATTTTTTGATGGTCTTTTTCTCTGGAAGGGTGAAAGAAGCCACCCTGTACGTCAACAGATTCGATTCGTTTATTGGTTACGAGGTTATTCGGTATTATTTCAATTATATGGGCAGGAGCATCTGGTTCTATTGGAATCCTCATGTCTTTTTCTGTTAGCGAGGGGATATGAACGCTGTTAGTTAAGGTATAAGGAGTCGCAGCGGCTGACAGTGATTGCTCCACGTACTGATTGTTTGCGGCTACAAGCTCACCGCCCTTATACACCTCTGCAATAGTTATTTCCTCCAAATTGTCTAATAATAGAAAATCAGCCGCGTATCCGGGTGCAATAGCTCCCTTATCGTGTAGCCCATAGCATTCTGCAGCGTTTAGGCTCCCCATTTGAATAGCTTGAATAGGGTCTATTCCTAGCTGAATGGCCAATCTGACATTATAGTCGATGCTACCTTCCTCCACTAAATCATCCAGATGCTTGTCGTCCGTACAAAACAGGCACCTTCTCGCATTGTGTGGAGTTACGGCTTCCATTAATGCAGCTTCATCCTTCGCAACGGAGCCCTGCCGGAGTAGGAGATACATACCACGGCGCAGCCTCTCCTTTGCTTCTTCGGCTGTTGTGCATTCGTGATCTGTTTGTACACCAGATGCGCGATATACATTAATCGCTTGTGAAGATAGTCCGGCAAGATGACCATCGATGTGGCTGCGCTTGCTTTGATTTTGAACCATTTTGTCTAGCATTCCATCCTCACCGCTTTGAAGGGAGGGGTAGTCCATAACCTCTGCTAAGCCGTGGACGTTTTGGTGTGAATAAAAGCTAGTAAGGTCTTCTGCTGTCAGGGCTGCTCCGGCATTTTCAAAAGGAGTAGCAGGGACACAGGAGGGCAGCATGAATAGAAAATCCAGTGGACTCCGCTCGGCATTCTCCAGCATATAAGAGATTCCCTCTGTCCCTTTGACATTAGCGATTTCATGAGGGTCTGTTATCACCGTTGTCACACCATGGGGGAGGACTACCTTCGCAAATTCCGAGGGAACGAGCATAGAGGATTCCACATGGACGTGTCCATCTATAAAGGAAGGGGATACGTATCGTCCTTTAGCATCTATAACGTGTTCCCCTTCGTACTCTCCAATGCCGACAATCAATCCTTCTGCTATGGCTAAATCCCCTGAAAGTAGTTCCCCGTTAAACACATCAATGATATAACCGTTTTTTACGACAATATCAGCAGGTATATCTTTATTAGCAACAGCAATACGCTTTTTCATTATTGTTTTGGCTAGCGTCATCATTATCCTCCTCTTTATACAAAAACGACAGGTGCACCAGACACCTGTCGTTTGACTATGAGGATATACGTCTGCCGTCTATAACAGCAAACGAATCAATCCTTCGTAGTCAAACTATTTACGGTAGTTTGGTAGAAACTTATGGACCATATTTCCAAGATTATACGTAAGGTATATATATATTTGATAGAAAGTGTAATACATATAGTATGCTACCAAAGCCCCTTTGTCAACGAAGCTGTAAGGGAATGTGTCAAAAAAATAAGAGCCATAAAGCGGCTCTTATTACAAGAAAATTCTGTCATTTTATTGTATATACATATTCACTCCAGGTCCAAATGGGATCCCTAACAGAGCGAAGGCTAGAAGCAATACGATCCATACGGATAGAAAGCAGATGCTGTAGGGCAGCATTAAGGATATAAGCGTACCAAGGCCTGCTTTTTTATCGTATTCCTTCATAAAGGCAAGCACAATAATGATATATGGATTCATCGGTGTAATAATGTTAGTGGATGAATCTGCAATGCGGTATGCTGCTTGAATGAAGGCAGGATGATAGTCGAGCAGGTAAAACATTTTAATAAATATAGGAGCCTCCAGTGCCCATTGGGCAGACCCGCTAAAGATTAATAGGTTCATGACGGCAGTTAAGAGCACAAAGCCGATAATGACAGGAATACCTGTTAGATTCATAGCTTGTAAAAATTCTGCACCGCTCACTGCAATCCAAGTGCCGATATTAGTCCAATCAAAGTATGCAATAAATTGGGCAGCAGCAAAGATAAGCACGATAAATCCAGACATATCCTTCATCGCTTCTCCCATAAAGCTAGAGACGTCTGATGGGGAGGAGATTTTCTTCACGGTAATACCATAGGCCACGCCAATGACGATAAAGAAGAAGAGCGTAATTGGGATAATGCCGTCCAGGAAAGGCGATGAAATTAGTTTTCCATCCTCGCTACGTAACGGAGAGTTTGGCCAAACGATTGTAACCACAATCAGTGCTACATAAACCAATCCCGCAAAAAATGCGTTACGGAAGCCTCTTTTTTCTTCAGCTGAGCTTTCCTCCAGTTCTGATTTCATGTCACCTTGATACGTTCCGAGTCTGGGTTCGACTATTTTTTCTGTGACCAATGCTCCGACGATGGACAAAACAAATACAGAAGCAATCATAAAGAAATAGTTGTCTATAGGGGTAACCTCTATGCTGGAGTCTAATCCTTGCATGACCTCCGTAGAAATACCAGATAGTAAAGCATCTGTGCCGGCAATGATGATGTTCGCTGTGAATCCAGCTCCAACGCCAGCAAAGCCAGCTGCTAATCCAGCAAGAGGATGGCGGCCAACGGTGTAAAACACCATAGCTGCAAGGGGAGGTACAATAACAAAGGCTGCATCAGAAGCTAAATTTCCTAAGATTCCGACGAAAATGACTGCAAGGGTTGTTAGCTTAGGCGGAGCCTTTAGAATGGTGCTTTTGATAGCAGTTTCCAATAGGCCCACTTTGTCTGCGATTCCAATACCAAGCATCATGGCCAGTACAAGCCCTAACGGCTTAAAGCTAGTAAAATTCTCAAGCATCGAGGTCAGGATATACTCCAGCCCTTCACCTGATACGAGACTCTTGATGGCAACTTCTTCTCCAGAGCCAGGCTGCACTACTGTCACGCCAAAGCTAGAAACAAACCAGGAGAGTAAGATAATAAATAGTGCTAAATAGACAAACAGCATAAACGGATCTGGTAGCTTATTTCCTGCTTTCTCAATAAAGCCTAATATTCCATTGCTTTTCGGCTGTTTCTGATACTCTGTTGCGTTCGTTGAATTTGCCATACTGTCATCCTTTCCATGTTGTGAATAATGAATGATTATGCATTGAAACAAAATACCTTTCTCGGTCGCCCTCTTTCACCTGATTGGGTTTCTCCGCATTGAGCGATGATGTTTGCTTTTTCCATTTCTGCTAAAATTCTTCTGGCGTTCCGTTCTGTACCTTTTAGCCACCTCGCCACATCCTGGGAGGAAAATTGTTCTCTTCCATATTGTTTACAGTAGGATAACAGCTTGGAAACGACGCCAGGGCTTATGGAGGCATCTTTCAATTTCTCCTGCCACAAGTCACCCGTTTCGGTAGCGTGATAGGAGAAATCCTCTGACGCTTTTTCTTTTCTTGTTATCGTTTGATCATCATCCATCACTAATAGGGTGGGCTTGTCATATTGCTGTATATTTCGAAAGCAGAGTCGCACATTTTGCTCTGCCTGTGATACCGTTTCGCCAAATCCTATACAGATATTTGCCTTTAAATTGGCCTGGAGCTTTATTTCTTCCATTAGGGAGAATAGCTCATCATCACTTTCCTCACTCAATTCACCTCTTGTCGTAAAAAGGAAAAACAGGCCATCTCCAGGCTGCATGAGCGAACCGTTTATTTTTTCGGCGAATAGGAGAAGGTTACGCTTTAGGTCCAGCTCATGATGCTTAGACTTAAAAGAATAATATAAGGATTCAAGCTCATCTGGATTGAATTCTATTCTGCAGCCAATGATAGCTACCTGTGCATTTCTGTAGCGCGTGGACTGAGCTCGCTCCTCTAAATATTGAATCATGAGCTTAATGGATAGATAGGAAGGAGTTACCCGAAAGACGGGGACACCTTTTTCAGTTAATGCTTGATATACATCCTTGATGGAGGTAATAACTACCTCTGTTCTTCCTTCTGCATACAGTTGTTCATGAAAATGTATTAAGCGGTCTGTGTTCATGCCTGGCTCAAAGGGGTGGTTATAATACTGTAACGATTCAAGTTGATAATAGGACAGTATTTTATCAATTTCCTCAGTCGATATCGTATCAGTACTAACCCGGCGGAAAACGGTCCCCTTCGTAAGCTGAGCTTCTAGTAATATGCCAAAGAAGCTGGAACCATGGAGCGGTGGATAGGTTCCTTCCTGAGGCGTAATAAACTCGTATTCCATAGCGTAGGTGTAGTTTAATACGCCTGAGAAAAGCCATTGGTCCACCTCATACCGATGCTTCGTTAGAATATCTCCAACCTCACTCAATGTTTCATATGTGTACGGGGCGAAGGTGATATGGGTAAACTCCTTCGCTACATACATAATGCGGTCAATAGAATCCTTGGGTCCAATTACCCCGATAGTAGTCTGCATGATCGTCACCTAACTTCTTCCTGTAAAAATTCAGCTATCACACGTGTCCCTTTTTCTAAATCGGACAACGAGGTGTGCTCTTTTGGATGGTGGCTTATTCCATCTGTACACGGGATGAATAGGAGGCCGGAGGGCCATTTATTCGCCATATTCATCACATCATGGCCGGCTCCGCTATCCATAGCCACCCACTTCATTTGTAATTTATCTGATGCCTTCTGGAGCTTTTGCTGTATCCTGTTGTCCAAAAAAACAGAGTCGTTATGAACGAGTGTGTGGACGTCGATTGCCACAGCCCTTTTTTGTTCAATTGTTTTGCAATAGTGAGTAATGCGCTCGGCAAGTTCATGCTTAGCTTCGTCATTCACTGAACGGATATCAATCCCTAATTGTACCTCTCCTGGGATAACATTCATGGCATTTGGTTTAATAGCTGCTGTACTAACCGTTGCTACAAGGGGAGATTCCAGCTGTTCATTCATTTGTAATGCCTGCTCTTCAACATAAGTAATGAGCGGAGCAATAGCTGTGAAGGCATCAGCACGTTTGTTCATAGGGGTAGTGCCAGTATGATTCGCCATCCCGCGACAGGTTATCTGCAGCCGAATAGGGCAGGCTACTCCTCTTACTATCCCAACGTCTGCTTGCTGATCCTCTATTTGCGTTCCTTGTTCGATATGAAGCTCTACAAAGCTTTCTAACGCAGATTGTGGTTTCTCTGCTTTGTCTATCGTGTTCCAGTCCAGCCCAAATGTCTCTATAGCCTCTTTCAGTGTAATTCCCTCACTATCTACAACACTCTCTAGTTCTTCCTTTGGTAACAAGCCCGAAATCGCTTTACTTCCAATAGTCGAGACACCAAAGCGCGCTGATTCCTCCGAGGCAAAACAGATAATAGCTATATTTTTCCTTGGCTCTAGCCTATGTTCTTGAAGCAGCTTAATCGCTCCTAATGCTGTTAGAACACCAGCAACCCCATCATATCCACCACCTCCATATACCGTATCAAGGTGAGAACCTAGTGCTATGGTTGGAGTATAGAAATCAACGTGCCACGTAGCCCATCGGTTGCCTGCTTCATCTGTATAAATATGCAACCCGAGCTCTTTAGCTATTTCCGTATAAACCTCATGCGCTTGCTTTTCTTCTGAGCTGAAGCTTGGGCGAGAGAACCCATTCTCATAATCCATTTCATCAACTAGGTTTAATCGTACTAGATGTTTGTTCAGCCACTGTTGTATATCAGTCATAGCAACCACCTCCTTTCACAATATGGATAAACGTATCTAACGCAGCTGTTAAAACTTCCTCATCAAAATCAAATGCAGGATGATGATGGGTATGAGGCAGCGGAGTCCCGAATAACATATAGGTTGCTTTGCCGCCTTGCTGTTGTACAGCGTTGATCATAAAGCTTGCATCTTCTGAACCCGATACAGCTGCTTGACGAAGTATCTTTGTCACGTAAAGGCTGTTTTCACAGCTTTCTTGAACATAGGATGCTAGTTCAGGACTACATTGTATTTCTTCGGTCCTCCCTGCGGATGTAATGTCTACCTGGGATGCATGCATAGCTGCAGAAGCAGTAAGGACGCGGTTTGCCTGCGCCTCCATATACTCGTTAATCGCTTTGGTGGATCCTCTTGTTTCTATTTCAAGAAAACCATGGTCTCCTATAATGTTCCTCCCGCGCCCTGCTTCAAGCTTACCGACATTTATTCTTGAAGCCCCTCCGCTGTGCCTTGGAATCGCATATAGCTGAGTTGCAGCAGTTGCGGCTGCAAGTAATGCGTTATGGCCTTCTTCAGGCTTCATGCCTGCATGAGAGGCTTTACCTGTGAAGGTAGCGTCTAGCTTAGAGGAGGCGAGGAAACCATTTGTAGTAGCAGCAATACATCCAACAGGGAGAGATTGGATACCAATATGGCCTGTATAGAATTCATCTACATCGTGAAGCCAGCCTCTATCAGTCATGGCCATGGCACCTCTTCCCCCTTCTTCCGCTGGTTGAAAAAGTAAAGTAAAAGAACCTTTCAATTGATCGATATGGGCAGAAATATAGGTGGCTAATCCTAGCCCGATTGCCATATGACCGTCATGTCCACATGCATGCATAATACCTTCATGAGCTGATCGGAAGGAGTGCGCTGCAGGTAGGTGAGTGCTTTCTTGCGATTCAGTAATCGGTAAAGCATCTATATCAAAGCGATAGGCAGTATGTTTTCCAGGTGAGGGAGCACTAATCCTTGCCACGACTCCTGTGTGCCCGTCTACCATCTTTTCCATGATAGGAGAGGGGATGCCATTTTCAGCTGCCTTCTGCTCATGCTCTCTTACAGTTTCCTCACCAGGTACACCATATCGAGCGTCGCTTTTTAGGGCATCCTTGCCGATCCATAGAGAAAACCCCAATGATTCAAGCTCCTTAGCAAGACGATAGGTAGTGTTGTATTCTAAAAAGCCTAATTCAGGGTTCTGGTGGAAATATCGCCGCCAGTCTATAAGCTTAGGTTTAATCTCCTCTATAAAATCACTAGCAGGCAAAGCTATTCCTCCTTCGAATAATGATGTAAGGTGTGGAGCGTATCAAAGGCCAGTTGAGCCATAAAGGCACTGCCGATCGGTAGGGCTGTTTCATTAATTTGGAAGCCTGAATCATGCAACGCTCGCTGCTCCTCTTGATTTTCTAGCCTTGTGCCTAACCAAAGAAAGGCGCCCTGATATTGTTCTAAATATCTAGCAAAGTCTTCCCCGGCTAGAACAGGCTCTACATATGGGGTAGAGGAGGGAGACATCATTCTTTGAGCGGTATCCCTTGCTTGCTGTGCCCATTCAGGGGTATTAATGGTAGCTGGATATCCGTCTAGGTAATCTATGGAGGCCGTTCCATTAAAGGCTGCAACTGTCTGTTCAATAATAGTGAAAAAGCGTTCTTTTACCTTCTTCTTTACTTCTGGCTTAAAGGTTCTAATAGTTCCTTCAACCGTTACCTTATCGGGAATAACGTTATACCGATATCCGCCTTCAATGCGTCCAATTGTTACAACTGCAGCATCAAGAGGATTTATATTTCGGCTTACGATGGTCTGCAAGGCGGAAATAACTTGGTTGGCAATAATAATTGCGTCGTTCCCTTCCTGTGGCATACTTGCATGTCCGCCACTTCCAGAAATTTCGACACAAAAACGATCGGATGCTCCCATCATTTCTTTGTCGATTATGCCAATTTCCCCCACCGAAAGAGATGGCCACACATGCTGTCCATAAATGACATCTGGTGTATATGTCGAAAATACGCCATCCTCCATCATTGGTTTCGAGCCACCTATTGGAGAATTCTCTTCTGCAGGTTGAAATACTAACAGTACAGTACCTGCAATATGTTCTTTCATTTGTTGGAGAGCGTAGCCTGTCCCAATCAGCATGGCTGTATGGGCGTCGTGCCCACATGCGTGCATAATACCTGAATGTTTGGAGATAAATGCATGGTCATTGGTTTCCTGGATTGGCAAAGCATCTATATCTGCTCGTAATGCGACAGTTTTCCCTGGATTATTTCCTCGAATGATGCCTAGTACTCCAGTCTTCGCAAATCCATCCTGCCATTCGACACCGTATTGTGTCAGCTTTTCTTTTATATATGCTGAGGTTTGGTATTCTTCATTACTCAATTCTGGGTATTGATGCAGATGTCGTCGCATGAAAATAATGTCATCCTGTATCGACTCTATATGCTGGTTGAACAGGGAATCGATCATTACATTTGTGCCTCCTTTTTTATTTAAGGACATTTTCCTTTAATATTCCGTTATTGGTGAGTATAACAGAAATATCAGAAATTTCATCCTTTTGAGTAAAATAAGTATAAATTGTCAGAAATCTATTGTGATTAGAGAGGGATAAGTAGGTGTAGTAGCAGAGAGATTTATGGGTGCTGTCGACAGTCAGGAGAATAAATTTAGAATGTATACATTAAAGTAAACGTGTAAACAAAAAGAAAACATAATGTATACAAAAGTGTAAACAAGTAAACAAAATCGTACACTTGTTGGTATAAAGGTATGTGTACAATATTGAATACATGTGTACAACAATAGACTAATTGTTTACAAATTTGTGTACAAAAGGGCGTGCTCCAAACGACTGATTGACTATTATAGGAATCTTCTATATTTTAGAAGTGTAACCAAAAAATAAGTGTGCTATTGAAAGGAAGGATCATATGAGTCAATCGAGAGTAGCTGCAGTTGATGTAGGTAACGATGCTCTAAAAGGTTTGTATGGAGATTTAGATTCTGAATTATATATACCTAACGTAATTGCTAGAGACATAGAAGACCGACCTATTATCGGAATAGAAGATTTAGATACGAAGGACCCGCTTGATGGCCTCCACATTCGAGTTCACTCCCCTGCCCTTCAGGAAAACAACGTTATTTACCGTGTAGGAAACCTAGCAACTAAAAGTGATAATGCTTCTGAATTAGACCCTGGTAGCAGTAAATCAGAGGAAGACCAGACATTAATAATGCTGTTTGCATCCTTAGCATTAGATGCAGTACAGGATAAGAATGAAAAACAGTTCAAGCAGAACAACGGTGTTGTCGAAGCGTCATACACACTAGGGACAGGCTTGCCGTTAAGAGAGGTAAAAGAAGGTAAGGATGTAGGCTACCGATCTCAGCTGCTAGGCTCTGTACACCAGGTAGAGTTCTTAGTGACGCCTAAGCATCAAGGTAAGAAAGTCAACATCAAGTTTGACGATGTGAAGGTGTATCCGGAAGGGTTTGCTTCCTTTATTAATCTAGTAATGGATAACAACCTAAACATTACTAATAAAGATTTGATAGATAAGCGAATTATTATTCAGGACATTGGCGGACTTTCCACTGATATCGCAGTAATCAAAGATAGAAACGTAGATGATGATAAAGCGCAAGGCTTTAATATTGGTGTTGCGGAATCATTAGAGAAAATTAGAGAAGAAATTCGCACAAAACACGGAGTGGAACTAGACAGTCGTCGTGATGTAATTGATATTATTACGAAGAAAAATGATCGTAACCATATCATGGTCAAGGGTAGTCGTACGAGTGTTCATGACATTACCGACCGTATTCTATTGGAGCTTGCTAAGAAGCAGTACCGACATCTGCGTAACGTTTGGCAGAAAAACTCCCAGACGGAAATTGCCTACTTTGTTGGCGGCGGGTCTATTGTGTTAAAAGAATATCTTAAATCATTAAACAATAAGCTAGATGGGTATAATATTGATTTCTTTGAGGATGAGAAAGAAAGTATTTGGATGATGGCGAATGCTTATTACAAGCTCATTAAAGACTTCCGTCGTAAAAACGGTTTAGAGCAGCAGCCAAAGAAAGGTGATAAAGAGCACGCTACGTCCTCTAAGTAAGGTGATATGAAATGAAGCAGAACAGGATTGAGAGGGGACAAGCTATTACGTTTCGTATCCCTTCAGACACACCTGACCATATATTGCGCCAATTGCAGCAATTAAAAGAGACCGAACGCAGGAATTTTTCGAGCACTATCGCCGATTACGTCATAAAAGGGGTTAGTCAGTCTGCTTCAACAGATAGGGAGACTCTGAATATACCCTTACCAAAGCCGTTAACCAAAGCTCAAAGGGACTGGGTTAAGCATGAATACTCAGAAGCTTTGCTCGGCAGTATTATCTATCAATTGATTACCGACCCAGTCAGATCAAGCGCACTCCTGGCCTCTATGACGAGTAATTCATTAGATATTAATGAAGCACTCTATTTACAGGAGCAAGAATATCGAGAGCACCAAGAGCCGGAGACCGTTTCTGAGGGTCACAGTGAAGAAGAAGCATCTCAAGACGAACACCATGTTCTAGCAGACTGGAATACGATGGAGCAAGCATCAGACGATGACTTGGATAATATATCGTGGGAGAACATGAGTGAAGAGCTGGAAGAGGAAGATTCTTCAGAAGAGCAAAGTGAGGTATCTGCTGAAGATTTTCTAGGCGGATTTCTTGATAAGTTAAATAAATAGCAATAAAAAAATGCCGTATCACATATAATGTGATGCGGCATTTTCAATTTGACAAAAATGGACATAGAATTAAAGTGTCGAATGTGTTATATTCCTGTCTTATATAGAAGAATCGACAATACACCCTGTCGAACATTGTTTCATGTGAAACATGTAGAAAAATATACCTCAGAGTAAAAAGCCTACACATACCATTGGTAGAGTTTTTTGGGCCGCCCTACTTTTTGATGACTAAGAACTTGCTTCACTTTCCCTTCGTCTAGAAGATACATTAAGTATCTGTAGACGGTAGGATAGGCTAAATTGATCTTCTTGGACAAATCGTCAACAGCAATAGGCTGCTGCTGCTCCTTTAAAAAAACTGATATATGATGAAGTGTTTGATGACTAATTCCTTTTGCGGTATATGGCTCATCATCGTTCTTTTGGATTTGTCGTATATTAGATAGCTGAACATGAAGCTGTATTCGTGAGATCATGTCAGGTGCCTTAACTGGCTTTAAAGCGAAGTCTGTTGCGCCGTCTTCAAGAAATTGATCGGCAATTTCTTGGCGCTCATCAACAGTTAAGACAAGAATAGGGGTTTGGACATCTCTTTTTCTAATTTCTCTTACTGTCTCTAATCCATCCATTTCAGGCATATGGTAGTCCACTAGAACGATATCATATGGATTAGTTCGGAAAGCCTCTAGTCCTTGTTTTCCGTTCTCCGCAGTATCTGCATCCCATC
Organism: Pontibacillus salicampi; assembly: GCF_042434395.1. Taxonomy (NCBI): domain Bacteria; kingdom Bacillati; phylum Bacillota; class Bacilli; order Caryophanales; family Bacillaceae; genus Pontibacillus; species Pontibacillus salicampi. The sequence goes on along the minus strand of NZ_JBHLTP010000010.1, from coordinate 92,711 downwards.
CAGCATGCTTACAAATTTCTGTAAGCATATACCTCAAGGAAGCATCATCATCCACGATTAGAATCTTCATAACGTACACGCTCCTTTGACAAAAGTATCCAAAATGTAGTGCCTTTTTGTTTGCTGCTTTGTATATGTAAGCTTGCCTCGTGTTCTTCCACAACATTTTTGACAAAAGTAAGACCGACACCAGGATGAGATTTGGTACTATACCCAGGGTTAAAGATATTTTTTTGCTCCCCTTTGGTCATTCCTTTCCCATTATCCTCAACCCCGAGCCAGATCCCTTGCTGATCCTCGAAGGTATGGATGGTGATATGGGCTTCAGCCGTTTCCATGACGGCATCACAAGCGTTATCAATTAGATTAATAATCGCTCGTGTCATTCGAATCTTATTAATATATATTTCAGTTTGCTCGTTTGCTTCTAATTGAAAGTGAAAGGAGATATCGTCATAGGACAATTTATTTGCACGCACGTATTCAATAAGGCGTTTAACGGTTGTCCAATTCTTTCGTTCCTTATAGAGAATCTCAGATACCATATTACTTGTCGATTGGATAGAATCTGAAATTTTATCCGTATAATCCAGTATTTCTTGATCCTTTGATTTTAATTGAATTAAAGAGTTCAGCCCTTCTATTAAGGCAAGAGGTGTTTTCAAATCATGAACGAGATGTAATGCTTCTCGGCCTGATCTTGATTCAATCATTTCCCCACGAGCAATGGTTAAATCCTTCTCTATTAAAGAGGTTTTTTCCGATACGCTTAAATAAATAGCCAATACTAGGGCGTTAACTACGAAGATGATACACAAGACCAAACTATAAAAAGAAAGGGTCCCTTGAAAGCTGAGCGCTTCAGCAGAATCCTTCACCTGAGTAGATAACGGACCGCCTCCAAAACCATAGCTGCTTAAGTAGGTAACTGTATCTAACCATTGCAGTCCAAACAGCAATTGGGTTAGGACAAAGGATTTGAAAACTGGGCGAAGTCTCCCTTTAGCAAGATACTGAATTAAAACCGTAGAGACTAATAAAAGCATGGCAGTACCACCGAAATGATAGTCTAATGAGTTGTACAGATTAATTACGAAATAAACTATCGGGATAACAAAGAGTGGAACAGCTACCTTTAACCACCTTTTTTGAAGCTTAAAGGCTAATTCATGACCCAACAATAAGGCTCCAATATAATGAGGCAGGGCACGCAGCGTATTCAGAAAAACTAATGAGAAAGCTGTCATCATAAGTGTGCTTCCGTCGGGGTTTTTCTGTAATGCTTGTACCTGACCTGTTAACCCAACCTGGTCAGCGCTTAGCCATAACGGCATAGTCGCACCTATTATAATCAATAGGATATAAATCCAAATACTTTTCAGTGACGATAACCTTGTAATGAAAGCAGCCAGCTCTCCTTTCCCAATATTCTAAAACATTAATATCAATCACTCTACCACATCTCTCCTGGTATTTTAATATAGATAGGAAAAATTTATACAAATTTACAAATAGACGATTAAAGATGCACTCCAAGTCGAGTGGTGATAGGAGAAACGGCTAGTGTAAATATGGTACGGTAAGAGTAGGATATTATTTCCTAATCCATACTTGATTTAAAGGGAGGAATTGAAAATGAAATGGGGAATACTAGGAGCAGCTAATATTGCGAGAAAAGCTGTCATACCTGCAATACAACGAGCGGGAGCTGACGTAGTAGCTATAGCCAGCCGAAGTGGATCGGCAGAAGAGATGGCAGAGGAGTTTGGAATACCAAAAAGCTATGGAAGCTATGAGGAGTTACTAAATGATCAAGAAATAGAGGCTGTATATATCCCTGTTCCGAATCATTTACATAAGCAGTGGACCATTACAGCTGCAGAAGCTGGGAAGCATATTCTATGTGAGAAGCCAGCGGCATTGACCCATGACGATACAAAGCAAATGTTAGAGAGCTGCAAGGAGAATAATGTCTATTTCCTTGAGGCGTTTATGTATCAGTTTCACCCTCAGCATGAACGAGTAAAAGAGCTGATTATTGCCGGGGAAATTGGACAGGTTCAATTTATGAAGGCTAGCTTTTCTTTTCTGTTTGATAAATCAACGAACAATATTAGACTAGAAGCAGATAAAGGAGGAGGGGCGTTATGGGATGTAGGATGCTATGGAATACATTCATCCATGAAAATTCTTCAGTCCACTCCTAAAACAGCACAAGGGCTCCTGCATATGGATCAGAAGCATCAAGTAGATACTACAACCTTTGTACAATTAGAAATGGAAAATGGAACGATGGCACAAATTGATTGTAGCTTTGATGCTCCGATGCGACAGGCATATGAGGTGATTGGTACAAACGGGACTATTAAGGTTCCGCGTGCCTACCGACCAGATAAAGATGATCATGAAGGGTTAATTCAACTGGAGAATCAAAATGGCGCGTACGAAGAAAAGGTGTATGGAGATCAATATAAATTACAAATAGAGACACTGGAGCATGCTATTGCTAACAATGAATCATTGGAGAAGTATCATGAACTTACGTTGGAAAATAGCCGAATATTAGAAGAATTATATCGTACGTAACTAAAGAGGCGGTCTGGTATAGCTAACCTAGACCGCCTCTATTATTTTCTTCAAATGAATAAGGTTTGACCAAACGTGACGATGCCGGTCACTAGTAGGAACACCATGCTGTATTTTAAAGTAAATCGAAACAGTTCAGCTTCTTGTCCAACTAATCCAACTGCACCAGAAGCTACGGCAATGGACTGAGGAGACAGCATTTTTGCCATCACACCTCCGGAGGTATTGGCAGCAACTAAGATTAGCGGAAGTACACTGATTTGCTCAGCTGTAATTTGCTGCAGACTACCAAATAGTGCGTTGTTAGATGTTACGGACCCTGTTAAAAATACACCAATCCAGCCTAGAACAGGGGATAAGAAAGGAAAATAATCAGATGTCGCCGCTAGCGCTAATCCTAATGTGGAAGATTGCCCTGAATAATTTGCGATAAAGGCAAATCCAAGAACCATCATAATGGTAAAGATGGGCTTCGCCAGCTCTTGCATAGTTTCCCGAAGTGTTTCGAGGGCGGCTTTAATAGGAATCTTTAACATAATTATGGAAAGCACGGCTGCAAGCAGAATGGCAGTACCTGTAGCAGAGATAAGATCAAGCTTAAGCACAGCAGCATATGGAGTTTGTTCTGTTACGATAGGCTGTGCTTTTAGAACTAGGTTATGGAGATTTGGCATAGGGATATGGAGGATAGTATTTGCCAGCACCCCGCCTTCAGTAAATAACCGCTTAAAGGGCTGAAGACTCCATATAGTAACCATTAAAGTAAGTGCAATAAAGGGGGACCATGCTTTCGCAATCATTTTTCCTGTTAAGTGAGGTATCTCCGTTTTATCGGCTTGCTGTGCTCCTAAAAGCATTGCTTCTTTTGGCTGCCATACTTTTGTAAATAGAGCAAGTACTACGAGACTAAAAATGGCTGACGTGATGTTAGGTAATTCTGGTCCTATAAAGGTTACCGTCAAGTACTGAGCAATAGCATAAGAGGCACCAGATACTAATGCAGCAGGCCACAGCTGACTAATTCCTTTCATGCCATCCAAAATCATTAATAACAGAAATGGGACTGTAAATGATATGAGAGGTAAGGAAGTTCCTAAAAATTGTCCGATGATTTTTGGGTCGATGCCACTAACTTGTCCTGCGACAATTACAGGAATACCCATGGCACCGAATGCCCCGGAGGCAGTATTAGCAATTAAGCATAACCCTGCAGCCTGTAACGGTTTAAATCCTAGTCCTACCAGTAATGCGGCAGTAATAGCGATAGGAGCTCCAAATCCTGCTGCACCTTCCAAAAAAGCATTGAAGGAAAACGCTACTAACAGCATCTGTATTCTAGCATCATTTGATATAGAGGAAATGGAAGTACGAATAATAGTAAATTGTCCACTTTTAACAGATAGTTTATATAAATACACAGCAGTAATGACAATATAGCTAATGGGCCAAAAGGAGAAGGCAAACCCATAGCCTGCAGCTTCTGTTGCCATATGAACAGGCATATTGTAGATACTTATTGCAATAAGGAAAGATAAAGCTACCGTTAAGAAAGAGGCAACGGTTCCTTTAATTTTAAATACGGTTAAGGCAAGAAAGAAGAATATAATAGGAATAGCGGCTAATACAGCAGATAACCAAATGTTGTTTAGTGGATCGTACGCTTGAACCCAAGTCATTATCTATCACCCTTATAAATAGTTTATGTGAATTATTTCACATATTCATTGTAACGCTTCGCAATAAAAGTGGTAAGTGCAAAAGAATGATGAAAAGGCTTGCATTTACTGCGTTTAAGTAAATGTCATCGTTTGGACAAATTGAAAGCGTTCTAATAGATTTTTGTTGTTCTATGCATTAAAGTAATCGTGTAAGCAAGATTAGTTTTAGGGTTGGAGGGTTACATAATGGAGCGAATTAAACTAGCAGCTGACTTATCACTATCGCGTATTATTCACGGAGAGTGGCGTTTATCTGATTGGAATTATACAGATGAAGAATTACTGGAGTTAATAGAGCATTGCTTGGAGCTTGGAATTACTACGTTTGACCATGCTGATATTTACGGAAGCTATACGTGTGAATCTATATTTGGGCGTGCATTAGCAAAAAAACCAGAATTAAGAGAACGGATGGAAATTGTCACCAAATGCGGCATTGTCTTAGAGTCTCCCAATCGACCAGACCATCAATCACATCATTACAATACGAGTAAAGCCCATATCAAACAGTCCGTTGAGAATTCCCTGCAAAGTCTAGGCACGGATTACATTGACCTTCTGTTAATCCATCGACCTGATCCTTTCATGGATCCAGAAGAGGTGGCTGACGCTTTTCATGAGTTAAAGCAAGAAGGGAAAGTACGTCACTTCGGGGTTTCTAATTTCAAGCGCCATCAATTGAATATGCTCCAGTCGTTCCTGAATATCGAGCTTGTTACGAATCAAGTTGAATTATCGGCATACGAGCTTGAGAATATTCAGGATGGAACACTTGACCTTTGTATGGAGAAACGAATGGCACCTATGGCATGGTCACCTTTAGGTGGGGGAAATATCTTTACGAGCGAAGAGGAAAAGGCAGTACGTCTTCGAGCTGCGTTAACAAAAGTTGCTGGTGAGATAGATGCCGGTGGGATAGATGAGGTTCTGTATGCATGGTTATTAAATCACCCTGCAAACATTATGCCGATTGTTGGCTCAGGTAAGACGTCAAGAATTGATAGTGCTGTTTCGGCACTGAATCACACCCTAACGAGGGATCAGTGGTTCGAAATCTACACTGCCTCCATGGGACACGATATCCCATAATTCGTACGTTGGTACCTGTCGAATTTTAAATAAGCAACAAATTGTGATAAAAGCCATGACTGTCGAACCAGTCATGGCTTTTGTCGATTTATTATACTGATTCACTTATGACATAATATGACGTGCTCTAAGCATTATCTAAAACTTCATGTAAAGCGATTAGCCTTTTTAAAACCCCTTTTCTCATTCCTCACTATACCTCAATAAAAACCTCAGTCCAAAGGAAATTAGCATAATAAGCAACAAGAATAAAAAGGTATATTGAAAGGACGGAATGGAGTATGGCTCTGCTCCAAGCTCTAGGAATAAACTTGCGAACACTGGTCCTGAAGCTGCACCTACGAATTGAATCAACTGCTTTAACCCTATACCTGACCCAATTAACTCATCCGGCAGAAAGCGAGATACTTCGTTAGTCGTACTAGATGACAGGCTTGAGAATCCGAAGCTTGTAAACATATACCCTATCATAATCATATATTCGTTGACAGGGGATAGGAAATAGAATACTAGCGTCGAGATGGTTAACAGAATGTGGGCAAGTAATATGATTCGACTATTCCCAAATCGATCAATAAGTCTGCCTACATAGATAGCAGCAACAGCTGATAATAACGCACCCGGGAATATTATGAATCCTACAGTGGTCGGGCTCTTATCATATACGTTTTGCAGCATGAGTGGCATGATGACCAGGATAGCAAAATGAGTGCTGAAGCCAAGGTAGCTCATATATAGGATGATGCGGTAGTGTTTATATTTCAATAGCTCTGGCTGAATAAATGGCAGTTTCATTCGGTGGATACGCCGCCACAATCCAAACAATACAGCAAGGCCTACTACAAGATAATACCAGGTGAACGTTGAGATGAATAATAGAAACGATGTCACGCTTATCCCTGTTAAGAAGGCACCTGTAATATCAAATCTCCCTTTTTGCAATTGTTCATTAGGCAGCATGTTATAGAGAATTGGAATAAGCAGAACGACAATTAAGGTAAACAGGAATAAGTAATTCCAGTTTAGCTGGTCTGTAATAGCTCCTCCAACCACCGGACCCAAGCCAAATCCTAAGGAGGACGCAGAGGCAACAAACGCCATGGCCCTGCCACGGATGCTGTATGGTACATACCTTCCTGCGAACACATAGGAAAGCCCTGGAATGGCTGCAGCGCCGGCTGCTTGAAAAAGACGAGAGGCAATTAACCAAACAAAATGGTTAGTAAAGAAGCCTGCAAAAGAGGCTATACCAAATAGCGTCATTCCTATGATTAGTAATCTTCGTAACGGTACGTAGTCAGATAATCTTGTATAACCAATTGTGAAGATTGCGAGTACAATAGAGTAGCCAGATACAACCCATGCTCCTTCGGATGGTGTAAGGGAAAAGTCGTCCAGTACATTTGGTAATGCCACGTTAAACATAGTTGTGTTCATGACCACAAGCCACACAGCCAGGCTCAACACCAATACTGTTTGAAAAGCGTGCTTTGTTTGTTCTGATGATTGGTCTTGCTGCATTTCTTCTCCCTCCTGTTTGTATCCGTAAGTATCGGTTTGAACACTCGAAGAATATATCACAATATAGTTGGAATGAAAATTATTATGATTGTTCATGCAATAAGACGGGTGACGGGAAGTGATATAATATGGGGAGAGAGAACATCCTGTAGGAGGAAAGGTTATGGTTATTTTTCAACGCCTATATGAGGCAATAATGATAGTGTTAGTTATGTTCACCATTATGACCCTTTGGACGGAACAGTCCTATAATACGATGATTAATCGATTCGTATGGTTGGTATTCTTTATTGATTTTATTGTCCGTCTGTGGCGTGCGGACCAAAAATGGGATTTTATGAAGAGGAACCCTTTTCTCGTTATAGCAGTTATCCCTTTGGATCAGTTTTTTCAGGTAGCCCGTATTGTTCGTTTAATCTATTTATTTCGTATAAAAACCATTACTAAATATTACATTCAGCCCTTTATAGAGAAAATCACCTATCAGTCTAAGGTGGTAATCGTAGCAGGATTCCTTGGGGTGCTAGCCATCCAGGCTATTATTCTATGGAATGTGGAGGCTAATATTACCTCGCTATGGATGTCATCCAGCTTGGTTATGCAGCAGCTAATGTTCTTTGGTCATCGCAGCATTGAAGTTGATCAAACCATCACGCTCTGGTTCTTTGTATTTACTTCTATTCTTGGTGTGCTGCTTCACGGTCTGGCATTGCAGTGGGTTTTTAGTAAACTTGAGCCGGTCTTTCATCAGATAAAAAAATCCTTCGAATCGTGAAGTTGAACGAAACATAAGTATGAAAAGAGGACCCTGCATAAAAATTTAGAATGTTTTTGAGTCATGAGCTAGATTCGCTGTTGGGGGTGGCGCATGAAAACAGTGTGGCAATATGTTATCCAGTATAGAGGCTCTGTGGCGATTGCCATAGTATTAATGATAATTGAATTACTTGTGGAATTATCCCAGCCGCTAGTAATGGGAATTATTATTGATCAAGGAATTATGAAGGGGGAAATGGAGGTGGTAGGGAAGTGGGGGCTTCTCCTGTTGTCTCTCTCTTTCCTTGCCTTCGTTTGTGGGATTGTAAACTCCTTTTATGCTGCGAGGGTAAGCCAAGGAACTGGATATGACATACGGAGAGATGTGTTTACGAAAATTCAAACCTTCACCGCAGCACAGTTTCAGCGGTTTCCTGCATATTCGTTAATTACAAGGCTTACAAACGACGTGACACATCTGCAAACCCTTGTGTTTATGATACTGCGTATTATGCTGAGAGCTCCTTTATTTATCATCGGTGCACTCATCATGGCCTTAACTGTACATATGAAGCTCGCGCTTATTCTCATCGCAGCTGTCCCAGTGCTATTTGGGTTTATGCTGTGGGTTTTAAAAAAAGGAATTAAATTGTTTCAGGAGGTGCAAACGAAGTTAGATACTGTGAATCATATGGTGAGAGAGAGCTTAACCAATATGAGGTTAATAAAAGCGTATAATCGGGCGGAGCATGAAGAACATCAATTTGACGAGCAGCATCTTCCTTTTATAGCCCATAATAAAAAAGCTTTACGAATGCTCGAATTAACCATGCCAGTAACGATGCTCGGTATGAATGTAGTCCTCATGTATGTGCTGTGGGTTGGTGCTTTCGATTTGAAGGCAGGAACTGCACAGCCAGGAGAAGTTGTAGCTGTATTGAATTATGGAACGAGGGTAATGTTCTCTTTCTCCGTGTTCTCCTTTTTAACGTCTGTTTTTTCAAGAGGAAAGGCTTCCGCTGACCGTCTGGAGGAGCTCTTAGGGGAGGCGGTGGATCAGCCGCCTATGGTACAACCAGATGAAGAGACAGAGATGAATGGAGAGCTTGTATTGGATGATGTATCGTTTTATTATCCAGGAAATAATGGTCCGGCTTTATCCGAGGTTTCCCTGCATATTCCCGCTAAATACACAGTAGGCGTAGTTGGAACGACCGGTTCTGGTAAAACTACCTTATTAAAACTACTTGCTTTGTTGTACACTCCCTCTACTGGGAGTGTGCTCGTGGATCATCAGCATGTGTCCTATGCCAATCGTTGGGCTTTGCAAAGACAAATAGGGCTGGTCACACAGGAGCCTCATTTATTCTCAGGAAGTATATATGACAACATTGCTTTCGGAGGAGAAAAAGAGGTGGGGGAAGTCATTCAAGCCGCTAAAAGCGCACATATCCACGACTTTATCCAATCGCTTCCAGAGGGCTATCACACAAAGGTAGGTCAAAAAGGGGTCAACTTATCAGGCGGGCAGAAGCAAAGAATTTCGTTAGCGAGAGCTCTTCTGGTAAAACCGGCTATTCTTTTACTTGATGATAGTACGAGTGCCTTGGATGCACAAACAGAAAAGCATGTCCTGGCTTCTATTAGCAATTTGGCATGTACGACTATTATGGTGAGTCAGAAAATTAGTACCATTCAGCATGCAGACATTATTTTCGTGCTTGAAAATGGAGCTTTGGATGCCAAAGGTACACATGGAGAGCTACTTAGGCAGAACAAGGTTTACCAAACGCTGTATCACTCTCAACAAAGCAGGGAGGAAGAGGGGCATGAGGTACTTTAGAAATCCATCACAAAGACGGAAGCCTCCTTCTATCCAACAGGGGAAGAAAACCCTCCGCCATATGTGGCATTATCTTCTAGGGGAAAAGGTGAAGTTGACGGTCGTGCTGCTTCTAGTTGGAATAAGCTCAGTATTGGCATTGTTAGGTCCTTACTTGCTTGGGCTCACTGTTGATTCGGCCGTGTCCAAGGCGCCAACGACTACGATCGGGTGGATGCTTCTTGCGCTATTGTCCTTATATGGTGTGCAGTACGGTGCCATTCTTCTGCAGAATTATTGGATGATTGGCATTGCACAGAATACCATTTATCACATGCGGAAGGATTTATATCAACATTTTCAGCAGGTAAAGCTCGCTTATTTTCAATCCAATCAGCATGGTGACTTAATGAGTAGGGCGACTAATGATTTAGAGAATGTTAGCAAGACGTTAAATTCTTCTGTTATCCAGTTTACTACCAGTATTATTACTCTGCTTGGGACGGCTGGCATGATGTTCTGGATTAGTCCGCTTCTGACCATATTGACCTTAACCATTGTTCCTGTATTAGTTATCGGAATGAAATGGATAACAAAGCGAACAGGTAGATATTACAAGGAACAACAGCTCTATTTAGGGGAAATGAATGGCTTTGTGGAAGAGTCACTGACTGGGCATGAAGTGATTACCCTTTTTGGAAGACAGGAGCAAACGGTAAACGAATTCCAACAGAAGAATGAGGCCTATCGGCACTCCAGCTATTGGGCGCAAACCTACACAGGCTTCATCCCAAAGCTGATGAACATGTTAAATAATGTGAGCTTTGCGGTTATTGTCGGAGTGGGCGGTGTGTTTGTGGTGAAAGGGTGGGTATCCATTGGCATGATTGTTACCTTTACGACATACTCGCGGCAGTTCACTAGGCCTCTCAATGACCTTGCTAATCAATACAATACAATCCTATCTGCAATCGCAGGAGCAGAGCGGGTGTTTCGCGTAATGGATGAACCCACAGAGATGGAGGAGGGTGATGGCATCCAGGTATCTCAACTGACTGGGCATGTTGCTTTTCAAGGCGTAACCTTTTGCTACGAGGGAGAGCAGGAAACGATTTCTAATGTTACCTTCCAAGCAAAGCCTGGAGAGTCCATTGCTTTGATAGGTCCTACCGGTGCTGGGAAAAGTACGATAATCTCTTTACTTGCTGGTTTTTACCTTCCTCAAGACGGAAGCATAATGCTGGATGGTTTTCCCCTAAGGCAATTAGATCGGCGAAGTGTGCGCAATTGTATAGGCACCGTATTGCAGGACTCTTTTCTCTTTTCCACCACTATCCGGGAAAATATTCGGTATGGTCGCCTTAATGCTACGAATGAGGAAGTAGAAGAAGCCGCGTATTTGGCGAATGCACACTCATTTATTGTGCAGCTGCCATTAGGGTATGATACCCTTATCCATCCAGACGGACAAAGTATCAGTCATGGACAAAGACAGCTTATTTCTATTGCAAGAGCGATGCTTGCTAATCCAGATATCCTTATTTTGGATGAAGCAACAAACAGTGTAGATACCATTACGGAAAATAAAATAAATGAAGCGCTGCATACATTGATGAAGGGGCGGACCAGTTTTGTCATAGCCCATCGCTTGCATACGATTCGGAGCGCCGATCAAATCCTTGTACTAGACCAAGGTGAGATTGTGGAGCAGGGCACCCACCAATCCTTGCTTGAAGAAAATGGTATGTATAAAGCTTTATTAAAACAGCAGCTTTCCACCAACATATAAACAAGCATTGACGTACAAAAAGAATAAGAGCTTGTAGAAAAAACAGCACTCTCTACAAGCTGAAGCATAATACAATATGCCTTTTCTAATGCTTATAATCCTCTTTCAAACTGCTTAATGGTACGTCTTCCTCGTTCTCAGGGTAATCCAGTGGGAATATTCTTGCGGATTGCTGCTGCTCATCCACGTGCTGGATATAAATCGGTACGCCATTATAAGAGACGTTCGCCATTACTGGGGAAGATGAAATCTCCTTAGCTCGATAATACTCCACAGCCCATCATCCTCCTTTCTATTGAATTCCTTAGTTATTGTGCAAGGTAACGAGTAAGCTTATACAATGATATAGGAGAAAGAAGGCTTATTTTCCTAACCTCACATCAAAAACAAGAAGGATGATTGGATAAAAAAGCTGATACCTTTTAGAATATAGAAAGAACATGATGTAAGAGATAAGCAATAAATAAAATAAGTGCAGGTCATGTCTATAGTTGTGTAAGAAGATTTTGGAGCTAACGCTAACCATATATAATAGATCGCTTCAGGGAGAGTGTTGATATGTCAAAAGAAAAGCATGAAGATTGGCAGCTGGAGCAGCAGCGAGTAGATAAAGTTGTCGAAGAGATTGATCAAAAACAAGAAACCCTTCAAAACAAAATAGGCGGTGTGAAGGGAGAGGTAATAGACCTTCGGGAAAATTTCTTTGAGGATATTACAGTGAATATGGATGAGCCTGATGATGTACTCGAAACACACAATAGTATTCGTCAGCAGGCCGAATTACTAGGAGAACGGGAACGCAGCCACCGGCATTTTTATGACCAGTTAAAGACGTTGAAGCGTTTAAAGAACTCGCCTTATTTCGGTCGTATTGACTTTCATGAGGATGGAGATAAAGAAGGACAAGCGGTGTACATAGGGCTCGCCTCCTTGATGGATCAGGAGGAGGAGCATTTCCTCATATATGATTGGCGTGCACCTATATCGAGCCTTTATTATGACTACTCTCCAGGTCGGGCAGCATATATGACTCCTGAGGGAGAAGTGGAAGGGGATATGACACTCAAGCGTCAGTTTATTATCCGCAACAGTGAATTAAAAGGGGTGTTTGATACAGGAGTAACGATTTGGGACGACCTTCTCCAAGAGGTGTTAGGTGGTAATGTCAGCACAAGGATGAAGAGTATTGTGTCCACCATTCAGAAGGAGCAGAATGAAATAATCCGGTATAACAAAAAAAGGTATTTGCTTGTGCAAGGTGTAGCAGGGAGCGGTAAAACCTCAGCAGCACTGCAGCGGGTTGCCTATCTTCTATACCGATACCGTGGCAGTATTCAGGCAGACCAAATTATGCTCTTTTCTCCTAACCCTATGTTTAATAGCTATGTTGCGAATGTTCTCCCTGAATTAGGGGAAGACAATATGCAGCAAACCACCTTTTTGGAGTATATAGATAAACGATTATCTGACCGATTTGATTATGAGGATGTCTATTCCCAACTAGAATACTTGCTGACGTCAAAGAAGGATGAGGCTTATACATTAAGGTTCAATGGGATTCAATATAAAGCGAGTCTTTCCTTTAAAGCTCTCGTCGACAATTATTTAAAGGATCTTACCAAAGCGGGAATGGTCTTCCGAAATATTAAATTCAAAGGAAAAACCATAGTGGCTAAAGAGGAGATAAGGGATTATTTTTATAGCCTGGATGATGCTATATCCACTCCAAATGCTATGGAAATGCTCGTTTCCTGGATACTGCAGCAGGTAAAAGCCTTTGAAAAAAAGGAACGCACTAAAGGGTGGGTAGAGGAAGAAATTCAGCACCTTAGCAAAGAGGATTATTTAAAAATTCACCACCAAACACAAGCAGGATACCGTGGAAATGAGGATACGTTTGACGACCACATACGTGAACAGAGAATTCTTTCAAAGGCTGTCGTGCAAAAATATATGAAGCCGCTTAAACGAAAAATTCAACAGCTTCAATTTGTGCATATGGAGGAAATCTATAAAAATGTGTTTCAGTACCACCCGAGCGACGCCCCGGCGGACTGGGCTGCTATTGCAGAGGATACCATTCAAGCATTGGAAGAGAAGAAGCTGTACCATGAAGACGTTACCCCTTTTCTGTACTTAGAGGATCAAATAAAAGGAGTCCATGTGTACACGAATATTCGTTACCTGTTTATTGATGAAGCCCAGGATTACTCACCATTTCAATTTGCATTTCTGAAGCAATTGTTTCCATATAGTCGAATGACAATTTTAGGTGACTATAATCAGGCTATAAACGCTCACAACGTCACAACTCCTAATCCTTTATCGGAGGACATGCATAACCAGGAAGAAATGGAGAAGTTAACGCTGCTTCGCAGTTATCGTTCCACCAAACCAATTGTAGAGTTTACAAAGCATATTGTAGCAGGAGGCGAGGACATTGAACCGTTTAACCGTGACGGAATTAGTCCAACTGTTACAAGAGTACAGGATGCGGCAACTCATATGGAGACGATAGAACAGCATATACAGGCAATGCAGAACAAGGAATATGAAACGATAGCCATCATATGTAAGACTGCCAATGAAAGTCGTCATGCCTATGATGCACTAAAGCATGATTTCGATGTGAAGCTAATGGATAAAGACCATTATACATTCGAAAAAGGTCTGATGATTATTCCGGCTTATCTTGCTAAAGGGATAGAATTTGATGCTGTACTTCTGTTTAATGCTTCAAAGGAGCAGTACAGTGAAGAATTAGAACGTAACCTGTTCTATACAGCCTGCACAAGAGCTATGCACGAGCTTCATCTTGTGTCGTTCGGAGAATACTCACCGTTTATAACAGCGGCGAATCATAATACCTACGAAGCTATTACAATTCCAAGTAAATAATTATTCGTGCCAGGAGGACGGACACCTATGAACACATTTTTACAATACAATCCAACCCGACTTTATTTTGGGGAGAAGCAAATACAACAAATCCAAGCAGAGCTAGGAGATCAACAACGTAACGTATTAGTTGTATATGGAGGAGGAAGCATTAAACGAAATGGGGTGTATGAGGAAGCCTTACACCAGCTTCATTCTATCAATGCCAATGTTTTTGAGTTATCTGGAGTGGAGCCAAACCCTCGACTCACCACTGTCCAAAAGGGAGTGGAGATATGCAAACAGGAACACATTGATTTCCTGCTCGCCATTGGAGGAGGAAGCGTAATTGATTGTACGAAGGCTATTGCAGCAGGAGCAATGTACGACGGGAATCCTTGGGATCTTTTCACTCAAGTGGCACCAGTGGAAAATGCTCTCCCATTTGGGACAGTTTTAACACTTGCAGCAACTGGATCGGAGATGAATCAGGTTTCTGTAATCACAAATTGGGATACCCATGACAAAATTGGCTGGAGCTCACCATACGTATTTCCAACCTTTTCTATACTAGATCCTCATTATACGAAGTCTGTACCATTGGATCAAACTATCTATGGGATTGTGGACAGCATGTCTCACGCCCTGGAACACTATTTCCATCGTACAGATAATACACCGATGATCGATGGATTTATTGAGTCGTTACTGCGCACAGCTATACAAAATGGTCCAAAGCTCGTAGAGAATCCTGACTCCTTCCAGTACAGAGAAACCATGATGTACATTAGTACGACTGCATTTAACGGAACTCTTTCTAACGGAACGGATGGAGGAGACTGGGCTACCCACCGGATAGAGCACGCATTGTCAGCTGTCTATGATATTCCTCATGGTGGAGGTTTGGCTATTTTATTCCCTAATTGGCTGGAGCATGTTCTAGAAGACGATCCAAGTCGAGTTAAACAGCTGGCGATTAATGTATTAGGTGTTAGTGAAGAAGGAAAGTCAGATAAAGATATTGCTAAAGAAGGAGCGAAAGCCTTGAGGCAATTTTGGAATAATCTCGGTGCACCAAGCAGGCTGGCGGACTATAATATTGATGATACGCATTTCACTGACATTATAGAAAAGACCTTTATCAAACCGGGAGTAGGAACATATAAAGAAATGGATAAGGATAGCGTCCACGATATCCTCCGTCGCTCCTTGTAAAGTAATAGAGGAGGTGCGTGGTAAGAGCGTACCTCCTTTTTATGGAGTTTAGAAAATGGAAAGGAGAAGATACATGCTAGTGAAAGGCCACGAGGTAAAAGGTATTCGGGTTGATGATGCTACGAGGTGTGTTCATTACCACCAGGACGTGGACATCATTGCCATTAAATTTAAATGCTGTGGCATATATTATTCATGTTATCAATGTCATGAGGCATGTGCTGATCATACAGCTGAACTGTGGAAGGCGGAAGAAAGGGAGAACAAAGCTATTTTATGTGGTGTATGTGGGACAGAACTGACTATTGATACGTATATGCATAGTGGGTATGAATGTCCGCATTGTCATGCTTCCTTTAATCCAGGGTGCCGCTATCATGCTCATTATTATTTCGAGTAAGCGGGGAATCAAGAGAAATTTTGGTTTAAGTACGACGACAATTCTATAAATGCAGGCTCATCCTGCTGATCCAGTGCCTTATCTATTAATCGTATAGCATTCTCTCTTTCTAAATCATAGATGATTTTATCAATGGTTTTCATATTGTTTCCTCTTTTTCTATCTAAATAACGACTTGCAATAGAATGAACATGGGTAACAAAATCTGGTAGGTCCAGTAGCTCTTGAATAGAGATTTGCATCATATGCTTCCCTTTTTGAAAAACCAGCACATCATTTACGTTCGTAATTTTTTTTGTTTTACGATCCACTACTATTTCTCTTCCTTCGATAGGAACAAATTGATACAAGTCATCTCCAAAATGGATAGAGAAATATTGATATGCTAGCATAATTCGGATACAGGTCGCTTCGTGCTTTACGTAAAAAGGCTTCAACATTCGAACAGACAGCATGTTATCACCCCACATTTACTGAATATTTTGTTATTAGAATATGCAAAAAAGGAGCAGTGGTTAAAGATTTCTATGAGGTTTCACCATTGGTATTGAAGAAATAAGAAGAAACGGGCACCTGTTATGATACAGTTGCATTATATTGCTTAAATAACTGGGAGTATAGGGAAGCATGGTATAAAAATTCGCAAAATTTATATATATTTGACAACGTGTGATGGACTTAGTAGTATTATGAAAAACCATTATCCTTCTACTTATCCAATCAGGCAGAATGGGGTAGTGATGGATGACAGGACAGCCATTCTCAAAATACGCCTTGCCTTTTTCGAAAACAGGACGGATTGCTCGATTATCGCTATCTTGTTTCGAAGAGAACAAGAGTTTATGGGGAAAATGGGCTGAACCATGGAAGATTATTGCCTTAAACCAAGTAAATGTATTGGAATAATACTATATAATAGAATAAGGTACACACTATTGGAGGGGTCAAGAACATGAGTAAAGTATATGTCTTACACGAAAATGAAGAGTGGACGTCTCATCTGACAGAGAGACTAGAGCAGTTGCAGCTTCCTTATGAATTATGGCATTTAGATCAAGGAACAATGGATTTATCAGAAGAGCCGCCGGAGGGTGTTTTCTATAATCGCATGAGTGCGTCATCCCATACACGAAATCATAGATTTGCACCAGAATTTGCAGAGGCAGTCCTAGCCTGGCTGGAACGACATGGTCGGAAGGTGATTAACGGCAGCAGAGCCTTACGGTTAGAGGTAAGTAAGGTGAATCAATATATGGCACTTAACCAACAGGGAATTACTACGCCAAAAACGATAACAGCGGTAGGGAAAGACCACATCATTCAAGCAGCTAAAACCTTAAACAAACCATCATTTATAACAAAGCATAACCGAGCGGGAAAGGGGCAGGGGGTTCAGTTGTTTCATTCCATAAAAGCCTTGGAGCAATATGTGTATAGTGAAGACTTCGAGGAACCGGTAGATGGAATTACATTGATTCAAGAATATATTCAAGCCCCACAACCGTATATCGTTCGAAGTGAATTCATTGGAGGAAAGTTTTTGTATGCGGTACGAGTAGATACCTCAGAAGGCTTTGAACTATGTCCTGCTGATGCATGCACCATCGAGGACCAGCATTGCCCAACAGGTGAAGAAAAGAATGATACACCTAAATTCCGCGTGCTGGAGCACTTTCAGGACCCGATTATTCCTCAATATGAAGCGTTTCTCGCGGCCAATGATATCCAAGTTGCCGGCATAGAAAGCATACAGGATCAACAGGGCAACCTATATACGTACGATGTAAACACAAATACGAATTACAATAAAGAGGCAGAAGAACAAAAAGGGGAATATGGTATGCTGGCACTTGCTACGTATTTAGGTAAGCAACTAGAGGAAACATCTACGAAGCAAACAATAGCAAAATCCTAATAAAAGAGAGACATCAGCTCATGCACGCCTCCTTCTCATGTCTTTTTATAAGGCTTTCTTAATTCTTGTTGCTGATATTTCTGTAGGACACCCTTAAGTGGAAGACATGAGGTCTCTCCCTTCCCATTATGTGGCTTAATATCAATCTTTTTTAGATAGGTGTGTGGGAATGCTATGCTGTTTACCTTGCTGGAAGCATTTCTTCACGTATGAATATTCAACAGTTGTTCATTCTAACAAAACAAGAGGTTCTTCTTTTTCGTTTAGTAAAGGAGATAGGGAAAATATGGATTCTTTGTTTTGTAAACAACTAGGTAAAGGAATACCCATTGTATTTATACATCCACCTGGAATGGGGCATAAAGTGTTTTTATATCAGGAAAATCTGTCAGCATCCTTCCATGTGCTCTTTCCGGATTTGAGTGGTCAAGGAAAATCACCTAGAAAGGAACGCGAGGTGACCATTGCCCATTTCGCAATGGATATTGTGGAATTATTAGACGAAAATGGACTAGATAAAGCGGTTATTTGTGGTTACTCAGCAGGTGGGCTAGTAGCGCAGCATTTCGCCATTACCTATCCAGAACGTTTACTAGGCTTGATACTAATAGGGGGATTTCCTAAAGTCGATTCCTTTATGCTCGATAAGGAATTTTTAATCGGCATGAAGCTCGTTCAACACGATCTTGAGCATCTTGCATACGTGATTGCCCGTAGTCATACCGATCACATCACCTTCCAGCATGCCTTGCAAGCGTACATGCTGTTAGCAGATCGAGAGGTTTGGTACACATTTTATGAAAGGGGCCACGAATACGATTGTTCAGACAAGCTTTCCTCCATTGAAGCGCCATTATTGCTCTTATACGGCTCCAGAGAAACGTGGATGCAAAAGCATATTCCTTATTATCATGTATGTCCCGATGCTACACTGCACGAGATTCCACGGGCGTTCCACCAATTACCATCCAGGCAATCAGTCCATTTTAATAGGGCGGTAGAACAGTTTATCGAAAAGCATATATCTCCAACTATACACTAGCTGGTAATATAGGGTTTCATTAATCCATTCAGGTGGAAAATGGTAAGAAGACAATGTAATGGAGGGATTAATGTATGCCAGCAGCGAAAAAAGAATTAAAAGATGTATATATGAAAAAGAGTGGAGAGCCAATACGCTTTGCACACGGTAACTATACGATTACTCAGGTAGATGGTGATAAGCATTGTGAGCTAACGTTGACAAATGTGGAGCAATACGAAATGTTTGAGCATCGCAAGGATGAAAATCAAGATGCAGTTATTACGTTCACAAGTCAAGACGGCGAAGAATTTGATGCTACACTAAAAGTAACGACAATGAATCGCGAAAATGAAATGAGTAATACAGTAGAATTAGAAAGCAAAGAAGCAATCGAACAAAATAAATAGACCAAAGCAGGCTCACGAGTACTATCTCGTGAGCCTGTTTCTATGGTTCTGCAATCGTTTCGGTGAGTTGCTCCATATAAGGAAGAACACCTAATTGCTGATATAAATAATTGCCGTTTTTCCATAAGTTTACGGACCTTTATTATCTATATAAGAGTTCTATACAGTAAAAAGCCTCCTAGCTTACCTTACTAGGAGGCTCTACAAGTATTATTTTAAGTTTTTGCTTATATATTGAACAATTTTACGAAGCTCCGTTGCGCTTGGACGGCCAAATGGGCTTGTTTGGCGTTGCTGGTATAGCAATTTGCCAGCTTCATCGATTAAGAAATAGGCTGCTTCGCCATGTGCACCATGGTCTTCGTAAGGATCTTCTTCACGATGGTAGTGAACATCGTAGGCCTCGAGAGCTGCTAAGTTCTCGTCGGAAAGCACTGGGAACGTGAAGCCTTGTTCGTTTACCATTTCTTTTAAATTTTCTAAAGCATCTGTAGAAATCGCAGTGATATGAACGTTCTTACCTTCGAAGAAACCTTTGCTTTCTTCTAATTCCTTCAGGTCACTTACGCATACTGGACACCATGCACCTCTGAAAAAGATAACTAGCTGCCAGCCTTGATTTTGTTGTTGATGAGTATCAAAAGAAAAGCTTTCGCCAGATACAGCTGGTAGCGTAAAATCAGGTACTTGTTCTCCTAGTTGAAACTTAGCCATACTAAGATCCTCCTTTTAAAGTCTAATTCCAATTACTAGCATAGTGTAACACGGTAAGTCTAAAATTATATGTAATGTGGCTTACTTTTGGGGAGGGCAGAAATTTTGCATTCAAGATTTTATTTCTCTAGAATACAACCTGTACGAGGAAATGAAACCTAAAAGAGGAGGCCAATCATGGCAAAAGTAATGGTAATGTATCCCCAACCAACAGACAAAGAAGGCTTTAATCAACACTACAAAGAGGTTCATATGCCATTGGCACAAAAGGTTCAAGGCGTACAGGATGCATCTATTGAGTATGTTCAGCAGACGCAGAATGTAGACCAAGACCTTTACCAGGTGGTTTCCATTTCATTTGCATCTATGGAATCGCTGCAATCAGCATTACAATCTGATGAATGGAAAGAAGTTGAAGGAGATTTAGGAAATCTTATGCAGTACTTATCGGAGACTCCTTCCATCATCATTACGGATTAATACATGACAACCCCCTCATCCTGTTACATAGGGATGAGGGGGTTGTTTTTTTTATATTCGACTATAGACCGTTAGGAGCGAGAGCTAACAGGATTTCTTAAGAGTGGGATTGTGTTTACGTGGATGCCTCTTGGAAGATGTCATACGAGCATGGTCCCTTTCCAATTGCTCCAGAGTCATTGATTCCATTTTATCTGTTCTCTTATACATTCCGCTGGCGACCAAATCATGGAACAGCATTTTCTTTTGATTTTCTACCGCCTTTTGTAACAACCCCATCCTTTACTCCACCCCTTTCCAGGTAAGATACCTGCATTATACCCCTTTCCTAACAACAAAGCAGCTGACTTGTCAGGACTGCTGACACAAAATTTAAAAAACTTTATGTTATAAAATCTAACATACAACGTTACATTATCTGTGTATAACGTATATAATGCAAATAACAGAGTGTGCATGACATAGAAATGAGGTGATCCTTTAGGGTATGGAGGAAGAGAAGGAAACGCTTAAGAGTAGGAAGGTTATTACAATAGGGATTGTTAGTGAATTGACGGGATTGAGCGTGCGGCGTATCCGGTATTACGAAGAAAGGAAGTTGATTTTTCCGGAACGAACAAAGCAAGGGAGCAGAAAGTTTTCTTTCTCGGATGTAGAAGCGTTAATGGATATCGCCAACAAAATTGAAGATGGTGTACAAACACATGAAATCAGGAGAGAAATGGCTAGAAGGGAGCGTGGGTTGACGGACAGGGAGGTGAGAGATCAGATGCTCAAAGGGCAGCTGAGGGCTCATTTTGGTGAAACGAGATCGTAACATCTACGCGCTGTTTATTGGAAGTGAGTTTAAAGGCTGATTAATAATCAGAAAATTTACAAAAATACCTTGCATTTATCTCTCTGACGATGTAGGATTAATAACATAACATTAGATGTTAGAAAAACTAACATAAAACAGGAGGTTAGTAGCATGAAGAAAGTGGAGTCAATCATCCGTCCGGAATCGTTCCCAGCTTTGCGGGAAAGGTTAGATGAGCTTGAAGTGAATGGATTGACGGTATCTGAGGTAGCAGGTTATGGAAAACAAAAGGGTTTGGAAGGGGTTTTTCGAGGGACTCGATATGAGATTAAACTGTACCCTAAGGTGAAGGTGGAAATTGTCGTGGAGGAAGAGGAAGTTAATAAAATAGTCGATTTAATTAAGGAAACATGTATTACAGGGGAAACAGGAGATGGCAAGATCTTTATCTTTCCTGTAGAAAATGTGATTCGTATTCGTACGGGTGAAGAGGGTAAGGAAGCAATCATTTAGAATTTTTTTATCATAACAGGAGGAATGAACATGAAAAAGAAGGTAGGAGCAATAGTGGCAGGTAGCATGTTGGTGGCTAGTCCGGTGTACGCTGAAACGGCCGGTCCCACGATGGAATCCTTGAGTGCTTCCATGGATATGGTTTGGATTATGATTGCTGCTTTTTTAGTTTTCTTTATGCACGCAGGGTTCGCCATGGTGGAAGCAGGGTTTACGCGCTCTAAGAATGCATTGAACATATTGATGAAAAACTTTCTAACCATGTCCATCGCCTCTGTATTATATTTCATAGTTGGCTACGGTATTATGTTTGGTTCCTCTGCAGGTGGGATAATTGGTGCTGATGGATTCATGCTGTCCGGTCATGAGGATCAAGTCGGTTTCTTTGCATT
This sequence comes from Pontibacillus salicampi, assembly GCF_042434395.1. Classification (NCBI taxonomy): domain Bacteria; kingdom Bacillati; phylum Bacillota; class Bacilli; order Caryophanales; family Bacillaceae; genus Pontibacillus; species Pontibacillus salicampi. Next base: position 70,694 of record NZ_JBHLTP010000010.1, on the reverse strand, counting down.
CCAGACCGTTTTTGCGGCAACATGTGCAACCATTATTTCTGGTGCGGTAGCAGAACGAATGAAATTAAGCTCCTATATTACGTTAACGGTATTAATGACAGGCTTCATTTACCCAGTAGTTGGGCATTGGATTTGGGGTGGCGGCTGGTTAGCGGAGCTAGGGTTTACTGATTTCGCTGGCTCAACAGTCGTTCACCTTACTGGAGCATTAGGTGCGGTGGTAGCGGTAGCAGTCCTAGGGGCAAGAATAGGGAAGTATTCAAAGGGGAAGGCGAACGCAATTCCAGGGCATAACATACCGATTGGAGCTCTAGGGGTGTTTATTCTTTGGTTTGGCTGGTTTGGGTTTAACGGAGGAAGTACTCTAGCAGCTGACCCTGAACTAATTCCTCATGTAGTCTCCACCACTTTGCTGGCAGCTTCGGGCGGAGTTATCGGAAGTGCATTTTATTCTTATGTAAAATATAAGCGCATTGATGCATCCTTAACATTGAATGGTGCTTTAGGTGGACTAGTAGGAATAACAGCCGGAACCGCTGCAGTATCGCTGGTTGGTGCCATCGTGATCGGTCTCATCGCTGGAATTGTCCTAGTGGAATCAGTTGGATTCATTGATCAATACGTAAAACTAGACGATCCAGTCGGCGCCATTGCGGTACATGGTGTTTGTGGAGTGTGGGGTACGTTGGCTGTTGGACTGTTTGCGATGGAAGGTGGATTGCTCTATGGGGGAGGCGCGTCATTACTAGGTATTCAGGCTCTTGGTATCGTGGCTGTAATCGTATGGACATGTGCTTCTGTCGGACTCTCCTTGTTCATTGTGACCAGATTCTCGTCCATCCGAGTGAGTCGTGAAGAGGAAATTGCAGGGCTCGATTTTGCGGAGCATGGTTCTTCTGCGTACGAATCCTCTAGAAGCATTTACAATGAGAATAGTCCTGGTTTAACAGATGAATTTGGTGTTGGTTTATTAGAACGATTAAATGAGGTTAGTAAAGGAGCGGGAGAAACGGCAGCCTCTAAGCCGAAAACAGAATTCCATTAACGGGTAAAAGGTGGGGAGAGCTTGAGAAGAGCTCCCCACCTTTTTCATGATCTGATGCCTTCTGTTTCAACTTATTCCTTGTTGCTTCTTCTTTTACTATCGAAGTGGTAGACCTAAGGTATGCTTCATGCCAACAATGGTTCCTTGGTGTACCCCTTCGTGCCAATTCGAGAAAGAGAATAATTCCTCTAAAGTGAAAAGCTCGATACTATTACCTATACGTAACGGTTGTTCCTTTTTCGTGAAAAGGGAAGGCGAGTATGCCTCTGACCTTTGTACTTGCTGCTGTAAATGGGCGCGAAGTTCGTTAAGAGTAGGGGGAGCACTTGTCCATTCAAGAGGACTTGTCCCTTTTTTGAATAAATGTGTCAAGTGGTCCGGTAACGGGGTAGCTTCTTCGTTGAAGGTGGATAGTAGTACTTCGTGATTGACTAATATATGACCAAGGTTCCATCGGATGGAGTTATGAAAGCCATCTGGAATAATATCGGCCTCTTGCTCCGTTGTAGCATCTAGGAAAGCGATGGTACGGTTGCGAATAAAGTTCATCTGTTGAAACAACTGTTTTTCGTTCACCCTAAAACCTCCTGAATTATGGATATATACAAAAAGAGGTTAACGCAACCGTTAACCCCTTGTCATCAGACTTAATCTTTAAATCGAAATAAATCTCCAGATAAATAGCGTTCTCCCGTATCAGGGGCAATGACGACTACAACCTCTCCGGGCTGTTTCCGTTTGGCTACTTCAATTGCAGCATAACAGGCAGCACCTGCAGAAGGCCCAACAAGAATGCCTTCTTCACTAGCCAGCCTTCTTGTGATGTTGTACGCGTGTTCATCGGATATTTTAAATATTTCATCATATACGTCCTGGTTGAGGATGGAAGGAATAAAGCCAGGGCTCGTTCCAACCAACTTGTGTTTTCCGGGCTTTCCTCCCGAAAGAACAGGAGACCCCTCTGGCTCTACGACGTGGACGGTCATGTCATTATAGTGTTCCTTTAACGTTTCGCCTGTTCCAGTCACAGTGCCACCTGTACCAGCAGTTGATACAAATGCGGAGAGTGGCTTACCCAAGTAATCCATAGCTTCTATAATTTCTCGGGCAGTTGTATCTCTATGGGCATCAGGATTGGCTGCATTTTCAAATTGCATCGGAATAAAGCTTCCTTCAATTTGCTCTGCTAATTCATTGGCGCGCTTTATAGCACCGGGCATTTTCTCTGCACTCGGTGTTAATTCGACCTCAGCTCCATAAGCCTTTAATAAATTAATTCGTTCCTGAGTGGAAGTATCGGGCATTACGAGAATAGTGCGATAGCCGCGGGCAGCGGCGTTCATTGCCAGCCCGATTCCTGTATTTCCGCTGGTTGGTTCAATAATGGTGGACCCTTCCTTTAACTCTCCGGACCTCTCAGCTTCCACCATCATATTGTATGCGGCGCGGTCTTTCACGCTTCCGCTCGGATTAAACATCTCTAGCTTTACATATACGTCAGCGATGCCATCTGGAATAATTCTATTTAATTTAACTAAAGGAGTATCTCCGATTAATTCTGCCATATTATTTACAACACGCATGCTGTCACTCCCTATTTCATTTTTACGTATACATAATTTTAACATAAGTGTATAGCTTTACTCATGTATTTAAACCATCCCATTTGTCGAGCTGCTGTTCCAAAACAAATGGGACAAGAAATTTGTTACAATGAATTAAAACGCTTACAAAAAGGTGGCATTGTCTATGAGCTGGACACCAGAAAAAGCCTACGCGGCTATGAAAGAAATTTATACAGACGAAGTAATGCAGGAGGAGAAGCGAAGAGTTTTTCAACAGGTCTATCGTCATTTGTGTGAGCATTTAGAGGATTTAAATGCCAGGGATGCATTAAAGGAGGAGGTGGATGAGCGGTTGAGATGGTATAAAACCTATACGTTTATGCCTGGTGACAACCTCTTTCAATCCATGCGGTATATATTTTTAATGGCTCGGGGGGAGAAGGAACGCGACCCAGCTGTCACTCAGGAGCATTTGCATAGAATATACCGGGCACTATTTTCAGCGGCTGGTTTGAAAAACCCCACTATTCCCGAATCATTTTGGAGAACATCGCTTGGGGTAGGATGCTTAATAGCGGAAAAAGGTATAGAAGCAGCGTATCCTATTCTAGATGAAATGGAGCTTAGCTATTAATGAGGTACATATCTGTTTGCGGCTTATCGATGCTGCAAACAGATTTTTTTTAGCTTTAGAAGAGAGGGATATCAGGAGCTCTCTTGAGAATAAGCTTCCCACTACCGTCTTCCTCATGGTTAAATATTCGTTAATTTTTGCTGGTAACAATATAACTAATTTTTACAATGAATTGATATTTTCATCATATTATTTCTATATACTTTAAAGCAAGAAGAGCGTTGGGGGCTTTATCCAGCGTAAGATATCGAATGAATCTCAGGAAAACGAGGGGGACTCCTGGTGAAAATCGCTATTTTTACAGATACCTTCACTCCGCAGGTGAACGGAGTAGCGCGTACGTTTCAACGTTTCGTGGATTACTTAGATGAACAAGGAATCGAGTATCGATTGTTTGTCCCTGATGCGAAAGAAGAGGATCTCTTCTCCAATCAAGTGCATCGTTTTACGAGTATTCCATTTTATCTTTATCCTGAATGTCGGTTTTCTTTTCCTAACATGAGTCACATTCGTAAACAGTTAGAAAGCTTTCAGCCGGATTTAATTCATATAGCTACCCCTTTTAATATAGGGTTGAGCGGACTCTACTATGGTAAAAAGCTTGGTATTCCCATTGTTGGCTCCTATCATACTCACTTCGATCGGTATTTACAATATTATGACCTTCAATTTTTGTCTAAATGGATTTGGAAATATATGCGATGGTTCCATCAATCTTTTCAGACTACATTCGTTCCTTCCTATGAAACAAAAGAAGAGCTGCTTCAACACGGCTTTCGAGATATTGGTATATGGAGCCGCGGAGTAGATTGCAGCACTTTCAAACCATATCGGCACACAGGCCTTAAAGCCCGATATGGCATTAAGGAGCGCCATATCCTTTCTTATGTAGGGCGATTGGCTCCAGAGAAGGATTTACGTACCTTAATGGATACCGCAAGGCAATTGCCAGAGAACATGAAGCAGAAGGTGCATTGGGTTTTAGTTGGAGATGGACCAATGGCTGAAGAATTAAAGAAGGAAGCGCCAGATAATATGACCTTTACTGGTTATTTAAGCGGAGAAGACCTGGCGGAAGTATATAGTGCGTCCAGTTTGTTTGTGTTTCCATCTACAACGGAAACCTTTGGCAATGTGGTCTTAGAATCGCTAGCGTGTGGAACTCCTGCAATAGGAGCAAAGGCGGGAGGAGTGCAAGAAATCATTACTCCTGATAAAACGGGTGCATTATGTGCTCCTGGAAATGTGGGAGATTTTGTTCAAACCATTTCAGAATTGATAGGGAACGAATTAGAGCTTAGAAGAATGAGTTATGAAGCGAGGGAGTTTGCGTTAAAACGTTCATGGGAAGCCATTTTCGAGGACTTGTTGTATCAATATGAACAAGCAATTGGACTAGAGAAACCTTCCGTTGCCCTATAGACGTTATTTCACGGGAGTGCTAAAGCGGCACGAATAGAAGGAAAGGATTGGGTGATGACATGTGTAACATAGCGGTTGTTGGCACAAGCTATGTTGGCTTGCTGACAAGTATTGGGTTGGCTCACCTAGGTCATTATGTGATCTGTATAGATGATCAGGGAAATAGAGTGAATCAGCTAAGGAATGGGCACCTACCTTATGATAATCAAGAACTGTATAAACGCATGGAGGAAGCCGTCTCTTCTGGAAGGTTAACGTTTATTACGAATTACGCATGGGGAGTAAGGAATGTTGATATTATATTCATTGCTGTAGAGCCAGTAAAGGAAATGGAGACAGCGACAGGTAATGCACCATTCCAACACGTGCTTACTCAAGTAGCGAGCCATATTAAGCAGGATGTAACTATTATTAACCGGAGCTCCTTCCCTATTGGGTCTTATGAGGGAATGAAGCAAATTGTTCATAATCATATCAGCTCCCAATATAAGGTGGATTTCGTCTATAATCCTGCTCTTATAGAAGGGGGCGGAGCCGTTTCTTCTATCGCTCATGGGGACCATGTTATTGTCGGGTGTGAGAAGAAAGAAACGCTTTTCGTAATGGAATCGTTATACAGACGGTTGAAACGGCCTCTGTTACATACTAACGTGGCTAGCGCGGAAATGATTCAGTACATTTGGGATACATTCTATAACAGGAAAAGTACTAGTATGACAAAGATTACTACGATGTGTACAGAGCTGCATGCAAACGTGAAAGATGTGGAAGCAGCAATGGCTAGTTTACATCCTCCTGTTTACCTGCCGTATTATATGTAGCCTCCAACAGCTTTATGTAGCTGGAGGCTAATGTATGTTCGTTTATGATGGGAAGCTGCTTGCAGTTTTTGGTTGTTTTTGCAGGATGACAGCTAGTCCAATTCCACTTGCTAGTAATAGGGCTGTGGTAATGAAGAATACAGAGGTGAACCCATATACCCCAGCAATGACTCCTCCTAATGCAGGACCAATTATATTCCCGAGAAAACGCAAGCTGGTACTGTAACCTAATACCTCCCCCTGAATGGAAATAGGGGCAGCTTGCCTAATATATGCTGTTCTTACAGGAATAATGCCTCCAATAGAGATTCCGAGTAAGAACCGTAAGGCAACCAGCTCCCAAATGTTAGACACAAAAGCTCCAGGCAGATAGATTATTCCGGAAGAAATGAGCAGAAGCAATAATACTTTTTCATAGCCTATTCGATCTGCAATATCTCCCCATCTTCTCGCCATTAATAGATTCCCTACCCCTGCTGCAGAAAAAGCAATACCAGAAAATAACGCAATATTCGCTGGTCCGTGTAATTCGCTTACGTATAAGGCTAAGATAGGCTGAATACTAAAATGGGCAATTTGCACAAACATCGACACAATCATGACAGTTAATAGGATAGGGTGAGTCAGGATGTGACGGACTACTTCCTTCCTGCTATAACTTCTTGAGCCTTCCTCCTTCTCTTCCATTCGATATTCTTTGACTCCGAGTAGTACGAATATGGATGCTAAGAATAGAGTAATAGATGTGAGCTGGAAGGTGCTAGAGAAACCCGTGTAATCTGCTAGAATTCCACCAAATAATGGCCCCATTAAGCTCCCTGTTACATTACCAGTTTGCAGGGTACCGAGCGCTCTGCCTGAAATTTCTTTAGGTGTTTGGGTAGAAATTAGTGCTTGAGAGGTAGAGATAAACCCCGTAAAAACCCCCATACATAGTCGCAGCACGAATAATTGCATCACAGAAGTAACGAACCCCATTAACAGAACAGACACCGCTAAGCCTGCCCCTGAAATGACTAAAACAGTCTTTCTGCCATATTGATCTCCGAATCGTCCCCAAATAGGGGAGAACAGGAATGCAGTAAAGAACGTAATTCCAAATACGAGACCAGACCATGTTTGTACGTATTGAGTAGAAAAATCTCCAAATGACTCAATGTACAAAGAAAGGAATGGCATAACCATGGTCATACTACCGGCAATAAAAAAGTTTGCAAACCACATGATTAGGAGGTTTTTCCGCGTAATGCGTTCCTCATTCACCATGTTAACCCTTCTTTCCTCATCCAATAATGTTTGTGAAAAATACTTCGTCTCTCTAAATAATATCTACTATACCAGACTTTCAGATAGTGGAAAAGAAAAGAGCAATGGAGGGGCGCAGAATGAACACATTCTCGCAAGGTGTGAATACGATACTGTATGACGAAGTGAAGGAGTGAGATGGTGCCAGTATCTGTGGTATTTAACCAAATTGCAGTAAATGCATTGACGGAAAATGCGACTGTTGCTACGGGACAGAATAACCAGCCGGAATGGACATGGCAAGGGAAGAACAATAATGCTGCTGGAAACCCGATTGGCTTCTTTATCGCAATTAACAACTTCAATGTCGTCCTTGATAACGATGTTATTGATGTACCAATATCCAGCCCTGAAGTAAATAACCCGCAGCCTAATATTCAGTATTAGGTGATGCTATGAAAATTATTTTTGATTCCATACAGGTGAACTCTGTCCGGGAGAATTCAGGTATATTCACAGGATCTAATATACAGATGTATTGGAATAGTTCCTCTAAAGCCAACAATGGGTTGGGAGAAGTATTTGGGACCTCTAATGTAATGTGTTACAACATAAATATTGTTCAGGATAACGATGAAGTAGATATGCCAGTTAATCAGACTGCTTCCTACAAAAAAAAACAAAAAACGGAAGAGAGTCCTTAAGGTTTCTCTTCCATTTTCTGTTTCAATATCTCTTCCATCCATTCTGGCATTTGGTCTTTCTCCCCTTGGTTGGTAACCATATCAAGGAGTGCTTTATCCTGTAGCAAAGATCGAACCCCTTCCGTTGTATTTCCATCTCCGGTGATGGATCCAAAGCCTTGAGAATGTTTCTTGTAGCTTTCAAACCCTGTGGGAGCGTTATTTCCGAAGTTTACGCAAGAAGCCCCTTCAACGCTGCCAATTCGTATTGAGCCTATAAAGAAATTGGGGGATGGTACATTCAAATTATCCCTCCTTGTCTGAAAACGATACGGAGAATCCTTGCTTGGATTCTTTAACATGATACGGTCTCTTCTGATGTTTCTTATCGGGGTCTTCCACAGATACCCCGAAGTTATTTCCGACATTAAGTGCGCCACTGACTTCTTCTATATCAATGGAATCTAGCTGGAAGGTCAATTGCTCCAGCGTCGGTTCCTTAATCGTAACTTGTTGTATATGAAAGTGGTATTCATGTACAACTGGGCTGGCTGAATCAGAGGAGGGCTTCTGAAGCTTTCGAAGCTGTTCTTGAAGCGTTGCTATTTCATCCTCCAGCTGTTTTTTTCTTTTTTTGCGAAAGAACATTATGTCTCATCCTGTTTATCAGAAGATTTCATAATGACATGTTTATTCATCATGTGTATGTTGTGGTCCCCTTCTAGGGTGCCATTCCCTTCATACCATATCTTTTTGGAAGTAAAGCGCTGCTGCATGTTATCTCCGGAAAATACACCAGAGGATTTGCCAACATTATCAATGGAAAAGTGCTGTATATTAATCTCCAATTATTACTCACCTCCTTATTAAACCGAGAAAGGATGAATATTGACATTGAAGGATTTATTTTCGCTGTTCTCTCAATTCTCGAAAATGGGAGCCCCAAACCAATGGAATCAAGGACAGTTACCGAATATGACAGATATGAAATCAATTGATGATTATGTGAAACAAACCATACAACAAGCATTGAACGGTACAGATTTCTTCAGTACGGAGCAATCAGAAAGGGAAGATGGAGTAGTAGAATCAAAGAGCTCGAAGCTCCATTATGAAGTAATAGAATTGCATCATTACTACATTGTGAAAATTGATATTCCTGAAGGGTACGATGTAGATCAGTTAAAACTGACCTTAGGCAATTGTAAGCTATATTTGAGTGGCATACCGAATGGTGGTACTCAAACAATCACTCTTCCTGAACAGCCATTTAGTAAGCAGTATAGTGCTCAATACAAGGATGGAGTAGTAGAGGTGCGTTTGTTAAAGAAAACGTCTGACAGTATGAAGGATATCTATATTGAGTATTAACAGCATCCTCTTGTGATGCTGTTTCTTTACGTTGTTTCTTCTTCTGTCTCCATAATGATTGGAATACCATCAGAGGCGCTGTTTTTCTGAATATGAATGCATAATAGTCCGTTTTTATAAGTGGTTCGAATATCTTGTGGCGTGTAATGAAAAGGAATTTCTATGGTGCGTTTAAACGGACCCAACAACCTTTCCTGATGAAGTAAATCCTCTTTGTTTACAGGATAACGATATGGAAGGCTGCCTTTCAGGATTAAGTCGGTTCCATGTTGTTTTAAAATCACTTCTTCAGGAGAGCGAAGGTCTGGAAGCTCAATGATAATCACTGCATGATCCTCCATCTCATACATATCATACGCAGGACCTCGTTTCGGAATCATATGATGCATTTCGTTCCAGAAATCCTCTCCTAGTACATTATCAATATTTTTAGAGAAGGCTTCCCAATCTAATTTGCCTTTGTCCTTTTTCATCAAACCACCTCTCATACCTATATATATGAAGCTTTCTATATAACATGAAACCAATCCGTTGTTTATCATCCCCGACAATGGGTATAGGTACATTACAGGACCAAATTTATCCAAGGAGTAATCTAGGTACCGACAGTCCATTCAGCAGATCATTACATGAAGGAAAGGGGAAAATAAAGTGGCCAATCCACTATCAAAAAGAGTTACAGCAGTATTCTGGATTACCATAGCCATTGCAGCTCTCTCTGTCATATGGGGTGTGATTAGTCCAGATAATCTAAAAGGAGTTACAGAAACCATTCGAGCCTATCTAACCGTACATTTTGGATGGTTCTACTTAATTATTGTTACGTTATTTGTACTATTTTGTATCTACATTATTATCAGTCCGTTTGGAACGATAAAGCTAGGGAAGCCAGATGATAAACCGGAATACAGCATGCCGACCTGGTTTGCCATGCTGTTTAGCGCAGGGATGGGAATTGGATTAGTATTCTGGGGTGTGGCAGAGCCAGCCTCGCATTTTGCCAACAACCCACCAACAGCAGAGCCCGGCTCAGGAGAGGCTTTAAAGGAATCCATGAAATTCGTTTATTTTCATTGGGGTGTACACGCATGGGCTATTTATGCTCTTGTAGCACTTACTCTTGCATATTTTAAATTTAGAAGAGGAGCCCCAGGTCTTATAAGTGCTACGCTTTATCCGTTATTGGGGGAGCGTGTGAAAGGACCAATTGGAAAGACTATTGATGTTATTGCTATATTTGCGACAGTGGTCGGGGTAGCAACTACCTTAGGTTTTGGTGCTGCTCAGATTAATGGAGGACTCACTTACTTAACCGACCTTCCAAATGAGTTCTGGGTTCAGCTTGTCATTATTGGCGTTGTTACTGTCCTGTTTATGTTCTCTGCCTACACGGGACTTAGCAAAGGGATTAAATATTTAAGTAATGCCAATATGTTTCTTGCAGCACTGCTATTCATCTTTATGCTCATAGTAGGACCGACACTGCAAATAATGAATGTATTTACCGATACAATTGGCTCCTATTTGCGTGACGTGGCTAGTATGAGTTTCCGATTAGCGCCTACAAATGAGGAGAACCAAACTTGGATTCAAAATTGGACAGTCTTCTATTGGGCCTGGTGGATTGCCTGGTCACCGTTTGTTGGTATTTTCATCGCGAGAGTATCTAGAGGAAGAACTATTCGTGAATTTCTCATGGGCGTTTTAATTGTTCCGTCTGTAGTAGGGTTCCTTTGGTTTGCGACCTTTGGAATGTCAGCCATTAACCTAGAGCAGGCTGGTACAGCTGCCATTTCAGAATTAAGTAAGGAACAAGCATTATTCGGTACCCTTACCAATTATCCACTAGGGATTATTACATCTATCATTGCACTATGCTTAATCGGGACGTTCTTCGTTACCTCAGCCGATTCTGCAACATTTGTGCTTGGAATGCAGAGTACCAATGGATCTTTAAATCCTCCTAAGACCGTTAAATTTAGCTGGGGGATAGCCCAGTCTGCTATGGCAGCTATTCTTCTGTTCACCGGAGGATTGCAAGGACTGCAAAACGCGCTTATTATAGCAGCATTTCCGTTTGCATTTATCATGATTATGATGATGTACTCCTTGCATAAAGCTCTAGTAGAGGATAAAGCCATAATTGATAATGAAAAAACCTCATCTTCTTCTGAGCAGGAAAAGCAAACAATGTCCTCTTAGGGATAGCTAATATAAAGGAGTGCCCAGGGTGTGGATGCCCTGGGCACTTACTGTTTATTATTGCTTTAGAAATTTGTTAAGCCAGCGAGTGTCACCGATTCCTAATGTCTCATGTGGCACAGTAACCTTAAAGGCTAGCTGGTTTTTCTCCAAATCAAAGGACGAAGCTTTAACTTGAACGCCATAACTTGTATTGATTTGATTGATGGCTACATAAATATTTTCTTTATCTGGATTCACGATGACCCAATCTGGCATGGGGTAATTGTCTTTAATATAATCTAGTACTTTCCGGTTTGGCAGCTTCAGCCTTCCCAGTGTAATGGACTTCTGTTCTAGAATAAGATCCCCATTCTTTTGTACTTGGGGCTGAAACTTCATGCTAAGAGGTATCTCCTTCTCGAATGCCTCAATGGTCCCATTTAACTCTACGCTATCCTCTAAGGAAACGGAGTATTCTAAAGGTTGGTCCTTGGAAAGCTCCGTTAAGTAGCTATTGATTAATTCATTAATATTCTCTGTGGTGGACATCAGCGTAAACTCTGCTTTTTCTCCTTCCACAGTAGTATCTTCAGGGAGGGTAGTGCTTGTTTTCGGGACGTAAAGGAGAAGAAATATCGTAATAAGCACTGCTATATTGAGAAAAGCCAAAAACCAGAATAGGGCTTTCCATTTGTTGGTTATATTTATCGGTCGAATCATGCTATCCCCGCTCTAATTAAAATATTCAGTGGTTCTGTACATCAAGGGTTATGTGCTTTCTACTTTTTCCTGCTTTTCTTCTTCTATTTTTTCAATATCTTCCTTAATATAATCCAGAACTCGTTGTGCCATTATTTTATACCCAAATTGGTTAGGATGGAAATTGTCCTCCGCATATATGCTTTGAGTTGCTCTTTCGAAGGCATCTAATATTGGGATATAACCGGTATTGTCGTATTCTTGCACAACTTGTCTGCCGATATTATTCCAATCATCTACAATCTGTCCAAGCTCTGGAACATCACTAAAGTATTCCTTGAAGGGATTGTACAAACCAATCAAGTATATTTTGGCCTCAGGATTCTGCTCTCGGATGGTAGTAAAGATACTTCTGAGACGCTCTTTGTATGCTTTTTGTTCCTGAACAAAGGATTTATAGTTTAACTTTGTGAAGTTATCTTTTACGATTTTCATTATATCATTAGCGCCAATTGTAATAAGCACAAGGTCTGCTTTCTCAATAGATGATTTTATTTTCTTCTCCTCAAGACGCTTTAGCATCTGATCCGTGCGATTTCCGCGTTTTCCATAGTTCTTAACGTTAACGTCTACATTATTCTCGTTTTCTTGAAGGGTATCTCGCATAATTCCTACATATCCTTCATTGTTGGTTTGGTCTCCTACACCTTGTGTTAACGAGTCACCTATCGTTACGATATCAAGGTCCTCTTTTAAGAAGAGCCCCCTCGCGCCTTCTAATACATTGGAAAAAGCTTCTTTTATTTCTCCTGTTAGGTCATTACTCTCTGTCTTTTCATCCGTTTGTTCTGTTTTATCAAGCTGCTGTTTCTCCCTAGAGCTTGAGTCGGAAAGAGTGGTAGCCTCCTCTTTCTCTTCCCCATATAGATATAAAGCACCTGTTAATATGCTTCCTAAAAGGACGAGCAATACGGTGCTCCTGACTATTTTATGCTTCATTGTCTTCACACCTGTCTATACAAAGTATGTCTACATCACTTTATTTGGTACATGTATTCGTATCTTTATTATAAAACGTGTCTGTAGGCATGTTAAATCCTTTTATAGGAAGTACCCTTTATATAGACATATTATGCAGGACACCAAATAATGAGTATGAGCACCTAGGAATGTCCATTTTTTATCATGAGAGGTAGTGAGTATAAACATACTTCCAAATAATCTTATCTTGTCCTAAATTTATCCTCTTCCATTGTTTGGTTAGGATAAAAAGAAGGTATATAATATAGGACAGTTTACACAAATCAAAAAATTTTAATGAGGTGAATCTAACTTACCATGTGTGGCATATTCGCTATGACAGGTCATATTAGCAAAAAACAAATGAAAGACGTACTAACAAGCATGAAACACCGAGGTCCAGACGAAGGAAAAGAAGTACCCTTACCTTCCTTCCATTTAGGTCATCAACGCTTATCTATTATTGGGCTAGAAGATGGTATTCAGCCAATTCATAATGAGGATCAATCCAAATGGATTGTCTGTAACGGGGAGATTTATAATTATCCTTCGTTAAAGAACCAATTAGAGAAAGAGGTTACCTTCTTAACTGAATCTGATAGCGAGGCAGCCCTAAAGGTTGTAGAGGCAGAAGGGGTAGATGGAATTCGCAAGCTAGATGGTATGTTTGCATTTTTCATCGCTGATACTACCACAGAATCCTTTATCGCAGCACGAGATACGCTAGGCATTAAGCCTTTGTATTACGGAAAGGATGAGCACGGGGAGTATGTGTTTTCTTCTGAGTTAAAGACCCTGTATCATGTAACAGATGAAGTAAGCGAATTTCCTGCTGGTCATTACTACACACCGGAGACCGGCTTTGTAAGTTATCGTACCATCCGAAATCCGGTTGCTTCCGAGAAAGGGGAGCAGGCCATCACCTCAGCTATTAAAGAAAGGCTGACGAAAGCTGTAGAAAAGAGATTGCTAGCGGATGTAGAGGTGGGTGTGCTATTAAGTGGCGGTCTAGATAGTAGTTTAATTGCGGCTATAGCTGCTTCCTTGAATCAGTCGGACCAACCCGTTAAATCCTTTTGCGTCGGGTCTGAAGGTAGTGAAGATATCCTTCGTGCCCGAGAGGTAGCAAAAGCAATTGGTACAGAGCACTATGAATACGTCTACACACAGGAAGAGTTAGTAGAAGCTATTCCTCATGTTATATATGCTTTGGAATCGTACGAACCATCCCTCGTACGAAGCGCTATTCCAAACTATTTTGTATCTAAATTAGCGTCGCAGCATGTTAAAGTCATATTGTCTGGAGAAGGCGCGGATGAGTTATTTGCAGGTTATGATTACTTGAGTAAATATGAAACAACTGAATCGTTGAATGAAGAAATTATCCGTATTATGAATACGCTCCATAATATTAATCTACAGCGTGGGGACAGAATGAGCATGGCACATTCGCTAGAGTTACGAGTGCCATTCCTGGACTTGGAGCTTATCGATGAAGCGTTAAGCATCCCTGCTCACCTAAAGCTTCATACAGAGGACCAAATGGAAAAAACGATTCTCAGAAAATCATTCGATGGCATGCTCCCAGATCATGTGCTTTGGCGGAAGAAAGAAGAATTTTCAGCAGGAAGCGGAGCGTTAGACATCCTTGAAGGCTATGCGAATGAATATATTTCCGACAAGGAATGGGAGCGGCTTACAAAGGAAGCCAACGTACCCCTTCGAAGTAAGCAGGAGGCACTATACTTTAAATACTTCAAGCAATATTTCCCTCAAACCTCTGCACTGGAGACAATTGGGAAATGGGCAACAGCATAAAGCGACAAAGGGATCTCCTATAGGGGGTCCCTTTTGTTTTGCTCTGTTAAAGACCGATGTTCCGGGTGATTTGGAAGGAGGGTGGAAATAGCTATTGATCTTGATATGGGTGACTCCGTTTTCCGAGTTATACCTTCTTCCTCCCTAATAAAAATACCACGAATTCCAGTTCTCCTCATAAGGGTGTTAAACAGGATAAACATCACCATAGCTTTGGTTAAGGAGTTTTTTAATGTTTGAAGAGGGGATAGAGTGGGAACATCTCTACCAAACCCACAAAAGAAGGAGCGATAGGCAATGAAGGAATATACTGTAGAACCAAACAAGAACACAACGGGTTGGTTTGTTAAAATAGAAGGTGTAGCTCCAGAAGATGAGTACATTGATCGTGATGAAGCTGTAGCGAAAGCAGAAGAATACGCACAAAATAACAAACCAAGTAAAGTGTACATTATGGATAAATTTCACAATGTAGAAGATGAAAGATCATTTTCCTAATATATAAAAAAGGGATAGAGGCGGTCGCCTCTATCCCTTTTTTATTATAGTATTTTACTTAAGAATGATTGGGTTCGTTCATCCTGAGGATTATTAAAGAGATCCGTTGGCTTTCCTTCTTCCATAATGACTCCTTCGTCCATGAAGAGAACACGATCTCCTACTTCACGGGCAAAGCCCATTTCGTGGGTAACAACGACCATTGTCATTCCTTCCCGAGCAAGGTCCTTCATTACCTCCAGTACATCTCCGACTAATTCAGGGTCAAGGGCAGAGGTTGGCTCATCAAACAGCATGACTTTAGGATTCATGGCTAAGGAGCGGGCAATAGCAACTCGCTGCTTTTGACCTCCAGATAAGCTTTCCGGATAGACTGTGGCTTTTTCTAAAAGACCTACCTTTTCAAGCAGAGGCTTTGCTTGTTCTTCAGCCTCTTCCTTGGTTTTTCCTAACACTTTAATCGGACCGAGCGTAATATTATCTATTACTGTCATATGCGGGAATAGATTAAAGTGCTGGAATACCATGCCTACCTTTGCACGTACTTTATTAATATTGATTTTAGGGTCTGTTATCTTGTCTCCATCAATAGTGATGTCACCTGAAGTTACGTCCTCCAATAAATTTAAACAGCGGAGAAAAGTACTTTTCCCAGACCCTGAAGGTCCAATGACACAAACAACCTCCTGTTCTGAAACGTTGGCGTCGATGCCCTTTAGTACTTCATGTTTACCAAATGATTTGTGTAAGTCTTTGACAGTTATCATATTAAACGTCCAGCTTCCTTTCTATGCGGCGTAGTATAATGGAGAGTGGGATAGTTACACATAAATATAGAATACATACTAACAACAAAGTTTCAAAGAATGCGAAGGTTGCATTATAGTATTGTTGGCCTCGATACAATAATTCCGAAACGGCGATAACGGAAAAGAGCGAGGTATCCTTTAAACTGATAATAAATTGGTTGCCAAGGGGCGGAATCATTCGTCTAAATGCCTGGGGCCAAATAATATACCGCATCGTCTGGCGGCTCGTTAGACCTTGTGCTCGTCCTGCTTCGTGCTGTCCTTTATCTATTGAATATACTGCACCACGAACAATTTCAGCAATGTAAGCGCCTGAGTTAATTGCAATGGCAATAACCCCTGTTGTGAAAGGGTCGATATTCATACCAATAACATCTTTCGTAAGACCATTATAAATAAATAATACCTGAGCTAGAATAGGAGTACCCCTTACAACTTCAACGAAAACGGAGGAAGCACCATATATGAGCTTGTTTTTGGAAAGTCTGCCTAATCCAAAAATACCACCAATGACAAACCCAAGCAATAAACCAATTAAGGTAATGAGTACCGTTAATTGCAGTCCTTCTAATAATGCTGGGAGTGCTCGTGCATAGTGAGTGTTCATTATTGCATCGATCATTATGAAAATCGCTCCTTGTTAGATAATAGTGGATAAAAAAGCGCAACAAGCAATAAAGATATACTTGTCGCGCTTGTAGAGGACCGTGTAGTCATGCTTACGTATTACTCGGGAGCTTCCCCGAAGTATTTTTCATATAGCTCGTCGTACGTACCGTTATCCTTAAGAGTTTGAAGTCCGCTATTAATCGTTTCTGTTAAATCAGAATCCTTTGGAAGAGCGATACCATAAGATTCCCCTTGCAGGACGTCACCTACTGTTTTCAGCTCCCCTTCTCCCTGCTGTTGTACAAAGTATTGCACGTTAGGCAGGTCATAAAGCGCTGCATCCAGTCGTCCGTTTTTCACATCCATGTACGCTGTAATAATATCCGGAAAGGATTCTACGGTAGCATCTGTTTTATTGTTTAAGTATTCCTCACTAGTAGACCCTTGACGAGTACCGACAGATTTTCCGTCCACATCGTCAATGGACTGAATATCAGAATCTTTTGGTACCATGAGTATAAGTCCGGAATCGTAATATGGATCGGAGAAGTCCATCTTTTCTTTCCGTTCATCTGTTATAGAAATACCAGCAATACCAATAGGGTATCGTCCAGCTTGTAATCCAGATAGCAATCCAGCAAATTTCATTGTTTTAAATTCAACCTGAAAACCTTCTTCATCGGCAATAGCCTGCAGCAACTCAATGTCAAAGCCTGTCATTTCTCCCGTATCTGGGTCTTTGAATTCGAAGGGCTTAAAGTTAGCATCGGTTGCAACGGTGTATGTTTCTCCCTCGCTGCTAGAGCCATCCCCTGAATCACCAGAAGTTTCCCCTTCGGTGGAGCCGCTGTTACCACATGCAGCTAATAGGGAGATCGATAAAATGGTGATGATTAGCATGAACATTTTTTTCATGTAAACCTTGTCCCCTTCCAACTTTTGTATGATATAGTTCATTATCACATATTTTTCAGAATATTTTAAACAGGAAATATCTCTTTTATGAGCCTTTAAGGTTAATTTATCTAAAATATCAGAAAAATCACTATGAATTTCTTACAAAAGCTGTCATTTCCTCAAGAATCCTTATAAATATGCATTATTTGCAATGAATGACCTTATTACCGTAGGATAATAGGCATGATTATTCTGATGGTTGTAAATGATTTAGAAAGGAGGAGGATAATATGAGTCCTGATTGGAGTCCCGAGTTTGTGGTGTCCGATACATTGGCACAAACGCTTATTGCGGAACAGTTTCCTCATTTAAAGCCTGTTGCAGTGAAGAAAATTGGAGAAGGGTTTGACAATACAATTTTTGCAGTTAATGAAATGTATATTTTTCGTTTTCCAAGAAAGCAATTTGCCGAAGGGCTACTATCTATCGAAAAGAAATTGTTGCCATCCCTCTATTCTCGTCTCCCAGTTTCTATTCCTAATCCTATTCATATTGGTTCATCTACAGAATCCTACCCATGGATGTTCCTGGGGTATTCGTATGTGGAGGGGGAGGTGCCAGCCTTAGCAGAGGATGAGGTTAGGATGATGTCTGCTCCTATACTTGCCTCCTTTTTAAAAACATTGCATGCCCAGCCTAGAGAGTGGGCAGAGCGTGTTGGCGTTCCGGTGGATCCAATAAAGAGACTGAACATCAGAGAGCGTTTGCCTAAATTAAAGCACCATATTCACCAAGCTTATCTACAGAATGTGTTGGAGCCTTGTGCTGCATTGGATGAATGTATTACTTCTTTACATGGTCTTATAGGAGTTCCTTTTTCTAACGATACGCTCGTCCATGGTGATCTTCATATTAGAAATGTCCTTGTAGATGAAAAAGGGGTTCTTTCTGGAATTATAGATTGGGGTGATACGCATATTGGTCATCCAGCTATTGATCTGGGCTTTGTCTATGCTTATCTACCGCCAGAAGGAAGAGAGGAATTCTTTCGCATATACGGACAGGTGGGGGAGGCTACACAAAAAATGGCTGTCTTCTTTGCTGTGTATGTATCTATTGTTCAAGTGTTGTATGGGCATGATCAAGGAGATACTTTGTTAGTCCATGCTGCGAAGGATTCGTTAAAAAGAGTGTTAAACGAATAGGGCCAGCTCCCTCATGGCAGCTGGCCGTTTGTTATTTAAATCGTTGCAATGGCTCGTCTGCTGGTCCTTCCAGTACCTCTCCGGTGGGAGAGAAGCGAGAGCCGTGACAAGGACAATCCCATGACTGCTCCCCATCGTTCCAGGTAACCTCGCATCTTAGGTGCGTGCATGTAGTATCTACCGCGTAGGTATCTCCGTTTGCATCTTTATATCCCCCGGCCTTTTGATTTTCATAATAGACAAGAGCGCCTTCGTTTGTTTCCAGGTCTTCCAATTGCTTATATGGCAGCTTTATCTTCCCTTTCACAAATTCGCTCGCTACATTTGCGTTCTGTGATAGAAAATGCTTGATGCTTGGGTCAGCATAAAAACGAGAAGGCGAAAAAACATCTATATATGGAGATTGTTGTTCGGTTATCAGGTTTGTGATGAGGAGAGCTGCTGCTGTTCCATTGGTCATCCCCCATTTACGATACCCTGTAGCTACAAATATGTTAGGATGATTAGCAGTTAATCTTCCGATATAAGGAATCTTATCCATTGTAATAAGGTCCTGTGCTCCCCATTGGAAGAGAGACTTTTGTAAAGTGAAATGAGTATCCCCAAATTCTCGTAGTGCTTCAAAATGCTTGGCGGTATGATGACTTTGCCCTGTTTTATGGCTTTCTCCACCGATAAGCAGTAAGGGAGTGCCGTTCATATCAGCAGTACGCAGAGAGCGCTTAGGTTCATCGGCGCTTAAATACATTCCTCGTTGTACAGGTTTCTCCGTCGTAACTCCTACAATATAAGACCGTTCAGCGTACATTCTGCTGAAATAAAGGCCCATCCCATCATAAAAAGGGAAGTGAGAGGTGGAAAGGACATAATCACACGTAATTGTGTGCTTTTCCTTTGTGACAATTTCAGGCTGCTTCTTCTCTATCACATCGATTGCAGGCGTGTTCTCAAATATTTTCACGCCCATTTCTACTAATTCCTCCACTAGATATGCCGCGTATTTAAGTGGGTGAAACTGAGCTTGACTATTCATCCTAAGGGCATCTTTAAAGGGAATATCTATTGGTAAACTGGCAGTACCGCCATCAATATGTAATCTCTCATAAGCTCGTTTCTCTTTTTCCAATTTGGTTAATCCGTTATCGGAGTTTGCGTAAATGTACGTATCCTCTTCTGAAAAATCACAATCTATCCCTTTTGATTTTACTATTTCTTTCATAAAGTTTAGAGCTTCCTCGTTGGCCTTATAATATTGCTGTGCCTTTTCTTTTCCAACGTGATGCAGCAGCTCGTCATAAATGAGGTCATGCTGAGATGTAATTTTCGCTGTTGTGTGTCCGGTAGTACCTTTCGCTAGAGCATCTGCTTCCAGTAAGGCTATGGAAAACCCTTCTTTCGCTAATAAGTAAGCGGTAGTAATTCCGGTTATTCCACCACCGACAATGCCAATATCAACCTGAATATCCTCCTTTAATGGTTCGAAGGAGGGGAGAGAAGTGTCTAATATCCAAAAGCTAGTATGACAATTTGAGGAAGTGTCCATGTTATAAGCTCTCCTTTTGATAACGTCTTTGCTATTACTCTGTCAATAATAGGGGAACTTTATTCCTGAGCTGGAGCAATCCTTTTTTTTTGAAGGAGAGAGGCAGCATATAGACCTCGTCTCAAGGAGGCTGTGCCTTTACTGTTTTTTCGCTGACTTTACTAAAAGAGATTACTTTTTCCTGTTTAATATGTTAACTTATAACTATATTAAGTTAACGTTTAGGGGGGGAATAAATTGAGAAGTGATAAGGTTAGGAATATGATAGTATGTGCCATGTTTGCTGCTTTAACGGCTGTGTTAGCTCAGATAGAGGTGCCGCTCCCTATCGTTCCTATTAGTGGACAGACGCTAGCTGTCGGGTTAACCGCTACGATTATAGGATCGAGACTTGGAGCGGTGGCTATGGTGCTGTATGCATGTATGGGAGCGATTGGACTTCCTGTTTTTGCGGAAGCGAAAGGGGGCATTCAAATACTGGTAGGGCCAACTGGTGGATACATATTTGGTTTTATCGTAACCGCTTTTGTTACTGGCTGGGTGTTAGAAAAGACGAAATTCACATTGCCATGGGCGCTGGTTGCTAACACGATTGGAATGATCATTACTCTCACAATGGGTGCCGTCCAATTAAAATATGTGTTAGACATGACATGGACTCAGGCACTAGCAAGTGGTGTAACTCCATTTATTGTGGTAGGGCTCATGAAAGCTTTTCTAGCAAGCTGGCTAGGTGTAACGGTTCGCCATCGTCTCGTTCAAGCAAAGCTATTACCGAACCAAAGTAAAAATAATCAGTCTCCGGCAGCTTGAATAAACAGAGTCTAAACAAAAAAACACAGGTTCGAGGAGCCTGTGTTTCATCTTTAGTATGCTTTACCATAGTAGCTCAAAAAGGCGGTCATTGATAAGGTTTGTGTCTATGGGACACGTCTTGGCACTACGTCCGTATTGCCAGCCCCATACGTTTGCTTTACAGCTTGGTTTGACTGGCTGAAATTTAGGTGCTTTTTTCGCACGTGTTACCCCGGGCTCTGGTTCTGCACTCCACAGAACGGATTGGTTAGCAACCTTACTATCTTTAGAAACTGCCTTACAGTAGGCATCTGCAAATGGTCCTTGGACTGGATCGTGATAAAACCCTGGTTTGTAATCTGTATTGTACATCGCATCTACATATCCACGAATCCACGCTTCATCTACTTTAAAAAATCTCTCCACATTAGCAAACAGCACCTTCTCCTTTGGGAAGTTCAGCCGCTTCGCATGAAAAGCTGCATTTTGAGCAATTACTCTCCCTTTACGGTACCCTGTTGCTTCCTTAAAGTTATTATAAATAGGCATTACCTTGGTTCCGCTATCCTGTAAAAGCTTGATTTCGCCAGCCGTAAGTCCCTCTGAAGCATCTGGAACAGTAGTTAAATACCTTCCCCAATAAGCAGGCTTCCCAAAGTTAGTTAGCACGCACTGGTACAATTCCTTTGTCACTTCTTGTGCTGAGTCCACTCCCCATCTATAGGCCATTCCTGTACACCCTTTCCTGTAATGAATCCATCCTCTTACATGTATATTCAAAACTGGGCGAGGTGACATTGATTCTTTTCGATTATATGTTTTGCTCGGCTGACTTTTGTCTTGGAAACAGTTTTTGCTCTATATAAATAAACGCTTTTGTTCTTGATAGACTATAAATTATTAAGGCTGACCAAATAAATAGAAAGGACACTAAGTGGGTTTCCGTAAAGGGCTCCTTATAAAGAAATACACCAAGTAACAGCATTAATGTCGGAGCTATATATTGTAAAAACCCTACCATTGATAGAGGAATTCTTCTTGCCCCACTTGCGAAGAATAATAATGGAATAGCTGTCATAACACCAGCACCAATCAACAAGGCTGTTACGACAGTGGAAATAGTGAAGGAGGCAGGCCCGCTTTGGACTAAATAAAGCAGCGCTATCGGTGTAACAATTAGCGTTTCAATGGTTAAACCGAACATAGAGCTTAATTGGATTTGCTTCTTTAATAATCCGTAGGTTCCAAAGCTAAACGCCAATAATAATGCAACCCAAGGTACCTGATGAAATTGAAAAATCAAGTTGGCCACGCCTATCCCAGCTAACACAAAGGACACTACCTGCCAGGGGCTTAGCTTTTCCTTTAAAACGAGCATACCTAGAACGATGCTAATTAACGGATTTATGTAATATCCGAGACTTACCTCTACTACGTGGTCAGCGTTAACCGCCCAAATATAGGTCAGCCAGTTCACGCTGATGGTGAGGGAAGCGAGTGTGATGCCAATGGTTTTCTTTTTGTTCTTAAGCAGGGCTTTCGTCTCCTGAAGAAGTTCTTTCCCGTTCCTCGTTACTAGCACAATAGCGAGCATCAATAGGAAGGACCAAACAATACGATGTGCCAAAATCTCTCCTGCAGGTACGTCCTGTATTACTTTCCAATATAAAGGCAGCACACCCCAAAGTGTGTAAGCGCTCAGTGTATAAAAAATACCCAGCTTATAATCTCTTTCTGCCATATAGTCCTCCCCCTTTGCGTCGGTTTTCTTTTGTACTTTAATAGTATAAGGCAATAGGCTGCGAAGAAGAAAGCAAAACATTTCGACAGTCGAAATAAAACAAATTTTCTGAAATAGTGAACATGTATATACAAAAATAATTGAATGCGTTATCATGTATATACAAGATAAAAGAAAACGCTTTATTGAGTGGTTAACATACTTTTACTATAGGGAAGAGGGTGCACGATGAGCTTAAAAAAAGACGCAAAACTTATTTTGGATGCCATAGGTGGTACGGATAACATTCAAGCTGCAACACACTGTGTGACACGACTTCGCTTATCTTTATACGATGAAGGAAAAGTGGATCAGAAAAAGCTGGAGGAAATCGATTCTGTAAAAGGGTCCTTTTCTACAAATGGACAATTTCAAATCGTAATTGGACAAGGTACTGTGGATAAAATGTTCAAGGAATTAAACGATTTAGGTGTAGGAGAAGCCTCTAAGGATGAAGTGAAAGCAGCTTCTGCGCAGAAAATGAATCCGCTTCAACAGGCGATTAAAACACTCGCTGATATCTTTATTCCGATTCTTCCTGCTATTGTTACAGCGGGTTTGCTGCTGGGGATTAACAATATCCTGACTGGATCTGGTATCTTTTACGATGAACAATCCGTTATTGACGTTCACCCGCAATGGGCAGACCTTGCCAATATCATTAATGTCATTGCCAATACAGCCTTTACGTTTCTGCCTGGTTTAATCGGGTGGTCAGCCGTTAAGAAATTCGGCGGGAATCCGTTGCTTGGTATAGTGATGGGTCTTATTCTGGTAAACCCTGAATTACTAAACGCGTGGTCTTACGGTAAAGCGGTGGAAGAAGGAACTGTTCCAACCTGGAACCTATTTGGATTAGAAGTAGAGAAGATTGGTTATCAAGGACAAGTATTACCGGTATTATTTGCTTCCTATATTTTAGCGAAAATAGAAATTTTCTTACGTAATAAAGTGCCAGAGTCCATTCAGCTTCTTATCGTGGGACCTGTATCCCTACTTGTAACAGGCTTCTTAACGTTTATTGCCATCGGTCCGCTTATGTTTGGACTTGGAAATCTTATTACAGATGGTCTTGTTGCTCTATTCGATAACTTTGCAGCACTAGGAGGCCTTGTATATGGCGCCCTTTATCCCGTTATGGTTATAACAGGTATGCACCACACCTTCCTGGCAGTGGATATTCAGCTAGTTGGGAATACTGGATCTACCTTCCTTTGGCCAATTCTAGCCCTTTCAAACATTTCTCAGGGATCTGCTGCGCTAGGTATGATGATTGCGGCTAGAGACGAGAAGCTACGTGGCCTTGCTGGTTCTTCTGGGCTATCTGCTTGGCTTGGTATTACAGAGCCAGCTCTGTTTGGTGTCAACTTACGCTATAAATTCCCATTTATTGCAGCGCTTGTATCTTCTGCAATTGCGGGTCTTGTGATTACCGTACAAAGTGTTCGTGCTTCTTCTATTGGTGTAGGCGGTGTGCCTGGTATATTCTCTATCCTTCCCGAGGACTGGTTCTGGTTCTTTGTTGGAATGATGATTGTAATCGTCTTGCCATTCGTAGTAACATTCTTAATAGCCAAAGGCCGCAAAGTGTAAATAAATTAAATAACGAACGTACAGCTTATTGTACTTCAACCAAATAGCAGCCCTTCTTTTCGGTTGCTATTTGGTATTTCTACAAACGACAAAGGACGGTGCTATCATGACGCAACCATGGTGGAAAGATTCTGTAGTATATCAAATTTATCCAAAAAGCTTTAACGATACAACTGGGAATGGTACAGGAGACATTCAAGGGATTATCGATAAACTAGATTACCTGAACGAATTAGGGGTGGAAGTCATCTGGCTAACTCCTATCTATACATCTCCCCAGAAAGACAACGGATATGATATTAGTGATTATTTTAATATTCATGAAGAATATGGGACAATGGAGGACTTTGACCGTCTATTAGAACAAGCGCATGAGCGAGGCTTAAAGGTAATTATGGACATCGTGGTGAATCATACTTCGACAGAGCATGAATGGTTCCAGCAATCCAAAGAATCCCAGGATAACCCATATCGTGATTACTACATTTGGAAGGATCCTGTAGATGGAGAAGCACCGACCAATTGGGAGTCAAAATTTGGCGGGAATGCATGGAAATACGATGAGGCAACCGGTCAATATTATTTACACTTATTTGATGTAACTCAGGCTGATTTAAACTGGGAAAATGAAGCGGTACGGAACAGCGTGTATGATATGATGCATTTCTGGCTGCAAAAAGGGGTAGACGGCTTCCGATTAGATGTTATCAATTTAATCTCCAAAAATCAGGCCTTTCCGAACGACTATGAAGGTGATGGACGAAAATTTTACACTGATGGCCCTCGTGTTCACGAGTTCATGCACGAAATGAACCGGGAAGTGTTCTCGCAATATGAAATGATGACAGTTGGGGAGATGTCTTCCACAACGATTGATAACTGCGTGCAATACACCAACCCAGAGCGAGAGGAACTAGACATGACGTTTAGCTTCCACCACTTGAAAGTAGATTACCCAGGGGGAGATAAGTGGACCGTTGCAGACTTTGACTTTCAGGAATTAAAGAAAATCCTTACGGAGTGGCAGGTTGGCATGCAGCAGGGAGGCGGATGGAACGCTCTATTCTGGTGTAACCATGACCAGCCTCGAGTGGTATCGAGGTTCGGTAACGATGAAGCATATCATAAGGAATCTGCCAAAATGCTAGCTACTACAATTCACATGATGAGAGGTACACCGTACATTTACCAAGGGGAAGAGTTTGGGATGACAAATCCTAAATTTGATACGATAGAGCATTACCGTGACGTGGAAGCTTTAAATATGTATAAGATTCTTCAGGAGAAAGGGAAATCTAAGGAAGAGGTTCTGGAGATACTTGCGCAGAAATCCCGGGATAATTCCAGAACACCAATGCAATGGGACGATTCTCACGAGGCGGGCTTCACAGCTAATATCCCATGGATTCCTGTTTCCTATAACTACCCAACTATTAATGCGGAACGAGCTCTAGAGGATAAGGATTCTATCTTCTATCATTATCAGAAACTGATTCAATTGAGGAAAGATTATGATATCATTGTACATGGAAAATATGAACTTATATTGGATGAACATGACAGTATCTTTGCCTATATGCGTCACGGATCAGAAGAAACCCTGTTGGTAGTTAACAACTTCTATGGAGAGGAAGCAGAATTTATCCTTCCAGATGATATTGATCTGCAAGGAACGAAAGAGCTGCTCCTATCTAACTATGAGGATCAACCAGAAGATATACGCAACTGTACACTTCGCCCATATGAGTCCATAGTTTATCATTTTAAGAAGTAAACGAGTGATGATATGATGCAACAAAACAAATTTCATTCTATTTATCAACACCTAGTGCAAGACATTAAGAATGGAATCTATGCCAGTGGAGACACACTGCCTTCAGAAAATGAATTAGCCCAAAGCTTTAGCACCTCTAGAGAAACGGTGCGGAAAGCATTAAATCGGCTATCGCAGCACGGCTATATCCAAAAAGTACGAGGTAAGGGATCCATCGTTCTGGATATGCAGAAATTTGATTTTCCCGTATCCGGACTAGTTAGCTTCAAGGAATTGTCCGAGTCTATGGAGGAAAAACCAGCAACGACCGTGCACGAGCTAACGTTAACGAATCCTAGTGCGATGATGCAGGAAGCTATGGAAATCGGTGAGGAGCAGCTTGTGTGGAATGTTATTCGATCGAGAGCATTCCAGAGAGAGAGCATTATTTTGGATAAAGATGTGCTTCTCTATTCGAAAATCCCCAAACTATCCAGAGAAATATGTGAGGATTCTATATATTCCTATATTGAACATGACCTGGGGTTAACGATAAGCTTTGCGAAAAAAGAAATAACAGTGGAAGAGCCTACGCAGGAAGATGAATCGTTGTTGGACTTAGACGGCTTCAGTAACATCGTTGTGATTAAAAACTTCGTGTATTTAGAAGACGCCACTCTGTTTCAATATACAGAATCAAGGCACCGACCAGATAAATTCCGCTTTGTAGATTTTGCAAGACGGTAACGGAAAAACCCTTTTGGTACACAGCCAAAAGGGTTTTACTTTTTGCTGGCCATGCCTTTCTTGTGATAAACGTAGCGGATCCTTTTCTAATTTACAAAAGCTCGAACATAAGCCCTCCATGAGTACCCACTATATAATAAATCTAACTTTTTTTCCTTCATTAAGATAATGCAGACATAGGGAAAGAAACAGTGTACAATGAATAAAAACAAACGATGGGGGTGGAGGAATGAGTATGATGATGCTGCTGTCTTTCTTAGGAGCGGCCGTCCTTTTAACATTAATGCCTGGACCTGATAATTTATTTGTGCTTGCTCAAAGTATCTCACAAAACAAAAAAGCAGGGATTGCCACCACCTTAGGGCTGTGCACAGGAATTTTTGTACATACTGCTGCCGCAGCGCTCGGGATTTCGGCTATCATTTATCAATCGACGCTAGCTTTTACAATTGTAAAATATGCTGGTGCATTATATTTGCTCTATTTAGCATATGAAGCTTTTCGAGAAGGAAATACGTCCTTTTCCGTCCATAAGCAACAAGAGTTGAGCTATCAGAAGCTATATAAACGTGGTATTTTAATGAATATATTAAACCCGAAGGTAGCTCTTTTCTTCTTGGCATTGTTTCCTCAGTTTATAGATTCATCGACAGCCTTCGCTGTTCCGGTGCAAATGATTGTGCTTGGATGTGTGTTTCTGCTGCAGGCGTTCGTTATATTTTCGATTATCAGTGTATTTGCCGAGAAAGTGCGAGAATGGTTAGAACGATTCCCGACAATTGGCGGTCGAATTAACCTCATTAAAGGTGTGTTACTTAGTATAATCGGAATAAGCATGGCATTCGGTGAAAAAAGCTAGAAGGATTGGACGCTCCTGTAGGCAGCAGGGGCGTTTTTGTATAGGACAAAGCCCATCATAAAAGAAAACGCTTTCATTTTTAGTGCTCTTCCCATATGATAAAAGAGAAAGGGTATTTTCAGGGAAGGAGGAGCATCATGAATGAGAAGAAGGCTTTTGAAACAAATGTGATACACAGTGGATATAATTCTAAAGACTTTCTAGGAAGTCTTACTACTCCCTTATTTCAAACGTCTACATTTACATTTGATAGTGCAGAGCAGGGGGAACAACGCTTTGCAGGAGAAGCGGAGGGATATATATACTCAAGGCTCGGAAATCCGACAGTGAAAGCGCTAGAGGACAGGATTGCTACGCTCGAGGGAGGGGAGGCTGGTCTTGCTTTTGGATCTGGAATGGCAGCAGTATCGGCAGTGCTGATTGCACTAACCAAGGCAAATGACCACATCCTGTGCTCAAGAGGAATTTACGGATGTACTTTTGGATTATTGTCGATGCTGGAGGAAAAGTATAATATCCAAACCAACTTTAGTGAAATGAAAACAGAAGAACAGGTTCGGTCTCTGATACGCCCCGAAACATCCTGTATTTATGTAGAAACACCAATTAATCCTACGATGGAATTGATTGATTTAGCAATGGTTAGTCGTGTAGCTAAAGACTACGGAATACCAGTGGTAGTGGATAACACCTTTAGTTCTCCGTATTTACAGCGTCCTTTAGAGCTTGGCTGTGATCTCGTTGTACACAGTGCCACAAAATATATAGGCGGTCATGGAGATGTAGTAGCCGGACTACTCGTCGGAAATCAAGATGTAATCCAGCGTATTGCTATGACGACGCAGAAGGATATTGGAGGTATCATCTCCCCGTTTGATGCTTGGCTGTTACTTCGAGGTTTAAAAACATTAGCGGTACGCATGGACCGTCATTGCAGTAATGCTGAAAAAATCGTCCCGTACCTGAAGGATCACCCAGCGGTGGCCAAGGTATATTATCCTGGGGATCATCTTCATCCAGACTATTACATTATGAAAAAGCAAATGAAGTATGGGGGAGGATTAATTTCCTTTGAGATTAACGGCACAAAACAGGATGCACAGTATTTACTAAACCAGCTGACATTTATAAAGAAAGCGGTCAGTTTAGGAGATGCAGAAACGTTAATTCAACACCCTTCTACCATGACGCATTCCGTGATACCAGAGGAAACGCGGCTTCATATGGGAATAACCGACCAACTGGTCCGTCTGTCTGTAGGATTAGAAGCTTTTGAAGATGTGTGGGCTGATTTACACCAGGCATTGAATAAGGTGGAATCTTCCAAAGTGGAGCAATAGACTAGGAAAGAAGGCTTGCCAACAAGGTAAGCCTTTGTAGTTAGAATGAACATTCTTTTAACTATCCGTAGATTACTTAGGTAGGTTGAGTAGAGCACATTGCATACCAAAAAAGCTCCCAATCCGTTTTGTGGAAAGGGAGCTCTATTTGTTTAGCTTAAATCCTTGGATTCTCCTTTTACTAAATAGTAGACCTGCTCTCCTATATTAGTAATATGGTCAGCAAATCGCTCAATATAGCGTGCTACGAAGCCGTATTGCATGATGTATGGATAATCACCCTTGGATTGGACGGATTGCTGCATTAAATTCTCGATGATATTGCTATACAATTCATCCATTTCATCATCCATTTGGGCAAGCTTTCGTGCCAGAGTAACATCTTCATTGTCGAATGCTTTAAAGGCTATTTCAATCATCTCTGATGCGAGAGTGTACATTTTTCGGATGTGGAAGGGAACCTGCACGGAGTGTTGATTTCCTATATGAAGGGTGCTTTTACTAATATTCTTGGCGTGGTCTGCCATTCTCTCTAACTCGGAAGCTACTTGAATAGCGATCAACAGCCGACGTAAATCAGAAGCGACAGGCTGCTGTTTGGCAATTAACAGAATGGCCTCTTCTTTGATTTGTGTTTCTTCTTGATTTAGATCCTCATCCCGTTGAATAAGCGATCTTGCTTTTGTCAAATCACGTTCATACAGAGCATCCATGGATTGATCAAATGCTTCTGTTGTATGTGAAGCCATTACCTTTACACGATTTTTCAAGCTTTCTAAGTCATTATGAAACCGTAAGCGAGTTTCCATACGTAATGCCTCCTTTGTATATATCCCTATATTGTAAATTCTATGTAAAGATTATATTTCCTGCATGTTACAAATATAATCCTTTTTTTTATGGTTAAAAAAATATCGTCGACTTACATGTAAAAGAAGGTAGGCTGTCAAAAATAGTACAAGTAGGCGCTCTAACACTGGAAACGCCCCTATAACTTCCATTAATAATTCTTGAAAGCTCTAAGCTCCTTAAAAAGAAATCTTCCTTCCTATTGCTCTAGAGGGAATTGTTTCGTATGATGGACTATCGGAACTAGTATTATCAACACGAATAAGACATCGAGAGGAGGGTTCATATGGTAGCCACAAGTCACCAGGTGATGGGGTTTACATGGGGGATGGGTGCTCTTGCATTGTATAACACCTACGGGGATATTCCGCACCAGCTATTTTCCACTGTGCTCTTTTTTACAGCGGTAGTTATCGGGTCGTTAATACCGGATATCGACACACCCAAGTCAAAACTAGGTGGTCCATTTGAACGCTGGGGCTTTATGTTCGTTATATGTCTTGTAGCGGTGGAGATTTTAACTCCTGGAGTCTCAAAATCAGCTCAATTTCTTCTTATGATTTTGTCACCACTATTATTTGTCTATGCAGGACATCGAAAGTTTACTCATTCTATTGCCTTTGTTGCTCTAATGGGAGCCTACAGCTATTTACTACATACATATTTGGATATTCCTTTATTTTATTTAACGGGGTTCATGACAGGGATCGTTTCTCATTTGTTTGGAGATTTTCTAACGAAAATGGGGATTCCTCTCTTCTATCCCATTAGCAGAAAATATGTGAAGTTTTTCTTTACGTTTCGTACAGGCTCCCCAGTGGAGACAAGTATTACGGCGGCATTGGTTGTGCTAAATATCGTAATACTATCTAAAAATGTACTAGGATAGCACAAAAGGACTCCCACTGAAGGAGTCCTTTTTCCTTATGCTCTTGCTAACATTCTATCTAATGCCAGTTTAGCGTTATGGGCTACAGTGGAATCTACTGATATTATGTGGTGCGTTTCCCTATGTTCTATCGACTCAAGGCACCATGCCAGGTGGGGGAGATCAATTCGGTTCATCGTAAGACATGGGCACATGTTAGGGTTAAGCGAGATAATGTGCTTATCTGGATGTTCGCGAATAATACGTTGAACTAGATTCATCTCTGTACCAATGGCAAATGCACTTCCAGGAGGTGCCTGTTCAATAGTCTTAATTATATAGTTGGTGGAGCCAGCATAATCGGAAAGCGCGACCACTTCTCGGCGGCATTCCGGGTGAACGATAATATTCATGTCCGGCTGTTCGTTTCGTACTTGGTGCACATTCTGTATGGTGAAGTTCTCATGGACAGAGCAATGGCCCTTCCATAGTATTACCTTTATATCATGGAGGGATCCCTCATAAAGCAGCTGTTCTGTGATGGGATCCCATACGGCCATGTGATCTAAAGGTATCCCTAAATCAAAAGCAGTATTTCTGCCGAGGTGCTGGTCTGGTAAAAATAAAATTCGTTCCTTTTGCGTAAATGCCCATTCAACCATCTTATGAGCGTTGGAGGAAGTAACTGTTGCTCCTTCATGCTTACCTACAAAGGATTTGATCGCAGCAGTGGAGTTGACGTATGTGAGTGGCATAATAGTATCATCAAACATATTCAATAGTGCGTCCCACGCTTTTTCCGTTTGGGTGATATCTGCCATATCTGCCATTGAGCATCCGGCACGCAGGTCTGGAAGGTACACCTTTTGGTTTGGCTTCGTTAAGATGTCTGCTGTTTCTGCCATGAAATGGACACCACAGAATACAATCGCTTCAGCCTCTTGATTTGCTGCTGACAATTGAGCTAGCTTTAAGGAATCCCCTCGATCATCTGCAAACTGAATGACTTCCTCTTTTTGATAATGGTGCCCTGGTAAGTATAACCTGTTTCCCATGCGGTCTTTTACCCCTTGCACACGTTCAGCTAATTGACTCGTATTTGCTTGCTTATAGGTTTCGGGGAGCACAGGGGCTTTTTGTTTCACTACGTCAAAAATATTCATTCCGATAACCTCCTGTTTTCATCAATGTGTACCCTGGCACTAATATCGAGTGCCTTTGGTGAGTGGGTGAGACAGCCTAAGGATATATAGTCCACTCCTGTATGACGGAAATCTTGTAATCTATCTAATGTAATTCCCCCTGATGCTTCTGTAGTAATTGAAGGAGGGACGAGGCCTGCGAACTGCTCTACCTGATGAGGAGAGCAATTATCAAACATGATGCAATCCACCTGTAATTCTACAGCCTCTAATACTTGTTGAGCCGTCTCTGTTTCAACTTCAATGTTTACCATATGGCCAACTTGGTCGCGCACCATCTGTACAGCTTTTTCAATAGACCCAGCAAAAGCGATATGATTGTCTTTAATCATCACTGCATCATATAGTCCGTTCCTGTGATTGTAGCCGCCCCCGGCACGTACCGCGTATTTATCAAACATGCGAAGGCCAGGGATGGTCTTTCTAGTATCACAGATACGGGTGTGGGGGCTATGAAGCGATTGAACGGCAGAATGCGTTAACGTGGCGATTCCACTCATTCGTTGAATAAGGTTCAAAATAACTCGTTCTCCAGTGAGAAGGCATGCAATGGGGCC
This sequence comes from Pontibacillus salicampi, assembly GCF_042434395.1. Lineage (NCBI taxonomy): Bacteria > Bacillati > Bacillota > Bacilli > Caryophanales > Bacillaceae > Pontibacillus > Pontibacillus salicampi. Next base: position 38,283 of record NZ_JBHLTP010000010.1, on the reverse strand, counting down.
ATTGGCGGTGGCGATGGTCTGCCCCTCTTCTACAGCCTCTCCGTCCAATACGTGCACATCACATGCTACAGAGGACGAGAGGATGTTGTATCCTGTCGTAATAACCTGCCCTCCTGCAAAAATCCCATCTTCTTTAGCTGCAAAGTGAATAGTTCCTTGCTGATGGCGTTCAAAAATGCTGTCACTAGTCTGATCGCCATCACCAATATCCTCCATAAAGAATTGTTCAATAGAGTGACGCAACTTTATTGTGTTCATGAATAAATCCCTCCCTGCATTCAATCTGGTGAATAATATGCTTTCGTTCCCAAGTCTCCTTCTCAAACGGAAAATCTGTAAGGAAATGTCCGCCCCGGCTCTCCTCTCTTCTTAATGCGGAGCTGGTAATAAGCCAGCTGTTCATAAGCATGAAAAAAGTTGTTATATCCTCTGTTGAGAGTTCTTCGAGGCTAGACTGCAGCAAGGAGCGGATAGAGAAGCTCTCGAGCCATGCTAAGTGTTGTTTTAATTCCGCTCTGGTACGACTTATGCCTACATAACTCATCATCTTTTCTTTTAATAGTTGCTGGTTAGGAAGGGAGACAGAAAATGGGAGATTTGGAATGTCTCTTTCAATAGGTGCAGCCGAGAAATCCTGCTGGTTTGTTGAGTGCTGTATGGCATAGGCGGCTCTTTTTCCATACACCAATCCTTCCAATAATGAGTTACTAGCAAGCCTGTTTGCTCCATGAACACCAGTACAGGCTGTTTCTCCGATAGCATATAACCCTTTCACGTTAGTTCTTCCAAAAGAATCAGTGCGAACACCTCCCATAAGAAAATGACAGCCTGGTGCAACGGGAATTCTCCCATCGCTAATAGCAATGCCATTCTCTTCACATAACCGACTAATACTAGGGAAACGCAATGAAAAATCTTCTATCCCGGCAATATCTAAATAAACGTTATGTCCTTTTTGTATATGGTGATAAATGGCTTGAGAAACTACGTGACGAGGTGCCAAATCGCGAAGAGGATGAAGCTCCGTCATGATGCGGAAGCCCTGTTCATCTATTAAGGTTGCTCCCTCTCCTCGAACAGCTTCAGAGACAAGTCCCTTGGCTTTCCCATCTACAAAGAGGAGGGTAGGATGAAACTGGACAAATTCCATATCTATTACTGCTGCGCCAGCTTGATAAGCTAACGCTATTCCATCTCCGGTAACAGTCGATGCATTGGATGTGATGGCATAAACACCTCCGCACCCGCCTGTGGCTAACACAACATGGGCTGCCACAAACGTATGCGCCATATCATGAGATGATCGCGCTTTTACGCCATAGCATTGTTGATGTTGTCTATCCATTAACAAGTGATATACATGCATATTCTCGTAGACGGTTACATTCTCTCCAATATTGTTTAGAAGAGTTTCCATGATATATTTACCTGTCTGATCACCACCAGCATGCACAATGCGGTGCTGCTGATGAGAGCCCTCCATGCCAAGCGCTATTTGTCCCTCATGATTAGCGTCAAATGTGCATCCTTGAGCAAGCAGCTCCTGAATAATAGCTGGGGCTTCCTGAGTCAGGGACCGTACCGCATTCGAGTCATTAATGTATCTACCTGCCTCCAATGTATCCTTGTAATGAAGGAGGGGATGGTCGGTAGCACTAATAGCAGCGGCTATCCCTCCTTGTGCTTTAGCGGAATTGCCTTTTATAACCGTTGACTTTGTGAGAATAATCACATTTAAATGCTTTGGAAGACTGCCTGCTAATTGTAAAGCCGCAGCTCCACTTCCAATGATGATGACGTCTGCCTGTATCATAGCTACCCTTCTCCTAACTTAACAGGTGTCTTGACACTTATATTTACATAGAATTAAACTTATGACAAGTGTTTTGTAGTAATTCATGAAAGGGGAGTGAGGTTATGAGGTATTTCGATTATGCAGCCACGTGCCCGATGGATGACTCAGCTATAGAAGCGTACAGTAAGGCAGCGCAATCCTATTATGGAAATACAGAAAGCTTACACGATTTTGGCACACAGGCAGAAACCCTTTTAACAGAATGTAGAGGTACTATTGCTCAACTTCTTGGAGGGGAAGCGGAAGGGATTTGTTTCACTTCAGGGGGAACGGAGAGCAATTTTTTAGGGATTCATGCTCTTCTTCAGGATACAAAAGCAGAGCGGAATCATATTATTGTGTCTCAGGCTGAGCATGCATCCATACAAAATATTGCAGCGCAGCAAAAGAGGGAGGGGAATGAGGTAACGTATATTCCCTATACGAAAGAGGGAACTATTGATCTAGAGCTCTTGGAAGCAGCATTGCAGCGTGGGAACGCAGTAGTCGCCATCCAACACGTCAATCCAGAGCTTGGGACTATTCAACCGGTGCAGGCTGTAAGTGCATTGTGCAAAGACTACAGGGCTTTATTACATGTAGACGGGGTGCAAGCCTTTGGCAAGGTGGATGTAGCCGACACAGTTAAAGAGGTGCATAGTTATGCTATCTCTAGTCACAAGGTGTATGGACCAAAGGGGGTTGGTGCTCTATACATTTGTCCAAGAATTTCAGTGCGCCCTCTGTTGCCAAACGGAACCCATGAGAATGGAATGAGGCCTGGAACGGTTAACACGCCTGGCATTGTAGCATTTACAGTGGCTGCGCAGGGTGTTATGGAGAAGCTTGGGGAAAGGGTAAGCATTTATACGAGGCTTCATTCTCGCTTTAAACAACAGCTGCATCCTGTAGAGGATTGTATCGATTGGATCATTCCATCTTCCATTAAAACCATTCCATCTGTGATTGGGCTATGTGTTAAGCAAGTGGAAGGGCAGTGGATGATGCTGGAAGGGAATAGACGAGGGTTTGCCTTTTCAACGGGAAGTGCTTGTCATGTAAACAGTCAGACCCCGACAGCCACCTTGACCGCAATGGGAATAGGGGCGGAAGAAGCAAGAACGTTCATACGTATATCGTTTGGCAAGGATCATACAGAAGAGGATATAGATGCATTATGCTCCTGTCTTGTGGAGACTATCGAAGAGCGGTATAACATTATGGTAAAATAAAAAGCATACGAACCAATTAAACTAGGGAGCGAGACAGATGACGGAGCAAAAGAAACTGCTTGGAGCAAAACGTCGGGAGATGCTGCTGCACACGCTGCAAACGAGTTCTACTCCGATTACAGGAAGTGATTTGGCTAAGAAAGCGAACGTAAGCCGACAGGTCATTGTGGGGGATATTTCTTTACTAAAGGCTAAGCAACAACCTATCATTGCAACAAGCCAGGGCTACATGTACCTACAGGAAGCTGCCTCCACCAATCAAATGGAGCGAGAAATAGCCTGCTATCATCAGCCTCATGAAACAGAAGAGGAATTGAATCTCCTGGTGGACCATGGAGTCATGGTAAAAGATGTGACAGTAGAGCATCCCGTTTATGGTGATTTGACAGCTTCCCTGCATCTTTCCAACCGCAAAGAAGTGAGCCAATTTCTAGACAAAATTCAAACGTACCAAGCATCCTATTTATTAGAGCTTACAGATGGTATCCATATGCATACCATTGTCGGTTCCTCTGAGAAACAACTGGAGGATGCTATTGCAGCAATGGATGAAAAAGGATTTATCGTAAAATAATAGCCTTGTGTAGTAATAGGGAGACCTGTTATTACATGAGGTTTTTTTGTTTAGAATCACTACTTCCAAAAAATATTAAAGCCATCCATCAAAAAATGCTAATAGATAGAACCATACATGTTAGACTGTTACTATTCCTAACCTTAGTTGAAGAGAATAAAAGGAGAAACTAATCTGTCTTTTTTCGTGGACAGATGATATATAGGAGCACATTAAAGGAGTGTTTACCATATGAAGCAAACAATAGGATTTATTGGCTGCGGTAAGATGGCACAGGCAATGATTGGTGGTATGGTGCGATCCGATTTAGTAGCGCCAGAACAAATTATTGCCAGCGCCCAATCTGATGTTACATTAGAAGAAGTTCGAAACCGATTTGAAATTCGTACTGATCGGGACAACAGAGTAATTGCGGAAGAAGCTTCTATCCTCATTTTAGCTGTGAAACCAAATGATTATGAAGCCATCATACATGAAATTCGTTCATCCGTTTCTGATACAACGCTTATTGTCACATTAGCACCAGGCGTTTCCTTTGAGGAAGTAGAGAGAGCTTTCGAGCGAGAAATGAAGGTAATACAAGCAATGCCGAATACCCCTTCTTTAGTTGCTGAAGGAATGACGGCATTGTGTGCCAACAGTAAAGTAACAGAGGAAGGACTCTCTTCCGTGGTGGCACTTTTTCAAAGCTTTGGCGAAGTGGAAGTTATTTCAGAAAAGCAGATGTCGGCAATTCCATCCATCAGCGGCTCTTCACCAGCCTATGTTTATATGATGATAGAGGCGATGGCTGATGGAGGAGTGGCTCAAGGTCTATCAAGAGATCAAGCCTATCGTTTAGCCTCTCAGGCTGTCTTAGGAGCAGCAAAAATGGTTTTAGAAACTGGTAAGCATCCTGGAGAGTTAAAGGACCAAGTAACTTCACCTGGAGGTGCAACGATTGCAGCTGTTACGAAGCTTGAGCAGGAACGATTTAGAGGAACCATTATGTCAGCTATGGAGAGCTGTACTAATAAAGTGAAGAACATGTCTGGAGAATAAATCACCAAACCGGCAACACATAGTTACCCTCATGCAATAATATGTAAACTAGTCTGAGTGGATATGCCCGATTTAATAGGGGATATGTACCGTTTGAAAAGTGCGTTTAGGTCCAAGGAGTCAAAAAAAGGAAAAGGCAGTACAACAATGGAAATCCGTGATATATTGAGTAAGAATTCTAATTAGGAGGGATTCCATTATGAAGAAAAGTCTATTTCTAACAATGCTTCTTAGTATGATGCTAGTGCTAGGTGCTTGCGGCGGAGCAGGTGACGAAGGCGGAGATTCTGAATCTAACGAAACGAACACAGAAGAAGAATCTGGTTCTACAGAGGATTCCGGCTCCACTGAAGAAGAAGGTAATATGGAAGATTCTGAATCAGAAGACGATTCTTCTGAGGATAGCTCCGGTGAATAATGAAATAAACTGAAATTTAAAGCCCCCTTACTATGTTTCATATACATAGTGTAAGGGGGTTTTTCATCTGGTAATTTAGTTAGCATTCTAATTAAAATGATACATGCATGCATAGGTTTTAATGAGCGAACAATTTTCTTTACAATAGATGAAGAAGGATATATACTAATTAAATACTTAGGGGGCTAAGTAATGACAAATAAAAATATTAATCATGTATTAGGATACCACATTAATGTTGTATCTCATTTTCTACAAAATAAATACAATCATAAACTAGCTCAATATGATATGACGAGCTCACAGGCCAAGGTGCTGTATTTCCTGGCTGATTATGGGGAGCAGGTGCAATCAGAGCTGCAGGACCGATTATATATTAAAGGTTCCTCTATGAATGGACTAATTGAATCACTTCTGAAGAAGGACCTTATTGCAAGAAGACCATCAGAAGAAGATCGAAGAGCTAAGCTAGTTCGTTTAACCGATAAAGGCAAAGCGCTGGAGGCCGACCTTTGGAACGTTATCGAGGGCCTGGAAAATCAGCTGGCAGAGGGCTTTGAAGAAGAAGAGGTGCAGGTGCTGATTTCCTGGCTGAAAAGAATGAAGCAGAATATGGATTCCTGTTCATAACATCACGACGGCAACAAGGAGGTTGTTAATATGAAGGAACAAAGTGAACGCTTGGGGAAGCAGCCCATTCCGCAATTATTATTTAAATTATCTGTACCAGCCATGATTGGAATGTTCGTTATGGCTTTTTATAACGTTGTTGATACGCTATTTATTGCCAGAGGAGTTGGGATTTTAGGCATTGCCGGAGTAAGCATTGGCTTCCCGGTTATGATGATTATTATGGCAGTTGCCGGAGCGGTAGGTATCGGTGGTGCCTCCGTTATATCCAGACGGTTAGGAGAAGATCGTCAAGATGATGCCAATCGAGTGTTAGGAAATATCTTTCTTCTCATCATCGTCATTAGTATTATTACGACAATTGGTGCTTTTACATTTCTTGACCCGTTATTAATAGCGTTTGGAGCTACACCTAACATCATGCCGTATGCAAAGGATTACCTCTTCCCTATCATGGTTGGCTCCATTTTCTTTGCGTTTGCCTTTACGTCGAATAATATTATTCGATCTGAAGGTAATTCCAGGTTTGCCATGATTACAATGATTATCCCGGCGGTTTTAAACATTATTCTCGATCCTATCTTTATTTTCGGATTAGATATGGGGGTTCGTGGTGCATCATTAGCCACTGTTATTTCACAAGCATCTGTGGGGATATTCATTTTACGTTATTTTGTAGGCGGAAAAAGTACGCTTGCAGTTGGTTTGAATTATATCAGGCTTCGTTTTCATCTCGTTAAAGAGATCATCTCTATTGGCTTCCCTGCCTTTGTACGTCAGGTAGGAGGTAGTGCGATGATGGTAGCTATTAATGCTATGCTCATTCGATATGGAGGAGAATTTGAAGTAGGGGTCTTCGGTATTGTGCAGAAAGTTTCCATGTTCGCTATAATGCCTATGATAGGCTTGCTTCAAGGAATGCAGCCTATAGTTGGGTTTAACTATGGGGCGAAGAATTTTGCGCGCTTGAAGGAAACGATCTGGTTAGGGTTGAAGGTTGTTACCATTATGTCTGCAATTGTATTTGTGGTCATGCTGTCCGTACCAGAATGGTTTATGATGATTTTCACAGGCGATCAAACAACGATTGAATCCGGAGCACATGCCATGCGAATAATGTTTGCTATGGCTGTCTTAATAGGAGCTCAGATTGTGAGCGGAGGACTTTATCAAGCACTAGGCATGGCAAAGCCAGCGTTTCTGCTCTCCATTTCAAGACAAGTGTTATTTCTCATTCCGCTCGTGTTACTATTACCGACAGTCTTTGGACTCGGAGTTACAGGCGTCTGGCTCGCATTTCCTATATCAGATTTTCTTTCCTTTATACTGTCTGCGGCATTCCTATACAGAGACAGGGATATGTTCTTTAAGTCAAAGCATGATCCTGATCTCACTGTAGAAGAGGCACAGCCGAGCTCATAAAGAGCAAAAATCACAAAAAACACTAACATCAAATGAGTTTGACAGTAGTAAATACCTCAAACGAAATAATGATTCTAAGGGTGTTGTTCAATGAAAAAAGCTATTTTCACATCGCTATTTGTAGTGTTAGTTGTATTTTTGTTTGAATATATGTTTAAAGATGATAATTTAAAATTATATATTCAAATTCCCTTCTTAGTCATTGGGATTCTAACCATTTATAAAATAATGAAATAATAACTCATACTGAAAGTTTTATTGTTAAGAGCCTATATTGATGGCTCTTTTTTTAATTGATTGAAATAAGTGCTGTTTTCATTTGGAGAAACAGTCGCTATACTGATGTCTGACCGTTCTACAAGCAGGCGTTTGGAAAAGCTTCTACAGCTACTATTTACACGTATGAAAGCTTCAATTCCAAAAAGCTCCTAATCCTTCCGTTGGAAAGGGAGCTTTTTTGTGTAATTAACAAAGATACATATTAGTATTTGTGTCCATTTGCTTATTTTACAATTAATTGTAAATTAATTGTTTCTTGTTTTATGGAAATGGGAAGAGGGTAAAAGGCGCTAAACTATACATAACAAAGGAGTGAAGGGATTGCATTTATTGGTTACGAGCGCTTGGGGGATGTTGTGGCGATGGCACAAGGACATTACAAAAACGATAAGCTTTTTGGCAGGTAAGGATGTCTCAGCTTCCTCCTCATCTCCTAAAGAGGAAACAAATCAAGACGATGAGGAACCACCTTCTTCTAACAAGCGGCAACGAATTGGACTACTATTAGGACCATTACTATTTATCCTATCTCTGCTGTTTTTTCAGCCGGAATCGTTATCGATGGAAGGAAGGGCAGTATTTAGCAGTACGTTATGGATTGCGACGTGGTGGATTACCGAAGCAATTCCTATCCCTGCCACTTCATTGCTGCCTATTGTGCTGTTCCCAGCTACTGGAGGATTAACGATTGATAAGACAACCTCCTCCTATGGTGATGATAATATTTTCTTGTTTATGGGAGGATTTATTATTGCTCTAGCTTTAGAACGGTGGAATCTTCATAAACGGATTGCTTTAGCTATTATTTCAATTATCGGTACAAGCACGGAACGTATTGTGCTAGGGTTTATGGTCGCAACAGGGTTTCTGTCGATGTGGATATCCAATACGGCCACCTCTATGATGATGGTTCCGATTGGGTTAGCGATTATTTACCAGGTCCAGGATACTTTGAAGCAGCAGGGTCATATGGAGGCTGGGAAGGAAGACTTCCCTTTTGGGAAAGCTCTAATGCTTGGTATCGCTTATTCAGCATCGATTGGTGGATTGGGTACATTAATCGGGACACCTCCTAATACGTTATTTGCAGGTGCTGTCACAAAGCTTTACGGAATTGAGATATCGTTTGCGAAATGGATGCTATTTGGGGTACCGCTAGCGGCAATATTTCTCTTAATGGCTTGGGTGTATCTCGTGAAAATTGCTTACCCAATGAAGTTGTCTAACATACCAGGAGGAAAAGAAGTGATAGAGGAGGAGAAAAAATCACTAGGTGGTATGTCAAAGGAAGAGAAGCTAGTGTTAGTGATTTTTGTTGTAACCGCTTTATTATGGATGACTCGTTCTCTTCTCATTAGTAATTTACTGCCGAACCTGGAATTGGACGATGCTATGATTGCAATTGGTGCATCTCTGGTCCTGTTCTTAATCCCGTCGCCATCTTATAAAGGGCAATACTTAATGAATTGGGAAACAGCGAAGACCCTCCCGTGGGGAATTCTGCTTTTATTCGGAGGTGGTCTTGCTATTGCATCAGGATTTGAAGAGTCAGGATTAGCGGAATGGATTGGACAGCGACTGACGGTGCTAGAAAATGTTTCCTTCTTCTTCATCCTGTTAGCTGTTATTGCATTGGTTATATTTCTAACGGAGATTACCTCCAATACAGCTACAGCTTCTATGATGTTTCCTATTATGGCTTCTCTTTCAACGGCGCTCGGCATTCATCCATACAGCGTAATGGTAGGAGCAGCCATAGCAGCATCATGTGCATTCATGCTTCCTGTGGCAACGCCTCCAAACGCTGTTGTTTTTGGTTCCGGTTATTTACGCATACCAGATATGGCGAAAGCCGGTGTGTGGCTTAATTTAGCAGCTATCATTGTGTTGTCGGCTGCAATATATTTCTTACTACCACTTGTGTGGGATATTGACTTAACGTCTATTCCAAGCAAATTTGAACAAAGCGGCTAATTCTACGTTTATCCATTTACTCCCTTGGGGCTTTTCTGGCTTTATCATGGATTTCCTGCTTCACTTTGGATATATTTGTGGAACTATACTGTTTGGTATTATAGCCGCCTGTACTAGCCAGATATTGTTTAACTTCATTGTAGGAAAGGCTGTCTTTCTCTTGATAGGAATTACCCATTTGCTTTACACCTCCTTACTGTAGTATTTGTTGTACTAACATTTTTAAAGAGGGAATGTGTTCCTTTTCCATATAAAGCAATTACATTAGGGTATGAGTAGAGGAGTGCAGAAGAGGAGGTTAAAAGATGGAAGAGACAGAAGTTACTATCATAGGAGCTGGTATAGCAGGCGTCATGGCAGCAAAAACGCTACAGCAACATGGGATAAACCATATAAGAATAGTGGATAAAGGGAGAAGTGTTGGCGGGCGTATGGCTACACGGCGCATTCAAAATGGACAAGCAGACCACGGTGCTCAGTTCTTCACGGTTCGCAGCAAAAGGCTGGATAGATGTGTTCAGGACTGGCTTGATAAAGGATGGGTAAGAAAATGGTTTGGGGAACGGTATCCAAGATATACAAGTGTCGATGGGATGAACCATCTGGTGAAACGAATCGCAGATCAACTGCCCGTTTCCTTATCCACTAAGGTAACCAAAATAGAAGAACGAGCTGGAGGATTTCAGCTGTCTACGGAAAAAGGGGACACTTGGAAAACAGGAGCTCTTGTCATAACCGCTCCTCTTCCGCAGGCTCTTAAGCTTGTGGAAAGCGGGAACGCCATCGTAAACGAGCAGGTATTGCAAGCCTTAAAGGATGTTACCTACGATCCGGCATTGGTTGGTCTTGTGCAGCTTCAGAATCCTACCACTTTCCCAATAAACGGTTATTTGGCAGAAGGGCTCGGAGGGGATGTGGAACGGATTGTCGATCATCAGAAAAAAGGCATATCTGATTTACCTATTTTGAGTGTTTATATGAAAGGAAGCTTTAGCCTTACTCATTTTGACGAGCCGGAAGAGCTTGTGAAAGAAAAGATACAACAGGCGACAAGCGAAACAATTCCTTGGAGTGAGGTACTTTCCTTTCAACTGAAAAAATGGCGCTATGCAGAAACAAGCTCTGTTTGGAAAGAACCGTATGTTAATCTCCATGAAGCCTTACCTCTGCTAGTTGCTGGGGAAGCCTTTCTTCACCCCTCTGACCAAGCAGAGAGAACAAGAGTGGAGAGTGCCTTTCTGTCTGGTCTAGCTGCTGGAGAACAAATACGGACGTATTTCCAAAAAACATAGGAAAAGCCCACCAAAGTGGGCTTTGTTCCTGCTTATTCCTGTTCAGGGTGGAACTCTTCGGAAAAGGCATATTGAGCATTTTGTAAAGGCGTGTTAGCAGTGCCGTCAAACATAGAATCAGCATCGTGATCTTGCTTCATTCTATCAGTGATTCGACCTGGAAGCATTCCTTGGCCTCCACGAACTACGCCATAAGCAAATCCGGCAATGCCAAGTAAAGTGAATAGCAGGCCGCCATTATTGCGTCTTCTGCGATTATTTCTCATAAAGCTAAACCGGCTTCGTCTGCCGAAAAGAGCTGATTTTCTCCCGAATTGAAACATGGTTGTAAGCCAGCGAAGGTTATTCAACATAAGTTCCTCCCGTAACACGAGTCATTGAGACCTTGTTCCGTCTCATTCTGTAGTGTTTGAAAATCGATGTCCAATTATGATGCCAATCTTTACTATTCCATGTTGGAAAAATATGAGTAGCAAAATTTGTCGAAATTTTATTTTTTGTAAGGAAAGTTGAAGGTATAATGAAATGTATTGCAAGAATTTCAAAAAGTGTAGGTGAGTTATATGGGGATAGGTGACACGATTCTCAATATCGTTGGTCATATTAATGATTTTTTTTGGACCTATATCGTAATCAGTGTCTTATTAGGTGCAGGTTTATTCTTCTCAATTCGAATGAACTTTGTGCAATTTAGATTATTTAAAGAAACATTTAGAGTATTGTTTGAAAAGGAATCGTTTAAGAAAACCGGAAGAGGTACGACTCCGTTTCAGGCATTTACCATCAGCACAGCGTCCCGTGTTGGTACAGGAAACCTTGGTGGAGTTGCGACTGCCATTGCAATGGGAGGACCTGGTGCAATTTTTTGGATGTGGCTCATTGCTCTGTTAGGATCAGCCACGAGCTTTGTGGAGAGTACATTAGCACAGGTGTATAAAGTTCCAGACGACAAGGACGGCTACCGCGGTGGACCAGCGTATTATATGGAAAAGGGCTTAAAAAATAGGAAGCTGGGTATTGCATTTGCGATTACCATCACGTTTACGTATGGATTAGTTTTCAATTCTGTACAAAGTAATACCATTCGATTAGCGTTCGAGCAATCCTTCGACGTATCCAAATGGATTATGGCATTGGTTCTTATGATACTAACAGCTATTATCATCTTTGGCGGTGTAAAACGTATCGCGAATGTAACGCAAATCGTAGTCCCGATTATGGCTATTCTATATTTACTTTTAGCTTTTGGAATCCTGTTATTTAACTTAGGCGCCATTCCAGAAATGGTAGCGACTATTTTTCAAAATGCCTTCGGGATTCGAGAAATAGCAGGAGGCGGCTTTGGAGCTGCAATTATGTTTGGGATAAGAAGAGGACTATTCTCTAACGAAGCTGGAATGGGTAGTGCTCCAAACGCAGCTGCAACAGCAGAAGTTACGCATCCAGCCAAGCAGGGCTTAATTCAGACCCTGGGTGTATTTATAGATACCATCGTAATTTGTAGTGCGACTGCCTTTATTATTATGCTTTCCGGTGACCCGTCTCAGTATATGGATCAAAGTCTAAAAGGAATACAGCTCACACAAAATGCATTCTCCACCCACGTTGGAAGCTGGGCAGGCACGTTCCTAGCAATCGCCATGTTCATGTTCGCATTCAGTTCCGTTATCGGTAACTATTACTATGGGGAAACAAACATACAGTTCATTCAGCATAACAAAGGGTATCTCATGCTATATCGTGCCGCTGTATTACTCATGGTCCTTTTTGGTGCTATTGCTCAAATGGAATTAGTTTGGGCGCTTGCCGATTTAACGATGGCTGTCATGGCAATGATCAACATCTATGCCATAGCTCGTCTCTCTGGAGTGGCCAAAGATGTACTTCAGGATTACATGAAGCGCCGCAAGCAACCAAATACCACTGTATTTGAGAAGGAGCAGATACGTCAGCGTTCAGGTATAGATTTCTGGTAAGCATGTAAGCGTTGAATGGAGCATGGCGGAAACGAGCTAGAGCATTACGGAAATCCGGCACGTGATGCGACGGCCTGTCATTTCTCTGCTACCAGCCAATTTACAATACGTTTTGACACAAAAAGGCAGGCTCTCATCCAAAAGAGCCTGCCTTTTTAGGTAACATCCAGTGTGTGTGGCTTGATGGTGGCAAGCATACACCCGTCTTTTCTCTGAAAATCTATCTGGTAGAAACCAGTCGTCTAACAAAGGGGGGGGAGGGAACAGTGAAAGATCCCTCATCTATGTGATCAAAAAGGAGCAATGTGTTCCTCCTTTTTGGTGTCACTATGCTATAAAGCGTTTAGTTATGGTTGGGGAGTGCTGGTTGCTTCTTCAAAAGAGATTTTATCCTTTAAATCATCAATTTTTATGTCGATATTAGCATCTTTCATAATGTCAGCTAATGTATTAGGATCAGCTTTGCTGGTTTTTAATTGTTGGCGAAGCTGGTCTTCCATTTCCTCAAATGAGCCAATGGAAGATGTATCTTCTTTCTCTCGTTTATCTTCCACTTTAATGATGTGATAGCCGTAATCCGATTGAACTGGGTCACTTACTTGGCCGGCTTCCATTTCGTATGCTTTCTGTTCGAAGGCAGGAACCATTTCTCCCACGGAGAAGTAGCCTACATCTCCTCCATTTTCAGCAGAGGAGGAGTCTGTTGAATATTCTTTAGCAAGTGTGGCAAAATCATCGCCATCCTCTAGCTTTTGTTTTACTTCGTCAGCTGTTTCTTTGTCTTCTACAAGAATATGACTCGCTTTTACTTCTTGTTTCATGTTCTCGTAGTACTCTTTTACCTCTTCATCCGTCACTTCTACATCGGCAGTGGCTGCTTTTTCCTTCAGCATGGAGGATCGAATGATATTCTTGAGGTCTTCTTCACTAGAGAATCCATTTTGCTGGAGGACGGATTCAAATTGATCTCCATAGGATTCTTTTAATTTGTTTATTTCCTTCTGTACTTCTTCATCTGATATGGAGTATTGTTCAGACAACACTTCGTCGTAAAGAAGCTCTTTCAAAGCTGCATCCCCGTATTGATCGACGAGCTTGTTATATAATTCCTCTTTGGTCACGTCTCCTTCTGAGGTAGAGGCGACGACCTCGGAGCTATCCGCGCTCGAACTGCACGCAGATAACACGAGGGCAGCCATAATAGCTGTAAATAGTAATGATAAGCGTTTCATAGTACATCTCCTTTATTTCTCTAGGGTTAAGGTCGTGCTTTGCTGTTGGCCATCACGATAAAAGGTTAGCTCTAACGTGTCACCGACAGATTTTTCTTCATATAAATACTTTCTTAGCTCAACAAGCGATCCGATATCATTTCCGTCCGCTTTAACAATGACGTCATACTTTTGAAGTCCTGCAGCTTCTGCTGGAGAGTTGCTTTGGGTAGCTGCAACGATGACGCCTTTCTGAACATCTGAAGGAAGCTTTAAGGATTCCTGAAGATCCCTTGTAGAGATAGTGGATAGATCTTGTGTTTGAATACCCATATACGGACGAGTAACTTCACCGCTTTGTTCCAAATCCTCGATGACAGGCTGAGCGGTTGCAGATGGTATCGCAAAGCCTAGGCCCTCTACCTCTTGCTGGGCAATTTTCATGGAGTTAATCCCAATTACTTCCCCACTCAAGTTCACTAGGGCGCCGCCGCTATTACCAGGGTTAATGGCTGCATCAGTTTGGAGTACGTCCGTTTCCCAATCTGATTGTCCGTCCCCATTCAAATCAACTGGCATCGTTCTTTCTAGCCCGCTAATAATGCCTTTTGTAACAGATCCTGCAAATTCCAAGCCTAATGGGTTGCCGATGGCAAGAGCTGTTTCTCCTACTTTTAAATCCTCAGAGGAGCCAAAAGTAGCTACATTTGATACGTTGGATCCATCTATTTTTAACACTGCCAAATCAGTCAACTGATCACTGCCTAGCACTTCACCTTCCACTTTCTTGCCGCCGCTTAACACAACATCAATCGTTTGTGCTCCTTCGATTACGTGATGGTTGGTGACGACATAAGCAGATCCATCTTGTTTCTTGTAGATAACCCCTGAGCCGGTTCCGCTTTGACCAGATTCAGATAGTGGACCCGTTTGCTGGTATTTCACAACACCAACCACTGCATCTGACACCTGCTCGACAGCCTGGACGACATTTGAATCTTCCGCAGAATTCTCGGTTGATGTTTGGGTGATGTTAATGTCGTTATTTGGCTGGCTCGCACTGGACTCCGTCCCGTTTGCCGAGTTAAATGGAAATACATTCGCTTTGAATAACCCAAAGGCGCCAAGGAATAAGATGGTGGTGACAACTAAAGCACTGAAGGTAAACTTGATTAGCCAGCTGTAATAGCTTTTGTTTCCATTCTTATTCGGTTGTGATTGCAGCTCTTGCTGCTCTTGATCTATATAATTATCACTCATAATTTCGCTCTCCTCCCCTTAAAAGTAAATGATGATGTGTTTTCAACTAATTTTTATTGTAGAGGAAAGGTATGGCAATCGTTTGGCACAAATGTGTAAAAAGTGTGGAATTGCATTTTATATTTTTATATGAAATAAATAAGATATGGCAAAATAGTAGGTAACAGAGTGGGAAGGGGGATGGAGAAGATGAATGCAAGGATTGCAATTGTAGAGGACGATCCTCATATACAAGAAATTGTAGAGGCCTATCTACAGAAGGAAGGCTACCAAACCGTCCGCCTTCAAAATGCAGAGGAAGCATGGGATATGTGGAGAGCTAATCCGCCAGACGTGTGGGTATTAGATATTATGCTTCCTGGCATGAATGGCTACGAGTTTTGTAGCCGTATTAGACAAGAATCAGATATGCCCATCATTATTATCTCCGCTCGAGATGAAGAGGTAGATAAGGTGATGGGGTTAGAGCTTGGAAGTGATGATTATCTAACGAAGCCATTTAGCCCTAGAGAATTAGTTGCTCGCGTGAATAGAGTGCTGAAGCGATGGGAGAAATTCCAACAGCACACTATACACGAAGAGGAAGGAGAGCAAAGCGGTTCGGATGAAGTTTCGAGCGGTGACCTTACCTTGCATACCTCTGAAAGACGTGTTGTGTGGCAGCATTCTGAGGTGGATGTGACCTCAAAGGAATTTAATCTATTAGAAATACTAGTCTCCCAAGCTAATCGTGCTTTCTCAAGAGAAGAGCTATTAGAGAAAGTGTGGGGGGAGGACTATTTTGGAAGTGATCGTGCGGTTGATGATCTCGTTAAAAGGCTCCGTAAGAAACTTCCAGACGTTCCAATTGAAACAGTGTGGGGATATGGATATCGGTTAAGGGAGCACGATGAGACATGAAACTTCTCTATCAACTGAATGCAGCTTTTGCAACGCTGCTTATCATCATTATGTCTGTTACGGCTTTTTTCATTTATTCGTTAATATTAGATACCCTTATTCAGGATGAGCAGAAGGAGCTTCAGGAAAATGGAGAATTCCTTCTCAATTTAATGTATCAAGAAGACGGAGCAGCTCGAGGTCCTCTCCTTTCCAACATAATGCACAATAACGACTTCAAGGTGTTGTTTTTTGATCCGGATCGAAACCAGGTTCTATATTCCTCCTTGCCAGAAAACATTACAGAGGAATGGAGTCAGCAGTTTGAACAGGAGGAACAGCAGCGTGCTTTATGGAAAAGCGGGGGAGATGATTATGTCATTTCAAAATTGCGCTATAACTATGACGGCAGAAGATACCTTCTTGTGCTGGCAACGCCGCTGGAAGAGCTGCAGAGTGTTCAATCCGTATTTGCAGCTAGAATGATTGCTGTTTTTATCATTGGAATATGTATTGCGGTATTATTTAGCTATCTATTAACAAAGCGGTTAGTAACCCCACTTACCCAATTAAAGGGCGAGGTGAAAAAGATAGAAAATCGCCAATTTGATTCCATAGAACGAATCGGAGCAAGCGGTGAAATAGGTGAGGTAGAGCAAAGCGTGTTGGATATGGCAAAGGAATTGGAACGGTATATTCATTCTCAAAAGCATTTCTTCCAGAATGCCTCTCATGAGTTAAAAACCCCCCTTATGACGATACAGGGCTACGCTGAAGGAGTTAAGGATGGTGTGTTTGAAGGGGATGCGGCAGATAGAAGCTTAGATGTCATAGTAAAAGAAAGCGAACGGCTGAAAAAGATTGTTAACGAAATTATACTATTAGCTAAACTGGATAGTGAGGAAGGTATATATCATCCAGAAGAAATTAGTGGAAGCACCCTTCTACAGCAAACTAAGGAACGATTGCTGCCATTAGCTCAGGAAAAAGGGATTGAGCTTCAAATAAATCAGCAACAGGATGCGCTTCTATCTATTGATGAAGAGAAGATGCTGCAGGCCATGATTAATATAGGTAGCAATGGTATTCGCCATGCTTCCACCAGCGTGCGATTAACAGGTCATCTGGAGGACCAGCACTACATTATTAGTGTGCTTGATGATGGCAGCGGGGTACCGGAAGATCTGCTACCTCAGCTGTTCCATCGGTTTGTAAAAGGGAAAGAAGGAGAAACCGGGCTTGGTCTTGCTATCTCAAGAGCGATTATTGAACGTAGTGGTGGTACCATACAGGTAGCCAATCAAGAGGATGCCGGAGCCGTCTTCTCCATCAAGCTTCCGATAAGTGCAAGGGTGGGGAAATAAATCGTCTCTCCAAGCCTTCCTGCCCCTTATTGTGGATTGTGATTTGGGAGCAAGGTAATATTGGAAGCAAAATGGCTCCCTTCCTCCAGTTTACAGGTTGTTTTTAAGTGGGAAGCGAACTCGCTTAACTCATTCGTAGATTCGAAATCAGTATCTTTATTCGTTACAATAGCAATAGCGATGGATAATAAAGGTGATTTACTCATTTGCTTGTTACGGTCGTAAACATACACATAGCCATTATTCCAATCTTGGTCTGAATATAAATGGCGGACATTTTCATCAAAGGTCTCCATAATATGTTCGCAAACCTGCTTATATTCATGATTATATACAATACCAATAAAGTCATCTCCACCAATATGACCTAGGAAATAGTCAGAGCAGAGGGAGTAAAGTCCATCCTGAATAATACTTGCCGTTTCTCTTATGACAAGATCCCCTTTTTTGAAGCCATACGAATCGTTATATGCTTTAAAGTGGTTAATGTCAAAATATAAAATGCTGTATGCAGGAAGAGCAAGGGCATCTTCCAGCTTTTCCTCAATAAAGAGATTACCAGGTAAGCCTGTCAATGGATTGGAGAAGCGCGCTAAATAAGTTTGAGTCTCAGCAAAGGTCTGGAGCAGATCCTTGATACTGACGATACCAAAAAAGGAGCGGTCTTTCGTGACAATAACATAGTCATATAAATGCTCCTGTGTACGCTTCATAGCTTTCGAGCTAACATCAGTGATAAAATCGAAGTAGTCGACAATAAGTGGAGAGCGATCCATAATAAGCTCGATAGGACGACCCATAAATAAATCATATCCAAATTTAGCAGCGATTTTCTGATGGAATTTAAATTTCATCATTAAACCAAATATGTTTTTGTCATTTCCAACGACTACACCTTCAAGGTAGTTATCTTGTTCAAATATATTACTAACATCGGCACTTATAGTTTTACGATCTATACAAGGAACGGCTTCTGCTATTTCTCCAATATATGTAAGCATAGTAACGTAACATCCCTTCGCTAAATAGGACTATTGATTTATATATATTATCCCACAGAGATCGTATGAAATTTAAGCCAGAATGGAAAGAAAAATCGTTAAGTTTATGTAAAGAGAAAAAAGCAGCGGTATTCTTCGTGTACACTACCGTTAATACATTGATATAACCATTAGATTACAAAATTGATTTTAAAGCTATCCTTACGAACTAGGTGAGGAGATAAAGGAAGGGTAACATGAGTATTCTAGCAGTTGAGAATCTATACAAAACATATGGGGAAAAAGATTTATTTAACCATATATCGTTTTCCATTGAAGCAGGAGAACGAATAGGCTTAATCGGAGTTAATGGAACGGGTAAATCTACCTTGTTAAAGGTTCTGGCTGGACAAGATTCAGCTGAAGCGGGTAATATTAGCCATTCCAATCAATTTCATATCGAATATTTACCTCAGGAGCCACAGCTTGATCATTCTTTGAATGTTCTGGAACAAATTTACTATGGCGATTCCTCTATTATGAAGGCAATGAGAGAATATGAGAAAGCCTTGCAGGAACTGGAAAAGGCACCAGAGGATGAAACTATGCAGCAAAAGCTATTCCGTGCCCAACAAAAAATGGACGAACTGGATGCATGGGAAGCGAATGCTGTGGCGAAAACAGTACTAACAAAGCTTGGAGTATCGGATTTTACTAAGCAGGTTTCCGATCTTTCAGGTGGACAGAAAAAGCGGGTTGCTATTGCGAAGGCACTAATTCAGCACGCTGATCTGCTGATACTGGACGAACCAACCAACCATCTTGATAATGAAACGATAGAATGGCTGGAGTCCTTCTTAAACCAATATCAAGGCTCCTTTATTGTTGTTACCCACGATCGATACTTCCTAAATCGAGTGACTAATCGCATATATGAGCTCGATAAAGGTCGTTTGTTCATATACGACGGTAACTATGAGACCTTTTTAGAGAAGAAGGCGGAGCGGGAAGAGCAAGAGCGTCAGGATGAGGCAAAGCGTCAAAATCTTATGCGCCGGGAGTTAGCATGGCTTAGAAGAGGACCAAAGGCTAGAGGTACGAAGCAGAAGGCTAGAAAAGACAGGGCAGAAGCGTTAATGAAGGATGGTCCATTAGCAGAAGATGGACAAGTAGACATCGCCGTAGGCTCCAAACGTTTAGGTAATGATGTCCTTTCATTAGAAGGAATAACAAAATCATACGATGGTCAGGCTGTCATAGAGGATTTCCATTATCTCGTAGTGCCAGGAGAACGTCTAGGTATTATTGGGCCAAATGGAAGTGGAAAGACGACTCTCTTAAATATAATGGCAGGCAGAGTTGCTGCGGATGAAGGGGAAGTCCAAACTGGCCAGACGGTTCATATTGGCTATTACACTCAGGATCATCAAGAGATGGATGAAAGCTTAAAAATAATCGAATACATTAAAGAGCAGGCAGAAGTGATTCATACAGCACAAGGGGATGAGATTACCGCTGAGCAAATGCTGGAGCGATTCATGTTCCCAAGGTACATGCAATGGACTTACATCTCCAGACTGTCTGGTGGAGAACGAAGAAGACTGTACCTCCTACGTGTGCTGATGCAGGAACCGAATGTACTATTCCTTGATGAACCGACTAACGATTTAGATACGCAAACCTTAAGTATTTTAGAGGAATATCTTGAGCATTTTCCAGGAGTAGTCATCACTGTATCTCACGATCGATATTTCCTTGACCGTGTAGTAGACCATCTTATAGCCTTTGAGGGCGGCAAAGGGGCAATCAGAAGGTTTCAAGGTAATTACAGTGAATACCTCGATGTCCGGAAACAGGAGGAAGGAGACGCCTTAGCTCTTCAGAGAGAAAAAGCAAAGGAAGAGAAAAAGACATCTCCTAAAGAAAAACAGAAAAAGAAAAAGCTATCCTATCACGAACAGCAGGAATGGAATACGATCGAGGATCGTATTGAAGAATTAGAGCTTCGGTATGAAGAAATCCAAAAGGAAATTACAGAAGCAGGAAGCGACGCTGTAAAAGCCCAGCAATTGCTGGAAGAACAAAACGATGTAGAAGGTAAGTTAGAGCAGCTGATGGAACGGTGGGAAGAACTATCTTCCATTGTAGAAGGAGAAGCATAAAGCAGGTTTGTAGAGAAGAGACTTCTATCTTTTGAGAAGTCTCTTCTTCTTTTACACTGGTCAAGACCGCTATGGATGCTAGGGTGTTCCACATTATGGGGAGATAATGGAAAACTTGATTTCGAGATGGTTTGGAAGGAGTATAGAAAGAACAGTTGATTGGGCTGGAATCACTCCGCTTTCCTACGGACGAACGGCTGAGCCTCCTCAGTCGGCAAAGAACGCCGCCTTCCGGGGTCTCTGCTCATTCGTTTTTCCGAGGGAGTCTCCGTGATTCCAGCCCAATCAACGCTAAAAGGAGCTTTCTTTCTCTAGCTTCGAGAACCACTCAAATATGCTCAGAATGAAAAGGGCAAGAAATGGAATAAAGAGTAAATGACATCTAAACATTAATATAGAAGCATCTTATCCGATATATGGTTGATATATGGGTAAAAAAGCATCATGGGGCAAAGGTGTGGTCTGAAAAATGGATGAGCCTAGCCCACGCAGAAAGCGTCCATTGCTGTCCGAGGAGGCTCAGCCGCAAGTAAGGAAGTTCGCCTAAAAGCGCTACATCCTGTAGCAACGATGAACGACCCCACGTCGTGTGGGGCTGCAGGAAAGCGGAGCTATTTCCGACCACTCAACTCGCCTTTCAGCAACGGACCAACATTATCTCGAATCCAAATCTTCCACAAAAGGGCGCTATATAGATAACAAGACCAATCTGTAACAGGGATTTTTCTTTATTATCTGCCTGATTACAAATTATACAAAATTTACATATGCTAAAAAGGTATGAGATGGAAGGTTTTTAAGGAAAATGAGGCTGTGTACTTTTATACAGTTGGAGGAAAGGTCATGAAGGGTAAACGGTGGGACTTACTTGCACTTGCATCCATTCCATTACTGATGACACTGGGGAATTCAATGCTAATACCAGTTCTTCCGCTGATGGAAAGAGAAATCAATATATCGTCATTTCAATCCAGTTTCATTATCACGATTTATTCTGTAATTGCCATTCCCCTTATTCCGATTTCAGGCTACTTATCCGATAGACTTGGACGTAAAAAAGTAATTATTCCAAGCCTTATTATAGTTGCGATTGGAGGGGCAATATCTGCTGTAGCAGCTTGGAAGCTGAAAGATCCATTCCTGGTCATTTTAATTGGGAGATTTATTCAGGGAATGGGTGCATCTGGAGCCTTTCCAGTCGTACTCCCAGCAGTTGGTGATATGTTTAAAGACGAGGAAGAAGTGAGTAAAGGGTTAGGTATCATTGAGACTGCCAATACTTTTGGGAAGGTGCTTAGTCCCATACTAGGAGCTTTGTTGGCTGTTGTGTTATGGTACTTGCCATTTATCGCAATCCCTCTACTGTCTTTAATTGCAATTATTTTAGTTTTATGGCTTGTCAAAGTACCACCAGAAGAAGGGGAAGAAGAGAAGAAGACATTGAAAGAATTCCTCCATCTACTTAAGGATTTGTTTCAGAAAAACAGCCACTGGCTGACAACGATTTTTTTAACTGGTGGTATCTTCATGTTTGTCTTATTTGGATTTTTATTTCATTTTGCCAATATTCTTGAGGATGATTTTGAACGGTATGGAATGGCGAAAGGTTTACTTCTAGCTGTTCCCTTGTTATTTTTATGCATCGCTTCTTATTTGTCAGGCTGGAAGGTCGGCAGAGAACAAAGGCGGATGAAGGCAATGATTATTATTGGAAATGCACTTGCGGTTGCGGCCTTCTTCATCATTCGGTTGGACAATAGTCTGGTTCAATATCTTCTCTGGCTGACACTAGCGGGAATCGGGATCGGTCTAGCCCTTCCATGTTTAGATGCATTTATAACAGAAGGGGTTCCTAAGGAAGAAAGGGGTACGATTACTGCCCTTTACAGCAGTATGCGTTTTGTCGGAGTAGCTGCAGGGCCTCCTGTAGTAGCACTGCTAATGAGGTCTGATACTCCATTCTTATATACTGTATTCGCTTGTTGCTGTTTAATCAGTTTAGCCATGAATTGGTGGTTGATTAAGCCAGATTCCTGTTAAAAAAGGATGGCACCCAAGGCAAGGGTCCATCCTTTTTTGCTATCGATTTAAATGCCTATTTATTTTGTTCCTTCAGTGGTGCTGGACTTCAAGTTGTCAGAGGCGTCTGCAGCCATCTCCTTTAATGTCTTACGCTTTTTAGTGAAGTAATAGCCGAGTGCTACAGCTCCATAAAGACCGTTTAGGTTGGTTTTGTCAGCTGTTTCCCTGCCCTCTGCAGTATCCTTCTTCATAGATGCTGTGGCATCAACGAGGGACGAGGTTAGCTTTCTTGAGGATTCCCCAATATCACCAATGATATAGAAAAGGGGACTGAGGGCAGCGAATTTCTGATTTACATCCTCTAAAGTTTCACTGCTTTGATGCAATAGGTCGCCGGTTTCTTTCATTACATCATCTAATTGTTGGGGTAGTTTATCCACTGTTTTATGCACACCGTTTAGCACATTCGTTAAATTTGTAAGCATTTTAGCAAGGTAGATCGTCAAAATAAAGAATGATATACCAATGATTAAGACGCCAATACCGACTAGATTCAAAGTAATCCCTCTCTTCTTAAAATATAGAATTATGTATAGTTCTTCTTCGTCTTCCTATAGGATTGATATAACGTAAGAGCAGTTTCACTCCACCGTACATATCGTTTCAGCTTCTCTGGATTTTGATTGGAATGAGCGGAGAAATTGGTGGAAGCTTTGTCTAAGGATTGTTGGATGTTATCAACGGAATCACCTACGTCATGAAGCGCATCAAACAAGCCGTTGGTGGAGTGCACCTTATGCTCTACGTCATCCGCCAGGTGGTGGGCTTTTTGAATTATTTGCTCCGATTCAATCGTTATATCATTCATGCGGCTCTCCACCTCTGCAAGTGATTGATCTAGGCTGGTAATCGTACGAGTTACTCCATTTAATGTCTTTACTATATAAAAAGTAAGGATTGCGAAAGCTATAGATATAATAAGAGCACCAATATAAACGAGTTCCATCTTACATGTTCACCTCCCTTGTTCGGGCTAGTTCCCTTATCTATTATAAATAAAACGTCACCTCAAAAGAAGAAAAACGATTATCCACATGTGGATAAAGGGTATGGTATGGTAGTTATACACAAATGGTGGTGAGTAGTGGTGAAGCGTTTTATTAACATAAGCAAGGAAGTAGTCAGTGAATTTCAAAAGGATGATGTACCTCTGTTAGCGGCAGCACAGGCGTACTATTATTTACTTTCCATTGTTCCGTTACTTATTTTATTATTATCTATTCTTCCGTATTTGAATATTGAAGCGGAGAGTGCTGTTACATTTATTAGCAACACACTGCCGGACGGAACAGCCTCTGTTTTTCAAGATAACATTATCTCCCTCGTTACGACTCCAAAAGGCGGGCTATTGACGATTGGGATTATTGGTACACTCTGGTCTGCATCCAGCGGGATGACTGCCTTCATTAAATCTACAAATCAGGCTTACAATGTGGAGGAATCTCGTTCCTTTATACAAGTAAAGCTCCTTTCCATTATATTGACGCTTGGACTAATTGTTGCATTTGCTGTAGCGCTTGTTCTTCCTGTCTTTGGTGATGTTATTTTTCAATTTATAGAAAGATTCGTATCCATCCCGATGGAGATCAGGGTACTCCTGGAAATAGCAAGATGGTTTATCAGTCTTGTTGTGTTAGGAGGTGTATTGCTCCTATTATACAGATTTGCCCCAAATACCAAGCTTCCTTTTAAAAGAATTGTGCCAGGTGCTGCTATAACAACAGTGCTGTGGCTGATGATTTCCTTCGCCTTTTCTTTTTATGTAAGCAATTTTGGGAGTTATTCAGCTACCTATGGCAGCCTCGGGGGTGTTGTGATTTTGATGATTTGGTTTTTCCTGACGGGTCTCATTTTAATGCTTGGTGCAGAAATAAACGTCGTGTATCAACGGTATAAAACGTCCTCGATGTAGCGTAAATCATCGCTAACAGAGTAAAAAAAGGTACGAATGTTTATCATTCGTACCTTTAGCTTGTTTTCTATGATTTACAATTTACTAGCCAGCTGGAAGGGATTTTTCTGTTTGTACCATTCAGAACGGAGACATTTTCTTACTGAATAGCTGCTCTTAACGTTTTGGCAGAGGAAGAAGGGTCGTTGCTCTGACTAATAGCTGAAATTAAGGAGACTCCCTCTGCTCCGGCATCCATTACTGATTTTGCATTATCTGCGTTAATTCCACCAATACCCACTATAGGAATCGTCATACCGCTTTTCCTTATTTGCTGTATAGTCGTTACTCCGGACGCTTTTTTTGCATCTTTTTTCGTGGACGTATCAAAAATAGGGCCGACTCCGATATAGTCCACTTGATCTTGTGCGGCTCGTATAGCCTCTTCCAGCGTATGGACAGATAACCCGATATATTTACCTTGAAAGTGATGCACCACATCGCTTATAGGAGTGTCATCCTGTCCCACATGAACGCCATCAGCGTCCAGTTTCTGCGCCAGAGCAACGTCATCGTTAATAATGAAAGGTATATTATATTCCTTGCAACGTGCTTGAAGCTCTCGAGCTAAAGCCTCCATTTCTTCACCCGCTAACGCATGCTCTCCTTTTTCTCGAAACTGGAAGCAGGTAATTCCACCTTTTATGGCTTCTTCTAATGTCCAGATTGGATCGTGGGTACAATCCTGACTGCCCATAATGAAATAGAGCGGTAGTATCTCTGTGACAGGTTTCATGTTCTACACATCCTTTTGTTCAACACGACCATATTGGGCTACTGTTTCTTCAGTAACAGCAGCTAGAGCATCTAGGAAATGGGCGTGAAATGTTCCTGGACCATTTGCTTTTGGAACAGCTTGTTCACTTGCAACCCCATACGTAGTTACAGCGGTCACGGCATTATCCACAGGTTGTCCACCTAATGTTAGAAATGCTGTAAGAACCGAGCCCAATAAGCATCCTGACCCCGTAATGGCTGTCAGCATGCTTGTTCCATTACGACATAAAACAGTCTGCGTTCCATCGGAAACTACATCTGTTTCCCCAGTTAGTAGGATAAGGGTATTCAGCTCTTTAGCAGCCTGTTGCGCAATACCTGCTACATCTCCTTTATCAGAAGAGTCTACTCCTCGTGTTTCCCAGTCCTGGTGGATGAGGGTGGCTATCTCCCCAGCATTTCCGCGTATAGCTGTAAAGGAGATGTTGTTGATAAACTGTTGACAGATTTCTTGTCGGTACGTGGTGGCACCAACTCCGACAGGGTCGAGCACTACTGGAAGGCCTAACTCATTTGCCTTTTTACCTGCTTGGAGCATAGCATCGACATCCTCAGAGGTTAATGTTCCAATATTAATCAGTACTCCATCTGAAATGGAGGCCATCTCCGCCGCTTCATCTCTTGATTTTGACATGACAGGAGCTGCCCCGATAGCGTAAAGTCCATTTGCTGTGAAATTAGTTACGACTTCGTTCGTCAAATTGTGGATAAGCGGTTTTTTCTCCCGCAATGCTGTAAGCAAAGAGCTATTTAGCATGAAATGATTTCCTCCTTTAATATAATTGTGGATAAAAAGTGTATAACTGTTTTAAGAAGAGGCCACTGATGCCCTTGGGATAAGATCCCATGTTTGTTCGTTATAGCTCATCTCCCAGAAAGCCCATTCTAGTTGACAGCTCTTGATAAACGCTTCTTTCATGTGTTCCTTCTCTCGTTCGCTTGCTCCTTCAGCCCATGTGTCTAATCGTTCTCGTAGATTAATAGTTGTATTGGACATGGATGTATCAGCATAGAAGGTAATCCATGTATAAAATGGGTGGTTTGTATCCGGATTCACTTCTTCCATGAGTCGATTCCCAATTTCAAGATACGTCCACGGACATGGAAGTAAGGCTGCTAGAATTTCTCCTAAATTTCCCTCATGGGCATGGTGTTTCATATGTTTAATATAGTAATCTGCATTCGGAGGTAACGGGTATCCTTGCAATTGTTCATAAGGAATACCAATATACTCACATAAATTGTGGTGAGGGTGGACTTCACTATTTAGCACAAAGTCTATATTTTGCGTGAAAAATTCAATATCGTCTCGATCATGACACTTTGATACTGCTATGCCATAAAGATGCATGAAAGCATTTAAGTATTCAAAGTCTGCTTTTACGTAATGTGTCACAGCCCCTTTTGGTACATCTCCATTGGCAATTCCTCTTACAAATGGATGCTCCATTATAGCTTCAAAAATTGGTTCTGCCTCCTGGCGAAGTTGTTCAGTGAATGTCATATTTCTGCCTCCTAAATGAAATTTGGGAGGAAGCACTAGGAACGGTGGGGTGAAGCTGGATAGAAGTGTTGCTTGGGCTCCTTGCTGCTGATAGATTTACCCAAATTAGATACAAAAAAACCGCTCCGAAACTGGAGCGGTTATGGATGTTTGTGAAAAGCAGCATACGAATAAACGAAGCGCTTTATATTCTATCCAACCGACTCCACTTCCCTTCGCTGGTACTAACCAGATCAGGTTCAAAGGGACCAAGGCAATGCCTTATCTCAGCCTTCATAGAAGGCGCCCCTAGTGGACTTCCTATACACGTCTTACTATAACATAGACTGGATAGGAGTTCCAATCACCTTAAAGGGGAGTGAGCAAGACATTCGATTTAACCCATTCCTGGCAAAGGGTTGTCCATATATGAACAGGCACTATCTATGAAGCTTTCTTGAGAGATAATGAAATCACTTCCTCCATTGCTTCCGGAGGCCACTATAACGAAATTATTGGCACTCTATTAGGTGTTGAGGAGAGGTATCCATGTGTTGGTTTTTCTCTTGGGCTCGATAGTCTATTTTTTGTGCTGCAAAAAGAGGAAGTACCTTTGTCATCTTTACCTGGTTTTTCTCTAATATGGTAAACTAAGAGAAAAAGGGAGAGAGGGTGTTGGATGTGGATGTTTCGAAAGAATATGCCAAGTCACTAGATGATCAAGATGAACTCGCTGCATTTCGAAAGGAGTTTTACGTACAGCCTGAGACAATCTATATGGATGGGAACTCGCTTGGGCTGTTGTCGAAACGGGCGGAGAAATCATTATTAGACGTTTTAGATTCTTGGAAGCAGCTCGGTATTGGTGGATGGATGCAGGGGAAGTATCCATGGTATTACTTGTCTGAAGAACTAGGAGAAAAGAGCGCTCCTTTAGTAGGGGCTAAATCGGAAGAGGTTATTGTAAGCGGTTCCACAACTACCAATCTTCATCAATTAGTAGCCACTTTTTATCAACCAGTAGGAAAAAGAAATAAAATAGTGGCGGATGAATTAAATTTTCCCTCAGATATATATGCCTTACAGAGTCAATTGAAGCTGCATGGATTGGATCCTGAGGAACACCTGCTGCAAGTGTCCTCCCCAGATGGACGGCAAATTTTAGAAGGTGACATTATTGAGGCTATGACCGAAGAGGTGGCGTTAGTTGTATTGCCAACGGTTCTATATCGCAGCGGTCAGCTGCTTGATATACAGAGGCTGACGGAGGAAGCGCACAAACGCGGGATTTTAATCGGTTTTGATGGGTGCCATTCTGTTGGAGCTATTCCTCATCGCTTTCATGAATGGGGGGTTGATTTTGCTTATTGGTGTAATTATAAATATGTAAATAATGGCCCTGGTGGAGTGGCGGCATTATTTGTGCACGAACAGCACTTTGGAAAGAACCCCGGCTTAGCTGGATGGTTTGGCTCTGATAAACATAGTCAGTTTGATATGAGTCACACGTTCCAGCCAGCTAAAGATGCTGGTGCCTACCAAATTGGTACACCTCACATGCTAAGCACTGCACCATTAATTGGCTCCTTAGAATTATTTCAGGAAGCAACTATTGAAAGAGTAAGGAAGAAATCACTGCATGCTACTCGCTATATGATGGATTTAATTAACGAAGAGCTTTGGAGCTTTGGATTTGCTATAGGAAATCCAGACGAAGACCACCGTCGTGGAGGGCATGTGTGTCTGGAGCATCCGGAGGCTGCCCGTATTTGTAAATCGCTAAAGGATTATGGGGTCGTACCTGATTTCAGAGCTCCTAATGTTATTCGCCTGGCACCTGTAGCTTTGTACAATACGTATGTAGAGGTGTGGGAAACGGTCCAGCTATTAAAGAGGATTATGGATGAACAATTATATCTGAAATATGAGAACGAGCGTGATGTTATTGCATAAGAGAGGATGGTTGAAGATGATAGATGTTTCTAGAAGGCTGGGGCCAGATACCCCTGTCTGGCCAGGCGATACTCCTTATCGCTACCAGTTAAGCTGGAGTATGGAAGAAACAGGATCCGTTAATGTGGGACAAGTTGAAATGAGCGTCCATACTGGAACGCATGTGGACGCGCCTTACCATTTTGATTCAAACGGAGAGAAAATGATAGATCTTCCTTTGGATATTTATATGGGCAAGGCTATTGTACTGGATGTTTCCAATGCTACAGAGGTCACCGCTAGTTTATTAGAAGGGTTTTCCCTGGATGGAGCGGAACGAGTTTTACTGAAAACGGATACGTGGAAGGAGGGAGAACCGTTCCCAGAAACCATTCCTTCCATTCACCCGGATGCGGCTTCTTATTTAGCCAGTCATGGAGTCCGTTTACTCGGCGTGGATGTCCCTTCAGTAGATCCCTTAGACAGTAAAGAATTAGCTGCCCATCACGCATTACATACTCACTCCATTCATATTCTAGAAGGGTTGAACCTAGAGGGTGTTACTCCAGGATTGTATGAGCTGACAGCCCTACCCTTACCTATTGTAGAGGGGGATGGAAGTCCTGTCAGAGCGGTACTCCGCTACTATGAATGAAGGGGGAACGAGAATATGGATTATTATAAAACAAAGCAAAAGAAGGATTATGAGAAATATATTAAAACAGAACCATTGTTAACACTGCAAAAAGAAGAAGGGGAGTTAAGCTGTGAGGATGAACTAACCTTTCAGATGATTCACCAAATAGCAGAATTACACTTCAAGCTGATGATTCAATATATACACATGGCAGAAGAGTATATGGAGAAGGACGAACCAGAAAGAGCCACGGAACAAATAAGAAGAGTAAATATGCATCTGGATCATTTACCAACAGTATTTGATATGGTAAAGGTTATCAGCCCAAACGATTACCATACGATTCGTCTAGCCCTTGGTCAAGGAAGCGGACAGGATTCACCAGGGTTTAATGAAATATTAAGGCTCGGTCCTACCCTGTGGGAGCCGTTCCAAACGCTTCTTAATCAAAGAAAATTAACTCCTCTCACCGTTCATCAATCACCAGAGAACTATTACAGTATGTATCATCTCATGCAGCAGCTGACACGCTTCGATGAGAACTTCCAGACGTTCCGACATTACCATCTACAACTAGTTCGTCGCATGATAGGCTTACAGACCAACAGCCTTAAAGGAATTCCAGCACAGATGCTAGAGAAGGGGGTTAAGTACGAGTTTTATCCTGAGCTTTGGAAGAGCATTTGTGATCTGACAGATTACACGGGTTCAAGCTATGATACAAAGCCGCTTGAATAAATTATCCGATGTAAGCGCTTGATTATTTAGAACCAACATATAACAGGTAGAAGTAGGGTATAATGGGATTACGAGTTGATGTAGTAGGAGGGTAATCTAATGGAAAAGAAACCTTGTATTGATTCACTAGTTGTCAAAAACTCACATGTGCTACCAACCGATACGAACAATCACGGCACCCTATTTGGAGGGCAGCTGATGGCCTATATTGATGATGTAGCTGCCATTGCTGCCACGCGCCATGCTCGTTCTCCTGTTGTTACTGCTTCAACAGATTCTGTTGATTTCCTGTACCCAGTAAACGCTGGAGATGCCATTTGTTTAGAGGCATTTGTGACATGGACAAAAAACACCTCGATGGAAGTATTCGTAAAAGCCATCAAGGAGGAGCTCTTGACGGGTAAAAGAGCTATATGCGCTACCTCCTTTATTACCATGGTGGCATTAGATGAAAACAATAAGCCGAAGACAGTGCCTACTGTGTACCCGGAAACCGAAGAGGAATCCTGGCTGCACGAAGGAGCAGAAAAACGAGCAGAGCGTCGCAGAGAACGACGCGGTGAATCGAAGGATTTTGCTAATCGTTTTGGAACTGAATTTCCTTGGAGACGGAAATAAATGCACACCATACATAACCTTGTTGCTAGCGGCAACAGGGTTTTTTTATGAAGAGTAAATTACAGGACAAGGCAACAGAAGAAGATGCTTCCCTTAAAGAAAGGGTGCCCTTATAATAAGTGGCACCTTTTTTAGATTGCCAGCTAATTGAAAAAACCACTTCTGTTTGGAAGGAAATGTATGGATGGTTGTCGAATCGTGTGAATACTCAAATTTTTAGGGGGTGCTGCTCTATGACGGTAATGACTTTCAATAGTCCAATAGAGTTTGAAAGAAGGGTAGAGCCCTTTCTGATCAAATCAGAGGCTTTACATAACTTGCCGCTTGGTATATTGCAAAGGCTAGTTCAGCAACAAGATTATTACGATCAAGAGCCGGTGCTAGGATACATACATGAAAGAGGAGATATCCAGGCTGTCGTAATTCGAACTTCTCCACATATGTGGGTAATTGCGACCAATCACACACCCTCCGACAGTGTTTTGGAAGAAATGGTTCGGTTCTTTGCTGATAATCATCATGACGTTCCCGGTCTTATAGGCGCCCCAGAAACGATTACCAGATTAGCAGATCGATGGAGGGAGCTTACTGGAAGGCCTTATCATATTGCTATGCAACAAAAGGTGTACCAGCTTGATGCTGTTGGTCCTTATAACAGGGGTAACGGCTTTTTAAAGCTGGCGGAAGCGGAGGACTTAGCATTAGCAACACGCTGGTTATATGCCTTTGGTCTAGAAGCAGGAATTGATATTACGGAAGAATACGCACAAAAAGTAACAGAGCAAAATATTAAGCATAAAAAATTGTACTTTTGGGTTGTGGATGGACAAGTCGTCTCCATGGTAGGTCAAGCGAGGTCTACACGAAATGGGACGACAATAAACAGTGTGTACACTCCTGATAAATGGAAGCGGAGAGGGTATGCTACGTGTGCTGTTGCCTCCTTGTCTGAGAAGCTGCTCGGTGAGGGGTATCAGTTTTGCAGTTTATATACAGACCTATCCAATAGTACCTCTAACAACATATACCAGAAAATAGGCTATTACCCTATCGGAGACTCATTGGTTGTACGGTTTAATGGAGAGGATAATACTAATACTTAAGTCTTTGCTGTTTAGTAAAAAAATAGGGAAAAGGATGGAAGGTATGTATGGGGTTCGTATGGAAGTAGAGGGTGTCCCGTTTATGTTGGACGGGTAACTTTAAGACATCCTTTAGGAGGCTTGTGCGATGATTCAGTATGAAAAGCTACAGCAGTGGAATCGGGAGTTAATTGAAGAACAGCAGCAGCAGGCTTTACATCGATTTGCAGAAAGAACACCAGAGCGAGAGGACAATGAAGCATCCCTCCAAACACATAGCCCGTTTGAAGTAGATCAGCCAGATAGAGTAGCCAATCGTAAGAAAAAGCTCGCTCGTAACCAGCTGGCAATGGAACGAATCATCGGGGAAAATGATCTTTTTCCTATTTCTTATTTTCAAGCAGGCATCAACGCCTCTAAGTCCGTTTGTCGTATAGAAATAAGAGATGGTATTGGGAAAGTAGTAGGTCATGGTACCGGATTTATGGTGACACCGAATTTGCTATTGACCAACCACCATATATTGAAAGATGAAGAGGTTGCTAGTCAAAGCCTTGCTCAATTTAACTTTGAGCAGGATGTGAACCTTAGAGAAAAGGAAATAAAGAATTTTCACTTTAAGCCTGAACAATTTTTTCTATCGAATCAAAAGCTTGATTTTGCCCTTGTAGCAGTAGAAACAACTTCTTCTGACGGAAATGAACTCACTGAATTTGGGCATATCCCTTTACAGGAAGAGACAGGGAAGGCGCTCATTGGTGAAAGAGTTTCTATTATCCAACATGCATCCGGCAGACCGAAAGCTGTGTCTATTCGGGAAAATAAAGTGCAGGATGTATTGGATAACTTTATCCATTATTCAACCGATACAATGCCAGGGTCTTCTGGATCGCCTGTTTTCAACGATGAATGGGAGGTTGTTTCTTTACACCATGCCGGAGTACCTGACCCGAATGATAACAGCTCCTTCGTTGCCAATGAAGGTGTAAGAATTAGTAGAATTATTTCTTATATTAAACAGCAGCAAAATTCTTTAAGCAGTGAACAAAGAAAACTACTTGGCAATTTACTAGATGGGGAGCAGCCTGAGGCCGAAACAGATCAAGATGTTGTAGTGGAAGAAAAAAGCGTGGACAGCTACAAGGACAGAGAAGGCTACAATGCGTCCTTCTTAGGGGAAGGGCACTCGGTACCACTACCAACACTAAGAGAGGACCTACAACAGGATGTTGCTCCAATGAAAGACGGAGGCACCGTGTTACACTATACGCACTTTTCTGTCGTTATGAGCAAATCTCGTAAGCTAGCCTATTATACGGTAGTAAATATAAATGGGAAGCAGCTGAAAAGCGTGGACCGCGCTGACCGTTGGTATTTAGACCCACGTATGGACAAGCAGTATCAGGCAGGACAGGATCTGTATTATGACAACCCGTTAGACCGAGGGCATTTGGTCAGAAGAATTGACCCTATTTGGGGAGACAAAGCGGAAGTAGCGAACGAGGATACCTTCCATTTCACTAACTGTGCCCCACAGCACAAGGACCTAAATCAGCAAAGCTGGCTAGATCTAGAGAATTATATTGTGGAAAATGCCCGTAATCATGATATGAAGGCAACAGTGTTTACAGGACCTGTATTCCGAAGTGATGACATGGTGTATCGGGATATTCAAATACCTAACGACTTTTGGAAAATAGCTGTTATGGTAAAAGAGGACGGAACACTCTCTGCTACGGCCTACTTGCAAACTCAGAAGAACTTAGTTGGTAACTTAGAATTTGCATACGGAGATTATAAAACGTATCAAGTTCCTGTATCAAAGGTCGAGGAGCTTACCGGTCTTGATTTCGGTCCTCTGCGCAAGCACGACCCAATCCAGAATCTAGAATCTACTATTGGTCATATCATTGAACAAAAAGAGGATATTACCC
This sequence comes from Pontibacillus salicampi, assembly GCF_042434395.1. NCBI lineage: Bacteria > Bacillati > Bacillota > Bacilli > Caryophanales > Bacillaceae > Pontibacillus > Pontibacillus salicampi. The sequence goes on along the minus strand of NZ_JBHLTP010000010.1, from coordinate 4,521 downwards.
TATAAACAAGAGGGCTCTCTCTGGAGAGCCCTCTAAGCATGCACAAAAAGATGAGCGTATTTCAAAATGGTTGAGCGTACCATCTGAAAAGCTCCTGATCCTTTGTTTGGGTAGGAAGAGGAGCTTTTTGATAACTATACAACTTTCTAAACAGTTGAAGAAGGCCAGCTCCCTGCTTTTCATTACCTTGGCTGAGCGACGACACCGTTGTGTACTTTGATATACCCATGCTGTTTAATATCGAAGCCATTCTCATATATATACAAACCCATTTGTTCTAGAGTCATCAATTCACGGTACGTGTGATTCATCACATCCGCCATTATGTTGTAGTAAACCCGGGAGCGAATTTGGTTTCGAGGCGTGGTAAAGATAGCATATCCCCCTGGCTTTAAAAATCTTCGATGCCAATCTGCTACTTCCGATTTATACTCATCAGGAAAATGCTCAAGCAATCCTACAGAAAGAACAATGTCGAAATCCTTCCCATAGGTCAGGTTGCGAATGTCATCTACAACATAATCGATGGCAAGGTCGTCCTTATAATAGACCTTTGGGTGACCAGTAGCAGGATTCTCTCCAAGAAAAGGGTAAGAATCAGGAAACTCTTCGAATCGGGTCGTTTTACAATATTCATCATAATCAACCATTGTAATATGAGCACCAGGGTACATAGACGCTAGTTGCATCGCCTCGTATCCCTCCGCAGCCCCGAGGAATAAGATGCGTGGCTTTGTTACATCCAACCCCTCAAATAATGCCCGCTTGCCCCTGGGGTCCCAGACACCATCTTGAATTCGGTGAGCATAATTCCATAATTGAATACGGGCTACATCTCCTAGAGCTTGTTTAATTTCAGAAGGTCGAAAGGTTCCGAGGCTTTTAAGGAACGCTTTTTTCTGATCTGCCATTTCGGAAGGCACATCTTTAACAAACCACTCGTGAAATGCTTTGTTAAAATATTTCCAGGAGGTAAAGGGCTTCATATCCTCTCCATACGTATCCTCGTAGGCTCTCCGGTCTTTGGAATATTTCGTCACTTCATAAGGCTTACCTACTTGTTTCCATGTTAAGGTTGACCAATCGCGGACGGTATTCATGTTAACAAATTTGTTATACTCCTTTTCAGAGTACTGGCGTAAATCAACACGGTGGCTGGGGAGCATAGAGGTAAATCCTATATCATTACCATTGTACGGTTTTTCTACCTCCTGAGCGGAGGCAAGCGTAGGCTCCATTATTTCACCTCATAATTTACTGAATTTTCTTACATTATATAGTAGAATGGTAGCGTTTTCAACTATATAGATTGATGACAGTTTAATCCAATTCATGCAGGGAATAGCATAGGTAAGCTTCACTAAAACAAATCAAGGAGTGAAGGAAATGACCGATTTAGAGGGAGAGCTATGGGGTGGTGTCCATGAACCAGCAGTCAAATGCGCACGCTGCGGGAAAATGATATCGTCTCGTCAGGAAGTAACACGAAACGTCTGTGCAACTTGTGAAAGTATAGCACGAGGAGAAGAACAAGAAGAGTAGACGGGCTACACTCTCATATAAACACTGGATAAAGGAGTGACACCTATGCCAGGACCAGAAAATGAAATTCTAGGAATGCAGCCAAATGCCAATGAATTTGGTAAATGCTCTAATTGTGGCAAACTCATAACCTCCAAAAAGGAATTAGAGGTCAAGCTGTGTAAAGAATGTCAGCGTCGTGGCAAAGATAATGTAGACTTATATGAAGGGGAATAAGCGCAGAAAGGCTGTCGATTATAGGACAGCCTTTTTATTTTTCAGGCTGTAAGGGTTACGCAGTTTGGATAGGTTCTCCTAGTACAGCTTGTTAATCTTTAGCGCCTTAATTATAGGAGAATTGGAGTGGAGGTTAGGAAGGTCATTACGTTTTGAGTGAAAAGTATGTTTAGGATTATGTATAGCCATTACTACAGAGTTGTACATGGAATAGTGGCACAAGCGATGGAAAGGTTATTATAGAGGGGGAACAAGCAAAAAGAGCTCTTGTTAGGAGCTCGTTTTGCTTCAGAGTGTCGAGAAAGTCCCGTCGGTTCTTCTATGTGTATCGAGGCGGTGTTGGCGAAACGACTCGCTTTCCATGGGCGTCCGCTGAGCCTCCTCGCTCTCTTCGGTCGCTGTGGGGTCTCATCTGTCCTCCGGTCCCATAGGAGTCTCGCCGTTTCGCCAACACCTTTCGAATGATGAGTCTGAACCTCTTCTGCTACCATTAGGAAAGATAGCAGTCTATGTTTGCATGGAATCGGATCAGGGGCTTTTATTGTCGTTAGGTTCTGTTCCCATTACTTATCGCACAGTGGGGTGGAAATGGGCAGACTCGTCTGGGAAGCACGGACAATGGCGAGATCCCACAGGGGACTGCCCCGCTATTCACAGTATTTGTGAGCCTAATGCAAAACGAGCTCTTGTTAGGAGCTCGTTTTGCTTGTTAGTTTATTTCTGGTTGCTTACCAGTCTCTACATAGTCTTTTAGGAATTGTCCGAGCAGTTCCTTCCATCCTTCATCATGCATACGTCCCCATTCTGGGTCTAATAAGCCTACGGCATGATGAGAAAGCTTTAATACTGTATGATTTCCTTTTGGTTCGAGCTTGAAAGTGTAAGCGCTGTTTACAGCTCCAGTCATCCCTAGAAGTCCTTGAAGACGAATTTCTTCATTATCTTTAACGAAGTACACGGTTCCCCATAGAGCGGCTGCGCCATGCTGACCCTTTTCAATGAAGGTACCGCCAACTTCTGGAGTAAGCGTCATAGTAGACCCTTCGCCACACAGTCGGTATGCCCACCATTTACCTATATCTTCTGTTAAGGCGGTGTACACTTTGGCTGGTGTACTGTTAATCTCGAATTCCTGTTCTAGCTGAAATGAATCATGCTGTAACCCTTGTTCAGTCATATTTTCTTCTCCTCCTTCAATGAATCTCTTCAATGCAATTGCAGATTTTGCAGTTGAGTGTTGATATTGCGAAACCCAGCGTTCATAGGCTTGCTGGAGCGGGAGGACGTTAATATAGTTTAATCTTGCTCGTCCCTGTCTCCGAATTAGGATTAAATTTGCTTCTTCCAATACAGTAAGATGCTTCATTACTGCGTAGCGACTTACATCTTGGACGTTGTCGTTCACGTCGCCTGTTGTTTTAGGTCCATCCTTCAGGAAATCTAGAATATCCATTCGTATCGGATGGCTTAGTGCTTTAAACACAGCAGCGAGTTGTTCATTATGCATACGAGGCCTCCATCACAAACGTGTTACTATTAGGTAACATGTTTAATGTGACTTAATAGTAACATGACGAAATGGGTTTGGCAATGTTATTTTAATCGAGTGGAAGTTTATTATTTCTAAAAGATAGCAAAAATAGTCAATAGATGAATGTACGGTGGAATAAGATAGAGACATGATGAAGTAGGAGGAACAAAGCAATGAAGCACAACAGTAGATTAGTATGGTATGCAAGCTTCGGTTCTAATTTATTTCGGGATCGATTTATGTGTTATATCACAGGAGGACAGCCAGAGGGGTCCAATCGAAGCGAGGTTGGCTGCCGTGACCACACGCTACCGAGGGAAACAAGGGCAGTTTCTTTGCCATACGGACTGTACTTTTCTGGGTATTCTGACCGTTGGGACGGAGCGGCCGCTTATATTGATACCACTCAAGATGATGAGAATCATAGCTGGGCACGCATGTATTTAATTACAGAAGAACAATTCGAGGATGTAGTACGCCAGGAAAATGGTATAGAGGAATTAGAGGTAAATATAGATGACATTATGGAAAAAGGGAATGTAATGGTGCAGGATTCTCCCTATGGAAACCTTATCTATGCCGGAGAGGAAGATGGCTATCCTATCTTTACCTTTACTAGCCCGAAAGCTATGAGAGATAGAGAAACAAACCAGCCTTCGCTCCGTTACTTAACTATGCTTGTCAGAGGCTATATGGAAGCGCACACGGAGGATCCGGTTAAAATCACTAACTATCTAATGGAGAAACCAGGGATTAAAGAGCATTATAGTTATCATGAATTACTTGCCTTTGCGGAGGATTTACTATCTTCTGCTAGCGTTTCATCAGAATAAACAAACGAATTACATCTAGAAGAGCCATCAGCTTGTAGAGAAACCCAGGTTTTTCCGCAAGCTTTTTTCATGCCGTTCGGAGCACATACACTGTTCTCTTGTGAAAAAACAGAGCTCTGAATTTCCTCTAAGGAGGCTTCTGGGCAATGAATTTATAGGAGAGCTTGTAGGGGAAGGGAATATTACTTACATTCCCGCTAGAAAAAAAGAGCAGCAAATGAAATAGCTTTGTCTGTATGATTATTAGCAAAAAAGATGCTCCCAATCCTCGATAAAGTGTACCCTTTGTAAAGGACATTTTAAAAAAGGCTAGGCTGACCTAAGAAGATGATCTCTGTATTCTACAGGGGTCATCTTTTTTAAGTTCCACTGATAACGATAATTGTTGTAGTAGATCAT
>NZ_JBHLTP010000009.1:0-242760 GCF_042434395.1 Pontibacillus salicampi | reverse complement strand
AGTTTGCCTCCGGCTTCCTTCAGATTCTAGGTCACCCCAGACACCCTTGCCTTTGGCTAACGGCTACAACGACCTTCACCGTTCGGGACTTTAACCCTAAAGCATGCACCCATGCCAGGCACACTAATAAAACCTGCTTGCCCTATTTGAGCAAGCAGGTTCATACAAAGGATTTATCTAGGTTCAATAATTAGCTTAATAGCAGTGCGTTCCTCTTCATCAATCATGATGTCTGTAAAGGCCGGAATACAAATTAAATCCACGCCACTTGGAGCTACGAATCCGCGAGCGATTGCTACCGCTTTCACGGCCTGGTTCAAGGCACCAGCGCCGATTGCCTGAATTTCTGCTGAGCCACGTTCTCTTAGCACGTTCGCAAGTGCTCCTGCTACTGAATTAGGGTTAGATTTAGCTGACACTTTTAATATTTCCATGACTAGTTCCTCCTTCATACGCTATTATCGTTCCATTTCTACTTTATTCATGGATTTGGAAAATATTCCTCCTACCCACATTATGAACGAATATTTCGAAAAATTCAAATACTTATCCAAGAAATGGATGATCATCGTTAATTAAAATTCGCTCAACTCGGGTAGCATTTCCTGATGCCTCATCCACATCTACTAGGAATGCACTTAATTGTGTTCTTCCCGATTTTGGAACTTCAAAACGTACAGGTAAATTCGTCAGGAATTTTTTTATGACAGCGTCCTTGTCTGTCCCGAGAATTTCATCATAAGGTCCCGTCATACCGACATCTGTAATATAAGCAGTACCACCAGGCAAAATTCTGTCATCTGCTGTTTGCACGTGCGTATGGGTGCCAACAATCGCACTGACACGTCCACTAACATACCAAGCCAATGCCTGCTTTTCAGAGGTCGCCTCACCATGAAAGTCGATAAATATAGATTTTGTTCGTTTGGATGCCTCTTCAATGAGCTCGTCCGCTTTTCTAAACGGGTCCTCAAGCGGCTGCATGAAAGTGCGAGCCTGTAGGTTTATGATCGCTAATTCCATGTTATTCTCTTTAATATACGTAAGCCCTTTTCCTGGTGTTCCCTCAGGATAATTCGCAGGACGTACCATCCGATTGGCATCATCAATGAAATCAAAAATTTCTTTCTTATCCCAAGCGTGGTTTCCTAGTGTTATAGCGTGTGCGCCCAGTCCTAAAAACTGCTGATAAATTTTTTGTGTTATTCCTTTGCCTGATGCGGCGTTCTCCCCATTAAAAATTGTGAAATGAGGACGATAGGCTCTCTTCAGCTTTGGAATGTACTCCTCCACCATAGAACGACCTGGAGATCCTACAATATCACCAACAAATAAAATTCTCATAACAAATTCCTTTCTACAACCTAAAATGTGTGTGTTAGCAAAGTCTTTCTTCAGTATACAACGGTTCCCGAACGAAATAAAGCGATCCCGCTAGGGGGATCGCTTTATTTAGCATATTCTACAGCACGTGTCTCACGCACAACTGTTACTTTTATATGACCTGGGTAATCTAATTCGCCTTCAATACGGTTTCGTATATCTCTTGCCAGCTGAACCGATTTCAAGTCATCAATTTCTTCTGGTTTTACCATGATACGTACTTCTCGACCTGCCTGAATGGCAAATGATTTTTCTACGCCGTCATAGGACTCAGAAATTTCTTCGAGCTTTTCTAAACGCTTAATGTAATTCTCTAGCGTTTCGCTACGCGCTCCTGGTCTTGCAGCTGATAATGCGTCAGCAGCTGCTACAAGGACAGAAATGATAGTTGTTGCTTCTTCATCACCATGGTGAGAAGCAATCGCATTCACAACGGTGTCATTCTCTCCATATTTCTTAGCGAGCTCTACGCCAATCTCTACGTGACTTCCTTCCACTTCGTGGTCCACTGCTTTACCAAGGTCATGCAATAATCCAGCACGTCGTGCCAAATTCTCATCTTCCCCAAGCTCTGCAGCTAATAAACCAGTTAAGTAAGCAACTTCCATAGAGTGCTTCAAGACATTTTGACCGTAACTAGTACGATATTTCAGTCTTCCTAGAATCTTCACTAAATCTGGATGAAGTCCGTGAACTCCAACCTCGAACGTCGTCTGCTCTCCCACTTCACGTATATATTCATCAACTTCCCGGCGAGATTTCTCCACCATCTCTTCAATACGTGCAGGATGAATGCGTCCATCCTGAACCAGTTTATCAAGGGCAATACGAGCAATCTCTCTTCGAATTGGATCAAATCCAGATAGAATGACAGCCTCTGGCGTATCATCAATAATGAGATCAATTCCTGTTAATGTCTCTAACGTACGAATGTTTCGGCCTTCTCTACCAATAATACGGCCCTTCATTTCATCGTTAGGCAAATTCACAACAGATACTGTCGTTTCCGTAACATGATCTGCAGCACAACGCTGCAATGCGAGAGAGAGGATATTTTTAGCTTTCTTATCCGCTTCTTCCTTAGCTCTATTTTCAGCTTCCTTGATCATTAAGGCGGATTCATGAGATACCTCTTGTTCCACACGGTCTAAGATGACTTGCTTCGCCTGGTCTGTCGTGTAACCGGAAATACGCTCAAGCTCAGACTGTTGCTTCTGTTTCATTTCTTCCACTTTGCTTTCCGTTTCTTCAATTTGTTGTTGTTTTTCTGTTAGCGATTCTTCCTTCTTCTCTAACATAAGCTCTCGCTTGTCCAGCGTTTCACTTTTTCGATCCAAATTCTCTTCTCTTTGCATCAAACGGCTTTCTTGCTTCTGAAGTTCCATTCGGCGTTCTCGAATTTCGTTCTCCGCTTCTTGACGAGTGTTGTGTGTTTCTTCTTTGGCTTCAAGTAATGCTTCCTTCTTAGCAGCTTCAGCATTACGATGCCCTTCATCCACAATCTGTTTCGCCAATTCTTCTGCACTTGAAATCTTCGCCTCTGCAATGGATTTCCGAATCAGATAACCAACAACAATACCGACGAGGGCAAGCAAAATGGAGATGATGATTTGAGTTGCTCCCATACGTTCACCTCCTCTTGCTATTAAATTGTCCACATACATGTGTGTCGGCATGTACTAAGATGTTTCATTTTCATTTTTGAAGGTAAATAGTTAAAACATATCTTGTATAAATTTAAGAAAAATGAAAATTATACATATTAATTTTAAGCTTGACTATGCGGATTGTCAAGGAAACGTCAAATTTAAACCCTCGCCGACATGAACTCGGCGAGGGTTATTCATATCCATTACAAATCTAACGAGTCTTGGTTTTCGTCTTTTCCATCCTTAGCACCTTTTCCACTAGCTTCTTCTTCCGGTTGATCATACATGCTGTAATGCTGACGAATCTTGTCATTGATTTCCTGAAATACCTGTTCGTTCTCCTGAAGGAATTGTTTCGCATTCTCGCGTCCTTGTCCCATTCGATCCCCGTTATAGGAATACCAGGAGCCGCTCTTCGTCACAATATCTAAATCTGTACCCATGTCAAGAAGCTCACCTTCGTGAGAAATTCCTTGACCGTACATGATATCTACCTCAGCTTGTTTAAACGGAGGAGCAACCTTGTTCTTTACGACCTTAATTTTCGTTTTGTTTCCGACCATTTCGTTCCCCTGCTTTAACGTTTCAGCACGACGCACCTCAAGACGGACGGAAGAATAGAATTTTAATGCACGTCCTCCTGGCGTAGTCTCAGGATTACCGAACATGACACCTACTTTTTCACGAATCTGGTTAATGAATACTGCTGTTGTATTGGATTTATTAATAGCCCCGCCTAGCTTCCGCAGAGCTTGAGACATTAGACGAGCTTGCAGACCCACGTGAGAGTCTCCCATTTCGCCTTCTATCTCTGCTTTCGGCACAAGTGCAGCTACAGAGTCAATAACAATCATATCCACAGCACCGCTTCGCACAAGAGCCTCGGCAATTTCTAGAGCCTGTTCTCCTGTATCTGGCTGAGATAATAACAGCTCCTCAATATCCACCCCTAAAGCACGTGCATATACAGGATCCAAGGCATGCTCTGCATCAATAAAAGCCGCTTGTCCGCCTTGACGCTGGGCTTCTGCAATAGCATGAAGTGCTACTGTGGTCTTACCAGAGGATTCCGGACCATAAATTTCTACAATACGGCCTCTAGGGTAACCGCCTACTCCAAGAGCAACATCTAATGCTAAAGAGCCACTTGGAACTGTGCTGACACGTTTGTTCGCTTGCTCCCCTAATTTCATAACGGAACCTTTACCAAATTGCTTTTCTATTTGACGGAGCGCTGAATCCAGCGCTTGTTTACGATCACTCACGTTATATCCCCCTTGAAATTCTACTACATCTATCATACCTTTTTTTAAAGGATTTGCCAACTAAAATGCGAATAAATGTTCGTAATTATTACAGTGTAATCCTATCGTATTTTTCCTTTTTTGTACAGGGTAAACTATAATAATAGGGTACAATGTACGTTGAAAAAAACTTATTTCAAGTAATGGTACAACAGTTCGAAACCTTTCTTTACGCTTCTTTGCCGTATTTCTTCTCTGTCTCCATGAAAGTGAAACTTCTTCGCAAACGGCTGCTCTCCGTCTTTGTATATACCAATATACACTGTACCAACAGGCTGCCCCTCTACCGGATCAGGACCAGCCACACCGGTAAAGCTAATACCAATGGAACTATTTAACTTGTTTGCTATATTTACAGCCAGGTTTACCGCACATGTCTCGCTCACGGTTCCATATTCATTTATTATTAGCTTCGGAACCTCTAACACCTGTTCTTTTACAGCAGTGGCGTAACACACTACGCCACCATTGCATACACTGGAGGCTCCCTGTTGAGAGACCACCTGATCAATAAACCTTCCCCCAGTAAGGCTTTCTGCAGCTGATATAGTTTCCTTTTGCTCCTTGAGCATATGAAAGACGGTACTTTCTAATGTATCATCGTCTTTTCCATAGCAGTACATGCCAACTCTGTCTAATACAGATGCTTCTGTATGATCGATTAACTTATTGGCTGCCTCTTTCGTCTGTGCCTTAGCGGTAATTCGTAATGCTACCTCCCCTTTAGCTGCCAAAGGAGCTATGGTTGGGTTGGTTTGCTGGTCTAATAAATCCTGTAAATCATGAGCTAAATGTGACTCCCCAATACTGATAAACCGCAGCATTCTCGATTGTATGGTATCCTCTAAAGAAAAGTGAGAGCGTATTAGCTCAAAGCCTCCGTCATCCATAATCGCCTTCATCTCTCTTGGCACTCCAGGGAGGAAGATCCAAGTGGTTCCTTCGTTCGTTACTGCAAAGCCCGGAGCCATCCCTACATGGTTGGACAATATGGTAGAACCCTTCAGCATCCTTGCCTGTCTTCGGTTATTAGGCGTCATTTGGCGATTATTCGCTTCAAAATATGCTTCTATATCACGAAGCGCCTCGTGCTCTTCTTCAATAGATAGCCCAAGCACTTCTGATGCTACCTCTCTCGTAACATCATCATCGGTTGGTCCAAGTCCACCTGTAACAATGACTATATCTGACCTCCCATTCGCCTGTTCCATTTGATGACGCATTCTTTCCTCATTATCACCAACCACTCCGTGGAAAAACACATTTACGCCCATGTCTGCAAGTCGTACAGAAAGCCATTGAGCATTTGTATTTGCAATTTGTCCTAGCAAAAGCTCTGTCCCTACTGCTAGTATTTCTGCTTTCACTTGTTTTGCCATTACTTAGATCCCCTCATTACATGCCAATTTTTCATAAAGTATTCAATTCCAGAAATCACGGTAATAATCATTGCTGCATACAGTGCAATCGTTGCAAATGGGAACGAAACAAAAGAGAATGGGAAATTATGCAATAACAGCGCAGAAGTAGCAACAATTTGTATCCACGTCTTCAACTTTCCCATTTGGCTTGCCGCGAGCACAATTCCTTCACCAGCAGCGACAAGACGTAAGCCAGTTACTGCAAATTCGCGGCTAATGATTAGTATTACTATCCATGCTGGTGCTGCACCTAGTTCTACTAAAGAAATAAGAGCAGCAGACACAAGTAATTTATCTGCCAATGGATCTAAAAATTTCCCTAAATTGGTTACCAAATTATATTTTCTTGCATAATAACCATCCACCCAGTCCGTAGTCGCTGCAAGGATAAATAACACTGCTGCTGCCAGATGCGATATCGGCAAGGACTGACCACCTATATCATAACTGCCCCAAGCAAATGGTACAGATAATAATATAACGATTATTGGGATTAAACAGATACGGGATATGGTAATTTTATTTGGTATATTCATTTTTCTTTCCTCCAATATTAAATCTCCTACCTAGAAGAGAAAAGAGCCATCCTGTAAAAAGATGACTCTGCTATGTTGTTACTCTGATGATTTTGTGACTTTAACCACGAACTTTTGGAAAACGGTTTTGTTTGCATCAACTGGATAGTCCACTTTCTGACCATTTACTTTCATAGTAAGATCAGGAGCATTTCCTACTTTTATATAAATCTCCTTTTCATCAGAAAGATCAAACTCTTTTGGACTATTATTACTGTTTAACTCCTGTTGGTAAAACGCTTTGCCTTTTCCGTTTTTTACTTCGAGATAACTTTTGGCATTATTGCCTGCAGCTTCAAAGCTTATGTTAATGTTGTCAGGGTTTGTCAGCTCATACGTATGCTGTGGAACATTGCCGGAACCCTTCTCCACTAATTGTAAACTCTTTTCGCTATCCGATTCATCCTTTTTCTTTTCTTCCTCTTTCTTATCCTTATCATTTGTTTGCTGCTCATCTTCTTTATTATCTTCCTCGGAAGACTTATCGTTATTCGCATCCTGTTCCTTCTTCGCAGAATCCTCTTCGGAATCGTCAGCACCCTCATTGGATGGATTGTCTCCACCATTCCCTTTATCAGCACTGGATTCTTCATTTTTCTCATACGTGACTTGCTCACCGGCACCAGAATCATCCGTTTCAGCACCAGAATTGTCATTATTCATGGTTTGCTGATAGAAGAAAACAGCCACAGCAATTATACCGACAATAAGTAATCCGATAATAAGCTTTGGAAAGACAGATGCCATAGCAGAGGTTTTGTTCGATTCCTGATCCTTATGCTTTTGTACACGGGTATATTGTACATATTCTTCATCACTAGAGCTCGGTAATTCTGACGTATGCTCCTCCATTAGCGCCTCTGCATCTAGCCCCACAGCTTCTGCATATTGACGTATAAAAGCTCTTGTATAGAATTTTCCGGGCATAATTTGAAAATTTCCTTTTTCAATTGCCTGCAGGTAACGCGTTTGAATCTTTGTTTCCTTCTGAATATCATCTAATGATAAACCTTTTGCTTCTCTTGCTTCTTTTAGTCGAGACCCAATTTCCATTAATTAACACCATCCAATTTAAAAGTCAAACATGGAAAAGCCCTCATCTTGTTCAAATTCTGGCTTGTCAATCGTTTCATAGGTTATTTCCTCATCCTGGGAATTGCGTAATTCAATAATATAGTCAAAGTCATCTAGTTTGTACTCAGTAGATCGAACAAACATATCTGGATGTTCTACCACTTTTGTAGCTGGAAGGCGCATAATTTCGCGTACTAGCTGCCAATGCTTTTCATTAGCCCGTTTAGTGGAAACAATCCCATCTAGAATATACACATTTTCAGTGGAAATTTCATCTTCTATCAGCTGATTACGAATGGTTTGCTTTAGCAGTGTACTGGATACAAACAGCCATCGTTTATTAGCAGAAACACTGGCTGCAACGATGGATTCGGTCTTTCCTACTCTTGGCATCCCTCGAATTCCCACCAATTTGTGCCCTTCCTTTTTGTATAACTCTGCCATGAAATCGACTAATAAGCCTAAATCTTCTCGAACAAAACGAAATGTTTTCTTGTCATCAATATCACTATGTATATACCGCCCATGCCGAACTGCTAGACGATCTCTGAGTTTTGGGCGACGGAACTTTGTTATGCTGATAGTATCCATCGTTTCCAATATCGATTGCAGACGATTGATCTGTTCATCATTTTTACATAATAACAGCATCCCTCTTCGGGAATCCTCTACTCCGTTAATGGTAACGATGTTGATAGAGAGCATTCCTAACAAGGAAGAAATATCTCCCAACAGTCCAGGACGGTTATATTGAATTTCATACTCTAAGTACCATTCCTGTTTTTCCATATCACTACTCCCTCCCTCATAAGCCCTATACAATAAAAAAAACCTGGCAATTCAAGGTTTATTAGCATACATACTATTTCTATAATAAATGATTTTCAAAGGATGATAAAGGATAATATCAGCTTATCTGAAATCAATTTTACATTTATTAATAATATTCTCCAACCATTAGCTTACATGACTGTTTTCATTGAAACATGCACTATACAAAAAAACAAGAGGACGAAGCCCTCTTGTTTATTTTGTACCTTCATTCTGAACTAGTTTCACCATCATATTGGCAATTGTATGCTGTTCTTCTGGAGAAGCCACATTCCAAAGGTCACGCAGAACTGCTTCCTGATCATTTTTAGCATCTACTTGCTTCGCCAGGTAGTCACCAATTTCATAAGCAAGATCGGAAACTGCTCTATCTTGCATTCCATCGTGCTGAGCCTGATGAAGACGATCCCCTAAAAAGTCTTTCCACGTTTCGAAATTGTCGAGTACAGACATGTATTTTCCTCCTTCGTCAATCAAAACTTACATCATTATGATTTGACAGGGAGGATGCTTTTATTCATGCTGAAGTGAAAAGTTTCCTAAGCTCCGCTCCATGCACCGTTCATATTCAGCATCTGACCATTTACATAGTTGGAGGCAGGTGATGCCAGAAATAAAGCGAGAGATGCGACTTCTTGCGGGGTACCGAATCGACCAGCAGGGATAGCATCTAGCAGCTCTCTTTGCTCTTTCTCGTCAAACATATCATTCATCTTCGTATCAACATACCCGGGTCTTATGCCATTGACTGAAATACCACTGGGTGCTGCTTCCTTAGCAAGCGCCTTGACAAAGCTATCCTGCGCTCCTTTAACAGAAGAATATAGCACTTCACAGCTGCCGCCAACCTCTCCCCATATCGATGATATAACAATGATGGATCCAGATTTACGGTTCAGCATCTCTGGCAGCAGATGATTTGTCACCATCCAGGGTGTCTTTACATGCACATGATACAGGGAGTCCATTTCTTCCTCTGTAGCATCCTGAAACAGCTGAACTAGGCTAGTTCCGCTAGCAAATAGCAGCGTATCTACTCGGAAGGAAATTTGCTGCAAAAGGTTTATTATGCCATCTCGATGAGAAAGGTCCGCTTGAATCGTTTGAAGAACAGCATCGTCCTCTCGCTGCTTCAACCAATTCGTTATAGATGTACTATTCTGATGATAATGTAGGAGCAGCTGATACCCCTCGTCAGCAAATGCTGTAGCTATTGCATTTCCTATAGCACCACTAGCTCCTATTATTAAACAATTTTTCTTCATATTATCTCCCGATTAATCATTAGAAGGACGGATTTCGGTTACCGCAATTCTTTCCTCGTCAATCCATTCACGTAAATGATTCTCAACGTCTTCCTTCGTTAGTTGTTCAATAGCTGGAAGTACCTGGAACAAATCAATCCCTAAATGACGATATTGTACAAACGTAGTAGCGATAAACTCCAAGGAGTTCATAGAACGCAGGAATTGCCCAATACGTTTCCTCTTCATGCGTTCAAACTCTTCCTCTGTGAGCGTACGCTCCTTTAATTGATGAAGCATTTCTTTAACACGAGCTTGGAATTTTTCTGGTTCCCTCGTATTACCACCTATGATAGTGAAGCCGAATGTTTTATCAATATGTGTCTCATAGGAAAAGCTATCATCGATAAGATCCTCTTTGTAGAGCTGCTCGTAAAATTCGCCGCTCTTGGAGAAGAAATGGTCTAGCACCATGCTTTTAATCATATCCATTTGAAGTATATTGTTCTCATTCAAATAATCAATATCTTCCTTCATGCCTACTAAGCATTTAGAAACCGAAACAGGCATCTCGATAACCTTATGCTTCTCTGCTACCGCTTTCGGTTCATCAGGATACGAACGGTTCAAATCTTCAACAGGCGCGAATTCTTTACTATGCTGGTTTTTCTCAATGAGCGCCATCATCTCTTCAGGATCAAAATTCCCCACCATAAAATAGGACATGTTGGAGGGATGGTAAAAGGTATTGTAGCACGTGTACAGATCTTCCTTCGTAATATCCTGAATAGAGTTAACCGTGCCAGCAATGTCTACTCTTACTGGATGATGGGTAAATAAGCTCTGAATGGTTCCAAAAAATGCACGCCAATCCGGTTGATCATCATACATACGAATTTCTTGTGCGATTATACCTTTTTCTTTCTCAACAGACTCATCAGAAAAGTAAGGGTCTTGCACAAAATCTAATAATGTTGTTGCATTTTCTTTTACATTACTAGTTGCCGAAAACAAATATGCTGTACTTGTAAAAGATGTGAATGCATTGGCTGATGCCCCTTGCTTCGTGAAATCCTGGAACACATCACGGTCTTCCTTCTCAAACAATTTATGCTCTAGAAAATGGGCAATACCTTCAGGTACGGATACTTGTTTCTTCTCGCCGAGTGGTGTAAAGACTTGATCAATGGAACCATATTCTGTCGTGAAAATAGCAAACGTCTTCGCCATTTCCTGCTTCGGAAGCAAATACACTTTCAAACCGTTATCCATTGTTTTTTCATAAATGGTTTCCTGTATTTGATCGTAGTGTGTTTTATTCATATTACTCATTACGCTTCGCCTCCCTCTTGTTTAGTAAGGAAGTAGGTAGTATCAAGGTGTATTTTGTTTGCAACTTGAATGACTTCGTCTTTTGTAACCTTCTTCACTTCTTCTATCATCTTATCTGGGTTAACGTCTACTCCGGATAATACTTGATGATATAGTACTTCAATTAAACCGTGCTGGCTATCCATCGTTTCCAGAAGCTGATTTACAATTAAACTTTTCGTTTCTTCTACAGCATCTGTCGTAAAGTCCCCAGCCTTCATTGCCTGCATTTGCTCTTGGATAATATCCTTGGCCTGGTCATAGTCATTCGGATCAATACCACTAAAGACAAGCAATAACCCTTTATGACTTTCAAAACGAGAAGCAGCATAGTATGCCAGACTGTGCTTCTCCCTAACGTTCATAAACAGCTTCGAGGATGGGAATCCACCAAACAGCCCATTAAAGACCTGCAGCGCATAATAATCGTCATCACCGAAAAGGATATTAGTTCTATAGCCGAAGTGCAGCTTTCCTTGCTGTACATTCTCTTTATCAACTATTTCCTTAGGTTCTTGAGGAGCATCCTTCAGAGGGGAGGCATCAGGGTTTTTAATATGCTTCGCTTCTCTTTCAAACAGGTTTTGCACCATCGTACTCGTTTGTTCTTCGTCAAAATTCCCAAGCAAATATATATCCATTGTATCTTCTGCAAGCATTTGCTTGTAGTAATCGTACAATGTGCTTCCATCAATCTTTGGTAAATCCTCTTCATACCCATGAACATGGAAGCGATAAGGTTCTTCATTACACATTTCATCTAACAGCCTCGTGTTAGCGTAGCTCATTTTATCGTCTTTTAAAGATTTTATTTTTTGAGTTAACGTTTGTTTTTCACGATCTACAATGGAGGTATCAAGACTCTCGTTCTCTACCTTCGGATGAAAGATAATTTCCTCCAGCATTTTCATCCCTTTTTCCAATAAGGCAGAGGTACTGTTTAAATACTCATCATTTGCGATTTCCATACGGAACGTCATAACATGGTGCTCTCCTTTTTTGGAAGCATCAACGCTAAGTACAGCACCGTATAAATCATCCAGAGCGGTTCGAAATGACCTTGCAGTTGGATAATTTGTAGTAGCTTGCTGCAAAACATATGGTAGTAATGCCCTCTTTGTAATGGTTTCTCGCGTTAAAGGGGCCTTGAATTTTATAGCAATCGTGTTGGTTTTATACTTCTTACTTGGAACGATATGTAAGTCGTATCCTTTTCCCTCATATCGATTTTCCATAACACGTGTCATTCTATTGTCCTCCTTTATATGACATATTCTTTTAAGCATAGCATTTCTAGTTGAAGAAAAACTATCCAATGAATACGCATTCTTTGATTTTATCGTATTTTGGGCGCTAATGCTAACAATAGGTAACAACTCAAAAGAAAACCTCCAAAAACAACATTTGGAGGTCATGACATAGTGATTATTATGCTCTTTTTCGTAGAACATGGAAGCCGAACTTATCGGCACGAAAATAATTGCTGGAATATAAAATCGGTTCATCTTGAGAAGTATAATGCATTTGCTTTAGTAATAGCAGCGGCTGGTCTGGGTCACATTTCAATATGGAAGAAATCCTCTCCTGATAACCAACCGGTTCAATAAATGTAACAGCATAATTAATGACCTTATTACTATAATGCTCCAGCAGTTGAAAGATGGATCCTTCTTTGTGAAGGTATTCAAGAGGGAGTAATTCTTCTGGAATTTTATCAACACAATATACGACAGGTTCTCCATCAGCTGTACGAATTCGTTCTATTTTTGCTAGTGGACCAATGTCCTGATCCTGGAATTTAAGGCTGTCCTCTTCCGTAGCCGCAACAACCTCTGTAGACAAATATCGGCTGCCGGGCTCCATGCCTGCCCTAGATATCATATCCGTCACACTAAATAGCTCTTCAATTCCTGAAGAAAAGATGGGTTTGGCGTTAACAAAGGTACCTACACCGTGCCTTCTTGTAACGACATTTTCTTCCTCTAAAATACGGAGTGCTTCCCTTAATGTCGCTCTTGATACCCCTAACAGTTTAGACAATTCAAATTCAGAAGGTAACTTTTCTCTTTCTTTATATAAACCGCTTTCAATATCCCTTTTCAATTGATCGATTACTTGTAAATATAAATGGCGCGTATCTGTTCTTATACTCATGGCTGTTCACTCCGTGAATTAAAACTTATAAAGATATCTGACATCTGACGTTTCACACGTTATCTCGCATTTACTATACCATTTTTATCAAATATAATAAATAGAATTCTACTATTTTTACTAATGTATTAAATATTCTGTCTTTTATTAAGATTTTATCATACTTTGCTGAACTGGGGTGTTTATTATTCATATCACGGTAAAGCGCCCTCGTATGTGGGAGACTTGGATTGGAGATCATTTCGTACCCATCCTCAACTATTTACAAAACAGGCTGCCTATATATAGACAGCCTGCTCATTCATTAAGATGATTGTTCTTCACTTTGTTTCGAAACCAATACTTCTCTTGGCTTACTGCCTCCATAAGGACCTACTATGTTACGGTCTTCCATTGCGTCAATTAGTCTTGCTGCACGAGTGTAGCCGATTCTGAATCGTCTTTGCAGCATGGAAACACTGGCACTTTGCATTTCCATGACTAGTTGGACAGCGTCATCAAACAAATCGTCGTCTACCTCTTGTACCGTCTCACTTTCTTCATCTGGTGTCATCTCTTCCTGGTATTGTGCTTTTTGCTGCTCCACGCAGTGGTTAACAATCCGCTCTACCTCTTCATCAGATAGAAAGGCTCCCTGGACCCTCGTTGGCTTCGATGCGCCAACTGGAATAAAGAGCATATCTCCTTTACCTAGCAATTTTTCTGCTCCGCCAGTATCTAAAATCGTTCTGGAATCGGTAGCTGATGAAACACTAAAGGCTATACGAGAAGGAATGTTTGCTTTTATAACCCCTGTAATAACGTCTACTGACGGACGCTGAGTTGCGATGATTAGGTGAATCCCTGCAGCACGTGCCATTTGGGCAAGTCGAGTAATCGCATCCTCCACGTCATTGGATGCCACCATCATTAAGTCAGCCAGCTCATCAACTAGAACAACGATATACGGTAACTTCGGCTGTTGATCTTGCTCTTCTTTATCCTGGTTGTGTTTTCTAACGTATTCGTTATATCCCTCTATATTTCTAGTACCTGTGTCGGAAAACAACTCGTAGCGGCGCTCCATTTCATCTACTACTTTCTTTAGAGCTCTAGAGGCTTTTTTGGGATCGGTTACGACTGGTGTTAGTAAATGCGGAATGCCATTATACACATTTAATTCCACTTTTTTCGGGTCAATCATCATCATTTTTACTTCGTGTGGTTTTGCTCTCATTAAAATACTAGTAATAATGCCATTGATACAAACACTCTTACCACTACCGGTTGCACCTGCCACAAGCATGTGCGGCATTTTGTTAAGCTCTGAAACCACGGATTCTCCCGCTATATCTCTGCCAAGACCAAACAGAAGTTTTGATTTTGTATTCTGAATAGATGTCTCTAGCACTTCTCGTAAGGATACCATAGCAATTTCAGAATTTGGCACCTCTATACCGACAGCTGATTTTCCTGGTATTGGTGCCTCAATTCTTATATCCTTAGCAGCTAGAGCAAGCGCAAGGTCATCGTGTAAGTTCACAATTTTACTAACCTTAACACCGACATCAGGATACACTTCGTATTTGGTTACCGAAGGACCTACGTGTACTTTGGTTACCTTTGCCTTTACACCAAAGCTATGAAATGTTTGCTCAAGCTTCTTAACTGTCGCTTGTATTTTGGAGCGTTCCTGCTGTTGAGTATTATGGACTGGCTCCGCTAAAAGCTCAAGAGAAGGGAGTTGATAATCAACATTTTCCACCTCGGTAAGAGGGAAGGTGGGTGCTTGTGTTGTTTCATCTGTGTCATTCTGAGAATTTGCAGCATCATCGGTTTGTTGCGAGTCATCTGGGTTCGTATCGTTTGCATTCCGATAAGCTATGTCCGTGAAATCCTGTATAATGGGTTCTGTGCTTGCCTCCTCTGTATCCGCTTCTGCGACAGAGCTTTCGTACCATTCAGGGGATTCCTCCTCTTCTGGTGCTGCTTCCTTTTGCTGCTTTTTCTGTGCTCGCTTATCCTTGTACTCCTGCTTTTGGTCTTGAATTTGTTCCCATTGATTCTGCCAAAATCCTTTTATTCGCTCGAATACTCTATGCAGTATATCGCCAAGTGATAATTCCGTCATGAACAACACGCCCACAATCATGGAGAACACGGAGACAATCTTTGCTCCGGTTGGGGCAAAAAGATAAAACGTAAAGGCAAAGAGAGCTCCACCAATGATTCCCCCGCCAAGATAGGTGGAAGGCAGGTCTCCAGAAAGATAAGCACTATAATGGTTCCATGTCGTTCTAAGAATAGACGGTTCCACATTATCTTTCATAATTTCTTCAAAGCTCAATATATGCGTTAATAACAGCAATGAGGCAAATATAATGTAGAATCCAATAAATCGTTTATGTAAGAATGATGGCCATTTTCTTTTAATCATTAAATATATTCCTACAATCAATAGGAATACAGACACTACAAAATACCAGATGCCAAAGAAGAATTGAAATAAATGCTCTAATGTATTTGGAATGAAGCCTCCTGCAATAGCGCTTGCGCCGCTTCCAAACACAGCTAGAAACACAAGCAAAAGACCAACTAATTCAAATTTGATATGGTCTTTCATCTGGCTCTGCTTTTTATGCTTCTTTTTTTGTCGTTTCTTATTTGCCATTATCTCACCTCTCGTCTATCAGAGAAAGCAGCCTGGATGGGCTGCTTTTCCATTTCTATTATAGCATAGAGAGGAAGAAGAGATATACTCCTTCATGATTGAAAATCGTTAAAGTCTAGCCTCATACCTGGTGTATAGGAAGCATTTAAGTAATCCAGAGGGTCCGTTGATAATAATTGGAGCACCTGAAACGAACCATCCTCCATTTGCTGTACTTTCATGGTTGTGCCTTGAAGCGATATAATTTTATGCTGCTCATATTCTGTTGGATCATCTTCATAAATATCGTGCTCACTAAGCGGGGTATAATGGATCACTGGATCACACTCTCTTCTGGTGCGTCACCTTTTGTTTTGTTAATCAGTTCATTGAGTTTAATCATAGCTTGACTAACTCCGCCAATTTCGTTGATGAGACCATATTTCACAGCGTCGTCCCCAATAACGTTCGTTCCAATATCCCGTGTCAGGTTTCCTTTAGCAAACATAAGATCCTTTAATTTCTCTTCTGTTATATTTGAGTGTGCTGTAACAAAATTTAATACGCGTTCTTGCATCTTCTCCATATATTCGAAAGTTTGCGGCACACCGATAACAAGCCCAGTCATACGAACGGGATGAATCGTCATAGTGGCCGTTTCTACAATAAAGGAATAGTCTGTTGCCACGGCAATTGGTACTCCAATAGAATGACCTCCCCCAAGTACTATGGATACGGTAGGTTTTGATAGGGTCGCAATCATTTCCGAAATAGCCAGCCCTGCTTCCACATCCCCTCCAACTGTATTGAGGAGAACAATTAATCCTTCAATTTTTGGATTTTGTTCAATGGCTATTAGCTGAGGAATTAAATGCTCATATTTTGTTGTTTTATTTTTAGGAGGCAGCTGAACATGCCCTTCTATCTGGCCGATAATAGGCAGAATATGAATATTACTTTCTGGTGCCTGGGGTACCTGACTTTGCCCTAATTGCTGAATTTTCTGCATTAATGCTTTGGCCTGGCTTGGTTCTTGGCCCTCTTCCTGTTCCTGTTCTTCTTGATTATGTTCTGGATCTTGCTTTGGCATCCGTAACACTCCTTTCCTTTGTCTAGGTGTAGTATGAGTCATTTAGGAAAGAAGCATACAAAAAAGCTTCCCTCACGATGTGGAAGGAAGCTCTTTCTATTAGGATAATAGCTTTGCCAATGTAGTACGCTGCTCTGCGGTAAGAGGAAGCAGCGGAAGTCGAACACCGCCAACATCTATGCCTTTCATTTGTAGAGCGGTCTTAACAGGGGATGGAGAAGGAGCCATAAAGCATCCTTGCATAATAGGCAGAAGCTGCTGGTGCAATTGAGCTGCCTTTTGACGTTCCCCTTTCTCGATTGCCTCCAGCATTTCTTTCATCTCAGCACCAATGACGTGGGCTGAGACTGACACAATTCCATTTGCGCCGACAGAAAAGGATGGCAGTGTTAAGCTGTCTTCTCCGCTATAAACAGAAAAGTCATCGCTTGTTTTAGCAATCATTTCTGTCATTGCGTCTAAATCTCCAGCAGCATCCTTAATGGAAACAATATTATCCACCTCTGATAAGCGCACAACAGTATCTACATCTATGCTCACAGAAGATCGACCAGGTACATTATAAAGCATAACCGGTAAGGAAGTTGCAGCAGCTATTGTACTAAAATGCTGATACAGCCCTTCCTGAGATGGTTTATTATAATAAGGTGCTACGAGCATAATCCCATCCACACCCGTATGTTCTACTTTTTTAGTAAGGTCAATGGTTGCATGGGTATTGTTACTCCCAGTACCTGCAAGCACAGGAACACGCTTATTCACTACTTTCACCACATGTTCACATAATGCTACTTTTTCTTCGCCAGTCAACGTTGGGGATTCACCTGTCGTTCCTGCTATGACAAGTCCGTCAGACCCATTGTCAATTAAGTAATCCACAAGTTTAGTGGTTTTCTCCAAGTCCAGGTTCCCGCGATTATCAAAAGGGGTAACCATAGCTGTTAATACTTTACCAAAATCCATATCAACTACTCCTTTCTTCTATTATTCTCCAAGCTGCAATTCAAAAGTTTCATGCAGGGCGTTGACCGTTTTAATTAAATCTTCATCTTTAATTAATACCCAAATAGTCGTGTGACTATCAGCAGATTGAAGGATTCTCACGCCTCTCGTTGTTAACGTATGCACTATTTTAGCAGCAATTCCTGGTACACCGGTAATACCGGCACCTACTGTCGATACTTTAGCACAATTTAAGGCAATCTCAGGTTGATAGCCAAGATCTTGAAGAATATGTCTAGCTTTCTCCGTGAATGCTCCAGGAATGGTGTAGATTACCCCTTTAGGTGAGATGTTAATAAAGTCCACCGATATTCCTGCTTCTGCCATTGATTTGAACACTTCCGACTGAAGCTTATAGGCTTCCTCATCATCTTTTGCTTCAACTTTAATTTGCGTAATTCCAGACATATGAGCAATACCTGTTACGGGACGATCAGGAATATCTTTCCCCATTCCATCATTTCTCGAAGAGGTAACCAATGTTCCGAAATCCTCCTTATAAGTAGAACGCACGCGAATCGGCACCTTGGCCTGCATTGCAATCTCTACTGCTCGAGGATGGACTACCTTCGCACCTTGATAGGCAAGGTTAACGATTTCATTATAAGTCATAACCCCCAATGGGCGGGCACTTTCTACCAGGCGTGGGTCAGCCGTCATTATCCCTTCTACGTCTGTGAAAATATCAATATATTCTGATTGAAGGGCTGCTCCTAAAGCTGCTGCAGAAGTATCACTTCCGCCACGACCGATTGTAGTTGTATCCCCATTTGCTGTCTGTCCCTGGAAGCCTGCCACGACCACTACGTCTGACGTTTGAAGAGTATCATAGATTCTATCAGGATTCATTTCCTTGATCTTCGCTTGTGTAAAGTCCTCATTCGTTAAGAAGCCGGCCTGCGCTCCTGTCAGAGCTTCGGCGGATACACCGGAGTCCTTCAGCTCATTTGCGAAGACAACAGAAGAAATCACTTCCCCACAGGAAGTGAGTAAATCCTCTTCACGACTTGTTACATGATGGTGAGGATACTGTATTAAATCGAGCAGCGTGTCGGTAGCATATGGGTCGCCTTTCCGACCCATTGCCGACACGACTACTACGACTTTATAGCCTTCTTGGATGGCATTCTTTACATGGTTTATAGCCAGGGTTCTTCCTTCTGTATCTTTAACGGAAGTACCCCCGAATTTTTGCACAAGTAATTTCATGCTGACACCTCATCGTTTATCTCTTAATTCTTTGTAAACCATTGATGGTTCATAACGCTCTCAGCGATTTGTACAGAATTCCATGCTGCACCTTTTAGTAGGTTATCAGAAACAATCCAAAGATGGAAGCCATTCGATTGATCCAAATCTTTACGGATGCGGCCAACAAACACATCGCGCTTCCCTTCCGCGTGAAGTGGAGTTGGGTACACTTGATGCTTAGGGTCATCTTCTAATGTAATTCCAGGTGCCGCTGCAAGCTTGCTCTGTAGTTCTTCTACTGTTACGTCCTCCTGATCAATCTCAATATACACACTCTCTGCGTGAGAAGTGAAGATAGGCAGGCGAACACAAGTAGCTGCCACAGGCAATTCTGCTGCATGCATAATTTTCTTCGTTTCGTTAATCATTTTCATTTCTTCAAAGGTGTACCCGTTTTCCTGGAATTTATCAATTTGTGGTAGAGCATTAAAAGCGATTGGATAATGGTGTTCATCGCCTTTAACAGGCAATACCTCTGGTGTATATTGTTCTTCCTTTAAATAAGCTTCTGTCTGCTGGCGAAGCTCATCACTCGCCTCGTTACCTGCTCCAGAAACAGCCTGATAGGTAGAAACGATAATTCGAGACAGTCCATAAGCCTGACGAAGCGGCTCAAGAGCAGCTACCATTTGAATAGTGGAACAGTTTGGATTTGCAATAATTCCCTGATGCTTTTCTATATCCTGTTCGTTGACCTCTGGAACGACTAAAGGTACGTCAGGATCCATCCGATACGCACTCGTATTATCTATTACAACTGCTCCCCGTTTCACTGCTTCCGGTGCTAGCTGTTTAGAGATAGAGCCTCCTGCTGAAAATAAAGCAATATCTACCCCTTCAAAGCTTTCTGGAGTAGCTTCTTGCACGGTAATATTTTTATTTTGAAAACGTACTGTTTTCCCCGCAGAGCGTTTAGAGGATAGTAGCGTTAATGTTTCAATAGGTAAATTACGATCTTCTAGCGTTTCAATCATCTTCTGACCTACTGCCCCTGTTGCTCCAACTACTGCTACGTGATATCTGTTTTGTTCAGCCATATATGTTTCTCCCTTCCTCTGCTCTATTATTATTGTAAGGTTATTAGATTAAATTTTATTGTACCACATACAATTCCTTTGTAGATACCATCATCATGCATTTTCAGTTGTTCTTTCAATAATGACAGGCTGAATTTGTTTATACTCTAATGCGGCTTCAATGGTTTCAGGTATCTTTTCCATATCTGCCACCATAGAATTAGGCTTCTTGAAATAATTATCCTGGCCGAACGGTACGAAGAAAATATTCTTCGTAGCCATTAGACGCATTAAATTCTGCCCATTCAGACCTAATATGTCATTGGATGAAACAGCTAATACGACTGGCTTCTGGTTTCGAAGCGTCGCTTTTGCTGCCATGAGAACAGGCGAATCTGTCAATGCATTCGCCATTTTACTTAAAGAGTTTCCTGTCAACGGAGCTATTACCATACAATCCAATGGGCGTTTCGGTCCTAGTGGCTCTGCTTCAGGGATGGTAGAGATCAGCTTCTCCCCTGTTATCTCTTGAATTTTCTCTAAATGCTCTGCTGCCTCTCCAAAATAGGTATCCGTCTTTTGAACTGTATAAGAAACAACAGGCACTACTTTAGCGCCCTCATCCATCAGCTTTTCTAATTGCGGAAACACCTCTGAATAAGTACAATGCGAACCTGTTAAGCCAAACCCAATCACTTTATCCTTAAGTGACATTATGCATTACTCCCTTCCCCTAAATGCTCTAATAAAATCTGAGTAATAACGTTCGCCAATATATTCCCCGCCGTCTTTGGAGCAACTATCCCTGGTAAGCCAGGCGCTAGCAGAGCCTTTATACCTCTTTTTTCTGCATATCGAAAATCCGTTCCGCCCGGTTTGGAGGCAAGATCAATTATGAGTGTACGGTTCGGCATATTTTGGATAACAGAGGCTGTTACCACCTGTGCCGGAATCGTATTAATAACAATTTCACAATCATGACTATGGTCCTTTAAATCGTGTATAGAGAAAGTCTCTAAGCCCATTTCAAATGCTCTCGCTAAATCCTCGGTTTTTCTAGCACCTACTTTTACATTAGCTCCAAGTGACGCAAACGTTCTCGCTACGCTCATACCTACTCTTCCAAGACCGAGCACAACAACTTTGGAGGAATGAATCGTAAAGTCCGTATGCTGGATAGCCATCATAATCGTTCCTTCAACGGTTGGTACGGAATTATATATGGCAACATCATCCCGATCAAATAGAGGAACTAGTTTACGCTTCGTTTCCGTCGTGACATCTATTAAAAACTGATTGGTTATCCCAGTGAAAAATAAGCAGTGTTCCGGTGTTTTCTCTATCCATTCCTTTGTTAAACGAATGAGTTTATTCGAGAATATCGTATCAACATCACCTTCAGCATTAGCACCTGGCACCGGCAAAATAACAGCATCTAAAACGGAAGGTTCTACTTCATCCATTTCGACTTGCTTGGCACCTGTGAATCCATGGTCTAGCTGATCGAATCCTATTAGAAATAAATTCGCATCCCATTCACTAAGACGACGAATGACTTCTAGTTGTCTGGCGTCTCCGCCTAATATCGCTATCGTATATCCTGTCAACATACTCATCACCTCACCTCACAACAAAATGACCTCCCCATTTCCCTCCTATCCTATGCCTACACCCGCTAAGAGGTGATTAGAAAAGTACAGGCTAAAGGCTTAGTACTTAGAGCCATAAAAAAAAGGATGAGCTTTGAAGCGCCCATCCTTACGTGTTCTTTGGATCGATAATAATCATGTCTTCTCCTATTTTCTTTACATCCTGCCATTCAATCCGAATTTCATCTCCATCTTTCTTCATCCCAAACCACTTATAGCTTGGGATGAGAAAGGATTTAATTTGACCAGTGTTAGGGTCGATTTCTAAATCAGTTTGTCCCAACACACCGAGTCTTGCCCCCTGTTTCACATCGACAATTTCTTTCCCGCTTAGTGAACGAAATCTCATAGGACACCGCCTTTGCCGATCTATAAAAATCGTTTCCTACTACATATATATGTAGTAAAAAAGGTTCTATGAATATCATAGAACCTTCCTTATTAGGAGCTTGGAGAAATAATCGCAGAAGAAGGACCGGAATGAAACACCTTGTTCATAACGGTTTCAATCGTATCATGATTTACACTGTCGATTAAGGAGATCATCTCATCCATGCTGCGATGTCTGTTTAGTAGCAGCTCATTTTTACCGTTCCGGCTCATACGGCTGTTTGTACTTTCCAGGCTAAGCATGATATTCCCTTTTAGCTGTTCTTTACTATTAATAAGCTCTTTATCTGTAAGACCTGTCTTCATAAGATCCTGAATTGTATCATCAACGGTTTCCTTCAGAGTGGAAAGCTGGTCCTTCCCGGTCCCGCCATAGATTGTTAATAAACCATTATCCAGATGAGAGCTGTGGAAGGAGAAAATGGAATAGGCGAGACCTCTTTGTTCCCTTACTTCCTGAAACAGTCTAGAGCTCATACTTCCACCCAATACGTTATTTAATACAACTAAGCTGTATATGGAATCATCCTGTACAGGCAGCCCATCATATCCCAAACAAAGATGCGCCTGCTCTGTATCTTTTGTACGATGGATATGCTCAGGCTGAAAGGCTGGCGTCGCAAATACGCTAGGGGTGTGATTACTTGTATAAGAGCCAAAATAGGATTCAATGGCAGTGAAGAACGAATCATCTACGTTACCCGCAACCGATACGACAACGTTTTCTGGTATGTAGTGCTGATCCATATAATCACGAATGGTGTCTCTAGTAAAGGATTTCACCGTTTCTTCCGTTCCAAGGATTGGGAAGCCAAGCGGATGATTACCATAGGAAGCCTTCGCTAATATATCATGTACAATATCATCTGGAGTATCTTCACTCATATTAATTTCTTCCAGCACGACTTTCTTTTCTCTCTCTAATTCTTCTGAATCAAAAGTGGAATGAAAGAACATATCTGCTAATATATCTAATGCTTTCTCAGCATGAGTATCCAATACTTTCGCATAATAACAAGTGTATTCTTTAGAGGTGAAGGCATTCACCTGTCCCCCAATAGAATCAAAGCTTTCAGCAATGTCGCGAGCTGAACGGGTATTGGTACCTTTAAACATCATGTGCTCTAAAAAGTGGGAAACACCGTTGTTTATGTCATTTTCACTGCGAGAGCCTGTCAGCACCCACACACCAATGGTCACCGAACGTACATTAGGGATTTCCTCCAATACGATACGGAGTCCATTTGAACAAGTATATTTCTTTACCACCGTAATCCTCCTAGCCTCTATTAGCATTACTGTTCTTGAATTGCTTCTCTTTTTTCATCTAATAATGTCAAGACAGTACCAATTCTATATTTTTTTGCTTCTATTTTCAAAATTAAATCATCAAGAGCTTGAGATGAAGAAGCGGTAGGATGCATTAAAATAAATGCCCCATTGTGTAATTTGCTCAAAACTCTTTCTAACAATACCTCTTTTGCAGGTTTTTTCCAGTCTACAGTATCTACTGACCAAAGGATGGTTTCCATTCCAGCCTCTTCTGCCGCCAGCACTACTTGCTGGGAGAAGCTGCCGCTTGGCGGGGCAAATAATACGGGCTTATCGTTAGTAATCGATTCTAGAATCGTATTGGTCTTTGTTATTTGTTGTTCTATCTGACCTTTTGTTAGTGTCTTCATATCCGGATGATTGTACGCGTGGTTGCCAATGACATGCCCTTGTTCCTGAATCATCTTTACTAAGTCCACATGCTTATTTGCCCATTTTCCCTCAATAAAGAAAGTCGCGTGAACGCCGTGTTTCTTTAATATATTTAGCATTTCCGGGATGTATTCTTCTCCCCAGGATACGTTAATGTTTAAAGAAACCATCTGTTTATCCGGATGTCCTCTATAAATAGGTGCTGCAGGAAGATCTTTCAACTGAATGTCTGGTGTAATCTGTTTATATTGGAAAAGGGATGGATCAAAAGAACCCTTCTTCTTCATCTTTTGATAGGATGCCTCTTCATCTACTGCTAGCCCGTTTAACCCAGGTATTTTCTTCCACACCCTATCAATTTTGGCATTTTGAGCTTTCTTTTCATACGATGATGCTTTTTCTTTAATTTCTTGCCACAATGCATCGTCAGCTGGTTTAGCTACAGGAAGGGTTGAGTCTTTAATGGAAGAAACGAAATCCTTGGAATATGGATTTTGGAATGCTCCATAGGAGATGACAACCATTACAGCAAACACCAGTACAGTACTCATTTTTCGTAGCATATATAGTCCCCCCTTTAATTAAACAGTATGAACAGGGAGGACAAGGTATGACACCTGTAATAGAATTTTACGAGATACGCACGAAAGCCATTACGTCTTC
This sequence comes from Pontibacillus salicampi, assembly GCF_042434395.1. Lineage (NCBI taxonomy): Bacteria > Bacillati > Bacillota > Bacilli > Caryophanales > Bacillaceae > Pontibacillus > Pontibacillus salicampi. The sequence goes on along the minus strand of NZ_JBHLTP010000009.1, from coordinate 218,360 downwards.
ATAGTAGCTCCATCCTCTGTGATAGAACAAGCAAGGGATTTGATAGGTACCCTCAAGCTTCCAGTTAATTCGAAGACAATAAAAAAGAAACTGGATAGCCAGCTTCTTCTTTGTGCATCATTAAGATTCGTTGGAAGACTCTTCTTTCTGCTCTTCTTTGATAGCTTCTTTTCTGGACAAGTTAACGCGGCCCTGGTTATCGATTTCTTTTACTTTCACAAGAATTTCGTCCCCAACCGATACTACATCACTGACTTTGCCAACGCGTTCTTCAGCAAGCTCAGATATGTGTACGAGTCCTTCTTTCCCTTTAAATATTTCTACAAAGGCACCGAACTTCTCTACCCGTTTCACTGTTCCAAGGTACATTTGACCTGCTTCCACTTCTCGGACGAGGTCTTCAATGATTTTCTTAGCACCTTCATTACTTGCCATATCTGTAGAAGAGATGAAAATAGTACCGTCTTGCTCGATATCAATCTTCACACCAGTGTCTTCAATAATCTTGTTGATTTGCTTCCCGCTAGGTCCAATGACATCACGAATCTTATCCGGCTTAATAGCCATAGTAAGAATTTTCGGAGCATAATCTGATAGCTCTGTACGTGGTTCTGTAATGGTCTCTAGCATATGATTTAGAATTTCCATTCTGCCTTTTTTCGCTTGAGATAAAGCATTTTCAAGGATTTCACGAGATAATCCTTCAATTTTAATGTCCATTTGCAACGCTGTGACACCTTTGGCGGTTCCGGCTACTTTAAAGTCCATGTCGCCAAGTGCATCTTCCATACCTTGAATGTCTGTTAGGACGGTATAGTCCTCACCAGACTTCACAAGTCCCATTGCAATACCGGCAACAGGAGCTTTAATGGGAACACCAGCGTCCATCATGGCAAGTGTACTTGCACAGATACTTGCTTGAGAAGTAGAACCATTCGATTCTAATACCTCAGATACTAGCCTAATGGTATATGGAAAATCCTTTTCAGATGGAATTACTTGCTCTAGTGCACGCTCACCCAATGCTCCATGCCCAATTTCACGACGTCCTGGAGCACGCATTGGTCCAGTTTCTCCCACACTGAATGGAGGGAAGTTATAATGGTGCATAAATCGTTTTGATTCCTCAAGATCTAGTCCATCCAAAATCTGGACATCGCCTAATGCACCTAAGGTACATACGCTTAGGGCCTGTGTTTGTCCCCTTGTAAATAAACCGGAACCGTGTGTACGAGGCAGCGCGCCGACACGAGAGGACAGCGAACGGATTTGGTCTGGGTTACGACCATCTGGACGTACCTTTTCCTTCGTAATAAGACGACGAACTTCACCTTTTACAATGGAATCCAGCACTGCTTCTACCTTGCTTAGTTTATCTTTTTCAGCTTCTTCAGCTTCATACTGCGCAACCACGTCTTTTTTCACTTCTTTGATTGCTTCATCACGTGCCTGCTTTTCTTCTGTTTGAATTGCTTTCACAAGAGCTTCTTTCGCTTTTGCTTCTACTTCTTCCACGATTTCTTGCTCAGGCTGGAACAATTGTACTTCCATTTTTTCCTGACCGATTTGAGCAACAATTTCTTCCTGCCACTCTACAAGACGCTGGATTTCACTATGACCGAACATAATAGCCTCAAGCATTACATCCTCTGGAACCTCTTCCGCTCCAGCTTCCACCATGTTAACCGCATCTTTCGTACCGGCGACTGTTAGGTTAATGTCACTCTTCTCTTGCTGCTCTACTGTAGGATTGATAATGAACTCGCCATCAATACGACCTACAACTACTCCCGCTATAGGACCTGCAAACGGAATGTCAGAGATACTTAAAGCAAGAGAAGAACCAAGCATAGCAGCCATTTCAGAAGAATTATCCTGATCCACACTCATCACAGTACTCACAACTTGTACTTCATTGCGATATCCATCTGGAAATAATGGGCGGATGGGACGATCAATTAATCGAGACGCAAGTGTTGCTTTTTCGCTAGGACGCCCCTCTCGTTTAATAAAACCTCCAGGGATCTTTCCTACTGCGTATAAACGCTCTTCGTAGTTAACGGTTAATGGGAAAAATGGTAAATCCTTTGGTTCGCGGGCGCCTGTTGCAGTTGCCAGTACAGATGTATCGCCGTATTGAACCATGCAAGCACCGTTGGCTTGTTTTGCTAATTCGCCGATATCGACTACTAATTGGCGACCAGCAATGTCTATAGAGAAAGTGTATTTTTCTTCAGCCATTTGTACTTGTACTCCTCTCATGTTTCGTAAATTTTCCAATCATCATATGTGTTCTTTCATAAGAGAACTCTTATGTAGAAGGTTGGTTTTTGGTATAGAAAAAGCGGGAAATACTCCCGCTTTTTGCAAATTAACGACGTAAACCAAGCTGTTTGATTAACTCACGATAGCGTGTTACGTCTTTATTACGTAGATAGGTTAAAAGGTTACGACGCTTACCTACCATTTTTAGCAGTCCACGACGTGAATGGTGATCCTGCTTGTGCATACGTAGATGCTCGTTTAATTTCGTAATTTTTTCAGTAAGGACAGCGATTTGAACCTCAGCAGAACCAGTGTCATTTTCATGTGTCTTGTACTTACTGATGATTTCATTTTTACGTTCTTGTGTGATGGCCATCCTGTTCACCTCCTAATAATTATAATCCCCACTCCCCTAGCAAACGCCGGTGAGTACGTTTTGCCAAGCGATGGTTATTGTCATACAGATACTAGAATACCGTTTTTAAAGATAAATTGCAAGGGGATATATCAATTGGATGAAAAAAAATCTCGAATTTCTTGTTCATCTTGTCGTAATTGAGCTACTAATTGCTCTACCCCATTAAATTTTGTTTCCTCTCGAATGAATTGATGCCACTCTACTTCTAATTCTTCCCCATATAAATCACCATTATAATCAAACAGGTACACTTCAATAGAAGGTTTTTCTGAGGCATCATAGAAAGTCGGGCGATAGCCAACATTCGCCATACCATAATAGGCTTCACCGTTACTATACACTTTCACAGCATATACGCCCACTTTTGGTAAATAGTAAGGGGCTTTTCTTTGGATATTGGCCGTCGGATAACCGATTGTTCTCCCTCTTTGGTCCCCTATAACAACCGTCCCTTTGACGGTATAAAACCTCCCTAATAGAGAGGCTACAAATCCAACATTACCCTCCTGAAGCTGTTCTCTAATATAACTAGAACTGACCTTCTCCGACTCATCAGTCACTTTAGATACTACGGTTTGGGATAATACGCCCTGTCCATGCTCGCGTAATGTTTCCATGTTCCCCTTCCCCATCTTGCCATAACTAAAGTCAAATCCAGCTACGACATGCTTCACATTAAGCCCGATAAAGAAATAATCGACGAACTGCTGCGGTAGCAAATTTGCTAACGTATCGTCAAATGTAATTAGAAACACCCGATCTACACCAAGTGACTCTATTACTTCTAGTTTTTTATCCAGGGGAGTAATATGCTCTATATGCTGCTCCTGCTTCTTAAGGACAACAGAAGGGTGTGGATGAAAAGTCATAACAGCACTTTCCCTATTTTGCTTCTGTGCTTCCTTTACAGCTGTTTGAATAACTTGCTGATGCCCTTTATGAACGCCATCAAAATACCCGATGGCAACAACTGACTCCGGATAGTGATCTTTTGCCATATGATGAGGATGTTGTAATGATACGATATCCACTCTTATTCACCTTCTTTTTCTAGGACTGATCATAGTGAAACACACGTACTGGCTTAATAAGATGCGGTTTCTCTGGATGGATTTGATAAATTGCCAGCAGTTTTCCATTCTCATTCACCATCGTAAATGGATTTGTGGAAGGAGCAGGATCTGGCTTTGGAAAAACGGTGCCATGATACACTTTATCTCCCTCGCTATCGGAAATAGTAAGAGAGCTCAAATGTTTCACACCACGATCCATTGGCTTTAACAGTGGCATTAGGTCTCCGTGATCTTTCTCATATTGGATAGTCTCAAACGTATATGCTTCTGACTGTTCAAAAGAGCCTGAAGCAGTTCTTATCAAGGAGGACATGTGAGCAGGATATCCTAATGCTTCACCAATATCTACACAAAGCGTTCGGATATACGTCCCTTTCGAACAAACAATGCGAATATAAAATGAAACAGTGTCCTCTCCATACTCCATCTCCCTCTCTAGCAGTTCCAGAGTATGAATAACTACGTTTCTCTTTGGTCTTTCAACAGTAATTCCTTCTCTTGCATACTCATAAAGCCTTTTCCCATCTACTCTGACTGCCGAATACATAGGAGTGATTTGAGTAATCTCCCCTTGAAAGGCGGTGAGAATGTTCCCAATCTCTTCGCTAGTTATATTCTCTTTCACCGCTTTACGATGGACAACTGCTCCTGTAGCATCCTCTGTTTCTGTGCTGTAGCCGAGTGTCACTTTAGCTTCATATACCTTTTCAGATTCTGTTACATAGGAAGCTATCTTTGTAGCCTGTCCTATACACATTGGCAAAACCCCTTCTACTTCAGGGTCTAAAGTTCCAGTGTGGCCTACTTTCTTCGTATGTAAAATACCTCTTAATTTCATTACACAATCATGTGAGGTCATACCCTTTGGCTTCCATAATGGGAGGATTCCATCCATCCCCATCCCCTCCATTCTAACTACAATTCTTTCATATGTAAAAATAAATACCTAACAGCTGCCTGTATTCAATCCTGTCGTTCCTACATTATTATACTGCATTTCCTGATAAAATGAAAAAAGGGATAGCCTATAACAGGTCTATCCCTTTCCTACCTTCCTAATCCGTATCAGGTTTATCGTTTAAGTCCTGAATAATGGATTCAATTCGATTACCATATTCAATAGCTTCATCAAATTCGAAGGTAATTTCCGGTGTCTTCCTTAGACGAATTCGTTTTCCAATCTCGGAACGAATAAACCCTTTCGCCTTAGCAAGTCCTACGAGTGTATCCTGCTTTTGTTTTTCTCCACCTAGTACAGAAATATACACCTTTGCTTGTTGAAGATCTCCTGTAACTTTAACTTCTGTTACAGTTACAAAGCCTATGCGAGGATCTTTAATTTTTCGGCCAATTATATCCCCAAGCTCCTTCTTCATTTGTTCCCCGACTCGATTCGCTCGTAAATCGCTCATATACTTTCACCTCTTTAGTTGGAGGGAGTTTATAGCCATTCTATATTAGTTGTTGCGCGCTCAATCTCTGGAAAAGAATCTATTAAACGGACTACCCGTTGGAGTTCTCTTTCCGTTTGTACCTTATCTGAGGAGATAGCAACAAAGCCCAATAAGCTCCGCTGCCACAAATTCTGATGATCTAGCTCACTGACAGAAACATTGATCTCGTTTTGTGCTCTCGTAACAATCCGTTTAATAACTGATCGCTTCTCCTTAAGTGATTGAGCGTCATATAAGAAGCATTCCACTTCTAAATAACCAATCATGCAGGCTTAATCTCTTCCATTACAAATGCTTCAATGATGTCGCCTTCTTTCAGGTCGTTGAAGTTTTTAATCGTAATACCACATTCATATCCTTTATCCACTTCTTTGGCATCATCCTTGTAACGCTTAAGTGTATCAATTTCTCCCTCAAATTGTACTATTCCATCACGAATAACTCTTATTCCAGAGTTACGTGTAATTTTACCTTCAGTCACATAGCTTCCGGCAATCGTTCCAATTTTAGATACTTTGAAGATTTCACGTACTTCAGCTTGACCAATAATCTTCTCTTGGAATTCAGGATCTAATAACCCTTTCATTGCCGCTTCAATTTCTTCCATCACTTTATAAATAATACGATGGAGACGAACATCAACGTCTTCTGTTTCAGCTGTTTTCTTCGCATTCGCATCTGGGCGAACATTGAAGCCGATTACCACTGCATTGGACGCAGATGCTAATATAATGTCTGATTCTGTAATAGCCCCCACACCAGTGTGAATGATTTTAACATTCACACCTTCAACTTCAATTTTCTGTAAAGAAGAAGCGAGTGCTTCAGCAGAACCTTGAACGTCTGCCTTAATAATAATGTTGATTTCTTTCATGTCGCCTTGCTTAATTTGCTCAAATAAATCATCCAGGCTTACTTTTGATTTCTCACTACGATTTTCCTCTACCTGGCGCTGATGACGCAGCTCACCGACTTGACGAGCTTTTTTCTCATCATCAAATACAATAAAGCGATCTCCAGCCTTTGGCACGTCATTTAAGCCTGTAATTTCAACAGGAGTGGATGGTGCTGCTGTTTTCACTCGTTTGCCTATATCATTGACCATCGCGCGAATACGACCATAGGTGTTACCTACTACAATAGCGTCCCCTACGTTTAACGTACCATTTTGCACTAGTAACGTTGCAACTGGGCCACGGCCTTTATCCAATTCTGCTTCAATCACTGTACCCATCGCTAGACGGTCAGGATTCGCTTTTAATTCTTCTACTTCTGATACAAGGACAATCATTTCTAGAAGATCATCAATTCCTTCACCATTCACAGCAGACAAGTGAACAAAGATTGTATCTCCGCCGAACTCTTCAGGAACAAGGTTATACTCCATTAGTTCCTGCTTCACTCGATCTGGATTAGCTCCTTCTTTATCCATCTTATTAACCGCGATAATAATTGGTACTTCCGCCGCTTTAGCGTGGTTAATTGCTTCCACCGTTTGAGGCATAACACCATCATCAGCTGCTACTACTAGGATGGCGATATCAGTTACCTGTGCACCTCTAGAACGCATGCTTGTAAAGGCAGCGTGTCCAGGAGTATCAAGGAAAGTAATTCGTTTGTCATTTTCCACAACCTGATAAGCTCCGATATGCTGTGTAATTCCACCAGCTTCTCCTGCTGTTACCTTTGTTTTACGAATAGAGTCTAATAGAGTTGTTTTACCGTGGTCAACGTGCCCCATAATGGTTACAACAGAAGGACGCTCTACCAGGTCTTCAGGTTTATCATCTGTAATGTAGTTTTCAAAATCTGTTTCATCAATTACGATTTCTTCCTCTACCTCTACATTGTATTCGGTACATATTAGCTCGATTGTATCTGGATCAAGATCTTGGTTCTTTGTAGCCATAACACCCTGGAACATAAGCTTCTTAATGATCTCAGACGATTCCTTGTGAAGCTTAGAGGCAAGCTCGGACACTGTCAGGCTGCCTGTGTAGGTAATTTTATCCGGCGTATGCATCTGTGTCTTCTTCGGCTGTTGATTCCGGTTTTGGTTGCGGTTGTTTCTATTTCGGTTTTGATTACGATTATGGTTACGATTATTTTGATTCTTGTTATTTCTACGCTGGTCATTGCCCTTAGACTGGTTTTGACCCGCTTTAGGTTGGTTGTGCTTCTGCTGTTTGTTTGTATCCTCTTTATTCGTGTTACCGCTAAACATATCATCCAGCTTTTTCTTCGTATCATCTGAAATAGTGGACATATGGTTGTTTACTTCCACGTTGATACTTTTTAGTTTGGTTATGATATCTTTACTTTGAACATTCTTTTCTTTGGCGTATTCATATACACGCATTTTACTCATACCTTCACCCCCGAATAGATTCGTCGAGCAAGGACTTGATTTTGTTAGCAAAACCTCTGTCCGTAATAGCTACTGCTACTCTACCCGTTTTTCCAATTGCATTCGAAAGGGTATCCCGATGATCAACTACCCTGTTTGGAATGTCATAATAACGACATTTATCTTCCAGCTTCTTCTTCGTCGAAGCTCCTGTATCTTGTGCAATTAAAACGAGATAGGCTCGTTTTCGTTGTATATCTCGAACAATGGCTTCTTCCCCTAGCGTACACTTTCCAGCCCGAAAAGCTAACCCGAGTAAATTAAGATAGTTACTCATGGTGCTCCCTAGCTACCATATCCATTAATTCTTCATAAATAGATGCTGGTATGTCTGCTTTCAAGTGGTGAGCTAGAATGTTTTTCTCACGGGCTGTTTCAATTACGGAAGAGTCCTTGGTAACGTAAGCGCCACGTCCATTTTGTTTACCGGTTTCATCCACAAAGACATCACCGTCTTTATTGCGGACAATTCGTATCAGTTGTTTCTTTGGCATCATTTCTTTTGTTACTACACATTTTCGTAAAGGAGTTTTCTTTCCCTTAGCCATTTGACAAAGACCTCCTTAGGCGAACGGATCCTCATCGATCTCAGAATACGCATTTTCCTGCGTTGCTTCCTTATCGTGATTTGGATCAAGTGTTCCGTCTTCCATAGCTTCAGATTCACTTTTTATGTCAATCTTCCAGCCTGTTAATTTTGCTGCTAAACGAGCATTTTGACCGCGTTTTCCAATTGCAAGAGATAATTGGTAATCTGGAACGATGACAGTAGTAGCTTTTTCCTCTTCCTCCACTAATACATCTAGCACCTTTGCAGGGCTTAAAGCGTTAGATACATACGCTACAGGGTCCTCTGACCACTGTACGATATCTATCTTTTCACCTTTTAATTCATTTACGATAGCCTGTACACGCTGTCCGCGCTGTCCAACACAAGAGCCTACAGGATCGATATCTGGATCTGGAGCATAAACGGAAATTTTAGAACGATCTCCCGCTTCTCTTGCTACGGAAAGAATCTCTACTATCCCATCATAAATCTCAGGAACTTCCATCTCAAATAAACGCTTTAAAAGTCCTGGATGGGTCCGGGACACGTAGATTTGAGGACCCTTGTTTGTATTTTCTACCTTGGTAATAAATACCTTCAAGCGGTCATGAACATGGTATTCTTCCGTCGGCATTTGCTCACCGACTGGCAGGCGCGCTTCCACCTTACCAAGATTGACATACGTGAAGCGGTTGTCCTTACGTTGAATAATACCAGTCATAATATCCTCTTCACGATCCACATACTCACTGAAAATAACGCCTCGTTCCGCTTCCCTTACACGTTGTGTGACTACTTGCTTGGCAGCTTGAGCAGCAATACGTCCGAAGTCCTTCGGAGTAACCTCAATTTCTACAACATCATCAATCTCATAGTTAGGGTCTACCTGATGAGCGTCCTCCAGCGAAATCTCCTGTTGGGGATCTAATACTTCCTCTACAATGTTCTTCCTAGCATAAACATGCATGCCGCCAGTGTTCTCATCTAAATCGACTCGAACATTGGTTGCTGATTTAAAATTCTTTTTATAAGCAGAGATTAAGGCAGCCTCCAGTGCTTCCATTAAAAGCTGTTTATCAATCCCTTTTTCTTTTTCTAAGTAATCAATGGCTTCGAAAAGCTCACTATTCAATTTTAATCCCCCTTTTAGTTGAAGCTTACCGCCAAGCGAGCCTTGGCAATCATATCGTAAGGAACTTCTACTCGTTGTGTTTTTGCTTTCCTTTTCATTTCAATGGCTGCAACATCCTGTTCAAAGGAAACCAGCTTACCCTCTATTTCCTTCTCTCCATTGAGATGCTCGTATAATTTCACATTCACATGATGTCCTACATGTTTTTCCATGTCTTTTTTAGAGTGCAGCGGCCGCTCTGCGCCAGGTGAAGATACCTCTAAGAAGTAAGGGAAGTTAATTGGGTCTTCTTCATCCAGCTTTTCGCTTAAGCGCTCGCTTACTTGACCACATTCCTCTATTTCTATCCCACCATCTTTATCAACATATAATCTAAGATACCAGTTTTTACCTTCTTTGACGAATTCTATATCGACTAGTTCCAGGTTCATTTCATCTAAGATTGGCTGAACAAGCGTTTCTGCTTTTTGTGTTATTTCGTTGTTACCCATTAGAATTCCCTCCTTTAGCTCATCACGATCATTATATGCCTCATGTAAAATTCCCTGCTGACAGGCAGCAGGGAAGAAAGTGGGCGGAACTAAATAAAAACAATAATACGAAAGAGTGGGTTGCCCCACTCTTTACTTTAGTACGTATCATTTGTCATACCAACAAAAATATACCATACCAAGGTTATTTTAGCAAGTAACCCCCAAGGAATCGATTAGAAAAGGGATAATTGATTCTTGTCGGGAAGTCCTTGTAAACAGCCATGCTGATCCATATATTCCAATACGGTTTTGGATATACGGCTTCGTTCTCTTAAGTCTTCTTTAGAAAGAAACTCCCCATCGTCGCGCACTTTGACAATGTTCAGCGCAGCATTCGTTCCGAGACCATCAATAGAGTTAAATGGCGGTATTAACGTGTTGCCATCAACAATGAATTCACTTGCAGCCGAACGATACAGGTCCACGGACTGGAAGGAGTAGCCTCTCATTGTCATCTCTAGAGCAAGCTCTAATACGGTAAGTAAGCTTTTTTCTTTCGGGGTAGCATCAAGCCCTTTTTGACTGATCTCCTCGATGCGCTTACGAATGGCGTCTGCGCCTTTTACCATCGTATCAATTTCGAAATCACTTGCGCGTACAGAGAAATAGGCTGCATAAAAATAAATAGGGTAATGGACCTTAAAATATGCAATACGTACAGCCATCAATACATAAGCTGCAGCGTGTGCTTTCGGGAACATATACTTGATTTTTTTACAGGATTCAATATACCAGTCTGGAACCCCATTACTCTTCATAGCTTCAATCCATTCGTCCTTTAACCCTCTACCCTTTCGGACAAATTCCATAATGGTGAAGGCCATAGATGGTTCCAATCCCTTGTGCATTAAATACACCATAATGTCATCACGACACCCGATTACTTCTGGAAGCGTACAAATACCGTCATTGATTAACTGGTCGGCATTATTCAGCCAAACGTCCGTACCGTGGGACAGACCCGAAATAATAACAAGTTCTGCAAAAGTGGATGGTTTGGTATCCTCAAGCATCTGTCGAACAAAGCGGGTACCGAACTCCGGCACTCCAAGCGTTCCTGTTTTACACATGATCTGGTCTTCCGTTACACCAAGCACTTCCGGACCACTAAATATTTTCATAACATCCTCATCTGCAGTCGGAATCGTTTTCGGATCAATCCCTGAGAGGTCCTGAAGCATCCTAATGACGGTCGGGTCATCGTGACCTAATATATCCAGTTTCAACAAATTATCATGGATGGAATGGAAATCAAAATGGGTAGTTCGCCATTCTGACGTCTTATCATCAGCTGGAAACTGAATAGGTGTAAAATCGTAAATTTCTTTATCATCTGGTACGACAATAATACCGCCTGGGTGCTGCCCCGTTGTACGTTTAACGCCCGTACATCCTTGGACGAGCCGATCAACTTCTGCATTTTTATAGGTTACTTCATTATCGCTTGCATACCCCTTTACAAACCCATAGGCAGTTTTTTCAGCGACAGTACCTATCGTACCTGCTCGATATACTTTGTCTTCTCCAAATAACACCTTCGTATAATTGTGAGCCTGCGGTTGATATTCTCCGGAGAAGTTCAAATCGATATCGGGAACTTTGTCCCCTTTAAAGCCTAAGAAGGTTGCAAACGGAATGTCCTGACCATCTTTAATGTAGGTAGCTCCACATTCTGAACAATCTTTATCTGGAAGATCAAATCCAGAACCGACTGAGCCATCCGTAAAGAATTCAGAGTGCTTACAGCTTGGACACACATAATGTGGTGGTAATGGGTTTACTTCTGTAATGTCTGTCATGGTAGCTACAAAGGACGACCCTACTGAACCTCGGGAACCAACTAAGTACCCGTCATTTAATGATTTCGTTACGAGCTTTTGTGAAATGAGGTAGATGACAGCAAATCCGTTACCAATAATACTCTCCAATTCCTGCTCAATACGTCTCTCTACAAGCTCCGGAATCGGCTCCCCATAAATGCTTTTCGCCTTATTATAGGTCATTTCCCGCATCTCTTCATTGGCCCCATCAATATTAGGTGTATATAGGTCATCCTTCACAGGTTTGACATCATCAATAATGTCTGCAATATGTTGCGTATTCGTAACCACTATCTCTTTTGCCTTTTCTTCACCTAAGAAGGAGAATGCCTCCAGCATTTCGTTTGTAGTCTTAAAATGAACATCTGGATGTGTCTGGCGGTTAAGCGGGTTCGCATTTTGAGACGAAATAAGAATGCGGCGGTACATTTTCTCATGTTCATCAATATAATGTGTGTTCCCTGTTGCTACTGCTGGTTTATTCAAGCGTTCTGCCATATTTACTAAATTTCGTAAAATATCAAACAAATGGGCTTCATTTCGAACGAGTTCCTTTTCTATTAAATGATAATAGTTAGACGGAGGCTGTACTTCGATATAATCATAAAAGGCTGCAATCTTTTCGGCTTCATCCTCTGATTTTTGCATCATTGCTTCAAATACTTCCCCTTTGTCACAACCTGACCCAATCAAAATACCCTCTCGATACTTCTGCAGTACAGAGCGAGGAATTCTTGGTACCCGGTAGAAGTAATTTACATGCGACATGGACACAAGCTTATAAATGTTCTTCAGCCCTTCCTCCGTCTGAGCCAGTAATATAGCATGGGATGGCCTTGAGCGCTGATAAGCATTTCCTTCTCCCATATATTTATTCATATCTAGGTGATTATAAATCTCTTTTTCCTGTGCTTCCTTAATTAGCTTCCAAAGCAAATACCCTGTTGCTTCTGCGTCATAGATAGCACGGTGGTGCTGAGTAAGTTCTATATCAAAATGCTTACATAACGTGTTTAGACGGTGGTTCTTTAATTGTGGAACTAATAGTCTCGCGAGCTCTAACGTATCAATAACTGGGTTAGGGCTTGCGCCAAGGCCTATCTCCTTCAAGCCAGCATTCAAAAAGCCCATATCAAAGCTTGCATTATGAGCAACGAGGATATCGTTCCCCATCCATTCATAGAAGTCCTTGACGACAGCACCTGGGTCCGGAGCATCCTTTACCATATCATCGGTGATGCCTGTCAGATCTGTCGTTGTTTGGGATAAAGGTTCATGTGGATTCGCAAAGGATTCAAAACGATCGACGATTTCCCCGTCCTTTATCTTAACTGCTGCTAATTCGATAATCGTGTCGTAGATAGCTGAGAGCCCCGTTGTTTCCACGTCAAATACTACATAGGTCGCATCAGCAAGGTTGCGATCCTGCTCCTCATAGGCAATCGGCACCCCGTCGTCCACGAGATTGGCCTCTACACCATAGAGGACTTTTATACCGTGTTTTTGCCCGGCACCATAGGCTTCTGGGTATGCTTGCACTACGGCATGGTCTGTTATAGCTACAGCTTTATGTCCCCATTTAGCAGCTTGTTCTACTAGCCTTGGTGCCGATACAGTAGAATCCATTTGACTCATCGTAGTGTGGGCATGTAGCTCAACTCTTTTTTCTTCGTCTAAAGCTTTGTCTTCCCGCACTATTGGTTTCATTTCATTAATATCATTGGCCATCATCGTTAATTCATTTGTATAATTATCCGTTTGAATGCGCCCTCGTGCTTTAACCCACATTCCTTCTTTGATGCGCTGATATTTATCAATGTCCTCATCCCCTTTAGAGAACATTTTCACCTGAATGGAGTCTGTATAGTCGGTTAATTTAATCATTAATAAATGCCTGCCAGAACGCAGCTCTCGAAGCTCCGCTTCAAAGATATGGCCTTGTATGATCATTCGGCCTTCCTCTTCCTGGATATTTTCTATTGGTTCTGGGTTGTCCTTAATATTATATCCAATAAGGAGCGGGCCTTCATGAAGCACTTCATCGCCATTTTCTTTTGCTTTTTCTCTGTCGATGACAGCTTGTTGTACTAATGTTTGATCTTCTTTGGCTTTTTGCTCTCTAAATTTGTCCAAATCGGCCTGATTATGATGCACTTCTACAGTGAGCATATAAATCGATGCTCCGACCCGCTGGCAATACGCCTGAAATGGTTCAGACAGCCTTTTCTTTAATGCATGAGCCTCAGCATCATTCCGTGCATGAAGAATGACTTTATTCCCCTCCACCTGTGGCCGCTGTTCATATAATAAATCTTTATATGCAGGTGAAAGATCTGGGATGGACTTAACAAATTGAAGCCAATAGTCACACACACTATCTTCCTCTAACTGCTTATGATCGGTTTCAATGCTCCATTGAATAGTTGCAATATGAGCAAATGTCTCATGAAGCTTTGAGGTAAAGAGAGCATAAACATTTGGCGGTAAAACGGTCGGTATATAAAAGTAAAAATGCCATTCCTTCGTTTCTTTGTTCACGGAAAGCTTGAGGAGTTTACTATTTGAAAAATGCTTTTCCCATAATTCCTCAGGCATCTCGAGCTGCTTTAATAACAGCTCCATTTTTTCCATCTGTGACATATCTGTCATATAAATCCTCCCCAGTCATACAAGGCGGGGGTATCCAATTCGCAAGCATTCCTATCTATCATTGAAAAATCCCAACACACTGCTGAAATGTGTCAGGATTTATTGGGTGAGATACACTTGCGAATCGATATCCCTATAAATTACTATTCAGTCAAAAAAGCGGTAACTTTGCTTAGCAATTCAGCCTCAGTTACTTCTTGCTGCTCTCCATTAGCTCTTTGCTTCATTTCCACAATTCCCTCTCCTGCTTGCTTTCCAACGGTAATGCGGAGAGGAACACCGATTAAATCACTATCGGCAAATTTAACTCCGGCACGCTCTTTCCGGTCATCGTATAACACTTCAATGCCAGCATTTTTAAGCTTTGTATAAAGGCGTTCCGCTAATTCTTTCTGTTCGTCCTTCTTCACGTTTAACGCTAATAAATGAACTTGAAAAGGTGCAATTTGTTTAGGCCAAGTGATGCCTTGTTCATCATGATATTGTTCTACTACAGAAGCAAGGGTACGAGAAACACCGATTCCGTAACAGCCCATAATAAGCGTAATGGCTTTACCGTTCTCATCCAGGAAATTAGCACCCATTTTTTCAGCATAGAAGGTACCTAGCTTAAATACATGGCCTACTTCTATTCCTTTAGCGAAAACAATAGTACCTTGTCCATCAGGAGAAGGATCACCTTCTTCAATAAAGCGTAAATCAGCGTACTGATCAATGCGGAAATCATGCTCTGGTGTTACATTCACATAGTGGAAGCCGTCTTCATTTGCGCCGCAGGAAACATTGACAAGCGCTTCAACAGCTTTATCCGCGACAACTTCTAAATCCCCTGAAGCTCCTACAGGTCCAAGAGAACCAAAGCCTGCTCCCATCGCTTCTCTTGTCTCTTCCTCTGTAGCAAGGTCAATCATGGATGCATCATACAAGTTCTTTAGCTTTACATCGTTAATTTCATGGTCTCCCCTGGATAAAACGAGTACTAGCTTATCGTCCACCTTGAACATAATTGCTTTAATGCCCTCGGCAAGGGGATGTCCTAAATGATCTGCAGCATCCTGCATGCTTTTACAATTAGGTGTAGCTGCCTTCTCCATTTGTTTAGGGGCAGCGGTTGATTTTTCATAAGTCGTAACAACAGGTGCCATTTCCACGTTAGCTGCATATTCAGAGGAATCAGAATAGGCAATAGTATCTTCTCCTACTTCAGATAACACCATAAATTCGTGCGTGTCCTTACCACCCATAGCTCCAGAATCAGCGATAACTGCTCTGAAATTCAAGCCTAAACGGCTAAAGATATTTTTGTATGCCGTGAACATTTTTTCATACGAAGCATCCAAGCTTTCATAGGAGTCATGGAAGGTATAAGCGTCCTTCATTAGGAATTCACGTCCCCGTAATAGTCCAAAGCGTGGACGTTTTTCATCACGGAATTTATTCTGAATTTGATATACGCTTAATGGCAGCTGCTTATAGCTCTTAATCTCATCACGAATGATGGCTGTAACTTCTTCTTCGTGTGTAGCACCGAGAGCAAATTCCCGTTCATGACGATCTTTAATACGCATTAATTCGGGACCAAATGTGTTCCATCTTCCCGTTTCCTTCCAGTATTCTGAAGGCTGTAAGGCCGTCATATTCATTTCATGTGCCCCAGCATTCTCCATCTCCTCCCGAACAATTGCTTCCACTTTCCTAAGCACTCGATTTCCTATTGGTAGAAAAGAGTAAATACCAGAAGCAACTTTACGGATGAAACCGGCACGTACTAATAGCTGATGGCTTTTAATTTCTGCATCTGCAGGATTCTCTCTTAGTGTTGGTAAGAGCATTTCACTTTGTTTCATCCAAACCCACCTCGTTCTATTTCATTTATAAAAATAATCGTTGTATATCATTCCAGGTCACCATAATCATGAGAAGCATGAGTAAGGCAAATCCGATAAAATGAACAATTCCTTCTTTCTGAGGATCCATTGGCTTTCCACGCACCGCTTCAATACCAATGAATAACAGTCTGCCGCCATCTAGAGCGGGTAACGGTAACAAGTTTAAGATACCGAGGTTTATACTCAATAGAGCTATCCAAGGCATGTAATTTTGCCAACTCGTCTCAACGACCGTGTTCGTTGCATTGTATATACCAACAGGCCCAGATAGCTGATCAATGGAAAATTGACCGGTTACCATTTTCCCTACAGAAACCAGGATAAGCTTAGAGAATTCGTACGTTTGACTGACGCTGTAACTAAATGGTGCTGTGAGGGACTTTTCTTTCGGAGCAAATACTCCAATTTGCCCGATTTTTTGACCCTCTCGTTCGATTTGACGCGTCTCGACCGTTGTAGTGCCGGTTTGTCCATTACGCTCATACGTTACATCTACAGCCTGATCAGGGTTTTTCTGTATGACAGAGACTAATTCATCCCATGTATCGACAGTAACATCGTTAATTGTAACCACTTTATCGCCTTGTTGAAGGCCGGCCTCTTCAGCAGGTCCGCCTTCTTCTAATGCGCCTAACTGCGAGTCTTCTACTGGAACCCCCTGAATAAATCCAATCAGTAAAAAGAGAACCATAGCAAGAATAAAATTCATTAACGGTCCAGCAAAAAGCTGCATGGCTCTTTGTGGCAGTGATTTGGATGCGAATTGTCGATTGTATGGAGCAATTTGAGTTTCTTTACCATCCATTACAAATTTAGCCTTAGGATGTATATCAAACGTAAGCTTTTCCTCTTCATCTAACTCATATCCAATAATCGTTAAATCATGGTCTAAATCCGCATGTTCTACCTCAATAACACGTGCATTCGGATGCTTGGATTTATTGTTGACAATTATATGAGAAACTTTCCCGTCTTCATTAAACTCAAGCCCAATGTGGTGACCTGGTTTAATATCAATAATTTCGGGATCTTCTCCAGCCACTCTGACGTAACCGCCAATTGGCAGCAAACGAATAGTGTACATCGTTTCGTTACGTTCAAAGTTATAAATTTTAGGCCCCATACCTATAGCGAATTCTCTTGCCAGCATGCCAGCCCGTTTAGCAAAAATCAAATGACCAAGCTCGTGAACAAACACGAGAAGGCCAAACATAAATACAAATGCGATTATCGTGGTCATGATAATATGGCACCTACCTTTTAATTTACATACGACTTGACTAACGCTCTAGTCTGTTCATCAACTTGTTGGATTGTCTCCAGGTTAGGAGTATGAATAACGTGGTGAGATTCCAACGCACGTTCTATAAACGATTCAATCGTCAAGAAGGAAATCTTACCATTTAGAAACAAGTCCACTGCTTGTTCATTTGCAGCGTTCAATACGGTTGTCATTGTACCTCCTATTCGACCAGCCTCATAGGCTAGCCGTAAACAAGGAAACCGCTCCAAACTCATTTCTTGAAAATGTAGAGTTCCTATATCCACTAAGTTTAACTCTTTTGTTTGATTGAGTTCAAGTCGTTTAGGATAGGTTAGTGCATATTGAATCGGTACTCTCATATCTGGAGTTCCTAATTGAGCCATTACACTCTTATCGACAAATTCTACCATTGAATGGATGACACTTTCTCTGTGCTGAATAACATCAATATGGTCATATGGCATATCAAATAACCAGTGAGCTTCAATTACCTCTAGCCCTTTATTCATCATGGTAGCAGAATCCACGGTGATTTTTGCACCCATGCTCCAGTTTGGGTGATTTAAGGCATCCTCAACCGTTACTCCAGCAAGCTCTTCCCGGCTTTTGTCCCGAAAGCTTCCACCTGAAGCTGTTAAAATGATCTTATGTGCCTCTTTTTTAGATTCACCATTCAAGCATTGATATATAGCTGAATGTTCACTGTCAATCGGCAATATGGATACATTATGCTTTTTAGCAGCATCCATTACCAAATGACCTGCTGTTACTAATGTTTCTTTATTAGCTAATGCTACCTGCTTGTTCGCTTCTATGGCACCGAGTGTAGAGGAAAGGCCCACGCTTCCCATCACCGCATTGACAACAACATCGACATCCGGATGGGTTGCAATCTCGTACATCCCATCTATTCCTGTATATATTTTACCACGATATCCATGCTGCAAGAGAGCGTCTTTCACCTGCTCGCTCTGTACGACAACAATAGCGGGCTGAAATTCTTGAATAAGCTGCATACCTTTTTCTACGTTTCTTCCAAACGCCAGCGCATATAATTGAAAGGATTGTGGATGCTTACGAATTACATCGGTTGTTTGCACCCCAATAGATCCCGTTGCCCCTAGTAAGCTAATTTTCTTCATGTAGCACACTCCAATGCTTTTTAAATCCTATGATATAAATTGAATAAAATGCAATATTGGTAATACAAATATCAGACTATCAAACCGGTCCAGCACTCCTCCGTGCCCTGGCAGTAAACGACCAGAATCCTTCACGGAATAATGACGCTTAAAGGCTGACTCTACAAGGTCCCCTACTTGTCCAAATATGGAAATGACCACTGCAACCCCTATTACTATGAACCAGGAGGAATGAACTGGAGTAATCCACTGAAAAATCGCAGCGACACCACAGGCTAAAAGAATACCGCCTATTGCTCCCTCAATGGTCTTTTTCGGACTAATGAGCGGCCATAATTTATGCCTGCCGAAGGCTTTTCCGAAGAAAAATGCTCCTGTATCTGTAGCCCAAATTAAGAAAAGAGCGAAAAATACATATTCGACCCCTGCTTCTCTCGTTAATATTAAATAATAAAAGCCCATTCCTACGTAGATACAGGAGAGGATAAGAAACCCTACATCATCAAATGTAAATTTATTCTTCACAAGGACTGTATAAGCCAACAGAACTATAACAGCCAAGAGAGTCGCTTCCGATTTTGTTACATCTAACCAATCAAAAAAGATGAGCGAGGGAAGTGGTACTAATAGTACCCACAACAATATCAAGGAAATTGTCCCTGGAAAGGATGTAGGAGATATTTTTCTCATTCGTAACAGTTCCACTAACCCAATGGTAGCAAAACCATAAATCAGAATTTTGAAGGGCATTTCCCCCAAGAAGATGACCGGGATGAGTAATATCCCAAATACTATAGCAGTAACGACTCTTTGCTTCATTATTCTACCAACACCTTATACGCCACCATACCTGCGTTTTCTTTGTTGATAATCATGGATGGCTTTCTCATATACAGCTTCGTCAAAATCCGGCCAAAGTATATCTGTAAACCAAAATTCAGCGTATGCTAATTGCCACAACAAATAGTTGCTTAATCGTTGCTCCCCGCTAGTTCTAATTAACAAATCAGGGTCTGGTAAACCACTAGTATAAAGATAGGATTCAAACATACCTTCATCAATATCCTCGATACGTTTATCACCTGTTTGTACGTCAGATGCAACAGAGCGAACTGCTTGAAGCAGTTCGTCACGGCCTCCATAGTTTAAAGCGAAATTTAATACTAGCCCAGTATTGTCCTTTGTTTTTTGCTTTGCCTTTTCTACAGCATTAACCGTAAACCCTGGTAGGTGATCCATAGCACCGATAGTTTCCACTCGAACATTCTTTTCTATCAGCTCAGGTAAATATGTAGTTAAAAACTCATCTGGGAGCTTCATCAGAAACTCTACTTCCGTTTTTGGCCGTTTCCAATTTTCCGTGGAAAAGGCATATAGTGTCAATGCTTCTAAACCAAGGTCGGAGGATTTACGTACAATTTTTTTTACAACATCCATCCCCTCTTTATGACCAGCGATGCGAGGAAGTCCTCGCTTTTTTGCCCACCTGCCATTTCCGTCCATGATGATGGCTACGTGTTTAGGCATCTTATTCCTATCTAATTCTACTGCTTCTGTATCATCGGCTTTCTTTTTTGAGAAAGGAAGTTTTAAAAACATACTAGATCCTCCATAGAACCCTATTCTTATGATTATAGAAAAATCTGGCTTTCGCCTCATTTAGCGAAAGCCAATCTAACATCATTTCGTGATTAGCTGAAAATGAAAAACCCCCTTCTTACAAGAGGGCTTTCACTTTCATTGTACTAGGAAATCCTTTAAACTTCCATGATTTCTTCTTCTTTCTCCTTAGCAATCTGATCTATTTCATTGATATGCTTGTCTGTTGTTTTTTGAACGTCATCCTGGTAGCTGCGGAGATCATCTTCAGTAATGCTACCTTCTTTTTCCATTTTCTTCAAGGAGTCATTCGTTTCACGACGAATGTTACGAACTTGCACTTTCGCTTCTTCACTGTATTTCTTTACAAGCTTGTTTAAATCTTTACGACGTTGTTCCGTCAGGGCAGGAATATTAATACGGATGACGTTACCATCACTAGATGGAGACAAGCCTAGATCAGCTTTTTGAATAGCCTTCTCAATATCGTTAATGGAAGACTTATCAAAAGGTGTAATCACTAGTAAACGTGCTTCTGGTGCTGAAATAGTAGCAAGCTGATTCAATGGTACAACAGCACCATAGTATTCTACTTTCACAGCGTCTAAGATAGATGGATTTGCGCGACCTGCACGTACTGTAGCAAGCTGACGTCTAAACGCCTTTACTGCTTCCTCCATCAGCTCACGTGTGTCGTTCATAATTGATTCTGGCATAGTTATTTCCCCCTCACTATTGTTCCAATACTTTCACCTAATACAGCTCTTTTAATATTCCCATCATCCATAATCGAGAATACTAGAAGAGGTATATCATTGTCCATACATAAGGATGATGCAGTAGAGTCCATTACTCCTAAGCCTTCATTTAATACGTCAAGATAGGAAAGTTCATCATACTTCACAGCTGTTGTATCCTGTTTCGGATCAGCATTGTACACACCATCCACATTGTTCTTCGCCATAAGGATGACATCTGCTTCAATTTCAGCAGCGCGTAATGCAGCTGTTGTGTCTGTAGAAAAGTAAGGATTACCTGTACCCGCGGCAAAAATTACAACGCGTTTCTTCTCCAGATGTCTGATAGCCTTGCGGCGTATATATGGCTCTGCAACCTGACGCATTTCAATAGAAGTTTGTACTCTTGTCGGAATACCAATATTCTCCAAACTATCCTGAAGGGCGAGTGAGTTCATAACAGTTGCTAACATGCCCATGTAATCAGCTGTAGCTCGGTCCATACCGACCTCACTACCTACTTTTCCTCGCCAGATGTTACCTCCGCCTACTACAACGGCTACTTCTACACCTAGTTCTGAAATCTCTTTAACTTGCCTTGCTATGGATTGAAGAATCTCTGGGTCCAATCCATAGCCTTCAGGTCCACTTAACGCTTCGCCACTTAGTTTTAGTACTACACGACGGTAATGAGCTGTTGTCATAATTACCTCCATCACTCGTTATATGTATGCTTTTGAAAAAGGGAACACATTGTGTCCCCCATCTCAACAAGCTATTATTTGTTTACTTGGTTCATTACTTCTTCAGCGAAGTTATCTTCACGTTTTTCCATGCCTTCGCCTACTTCATAACGTACAAAGTTGTTAATTGTAGCATTGTTTTCTTGAACATATTGTTTCACTTTCTTGTCTGGGTCTTTAACGAAAGCTTGCTCCGTAAGAACAATTCCTTCGAAGAACTTGCCAAGACGACCTTCCACCATTTTTTCCACGATGTTTTCAGGCTTGCCTTCTGCAAGTGCTTCTTTCTTAAGTACTTCACGCTCTTGGTTTACTTCACTTTCAGGAACTTCGTCACGGCTGATAAAACGAGGGCTGACTGCAGCAACGTGCATGGCAACATCTTTAGCAACAGTTTCATCCGTCGTACCTTCTAGAAGAGAAAGAACGCCAATACGGCCTCCCATGTGCAAGTAAGCGCCAAATGCCTGGTTCTCGCCTTTTTCCATAATAGTGAAACGACGTAGAGATAGTTTTTCGCCAATTTTAGCGATAGCATCTGTGATGTATTCGTTAACGGTTTGGCCTTCACCGTGTAGTGGCTGCTCAAGAGCTTCTTCAACAGTAGCAGGCTTCTGTTGAACTAAGTGAGTACCAAGCTCTTTAAGAAGCTGCTTGAATGAATCGTTCTTCGCAACGAAATCAGTTTCAGCGTTCACTTCAAAGATGACAGCAGTATTGCCGTCTACTTCAACAGAAGTAGAACCTTCTGCCGCAATACGATCTGCTTTCTTTTGAGCTTTGGAGATACCTTTTTCACGTAACCATTCGATGGCTTTATCCATGTTGCCTTCTACTTCAGTTAGTGCTTTTTTACAATCCATCATACCTGCGCCAGTTTTTTCGCGCAATTCTTTAACCATTTTAGCTGTTACTGCCATGGGTAAATCCTCCTTTAATGATTCAGTTACTCTGCAAGTTTAGCTCTCGTGCATATATTTAATAGTACAGCCTGCCTGGAACTCATTTACCTTGTCCCAATAGGACACTGCGTACTGCCAAGTCCACTAGCAGGTGCGCCTGAGCTATACCTTAAAGGAGTATGCCATTTGCATACTCTTTAAAAAAGGTGATAAAAGGTTCCTCCCTCTTATCACCTTCAAAACCTTCCTTAGTCTTGCACTGTTTCTGCTTCTTCAGCTTCTTGAGGCTCTTCAGTCTCTTCGCCTTGCTTAGCTTCTAGAACAGCATCTGCCATTTTAGAAGTTAGAAGTTTCACAGCACGGATTGCATCGTCGTTAGCTGGAATCACATAATCAATTTCATCTGGATCACAGTTTGTATCAACGATACCGATAATTGGAATGTTTAATTTGTGAGCTTCTGCAACTGCAATACGCTCTTTACGAGGATCAATGATGAACATTGCATCCGGAAGACTTTCCATATTCTTAATACCGCCTAGGAATTTAACAAGACGATCTTTCTCTTTAAGAAGGTCCACTGTTTCTTTCTTCGGTAGTACTTCAAAAGTTCCGTCTTCTTCCATACGCTCAATGTCTTTTAGACGATTAATACGTTTGCGGATTGTTTGGAAGTTTGTCAATGTACCACCTAACCAACGTTGGTTGATGTAGTACATACCAGCACGAGTTGCTTCTTCTTTAACAGACTCTTGTGCTTGTTTTTTAGTACCTACGAAAAGAATGTTACCGCCATTTTCAGCGATTTCTTTCACATAGTTAAATGCTTCGTCAACCTTCTTCACAGTTTTCTGAAGGTCGATAATATAAATGCCGTTACGCTCCGTGAAGATATATTTCTTCATTTTCGGGTTCCAACGACGAGTTTGGTGTCCAAAGTGAACACCAGCTTCTAAAAGCTGTTTCATAGAAATTACAGACATGATTCAATTCCTCCTAGTGGTTTTATTTCTCCTCCGTTCGTCTCATCTTTATCCCGGGACTCCTTCAACAGGAGCACCACCCTGATAAATCGACAAACGTGTGTATTAACACCAAAAGTAACTATACCATAAGTATGCGTTGGTAGCAAGCGTGTTTTAAACGTTTCTTTGGTGAAATTTCAACATCAATTCTACCTCTGTCTTTCCACAATGTAACTCTTTAGCAATAGCTTCCTTAGAGTACCCTGCATCAAAAAGCTGATATACTCTCGATTGGACCGACGGCTCATAAGCTTCCTCTACTCCCGGCGGTGTTGGCGGCATATACGTACTCTTTTCCTTTGTATCTTCCAAAGGCAAATCCGGGCTTTGCTCCTGTATATCTTCCTTCACTAGGGAGCTATAGCTGCTGGAGACGTTAGTCATAGCGGGAACACTTGTGCTGTTTTCTTTATCAGTGTTCCCATCAGGAGCCCCCTGAGTAAAGCTTTGTTCCACATTCTGACCATTTTTATCCAACATATTCATTAAGCGTTCATTTTCTTCCTTTATATCCATTAGGTAAGCAGTAAAACTCTCTTCAATTTCACGAGCTACCTTTTCCTGCTTCACTTCTAATTCTCTAGCCGTAGAGATTCGTTTGGCAAGAATGAAAATGGTTAATAACGTAACTCCGTGTAAGAGAAAGCTAATGACTACCAAAAAACTAATCATGTTACCCCTTCTTTATCCACTTTAGCTATTTAGACTATGCACTGTTATTTCTCCTTGATTCATATCCACTTTAACATAATGAAACACTTGCTGCATAAGCCGTTTATACTTTCCGAAGGAGACATATGTATTCGGGTACAAGGTTCCTTCGACGCATAACGCCGCTTCTAGCTCCTCTTGAAATTTAGTCTGCAGTGCTGCCCATTCCTGTTTTACAATCATTAATTGCTTCTCTGTATAATCAAGTGAACTACGCTGCCTCAAAGCGGTAATTCGCTCTTTAGCAGATAATTGACCTACATTATCTTTCTTTTGCTGTAATTTACGCCCAATTAGGACGAGCTTATGTAAAGAATCCTCTAGCTGTGCTTTTTCTTCCTGTAATCGTTTTTCTTGATTTACCATTAATTTATTCGGTCCAAAAAAAACCTCTGTTTTGGAACTCATTTTATTGCCTATATCTTTACAGTTAATATATCTTCCGGCAGACAGAGAACCTCCAATAATATTACCTGCATCACAATGAATATCATTTCCGGCAATACAGTTGCTGTGTAATATTGAATTATCAATGCATATATCCCGTTTGGCTTCTACATTCCCCTGATTAATATAGCCGGCGTGGATATCTAGCCCCGCCTGGATAGAACCTTTTGCTCCACCTGCAATGCCCTCGGAAATGTAGACCGATCCCTCTGCGATAAGAGTTGCCCCTTCTACTAAACCATATACCTTTATGTCACCTTTTGCTTTTAACGTATAACCATTCGGGATGCTTCCCCTCACAACAATGGTGCCCACAAAATCTAAGTTCCCGGTTTTCATCGTGATGTCTTGATTTACTTCATATAGTGGATATACATGGACTTGTCTGTTCGTTCTACTAATTTGTCCTGCAGTTGCTGCATACATGGTTTGTTGTTGTTCATTCCATGTTACATTCTTTCCTGGGGTAATATAAGCCGGCTTACCAGGCTTAGCTGGCAAGGATGTATGTAACACAGTCATACCATCTTCTCCTGGTGTTGGATCTGTAATGGTTAGCAGCTTATCTCCTTCCTGAACTGAAGGAATTTGCAGAACCTCCCTATAGTTTATCGTTGTAGAAGGCTGATTTGTATTTGCGTTTTCCGGGGTAGGCCAATGAAACTCAATCGTTCCATCCCTACCGTTTTTAGGAGGCTTCCCTTTTGCAATAACAATCGGAAACCCTTCTTCCCCCAATCCATTTACAATAGAGGATATTGCTTCATTGTTTATACCAAATAAAATGGACCGATCGTGCAGCTCTTTATTCAAATCATCCTCTGTCAATGATAGCTCCAGGTGATACTCTTTCACTAATTCTAGTGTTGCTGTTAATTTATCCTTGCTTACTGTTACCGTAAAGTAGTCTTCAAACTGATCTACCCCATAAAACCTCCTCCTTAATGAATGAACTGGACTTGTTGTAATATGGTTCGAAGTTTGAATAAAGCCCTGGCATGAATCTGGGAAATCCTCGAGGTGGTCAGCCCTAGCACTTGTCCAATTTCCGTTAACGTTAGCTCTTCCGTATAAAACAAGCTAATAACAAGCTGCTCCTTCTCATTTAGTTGCTTAATTCCCTCTTCCAACTCTTGATAATTTTCTTCTTGTACAACGTTCATATCAGGAGTTGTTTCATTCGTGTCAGGAATCGAATATCCAATCCCTTCTTTATGATTATCCTTCATATCCTTTGGCTTTTCTTCCATAGATAACACATTCGCAAAAAGTGTATCCTTCATAACAGATTCTACTTCTTGTTCTGTAACTCCTAGTACGCTAGCAATTTCTGCTGAGGATGGCGGACGTTGGAGAGACTGCTCTAACTGTTCAGCTGTACTTTCAATTTTCTTTGATTTGTCACGTACAGATCTAGGCAGCCAATCCTCCTTCCGAAGACCATCCATAATGGCACCGCGAATGCGAAACGAAGCGTACGTATCAAATTTCAAATCTCTTGTAATATCAAACTTCTCAATCGCATCATAAAGCCCGTACAAACCAAGGCTCTTAATGTCTTCCTTGCTTACGCTTTGTGGGAGATGGGCAGCGATACGATGTACATGGTAATGAACTAAATGCATATACATGCGCACTAATTCGTTGGCAGCTTCCATGTCCCGCTCCTCTTCCCACAGGCTCCATAGCTGTTGTTCCTGAGGAGTTGATTGATTTGTCATGGTTATCGTTTCCCTCCTCCTCTATGCTGAATTATTGGTGCTCCTCCTCTTGCAGCAAGTCCCGTATTACTTGTGAGGTTTGTCGTGCAGTCTCCTCTTCCTCCTCCTTTTCCCTCTCCTCTTGAGACTGTAACGAAGCATTATAAAAATCGCTCCTTGCTACTACGTCGGAAGTCTCACCAGAGTAAGTTGCTTGAGCTACATATGCGAAAATTGCTCGAAATAGAAACATGGAAAGATAAAAAATAGCAAATACAGTGGCAGCTCTATAGACGGACGTTGGTAAGCTATTTGCGGTTAAAGAAAGAATAAACGTTACCGAACCACCAAAAACAGCGAATAGTAAATTCCATAATATTGTTCCAATCATTTATATAGTGGACACACCTTTATTTACAGTACGAATTTCCAATGTACCTTGTTCAGGGTCAAATTCTATTGTTCTACCATTATGTCCTCCGCTATCCTCGGCTATCAAAGGTATAGAATAACGACTTAATTGTTTTTTTACGGACTCAACATTGCGCGGACCAATACGCATTACTGTACTAGAAGGGGATAACGGAAACATTTGCGCCCCTCCAGCCAATTTAGCCGTTAACGCTGATTTCCTCCCTCCGATAGCTGACAGCTTTTTAATTAGCAATGGTATAGCCGTATCGGCATACTTTGCTTCATTTACTATTGTTTCTCTAGCCATTTCAGAAGAAGGTAGCATTATGTGCGCCATGCCTCCAAGCTTACGTTTTCCATCATATAAAATGATACCCACGCAGGAGCCAAGCCCAGATGTTTTTATTTTATTTGGTGGTTTTACTATATTTAAATCAGCAATACCAACTTTAATAATCGTCGCTGTTTCATTCATATTTATGGACCCCTAAAGCCTCGAATATTGTTTCAAACGAGTCAGGATCTGGCAGCAGGAAAAAGTGTCCCTCGATATCCTCCTGCCCGTCACTATCAGATAATGTTGTATCTACAACAATAGCGTAATCACTTACTTGAGATAGCTCTATTAATCCAAAGCTTAGTACTGCACCGACCATATCAACAGCTACAGAAGGGACACTTGGCTGCACTCTCAAATTAGTAAAATCGGATAAAGAAGATAGGTAAGAGCCTGACAATATATTTCCTAATTCATGGATTGCAGAAATGGCTATGTCATCCTCCGGGTTATCTTCTATAGAAAATGAAGAATTGGTCATTCGAGCAATGATTCTATTGGCCTGATGTGGCGGCAGTACAAAAAACATACTACCAGGCGCATCACCTTCAATCCGGAGAAACACAGACACAATAACTCTATCAGGTCCCCCCACTATCTCCATCATGTCATCAAAGGTAACGAGACGAACAGACGGGACAGTTAAATCAATCTTTTTATCTATTAATTGGGAAAGCGACGTAGCTGCGTGTGCTGCGCCGATATTCCCGATTTCCTGTAATATATCCTTATGATATTCCGTAAATTGATCTGTAAAAGACATGCGCTTACCTTTCTATGCTTTTTAATTCATCTACCTCGTCAGCAGAAAGCACCTTTGGTAAATTAAGGAGGATTAACAATCTTTTATCAAGCTTTGCCACACCTCTAATATATTCCACATGTACGGTACCAACTACTTCTGGAGCTGGTTCAATTGCTTCTGGCGGGATATCAATCACATCATTCGCTTCATCGACGATGAGCCCTACCGCCATATCTTCAATATGAGTAATGATAATCCTTGTGCTATGGGAGTGTTCTCGCTCTTCTAAATTAAATCTCGCTCGTAAATCAATAATAGGAGTAACAACACCTCTTAAATTGATCACTCCTTTTACAAAATCAGAAGTTTGGGGTACCCGTGTTATATGCTGCATTCTCTCAATCGATCCTACTTGCTGAACAGGAACTCCATACTCTTCTTCATTCAACTGAAACACTATGACCTTCTCTTCTTGTGTCTGTACTTCATTCATGACGCTTCCCCCTCCTTATTTTACTAACGCATTCGTATCTAATATAAGCGCAACCTGTCCATCTCCAAGAATCGTAGCCCCTGATATGGCATACACATTCTGCAAATAGTTTCCTAGAGCTTTTAAAACTACTTCCTGTTGGCCAATGAAGGAGTTCACAACAAGTGCGGCCATTTTGTCTCCCTTTTTCACTACAACTACCGAGTAGTGTTCTACATCCTCTAACATTTTCGGAACCTCAAGTACCTCTTCTAAAAACACAAGAGGTACTACTCTCCCTCTGAAATCAATCACCTTTTTATTATGAGCATGCATCACATCTTGCTTTTGGATAATAGCTGTTTCAATGATAGAGGATAGAGGTATGGCGTATTTTTCCTTTTGTACTTCTACCAGCATGACCGATATAATCGATAGCGTTAACGGCAGTTGAATTGAGAATACGGTTCCCTCATGTAAAGAAGAGTCAACAGTAATGTTACCACCAAGGGATTCTATTGTATTCTTCACAACATCAAGACCTACTCCACGCCCTGAAATATCTGAAATATTGTCTGCAGTGGAGAACCCGCTTGCCATAATGAGATCGAATACTTGCTGATTTGATAATCCATCTGCTTGATCTTGGGTCACGATTCCGTTTTGTACAGCTTTTTGGACAACTTTATCTCTATTAATGCCGCCTCCATCATCAGAGACTTCAATAAATACATGATTTCCACTATGATATGCCTTAAGGAGCAGCGTTCCCTCTTCAGGCTTCCCTTTCTCCACTCGGGCTTCCGGGGTCTCAATCCCATGATCTAGTGAATTGCGAATGAGGTGAACTAACGGGTCGCCGATCTCGTCTATAACAGTACGATCAAGCTCTGTCTCTGCACCTTCTATCTCCAGGCTCACCTTTTTATGTAATTCACGTGTAAGCTGGCGAACCATACGTGGAAAGCGATTAAACACTTGCTCTACAGGAACCATTCGCATATTGAGGATGATATTTTGCAAATCCCCTGATATACGAGACATTCTCTCAACTGTTTCCTGAAGCTCATGGTGACCAAGATCATTGGAAATTTGCTCTAATCTTCCTCGGTCGATTACGAGCTCTTCAAACAGATTCATTAACACATCTAATCGGTCAATATTTACTCGTATGGTCTTACTTTGCGCTGGCTGCTGTGTTGTTTGATTAGCAGGAGCTGCTTCTTTTTTCTGATCTTTTTCTGGTGCTAGGGTAGCAACAGCTGCTGAGCCTTGAGCGGTTTTGTTATTATTATCCATCTGGTTTGAGGAAGACGATAAATTGCTGGTTAATTCACCGGAACGGTCTTCCCTTTTTCTTTCAAATTTCGTGACAGACACGGTTTCGACCTCTGCGATTTTCATAACGACGTCATAGATTTCGTCCTTAGAGGATTGAGTCACCAGTAAAATAGAGAAAGAAAAATCAAAATTTTCTTCTTCCAACTGATCCACAGGGGGATTAGCCTTCACAACCTCTCCAATATGCTCTAATGCTTCGAAAATCATATAGACTCTTGCAGCCTTCAATAGACAATCCTCTCTTAGAGTGACATCCATTTGAAAATTACTATAGCCATTCTCTTCTGATTGTTGAAGCACTGTCCATTCAAATTCATCGATGTTCAAAAACATGTTTGCTTCATTTTCATGAACGGAGGGAGAGGAATTATTACCGTCCTCCTCAAGGATTCCAGATGGGTGGTGACCGTTTTCAATGTGATCTAACTTCTCCACAATGGAGGTAACATCTCTTTCACCACTGCCGCCTCCTGCTATATCATTTACCATAGCCTCTAATGCTTCTACTGCATCAAACACCACATCTAACATATCGGAGTCAACGGCGAGCTTTTCATTTCGAACAGCATCAAGTACATTCTCCATTTTATGCGTCAAATTAGCAGTGTCCTGATAACCCATTGTGGCGGACATCCCTTTTAGTGTGTGAGCTGCACGAAAAATCTCATTAACAATGGTTAAGTTTTCTGGATTTTTTTCTAATTCTAATAGAGATGTGTTGACTGTCTGCAAGTGTTCTTTGCTTTCTTCAATAAACACTTCTAGATATTGACTCATTTCCATGTGTTTTCACCCCTTCTATTCCCCATAACGCTCCATAATGTTGCACTAATATCTTTCAAATGTATTTCATAATCCACTAGATTGGTAGCCACGCATGCTTTAGGCATTCCATAAACAACAGCAGATTGACTAGACTCTGCAATAGCTATGGTGGTTGGTACTGCAGCTTTTAATTGCCTCAATCCTAAAGCACCATCTGAGCCCATACCGGTCATAACGATAGCTGTTGGCTGATAGTGTTGTAGTGTGGAAACGGACTGAAACAGGACATCCACTGATGGCCGATGTCCATGCACTGGAGGCTCTTGATGTAAGTGTACCTTTGCTGAGCTGGCTGTCTCCTCCACCTGTAAATGAAAATCTCCTGGAGCGATATAAGCAACTCCATTTCTAAGAATCTCTTTATCCTCTGCTTCTTTAACTTCAATAGCGCAAAGGGTATCCAGCCTTTTAGCTAGTGATTGTGTGAAGCCTGGCGGCATATGCTGCACAACTAAAATGGGTGCCTCTATATTGTCAGGAAGATGAGACAATACGTGTTGAAGTGCCCGAGGTCCTCCCGTTGAAGTACCAATGGCAATTATTTGCTTTTGCCTTCGAGCACCCCCGTTGGTTACGTTTTTCCTTAGAGAGGATCGGATAGGAGGTGCTTCATGACGCGTCGATGGTTTTACCTCTTGTAAATTAGCAGTGGCCGCTGCCAGTACTTTATTTACGATATCCGTTTTTATTTTTTCTATATCAAGCGATATAGCACCAGAGGGTTTTTGAATGAAATCAACTGCCCCTAGTTCCATTGCTTTGATGGTGCTGCTTGCTCCCTCTGAGGTGACACTTGACAGCATCAACACAGGAATAGGGTATTCATGCATTATCTGCTCTAGACACGTCAATCCGCCCATGACAGGCATTTCTACATCCAGCGTCATAACATCAGGCTTATATTCTCTCATTTTCTTAAGCCCATCTTCCCCATTTCGTGCAGTAGCGATAACATGAATTTGTTCATGACTTTGGAGCATTTCACTTACCATTTTTCTCATAAACGCCGAATCGTCGACGACTAATACATTAACCTGATTCATAGAGACCTACCTTTCCAGCATAAGACGCTTTAATCTTGAGATGAAGGGGGCTTTAGATTTCGTATGAACCTCCTGTTTACCGCTTAAATAGTGTTTCGTCATTTTATGAAGAGCTTTACTTATTGCTGCATGTTCATTGTAGGCTAGAAAAGGGGTCTGTCGACTAACAGCTCTAGTGACTGTTGAATCATCTGGCAGTATCCCTAGAGGTAATATCTCTTTGTTTAGAAAACGCATCACAACCTGCTGAAGCCTATCCATGGTTTGCTGGCCCGCTTTTGATGAAAATGATTTATTGACAACCATATTAATGGGCAGATCACTTTGCTGTAAAATAACGTGCTTAACCATGGCATATGTATCCGTTATCGAGGTAGGCTCTGGTGTTGTCACCATAATGCACTCATTGGCTGCAAGAATAAAATGAAGACTTTCCTCACTAACTCCGGCTCCTAAATCAAATAGGATATAGTCATAATCCTCTACCAATAGCTGTAATTGATCAAAGAAATGGGAGGCTTTCGTCTCATTTAACACAAAGAGTGAATTCAAGCCTGACCCACCTGCTATAAAAGATAGCCCTTGAGGGCCCTTTTCTATGATATCGGCAATCGAAAGGTTATTTTCAAACATTTCTACAATAGTTCTTTTCGCAGGTGTCCCTAGGAGAATATCAATATTGCCCATCCCTATATCCAGATCAAAAATCAACACTTTTTTCTGCTCTTTACACAGGGAAAGAGCAAAATTCAACGTAACATTTGACTTCCCCACTCCTCCTTTACCGCTTGCGATAGCGATGGTTTTAGCTTCTTTATTGTGCTTAAGCCTCTCTATTTTTGAACGTAGGTTATGGGCTTGGTCTGTCATAGCTCTATATCACCAACTATCTGGTCAATGAGCCAATCACCGGAAGCTATTCGTAAATCATCCGGTACATTTTGCCCATCTGTTACGTAAGCAACACCAATTTCATGCTTCATAACCAAATCCAATACTCCACCGTATTGAGTTGTTTCATCTGCCTTTGTAAAAATGATATTCTTTATTGGGAGTGTAGCGAATGTATTATATATATCCTCCATATCTTTTACTTTACTAGTAAGCGAGAGCACTAGGTACGTATCTGTATCCTTACCAATTTCGACCATATCCTTTAATTCCTCTACATATGTCGTATCTCTGTAATTACGACCTGCAGTATCGACTAGCACTAGATCATAGGAGCTGAATTTCTCTTTAGCCAATTGGTAATCTTCCTTATTATAAGCAACCTCCAAAGGGAGATCGAGAATCTTAGCATACGTTTTTAACTGATCTATCGCTGCTATTCGATATGTATCTGTCGTAATGAAGGCTACCTGTTTATGATCATTCATAACTGCATTTGCGGCTACTTTAGCGATTGTGGTCGTCTTGCCGACACCAGTCGGGCCAACGAAATGTACAATTTGTTTAGTATAGTCCATACCACCAAAGGGTACATCCTCTAATTGCATATACAGCTCTTCCTTCATCCACTTCCATAACTGCAGCTCATTGCCGTTCGACCTTTGTACATAAAATTTCTCCACAAGAGGTTGGACGATTGTATCTGCTGTTTGAGCTGATACTTCTTGTTTTAATAATTCTTCGTATAGCTTTTGTATCTCAAGTGGATACGATTGGTTCCGCTGCTGTTGCTGAACTACTGTCCTCAATTCCTCTATATCTCTTTGTAAAGCTTTCTCAGAGCTAGATGTAATATGTTCTGATTCCGCTGGTTGAGCCTGCCATTGGATGCTTTTATCTGCTTTAGGCTCCTTTTGCTTCCATCTAGCTGGCTCAGGATCTATCGCAGCTACCACTTCAATATTCGTTTTGGAGAAAAAGCCGAAGATGCCTCCCTTTTTAATCTCCTTAGAATTGAGAATAACTGCTTCGGTACCTAACTCTTTTCTAACCTGACTCATCACCTCTAGCATGGTCGGAGCTATAAACTTTTTTACCTTCATGCTACATTCACCACCCCCACGCTTTGCACTTCAATACTTGGTTCTAGTTCATTATAGGATAGGACAGCAACTTGAGGTAAAAACCTGTCTAATAACTGCTTGACATACATCCTCACTGCAGGGGAACATAAAACAATCGGTGTTTCCTCTTGAAGGGAAAGCTGCTCTACCTGCTGTGCCACAGACTGTATGATGGACTGCTGAGTTTCAGGGTCGAGAGCTAGATAACTTCCGTGCTCAGTTTGCTGAACATGTTCTGCAATTGTTTTCTCCACTTTTCCTGAAACAGTAATAACGCGTATGTGATTTTGCTGGACATATTGATTGGTAATTTGCTGAGATAATGATTGCCGAGCATATTCAGCTAACAATTCTGTGTCATTTGTCATCTTTCCAAAATCCGCTAATGTTTCAAAAATAATTGGCAGGTTTTTAATTGAAATGTTCTCCCTTAAAAGCTTACCAAGCACTTTTTGCACATCTCCGACAGACAACGGCTCTGGTGTCACTTCTTCTACGAGAATTGGATAAGATTCCTTCAAATGATCAATCAGCTGCTTTGTTTCTTGTCTTCCCAGTAATTCGTGAGCATGCTGTTTAATAACTTCCGTAATATGTGTGGAAACTACAGAAGGTGGGTCTACGACGGTATAGCCAAACATCTCCGCTTCTTCTTTGGTTTCTTCAGTAATCCATTTAGCGGGAAGACCAAATGCAGGCTCCTGTGTGTCGATTCCTTCCACCGCATCATCCTCCACCCCTGGACTCATAGCTAAATAATGGTCCAATAACAATTCCCCGTTTGCTACTTGATTGCCTTTAATCTTCAACCGGTATTCATTAGGGTTCAATTGAATATTATCTCGAATCCTCACAGTTGGAATAACAATACCAAGCTCAATAGCTAGCTGGCGTCGTATCATGACAATTCGATCAAGTAAGTCACCACCCTGACTAGCATCTGCAATAGGGATTAAGGCATAGCCAAACTCAAATTCGATGGGATCCATGCTGATTAGGCTGACTACATTTTCCGGTGATTGCATATCAGCACTTTCTTTTTCTTCCGCTGCTTCCTCCTCATCAGGCTGTTCTTGTACCACTGTTCGGGACAAGTACCAGGCGCCAAATATTAAAATCCCTGCCAGTACAGTAGTAAGTAAAAATGGGATAGGAGTTAATCCAAGGAAAAAAATAGTTGCTGCTGCAATGTATAATAATTTAGGATAGCGCAACAATTGACCTGTTACATCATGGCCAAGGTTACCTTCAGAAGCAACTCGGGTAACGGTAATACCTGTTGCAGTTGAAATAAGGAGTGCAGGTATTTGACTGACAAGACCATCCCCGACGGTTAAGCGCATATATGTATCTATCGCTTCATTAAAGCCCATTCCCTTTTGGGTCATTCCAATAATAAGACCAAACAATATGTTAATTAAAACAATTATGATACCTGCAATAGCGTCCCCTTTTACGAACTTACTGGCACCATCCATCGCGCCATAAAAATCCGCTTCATTTTCAATTTTTTCGCGACGCTCTTTCGCTTGATGTTCCGATATAAGTCCGGCATTTAAATCAGCATCGATGCTCATTTGCTTACCTGGCATCGCATCAAGTGTAAACCGGGCTGCCACCTCTGAAACACGTTCTGCCCCTTTTGTGATAACTAAAAATTGTATAATTACTAAAATAGCAAAAATCACAAAACCTACTAAGGCGCTATTACCCGTTACAAATGTTCCAAACGTTGCCACAACCCCGCCTGCTTCTGCGTTAGCTAATATGGACCGAGTTGTTGAAACATTTAGTCCTAACCGGAACAAAGTCAATAACAACAGCAAGGATGGAAATATGGAAAACTCCAACGCTTCCTGCGTATTCATGGCTACCAGAATGACCACTAGCGCTAGTGATATATTGATTAATATTAGAATACTTAACATCATTGGAGGTAACGGAATTACCAGCATAATAATGATCATTATTACCCCAACAATGACTGAGAGGTCTCTAGCTGACATGTTCTTCTCTCCCTAATTTCAAGCTTTTTGTTGAATCCGATAAACATACGCCAGTATTTCAGCTACTGCTTGATAAAAATCTTCGCTAATGGCATCGTTTATCTCCACAGCATCATACAGCGCTCTTGCTAAAGGCCGATTTTCTACTGTTGCCACGTCATGCTTATGTGCTATGTCTTTTATCTTTAATGCGACGTAATCGACTCCTTTAGCAACAACGTATGGTGCGTCTGCTTTTTCTTCATCATACTTAATAGCAATAGCAAAGTGAGTTGGGTTAGTGATAACCACATCTGCTTCAGGAACCTCGCTCATCATTCGCTGCTGCGACATTTGCCGTTGCCGTTCCTTAATTTTTGATTTAATGAGAGGATCACCCTCCATGTTTTTACTTTCATCCTTTATATCCTGCTTAGACATTCGAATATTCTTTTCATGGTCATATCGTTGATAAACATAGTCCAGCACCGATAGAACAAGTAGCAGTAATGAAGCGGCAAGTCCCATTATAATGGTGGTTTGCCCAAAAAAACTAACCGCTGCATCCAAACCTTTTTGAGACATTTCCAGCATGTCGTCTTTTCTCAGCCATAGGACTGAAAAGGTAACTGTCCCCACAAAGCCTATTTTCAGTAAGGATTTCACGAGCTCCACTAACGCTCTTGCAGCAAATATCTTCTTAAATCCTTGAATAGGATTTAACTTCTTAATATCCACCTTTAAAGGTTCCGCTGTAAATAGGAAGCCCACCTGCAAATAGTTTGAAGCTAGCCCTGCCAGGATAGCCACTCCCATAATAGGTGCTAACGTTGCTGCCATTTCTATAGCAATCTCCACCATAATTTGATGAATGGTAAGCTGAGTCAGATCCCAATGTATGTATTCATAAAAGCTTTGTTCGAGAAGATTCGTAAATCTCCCTTTTAAAAATCCGCCGATAACAAATAGCAAAAGGAACATCGCGAACATTAATAGGGCCGTATTGACATCCTGACTTTTAGGCACTTGCCCTTTTTTACGACTGTCTTCTTTTTTCTTAGGTGTGGCTTTTTCTGTTTTTTCCTGTGAAAAATATTGTAAATCCACCGGAAGACGTTGCATCCTCATCCCCCCATTAACCTCATCACATCCCGCATGGAAACGAACATCAGTTCAAATAACTCTCTCATCAGAATAGTGAACATTCCAAATGAAATGAAAATGACAACAAAGCTGACTAATATCTTTAACGGCAATCCAACTACAAATACATTGAGCTGTGGTACGGTCCTGGCCACTATACCTAAAGCGACATCTACGAGAAACAAACATCCTACAATAGGGATGGCCATTTGAAATGCTACAATAAACATTTTATTAAAGGTCTCTATAACATAGCTTGCCACAGCATCATTACCAAGCCCTGTTGCCATTTGCTGCATAGGTATAGCCTCATAGCTGTAGAACATCCCATCCAATAATAGATGATGACCATTTACAGCTAGAAAGAACAACAGGGTGATAGTGTATAAATATTGTCCAATGAGCGGACTTTGAGCTCCTGTTCGTGGGTCTATCACATTTGCGATTGCAAAGCCCATTTGAAAATCAATAAACCCGCCAGCTATTTGAATAGCAGATAAGATTAAATAAGCAATAAACCCTATTGCTAAGCCGACAACTGCCTCTTTCAAAATAAGCAACAGAAACGTTTCATTAATCACTACAATCGGGATATCAACGGTGTAATACATCACCCAGGTTAAAAAGAAGCTGAAACCGATTTTATGTGGTGTAGGAACGTTTTTATATGAAAATAAGGGTAAGGTAACAAAAAATGCAGTGACACGTACAAGAATGAGTAAAAATGCTGGTACTTTCGTTAAGTCGATTACGTCTAACATACCCTACCCCACAAATTGATTTAAGTTTTGGAAAATCCCTGCAGCAAACTCTACCATTTTCGATAGCATCCACGGACCAAAGAAAACCAATCCACCCATTACTGCTACTATTTTCGGTATAAACGCTAGGGTTTGTTCTTGTATTTGAGTAGTGGCCTGGAATATGGAAACTAACAGACCAACAGATAATGCTAAAATCAGCAACGGACCTGTTACGATGAGTACGGTATAAATTCCCTGCTCTGCAAGTGATATAACGGTATGACTATTCATTAGGACACCCTTTCCTTTCTGCCATCCCTAGAAGCCTTCTAGTAACGAATAGGTAATGAGGTACCAGCCATCAACAAGAACGAACAACAGAATTTTAAATGGTAAAGAAATCATAACTGGAGGGAGCATCATCATTCCCATGGACATAAGCACACTCGCTACCGCCATATCAATTACTAAAAATGGTATGAAAATCATAAATCCCATTTGAAAGGCTGTTTTTAATTCACTTATGGCAAATGCAGGCACAAGCGTCGTTAATGGTATATCCTGAATGGTTTCAGGTTGTTCCATTTCAGCATAGTCCATAAATAAGCCTAAATCCTTCTGTCTTGTGTGGGCAGCCATGAAATCCTTCATGGGCACACTGGCATTCTCATATGCTTCTTCTAATGTTATTTCTTCATTAAATAATGGAGTCAATGCTTCTTCGTTCACTTCCTGCAGCGTAGGCGCCATAATAAAGAAGGAGAGGAATAAAGCTAATCCGATCAGCACCTGGTTAGGCGGCATTGTCTGTGTTGCCAGTGAGGTACGAACAAACGACAGTACTATTACAATCCTGGTAAAACTCGTCATAAGTATTAAGATGCTTGGTGCTAAGGAAAGTACAGTTAACAGGAGCAATAGCTTCACAGAAGTGGATATGTTGGTGGCATCAGAGCTTGAGAATAATTCTACAAATTCAGTCATCGCGATCCTCTTTCTGTCTAGACTGTTTATCTATTAACTGTTTTCGTTTCTCCTTTAACGACCCTAGCTCGGATTGAAATAAATCTTTAAACGGTAAAGAAGAAGCATTTGGTGCTTTCTTTTCGTTGTTCGTACTCGTTTTAGAAAATACATTTTCCAGTAAAGAGGCAGTGGTAGAATTAACAGACGACTCTCCTTCTGACTGAAAGGAGCGAAGGGTAGCCTCATCTGTAATTTCCGTAAGCAGTTCGACGTTATCTCCAACCCCTACTGCAAAATACTGTTCTCCGATACGAATCACTTGCAACGACTTGTTCTGACCGAGGGAGACTCCTCCAACATTCTCAAGTGTGCGAACTTGTTGAAATAGCTTATTGCGCTTATTAACAAACTTCAACAGCCCATAGATAAGAGCAATAATAAAGATTAATACCCCAATTAGTTTGACGAATTGCCAAAGAAGAGAGGGACTATTACTGTTTACTGCGGAGTTATCTTGGGAGGATGGCGAACTATCGCCATCCTCTCCTTTAGAATCTAGTGATGGGGAACTGTCTTGCTGTTGATCCTCATCCTGACATTTTTCTGGTTGAAACATACAGTCTACTGTTTTGTTTTCGGCATTTACTATTGAGCTTTGCACAAATAGCAAGCCTATTGATAGTAGCATTGTCATGCAAAATCGTTTATTCATAATCTACCTACTTTTAGCTTAATGCTTTTTTGATTGCCTCAATTACTCGATCAGCCTGGAATGGTTTCACAATAAAATCTTTCGCCCCAGCCTGAATAGCATCAATAACCATAGCCTGTTGTCCCATTGCAGAACACATTATAATAGTTGCATTAGGATTAAT
The DNA here is from genome assembly GCF_042434395.1 of Pontibacillus salicampi. Lineage (NCBI taxonomy): Bacteria > Bacillati > Bacillota > Bacilli > Caryophanales > Bacillaceae > Pontibacillus > Pontibacillus salicampi. The sequence goes on along the minus strand of NZ_JBHLTP010000009.1, from coordinate 178,996 downwards.
AGATTTAATTTCTTTTAAGGCTGTAATTCCATCCATTTCAGGCATGGTTATATCCATAGTTACCAGGTCTGGCTCTAGTTCCTTGTACTTTTCTACAGCCTGACTTCCATCTTGAGCTTCACCAACTACGTCATATCCATTCTTGGTCAGGATATCCTTAATCATCATTCTCATGAATGCTGCGTCGTCTACAATTAATATTTTATTTGCCATGCTTAATTCCCCCTATAGGTTCCCCAATTATTGGATTCGTTTTAATCGATCTTTCTGACTTAAAATATCTGTAACTCTAACGCCGAAGTTCTCATCGATTACGACGACCTCGCCTTTAGCTATCGGTTTTTCATTAACGAGAATATCAACCGGCTCCCCTGCTAATTTATCTAACTCCACAACAGAGCCTGAGGATAATTCTAAAATCTCTTTTATAGAACGTTTCGTCCGCCCTAGCTCCACGGTAACCCGTAACGGAATATCCAGTAGCATATCAAGATTTCGCTGCTCGCTTTGATTCATTTCAACCGGTTGGAATTGACTGAATTCAGCGGATTGAATGTTTTGCTCATTACCTTGCTGCATACCTCCAAGGTGCTGAGGACCTTCTGGCGTTCTAGATTGTCGTACTTCTTGCTGCTGTACGCTGTTAGATAGTGAGGCTTCAGCTTGGTGACTTTCCTCTTTTCCATTTGCTTGTTCAGGAAAATCCAATGGTAATGACTGTTCCCATTCATCTGCTTGTTCTGTCGGAGGATTTAACAATTCATTCACTAATTCTTTCGCAAACTCTACAGGAAGCAACTGCATGATTTTCGAATCTATTAAGTTACCAACCTTCAATTGAAACGACACTTTGACGAGAACATCCTTCTCAGGGATAGTGTCCGTTCCTTCTCCTTCGGCAATATCCAGTAAATCAATGCTAGGAGGGGAGATATCTACTCGTTTATTAAAAATGGTGGACATACTTGTTGCTGCTGATCCCATCATTTGATTCATGCCTTCTTGCACAGCACTAAGGTGGATGTCATTCATTTCCTCCGAAGGACTTGTACCATCTCCTCCAAGCATTAGATCGGCAATAATTGCTGCGTCGGATTGTTGAATGACGAGCAGATTCATACCGGAGAAACCTTCTGTATATGTAACCTGTACCGCCACATTTGGCTCCGGAAATTCATTAGATAATTTGGACTTCGCGATAACCGAAATTGCAGGCGTTGTGATATCTACTTTTTGGTTTAATAGTCCAGAAAGTGCCGTGGCGGAACTTCCAAAGGATATATTCCCAATCTCACCTAACGCATCTTGTTCTATAGCTGATAAGTAATTTTCAACAGGGGGTTGGGCTGCCGCCTGTTCTGGTTCGTCTTCGTCTGCTGTCCCTTTGAGCAACGCATCAATTTCGTCTTGTGATAGCATATCATCACTCATCATCATAGTCCCCCCCTTGGTATTCTTCTAATATTTGTACAGCTGCCTTGTTTTTCACTTTTCCAGGCTGTACTAAAAACTTTGTCTCGTTATCTACTTTTAGTGCTAGAGGATCTTCAATACTGGAGGTAAGCTGAATAACATCATCTTTCTTCAACTGAAGCATTTCCTCTACCGAAATGGTAGATTCCCCTAGTATAGCCTTCATATCCACGTGAGCTCGCTGGATGTTATTCGTTAATGCTTCATACTCACCTGGCTCTCGTTCTTTGGATTCGGTTTGCATCCAGTAGTGCACTGATAGCTTTGGAATAATTGGCTCTAACACCACATGAGGAATACAAATATTAATCATCCCGCTTGATTCACCAATTTCCGTATTTAAGGAAATTACCACTACTGTTTCATTGGGAGATACCATCTGGAGAAAATGGGGATTGACTTCAAACTCATCCAGCTCCGGATTAATATCTACTACCGTACTCCATGCTTCTTGTAAATTATCAATCGTTTTCTCAAATAAACGAGAAAGTATTTTTGTTTCTATCTCTGTCAAATTCTCTATTTTATTGACGCTTTCCCCCGTACCACCTAATAAACGATCCATCATTGCGTACGCTATATTTGGATTCGCCTCTAATAAAATACGTCCATCCAGCGGTGCGACGGAAAATATATTTAAAATCGTCATTTTGGGAATAGATCGGATAAACTCTTCATAAGGTATTTGATCAACAGATGCAACAGAAATTTGCACATATGTTCGCAGCTGCGCAGAGAAAAAAGTAGTTAATAGTCTCGCGAAATTCTCGTGTATCCTGGACAAACTTCTAATTTGATCCTTAGAAAATCGCAACGCTCGTTTAAAGTCATAAACTTTTACTTTCTTTTCTTTCTCTTCTTTCTTTAAATCATCTGCGTCCATTTCTCCTGTCGATATGGCAGACAATAGTGCGTCAATCTCATTCTGCGAAAGAACTTCTTCGGCCAAGAAAGGTCACCTCCGTTCTGGCGCTTTTCCTAAATTGTATTATTGCAGTACTTTCTTAGTGGTGTACACGTCGGTAACTGTTCCATCCTCCATTAATTCATTCAAACGAGTTTGGAGCATGCTTTCTAAATTATCCACCCCGGTCTTAAATTCTTTTTCTTCCATTTGGGACAGCTCTTTAATCAGTATATTTTTTAGTTGGAAATCCCGCTTTTGCAGCTCTTCCTTTGCGTGTTTATCACTTGTAATAATTTTAAATTGAATACGAACAAAACGATCATTTTGCAAATCCGTTGTGATTTCTTCCGTATCTAAAGAGTATTCTACTAATTCATCTATGGAACGGTCGGCACTTGCCTTCTCACTGCCTTGACTGTTTAACACAAACAATAATGCTGCCACTCCGGCTACCGTTATTACCACAAACGTCGTAACCATTGTTTTGAATAATCTCGAATTCATGAGGAGTCCTCCCCGGATATATGACTTGTCCCTATAAGCCCTATTTGCTTGTAAAATTGAATAACTTTTTCCTTAACCTGCTCGTTTGATTCTTGTACAATCAGCTTCTTTCCATTAGTTAATGTAATTGTAGTGTCTGGAAACATTTGAATTTGCTCAATAAATAGCGCATTTAACGTAAACGAGTCTCCATTCAGCCTAGTTACCGTAATCATATGTAAAAGGAGAAAGAGAAGCAGATTCATAGCATCACTCCCCTTCTCCATGGCCCCCTTCTATTAACGTTTTAAGTTGACAAGCTCCTGGAGAATTTCATCTGACGTTGTTATGATACGTGTGTTAGCTTGGAAGCCACGCTGTGCAGTGATCATTTCTGTAAATTCTTCTGAAAGATCTACATTGGACATTTCTAATGAGCCGGAAACAAGGGATCCTCTTCCATTTGTACTAGGTGCTCCTAATAGATCGTTCCCATTATCGGCATCGGCATTATCTGTGTGCCGATACATATTGGAGCCCACCTTCTCTAGTCCCGCTGGATTGGAGAACTGCGCAATGCCAATAGTTCCAACAGAAGATGCCCCGGCAGGAAGCACCACTTGTACTTGACCATTTGTCTGCACGCTAAAGCTTTCTGCGTTAGCAGGGATATTAATGGTATCACCAGCAGTATCTAATAGGTACTGACCGCTACCGGTTACGATATCTCCTGCTTGATCTAAATAGAAGTTACCCGCGCGAGTATAAAAGGTTTCTGTTCCTTCTTGGACGGCAAACATTCCATCCCCTTCTATAGAAATGTCCAAAGGTCTATTAGTAGTCTGGTTATTCCCTTGCGTATGAATGTTATCTACCGTCCCAAGTTGTGCACCTAGACCAACTTGCGAAGGGTTCATCCCTCCAAGGTTGCCAGCAGGACCCTGTGCAGGGCTTACGGTTTGACTAATCATATCCTGAAACGTGACACGACCTTTTTTATATCCTGTAGTATTGACATTAGCAATATTGTTACCGATTACGTCTAATTTCGTTTGCATACCTTTCATACCGGAAACCCCGGCATACATTGAACGTAACATTTATTTCATCCTCTCCCGTGATTGTATAAAGCTGCTTCCATCCATCCACAGCTTTAGCAGGCCTCCCGTAGGTCCAGCCTATTCTTTCATAATGATTGTTCCATTAATATTAGTAAAAATCTGGCTTGCGGCCTCTTCCCGATTCATTGCAGTGATAACCGTGTTATTCTTTGTACTTACGACAAGGGCAGTATCTTTCGTTAACACTACTGAGTCGGTTACCCCTTTTTTCTTCGCCTCTTCTACCTTCTCTGTGATTTCTGCCCATGTTTTTGGCTGTATTTCAATATTTCTCTCCTGTAACCTTGCTCTGGCATGTTTGCTAATGGTTATTCGATTAGCTTCCTGTTGAAATACGTCATGAAACAAGGTGCTCTTCCCTGCTTGCAGTTCCCGTTTATGTGCAGTAGGGATGCTAATAGGCTGGTGTATCGAATGGATTCTTGGATCCACTACAATCCCTTCTTTCTTTACTCACTTTCCTCTGCACTTAATCTAGTTATTTGATCTGGCGTAATTTTTTCTCCGTTTGTCAGCTCCAAATAAACCTTTCCTTCTTTCGTAGATACTGCCTTAATGTTACTTGTCTCATCAAAAGATGATAGAGCATAGGTTACTTGCTTTCCAATCATATGGCTGTATTCGACGATGGGGTTATTGGATTGACTTTTTGTAAATGCTTCAATGGAGGAGGATACGTTAGTCATCTGCTCCAGCATGGAGAAATTGGTCATCTGATTAATAAACTCTTGATCTTTCATAGGACTTGTTGGGTCTTGGTTTTGTAATTGAGTCATCAGTATTTTCAAAAAATCATCTTTGCCAAGCGTGGCACCGTTGTTGCCACTTGGTGATGCAGTCGTGCTTTGTGCTTGCAAATAAAGGGAAGGATCAATACTGCTCATCCTGTTCACCTACGCTTTCTCGTTCTGTAATAGTTCGTGAAAAGGGACGGAATCTTCTTCTTCCTCTTGCTCACTCAACCAGTCAAGATAGCTTTCTCTTGAGCTTTGTTGACCTTCTTGCTGCTGTTTCTCTTCCTTGCTGAAAGGTACTGATGATTGATGGGTTGCTGTCTGTTCTTGCCTTTCTATTTGAACCTGACTAGGGCTAAACATATGGCGAAGCTGCTGCATATTACTTTCCAGCATCTCCTTTGCAGCTTGAGAGGTTACGAGGATTTTCACCATCATTTCCCCATTTTGCTGTGTCATCCGTACCATCATGTCCCCTAAGTTACCAGGGTTAAGCTTGATAGATAATTGAGAACCTGCATTACTTATGGAAAAACGGCTTTGACTTATTATTTTCTGGAACTGCTCTATTAGTGATTGTTGATTCGATGGTGTTGCCTGCGAACTGTTCAACTTGATAAAAAGCTGCTCCTGTCGAGACATCGGCATCGCGTCCGAACCGCCTACAGAGCGCTGGATTATATTTTCAATGGATGTATCTTTGTTACTGGAAGTGTTCTGTACCTCTAACCTTTGCCAAGCTCCTCTCACCCAGTTTGAAAAATCTTTCGGAGTTACTTGGGCATTAGCCGAATATGGAGCACCTTGGTTAAGGCTGCTTCTATTATGCAGAATAGAAACTGCTTTATCCCACGCTATTATCTGTTTACTCGACAGGTGTGTATTCTCTAAAGCTTGTTTTCCTAACGTACTATCACCCGTTTGCTGAGCTTGCATCCATTGCCTGCCTAAGTCCATTAATTGCTGAGCTGTTTTGCTTGTCTGAGGAGACGTACCATTTTTGTGCAGCATTTCTTGCAGTTTTACAGCTATGTTTTTAGCTAATTCCTCTATTTTTGGTGACATTTCACTTTTTTCGACTGATAAAGGTTTCACGTCCTGATGAAGTTGGGTATTACGTAAAGATACTGCCAACTGTGAACGTTCAAGATTTTGCAACCTAGATGTTATATTAGTACTAGTATTAGTGGAATTATGTAAGGATTGATGTAAAAGATGAGCAGCAATCGTTTTTAACATTGGCTTTAATGCCTCTGCTGCCTTTGCTTGCGCAGGTGACTTATGCTCTTTCGTCCACTGCTGCAGAATAGCTAAATGAGCATTTCCTTGTTCGGATAATGGAAGTTGTGCTGCTATTTCTACTATAGTAGAGGACTGTGATAATAAATCCTCTATAGCTTCTTGTTGATGTGAGGTTAATTTGGCCCACATTGGTGAAGCTTTCAGCTCTTCAAACATCCCCTCGTCTATGGAAAGATCTTCATCTGATAAGGAGTGTAACAGCTGCTTTACTTCCTGTTTAGTTTGTTTCATCGATAACTCCTTATCGGTATCAGCACCCTTTCTTATGGAAGCGACGACATCTCCAAATGACAGTTTGTCGTTCGATCCTTGCTGATATGGTTGCGAGCCAACCCCGGACCTCATCTGAGAGGAGCTTATCGTTTGAAACAATGCCTGTATGGAGCTACTCACTTGTTCACCCCCTTTCCCTATAGTTTGTATTAGTTACGCTGGACAAGTGCACTTGTTAGACTTGCTGCTGTTTTTGGATCCATTTCTTCAAAGATTTTGCCTCGTTCCTTATCAGGTATTTCCTGTAATATAGATAAAGCTACAGATTTATCTAGCTCTGTAATAATGGGAGCAGCTTTGTCCGCATCCATATCTTTAAAGGAAGAAGAAACATCCTTCATAACTTCCTTCTGATTATCATTATTTTTACTTTCTTTATTTATTTGCTCTGTCAATGTAGCAATCTCGTTGTTTAATTCTTCAATAGTACTATCCTTGGATGCTATCGTGTCTTGAAGTTGTGTAATTTGGGCATTTTGATCCTGTATGGTAGCTTGTAATTCTGCAGATGAGGTTCTGGTAGAATCTGATTCTTCCTCGCCTGAATCTTGTTCTGAGGAAACAATTGCGGATACTCCAGGAATGTTGCTTCCATATTGCTGCACCTTCTCAAACACGTTCACCCCCCCGATTGTCATGACAATCAGAGCAACAGTTATGGCAAAGACTAGTGGTATTAATATCCCAAATACAAACCACTGGAATTTGCTGGTTTTCTTTCTGTCTTGTACTTCTTTCCCCGCCATTACATTCACCTAATTCCTTGACTTAAAAACTGTTGCATGGACATGTCATCCATCTGCTTCTTCTCTTCATACGTTCTGACGGTATGGATGTGATATTCCTTCCGGTCAATAATTTTCTCATATTTCTTCATTTCTACATGAGCGGAGGTTAACGATTCCTGCTTTTGCTGCATGTCACTACGTGCTGTATGGATAGCTTGCTGTAAATTTGCAATTTGCTTTTCTAATCGATCGATATACTGAAACGAAGTATGAAGATCCGTTATTTGCATGGAGTGCTGAATTTGCTTCTGATAATGCGCTTCCGCCTGCTCTTTTTTCTTCAACAACTCATACATTTTTGTAGCAACTTCCTCAAAGACTTCTACAGAATCCTGGTAGTCCTTGTGTGCTAGGTTCTTATCTGTTTCTTTCATCTGCAACAGCTTATGATAAGTAGATAGTTCAGCCATTCTTGATTACCCCTTTCGTCCTAATAAAGAGAATAGTTGGTCGACGGCTTCCCTATGCTCAACCTGCTCCTCTGTTCCTTGTTTCAAGAAAGAGATCACTCCTGGATGATACTGAATAGCCTGATCCACTTCTTGCGATGTCCCCTTCTTGTACGCCCCAATTTGAATCAGCTCTTGGTTTTCTTCATAGGTAGCAAGCATGGACCTTAGCTCTCCCGCTGCATCTTGCTGCTCCTTTGACGTAATTTGTTTCATCACACGACTAATCGATTTCAGAATATTGATTGCAGGAAACTGACCCTGCTCTGCAAGCTTTCTATCTAAAACAAAGTGCCCGTCCAATATCCCTCGAACAGTGTCGGAAATTGGCTCATTTAAATCGTCTCCATCGACAAGGACTGTATAAAAAGCTGTAATGGTGCCATGATGGTTGGTGCCGGTTCGTTCGAGCAGCTTTGGCAGTATTGCGAATACACTAGGTGTATATCCTTTCGTAGTCGGAGGTTCTCCTGTAGCTAGGCCAATTTCTCTTTGTGCCATAGCTACCCTGGTTACAGAATCCATCATTAGATTGACATTAAACCCTTTATCCCGAAAGTATTCGCTGACAGCAGTAGCCGTATAAGCCCCTTTGATTCTCATTAATGCAGGCTGATCAGATGTAGCAACCACCACTATCGATTTCCTTAATCCCTCTTCACCGAGGTCCTTTTCCACAAATTCCTTAACCTCTCTTCCGCGCTCTCCAATGAGTGCAATTACGTTGATATCAGCACCACTATTACGGGCTATCATTCCCATCATAGTACTCTTTCCGACACCACTTCCTGCAAATATACCTACTCTTTGCCCTTTGCCCACAGTAAGAAGTGTATCAATGGAACGAATGCCCACTTGGATAGGCTCTGTAATACGAGGCCGGGACAACGGGTTAGGTGGAGACTGCTCTGTAGGGTATGGCTGTAACCCCTTAGGAAGGGATGCATCTTCATACAGCGGATTACCTAACGGATCAATGACTTGACCGATTAAACCGTGTCCTACTTTTATTTGCAGTGGTTTTCCTGTCGCTTCTACTAAGCACCCCGGCGAAAGATCCATTAACTCTGCATAAGGCATGAGCAGGACATTTTCGTTATGAAAACCAACCACCTCAGCTAAAATAGGTTTCTTGGATGTATGAATGATACATACCTCTCCGACACTTGCTTCGGGTCCCTTAGATTCAATCATCAAACCAACAACGCGATGGATTTTTCCATATCGCTTGAATGTATCGATGGCAGGTATTTCTTTAATTAATTGATTCACGTTCACTCTCTTTATCCTCCTCGAGCAGTTGAGACAAGATTGTTCGGAGTTCTTTCAATTGACTATCGACACTAGCATCTATCCTCCCATAGGAAGACTCCACGTAACATTGGCTTGGTTCAAGACTTCCTTCGGGATGAATAGTGAGGGATGCTCGCTGCTGAACTAGCAGTTGCAGTTCTTCTTTTTGTTCGATAACTAGTTGATAGTAATCAGGGTGAACTAACAATTGAATCGTTTCTTGTTCTTTCACTTCCTCTATTAAAGAGCGCACTATAGATACATAACGAGAGGGATCCTCCTCTAAAGCTTGGTGGATTATTTTACTTGCTGCTGTAAGTCCTAGTTGTAAAATGGCTTCTTCACTTTCCTCCACTCGCTTCACATACTCTTGTTCTGAAAGCTTTATCACATTATTTGCCTGATTGAGCTTAGCCTGGTTAGCCTGATTCGCTACCCTTTCCCCTTCCTCAAATCCAGCTTTGTATCCTTCTTGTTTGGCATTCTCTATCCATTGCTGCTTTTCTTCTTCAAACTGGGTTGTTAATGTCTCAATATGTTCCTCTGCTTCTTTCATTGCTTGAGCAGCTTTCTGCTGTGCATGAAGCATTATATCGTTTGCACGCTGTTGGGCATCATGGAATGAAGAAGAGGTTTCTGTATCTTCCAACGCTTCGGCTTTCATTTGCTTCGGTTGAATAGATCGTATTCCAATAACTCTAGATTGGTTAGACAATAATATCGTCACCTCCACCTCGAGCAATCACAATTTCTCCCACATCTTCCAGTCTTCTAATCACGGAAACAATTCTAGACTGACTTTCTTCCACTTCCCTTAATCGTACTGGACCCATGAATTCCATTTCATCTCGGAACGTTTCTGCCATCCGGTTAGACATATTATTAAATACAATTTCTTTTACTTCTTCACTTGCAACCTTGAGGGATAGCATAAGGTCTTCGTTTTCCACCTCTCGAATGACACGTTGTATAGCGCGGTTATCCAAGGTAACAATATCTTCGAAGACGAACATACGCTTCTTAATCTCTTCTGCTAATTCAGGGTGTTGTATTTCCAGGGAATCTAAAATAGTTCTTTCTGTACTTCGATCGACGCCATTTAATACCTCAACCACTGCTTCAATTCCACCAGTCTGAGTATAGTCTTGAGTAACAGTTGTGGATAGCTTACGTTCTAAAATTTGCTCTACCTCACTAATAACTTCCGGAGAAGTAGAATCCATTACAGCGATACGCTTGGCAACATCTGCCTGCATTTCCTGCGGAAGCTCGGATAGAATTTGAGCCGATTGCTCTGAATCCAAGTAAGACAGGACAAGCGCAATTGTTTGCGGATGTTCGTTTTGTATGAAATTTAATATTTGAGCTGGATCTGCTTTCCGCGCAAAGTCGAAAGGCCTGACTTGCAAAGTAGAAGTGAGTCGGTTGATTAAATTTGTAGCTTCATTTTCACCTAGTGCTTTCTCTAATACCGTTTTAGCGTACCCTATTCCACCTTGGGAAATATAATCCTGTGCTAATGCTAATTGATGAAACTGTTCTAAAATTTCTTCTTTCTGATTTGGCTCTACTTTCTTGACTGATGATATTTCTAACGTTAATTTCTCTATCTCTTCTTCTGTAAGATGTTTATATACTTGCGCTGAAACATCCGGGCCAAGAGAAATAAGGAGAGTAGCCGCTTTTTGTCTTCCATTCATTTCTCCTTTTTTCTTTGCCATAGTCCTTCCCCCTAATCATCCGCAATCCAGGACCTGAGGAGCTTTGCAAAATCCTCTGGTTTTTCTTTAGCCATACGTTCTAACTGTTTCCGACGTACAGTAGACTCCGTTTCTTTCTCTTCCTCTATATCTGGCACTGACACTGGTTCAGGCTGTGCCACTTCCTCTTTAATTATTTCTGTGCTTCTATTCCTTCTAGCTAGCAGCCAAATCAGCGTTGCTATTATGACGAGCAGTACGCCCCCAACAGCATACAGCCATTTTGGAATAGCAGGTGTTGATCCGCCAGTTGATTCCGGCCTACCGGTAAATTCCTGAAATACAATTGATATTTTATTTTCTGGCTCTATCTCACCGTATTCTTTCGCTATGGAGGTAGTAACGATAGAGCTTAATATGGAATTAATGCTCTCTTGAACTGTTGTTTGCTCCTGAGCAGTCAGCTCAGCTGCCTGGTCATCTGAAGCATCAGTTTCTTTACTATTATCAACTGCTACTTGAATACCTAAATCTCTAATTTTATAAGGGCTCTCTACTATGTTTCGTTTAATCTTGTCAAATTCATTATTAATGGTTTCTTTCACCATTTCATAATCGCCGTCACCATTTGCATCTTCTGCATTATAGTTGGTTACATCATCTTCGCCTGCTCCCGGGGTCCCACCTTCTACTGGGGGATTACCCGAATAGGTTTCGGTAATTCGTTCCACGCTTACTGGAATACTATCTTCCTCATCTGTTGCTGGCTCAACCAGCTCCTCTGTCCGTTGTTCTTGTGTAAAATCTACATCTGCTGTAACTGATACAACTACTTTATCCCTGCCTATCATCATTCCAAGCATTTGCTGTACACGTTGTTGAATATCTTTTTCAATATTCTTTTTTATGCCTTGTTGATTCTCGTATGTAGTTCCATTTGCTACTGTTGAGCCATTTTTGAGCTCGTAATAATTAAAATTCTGATCAGAAATGACGATATTGTCAGTAGATAAATTTGGCACAGCTTTGGAAACGAGGTTATACAGGGATGTTATTTGTGATTCATTTATGGTGTAGCCGGATTGCTTCTGTATAACGACCGATGCAGATGCACCTTTCGATTCTTCTCCGACAAAAACAGACTCTTCTGGAGTATTAATCATCACCTTGGCATCCTGGATACCATCAATGCTAGAAATGAGCGCTGCTATTTCAGACTGCATCGCATCCCGTTCAATTACTTTAAATTCATTTTCCGTCATTCCCCATGATGTATTCGCACTAAAGTAGGAATAATCAATGTTTCCACTATTAGGCAGCCCCTGAGCTGCTAGGTCAACTAGCAACCCATCGGTTTGATCAGATGGAACAAGGATAGTTTGACCTTTGTTTGAAATCTCGTATGTGATTCCTCTAGTATCTAATTCTTCTTTAATTTGGCCCACTTCTTCTAATGATAAATTACTATAGAGCGGAGCCATATTTGTTTTGGAAGCTAAAACACTCACACTAATTACTAGAACAAGCAGCGCAATTACTGAACCTGCTAATAAGCTCTTTTGTGTGAGACTTCGACTCTTCCAAAAGGTTTTTACTTTATCTGTATAAAGTTGTAGCTTCTCTTTCATAATAGCCCCCGTGTTGAAGAACTTTATCAACTGCTAGAGAGTGATAATAATTAAACCTGCATTCTGGATATTTCTTTATAAGCATCAACGACCTTACCCTGTATCTGAACGGCCGTTTGCAGAGTAATACTAGCCTTTTGAGCAGTAATCATAACGTCGTGTAGGTTATCAATCTCGCCTTTAGCTAATTGTTCTGTTTTTATGTTAGATTGTTCCTTTGCTTCATTAACTTCGTTAATAGCGTTCGTAAGACTTTCTGCAAAATTAGCTTGCGCTTCAGCAGGAGTTGTTTTTGGCTTAGCACTTATTGTGTTTTGTGATGCAGCTTGTATATGTGAAAAAGCATCTCCGATAGTATTCATATTCATGCCCCCTATTTGCCGATTTCAAGAGATTTCATTAACATACTCTTACTAGCATTCATCGCGGTGACATTTGCCTCATAAGATCTTGTTGTGCTCATTAAATCTACCATTTCCTTTAATGGATCTACATTAGGCATTGCTACATAGCCATCTTGATTAGCATCTGGATGATTAGGGTTATATACCATCTTAGAAGGAGAGGGATCTTCTTTGATGTCTGTCACCTTCACTCCATGTGCTTCCGAATTGCTCCCCATTGCATTATGTAAGTTCGTTTGAAAGGATTGTCCATTCGGTTCAAAGGTAACGGTCTTCCGTCGGTATGGCTCCCATCCTCCATTCTCGTTTTGAACAGCTCTAGTGGTTTCTGCATTAGCAAGATTGGAAGAGATAACATCCATTCGTAAACGCTGCGCAGTAAGAGCACTCGCACTTGCATTAACAGAACTAAATATACTCACGATTTACTTCGCTCCCTTCAATACACTTTCCATGCTAGTGAACTTTCCATTAAGTCGATCGACTAAAGCCTGGTAGTATATTTGGTTTTTCGCTAAATCACTCATTTCCTTATCCACATCTACATTATTACCGTTATGATTATAAGCTGTGCTATTGTTGGAAACGACATTATACCCTTTTTGTTCCAGTCCAGTAAATGGTATATGCTGTTCTTGCGTTCTTTTCGTTTGCAAGGAAGGACCCATTTTTTCCTTAAGAATGTCTTCGAAGACAACCTCCTTTGCCTTGAATCCTGGTGTGTCCACATTGGCAATATTATTGGAAATCACTTGGTTTTTCTTTGATGCATAATTCATTGAATTCTCCAATGTATGGAAAGTGCTTCCGAATAATTGCATAAACACCCCTCCTTTTTCACTACATTAATATGAATTCAGTCCTAGTATCTACGGTAATTGTAAAAAAAGCTCGAAACCTTGTCCATAAGATATATTCCCTATTTAACCATAAAAACCAATATTTTCACTTACCAATCATACTTTAGACCTATACATTTGCATGATTTTACTAATCAGATAGTCTGGTATTATTTACGTTATCCGACATATTTCTACAATCCTGATTTAATTATGACATAGTCGTGTGGCAAAAGACATGAATATAATGTTAAATTTTTCACCCCCATAAAAAAATCTCCTTCCCCGAATGGGGAAGGAGGTTTAACATTGCTTACAGTTAATTTAATTTCATATTCTGGAGCTCAACTAGGAACTTGTCATTAAGGACTTTGATATAAGTTCCCTTCATACCTAGGGATCTTGACTCAATAACTCCTGCACTTTCAAGCTTACGCAGTGCATTCACAATCACAGACCTTGTAATACCGACTCGGTCTGCAATTTTACTTGCGACCAGAAGACCTTCATTACCTTCCAGCTCTTCAAAAATGTGCTCAATTGCTTCTAGTTCACTATAGGATAAAGAACTAATAGCCATTTGTACAACAGCTTTACTACGAGCCTCTAGTTCAATCTCCTCCGTCTTTTCATGCAGAATTTCCATCCCAACAACCGTTGCACCATATTCTGCAAGTAGAAGGTCGTCTTCGTTAAAGCTTTCTGTTAATCTGCTAAGAATGAGCGTTCCAAGACGTTCACCACCGCCAATGATTGGAACAATAGTTGTTAGTCCATGTTCGAAAAGCTCCCGGTTCTCTACTGGGAAAGCCGTAAATTCACTATTAATATCAATGTTTGGAGTTGTTTCCTTTATGGAGAATAAATTCTGTGTATAATCTTGCGGGAATTGGCGCTCCTCCAACATATTTTTCATACGCTCATTTTCAATCTCCTGTTTGATAGCGAACCCGAGCAGCTTACCTCGGCGACTAACAATAAATGTATTAGCCCCAATTGTATCTCTTAAAGTTTCGGACATGTCGTTAAAGTTAACAGATTTCCCAGTCGTTTTTTGCAGCATTGAGTTAATGTTACGTGCGCGATCTAATAATTTCATTTCCATAATAATCCTCCTAATCTGACTTGCTATAATATAAATTGACTTAAATCTTTATTTTTAGCAATGGACGCTAGTTTATCGTCTACATATGCTTTAGTAATTTCAATGGTTTCCATTGTGACGTCTGGAGCCTCAAAAGAAAGATCCTCTAATAGCTTTTCTAGAATGGTGTGTAGACGACGAGCACCAATGTTATCTGTATCCTGGTTTACTTCATAAGCCACTTCAGCTAGTCTAGTAACAGCTTCGTCAGAAAATTCAACATTTATACCTTCTGTCTCTAAAAGTGCTTTATATTGTTTCAGTAATGCATTGGATGGTTCGGTCAAAATACTAATGAAATCTTGAACCGTTAATTTTTCTAATTCGACACGAATCGGAAAGCGGCCTTGCAGCTCTGGAATTAAATCGGAAGGCTTCGCCATATGGAAGGCTCCTGCAGCGACAAACAAAATATGATCCGTTTTCACGGGTCCGTATTTGGTTGTTACAGTAGAACCCTCAACGATAGGCAGGATATCACGCTGGACACCTTCGCGGGATACATTAGCTGATTGTTCACTTTGCCCAGCCACTTTGTCAATTTCATCAATGAAAACCATTCCAGACTGTTCAACTTTCTCCACAGCCTCTTGTGACACTTCATCCATATCTATTAATTTCTGCGCCTCCACCTGGGTTAATACTTTCCTAGCTTCCCTTACAGTAAGACGGCGTTTTTTTGTTTTCTTTGGCATGAATTGTCCGAGAGCATCTTGCATATTCATACCCATCTGTTCCATTCCCGAACCTTGGAGCATATCAAACATAGAAGATTGCTGCTCTTCCAGCTCAACCGTAACCATATGGTCCTCTAATTCACCCATTGCTAGTTGTTGGGCTCTTTGTTTCCTTCTTCTTTCCACATCTTGTTCTTCCTGGTCTGGCTCTGATTCCGTCTGATTTTGAGATTGATTAAAGAACATTTCCAATGGATTCTTAAACTGATTTTGCTTCTTTTTCTCTGGAACAAGTAATTCGACGATTCGTTTGTTAGCATTTTCTTCTGCTCGTTCCTTTACATGCTCCATCTTTTCTTCCTTCACCATACGTACGGAAGTTTCCATTAAATCTCTAATCATAGATTCTACATCACGGCCAACATAGCCAACCTCTGTAAACTTCGTCGCCTCCACTTTAATAAAAGGGGCACCGACTAATTTAGCCAGCCTTCTTGCTATTTCCGTTTTCCCAACACCTGTAGGGCCAATCATAAGTATATTCTTTGGAACAATTTCATCTTTCAATTTATCTTGAAGCTTCATACGGCGATACCTATTTCTTAGTGCTACGGCAACCGCACGCTTTGCATTGTTTTGGCCAATAATATATTGGTCTAGCTGCTCGACAATTTTCCTAGGTGTAAGATTATCAGTCAATCTACATCTCCTCCTTTATTCACCAAGCACCTCTAACACAATTTCGTTATTAGTGTACACACATATCTCCCCAGCAATTTCAAGGGCAGCCTGAGCAATTTCACCAGCAGATTTTTCAGCTGAGTAGCGTTTCAGTGCTCTTCCTGCACTCAAGGCATAGTTACCTCCAGACCCTATCGCTAAAATTCCATCATCTGGTTCAATAACCTCTCCAGTACCAGAAACTAAGAACATTTGCTCTTCGTTCATGACAATCAGCATTGCCTCTAGACGACGTAATACTTTATCGCTGCGCCATTCCTTTGCAAGCTCCACTGCTGCTCTGGCCAGGTTACCTTCATACGCTTCCAGCTTAGCCTCGAATTTTTCAAAAAGCGTAAAGGCGTCTGCCACAGATCCAGCAAAGCCAGCTAATACTTTACCATTAAATAATGTACGTACTTTTCTTGCCTTATGTTTCATAACAACCGCATTTCCAAATGTAACCTGCCCATCTCCGCTCATTGCCGCTTTCCCATTATGCTGTACAGCAAAAATGGTCGTTGCGTGAAACTGTTGTTCCATCCTTCACACCTCTTTCTCAGATAACCTATCATCCTGTTCATGCTCTAGGATGACTATTGTTATATATCCTTTTTAGATGATCTTTCGTTACATGTGTATAAATTTGCGTTGATGATAAATGCTCATGTCCTAACAGCTCCTGAACCGAACGCAAATCCGCTCCTGCATTCAACATATGTGTCGCAAACGAATGTCGAAGCTTATGAGGATGAATGTCTATCGTGAGGGATGCTTTTTTCACAAGCTGATCCAATACCATCCTCACTCCTCGCTCTGTTAGATTCGTACCTTTTGCATTTAGGAAGATGCGATTTGTCGTTTGATTGGACTTCTCTAATAGCAAGTTTCTTCCATTATATATATAATCCTCCAAGGCCTCTGCTGCAAAACGCCCAAACGGAACATATCGTTCCTTCCTTCCTTTCCCATGCACAAGGAGCGTTCCAAGAGAAAAATCAATATCTCCCATGCTCAGGTTTACACATTCACTTACACGAATACCTGTAGCATATAGCAATTCCAACAATGCCTGATTTCTTTTCCCTAGAGGGGTTTGAAGATCACTAACATGGAATAATTTTTCTAACTCCTCTTCATAAAGAAATTCCGGGATGGGTTTATCCATCTTTGGTAAAGAAATGCTCATAAATGGATTGGTTTCCAGCATCTCTTCTCGTTCGAGAAACCGATAAAATGATCGTAAACTGGATAATTTTCTAGAGACCGTTCTTCTTGAATATTGATGCGTAAATAACTCGGTCAAATAAATACGAATAACGGAATAGTCCACTTCAGCCAGGTGATGGATGCTTTCTTTATGTAGAAATTGAAAGAAAGCTTCAATATCGTGCTGATAAAATTCCACTGTATATGCTGATGCGTTCTTTTCTATTTGTAAATATTCCAAGAAAGCTTTACATTGATTTTCCATATTCGTCAGCTCACCTCACATAAGGCGTTTAAATATTAACACAGTTCCTACCCTTATGCAATCAATTTCACAAAATTATAATAAAATTCTGAATTGTTTCTTATTTCAGGTAAATATATTCTTTTTGTATTCATGATAGACCCATTTTTTTACTTCTATTCAAAAAACCGTCAAGTAGTTTTCCTTACCACTCGTAGATTATAGCCTTTCGACAAAATACGTGTCAAATAAAGTTTTTGTAAACGAGACTTAAATACTCGATACAAACAAAAAAGGTATGGGGAGTCCCATACCTTACTTTTGCGCTTCTTCTTTATAATCACAGTTCGAACATTGAACTTGCGTTCCTTTTTTAGCCTTCTTCTCCACCAATAGAGAGTCACATTTTGGACATGGACGACTAATTGGTTTATCCCAGGAAAGGAAATCACATTCTGGGTATCGATCGCACCCATAGAATGTACGCTTTTTCTTACTTTTGCGTTCGACTACATTTCCTTTTTTACACTTCGGACATTTCACACCAATCTCTTTTAGAAGTGGCTTGGTGTTACGACAATCTGGAAAGTTGGAACAAGCAAGAAATTTACCATAGCGGCCCATTTTATATACTAATTCATGGCCGCATTCTTCACAGGTTACACCTGCTGGCTCATCTTTGATTTCCACTTCTTCCATTTCCTCTTCCGCCTTGTCTAGGCGTTTTTCAAAATCTTTATAAAAGTCATCTATAACTTGAACCCATTGCTTTTGCCCTTCTTCTACAGCATCCAAATTCCCTTCCATTTCTACCGTAAAGTCTACATTAATAATTTCCGGGAAATATTCTCGCAATATCTGAATGACAATTTCACCTAGTTCTGTTGGAACAAAGCGTTTATTATCAAGGCTTACATATCCACGCCGCTGTATCGTATCTAACGTAGGTGCATAGGTGGATGGACGTCCAATGCCCATTTCCTCTAACGTTTTCACTAGACGCGCTTCTGTATAACGAGGAGGCGGCTGAGTGAAATGCTGATTCGGGTCAATGTTAGCAGCTTTTACTGTCATTCCTTCCTCTAATTCAGGAAGATATTTATCTTCATCCTTTTTGTTATCATCATTTCCTTCAACATACACTTTCATGAAGCCTTTAAACTTTACTTTTGATCCCGTCGCCCGAAATTCTACTTCTTTGTTCAGCAAGTGAGCGGTCATTGTGTCCATGACCGCTGGAGCCATTTGACTGGCAACAAAGCGTTCCCAAATCAGCTTATATAGACGGAATTGGTCACGAGAAAGATTAGCTTTAATCGTTTTTGGATCTCTTAGCGTTGAAGTTGGCCGGATAGCTTCATGGGCATCCTGTGCATTTTGACTATTCCCTGATTTTTGCTCACTGGCTTTTGCTAAATAGTCCTGGCCGTACTTGTCACTAATATAAGAGGAAGCCTCTTGTTTAGCCGTTTGCGAAATACGAGTTGAGTCGGTACGCATATAGGTAATTAAACCAACCGTTCCTTCTCGCTTCCCAAGCTCAATGCCTTCATATAATTGCTGTGCAAGCATCATCGTTTTCTTTGCTTTGAAATTTAATTTTCTCGCTGCTTCCTGTTGCAGAGAAGACGTCGTAAACGGAGATGCGGGATTTCTACGTCTTTCTCGCTTGTTTACTTTGTCCACGCTGAATTCTGTCCCAACCATGCGGGACATGACATCCTCTACATCTTCTTTGGAGCTTAGCTTCTTCTTTTTGCCATTTAATCCGTAAAAAGCACCTTCGAATGCATCTTTCCCTTTTTGGAAGGCACCTTCAATGCTCCAATATTCTTCTGGCTGGAAATTATTTATTTCCTCTTCCCGGTCCATAATTAGTTTGACGGCAACAGATTGAACTCGACCAGCACTTAACCCTTTCTTTACCTTCTTCCACAAGAGCGGGCTAATGTTATAACCTACTAGTCTGTCTAATACCCTTCTAGCCTGCTGGGCATCCACTAGATCCATATCTATTGTTCTAGGATGCTTAAAGGACTCTTTTATAGCATCCTTTGTTATTTCGTTGAATACTACTCGACAAGCTGATGATTCATCCATGTTCAAGCTGTGCGCAAGGTGCCATGCAATAGCTTCCCCTTCACGGTCGGGGTCGGCTGCTAGAAAGACTTTCTTTGCTTTCTTGGCTGCGGTCTTCAATTCCTTAAGAATGGGTCCCTTGCCCCTAATTGTGATATATTTTGGATCATAGTTATCTTCAACATTAACTCCCATTTGGCTCTTTGGTAAGTCAATAACATGCCCCATAGATGCCTTTACTTGATATTTATTTCCTAGATACCGTTCAATTGTTTTTGCTTTTGCTGGTGATTCTACAATTACCAGATAATCTGCCATATATAGTTCCTCCCATAAAGGGTTCAAGTATTTTCAAAATGTAGACATTCTCTGTCTTCCGAGAACGTTTGTTTTATTTTAAAATCTTCCCTATTATTAAATATTTCCTTTACCTTTGTCAAACGCATTTTTTGATAAATTTTGCATGGGTTGGTGAAATTATCCACCATTTGTCATAGTCCACCCATCATCTGTGCCTCATGTTCTATATCCTCCATAATGTCTTGAGGGTGTTGAACTAATTTAGCACCTTGCTGTATTAAATTATTACATCCTTTTGAAGCTGAAGATTGGATATCCCCTGGAAGAGCGTACACTTCTTTTCCTTGCTCTAACGCCTGATCTGCAGTAATCAGCGAACCGCTTCTTTCCATCGCTTCTATTACAAATGTTCCATATCCTAATCCACTGATAAGGCGATTGCGTTCTGGAAAATACCATTTTTGTGGCCGCTGAAAAGGAGGATATTCACTTATTAGAAGGTGATCGGAAGCTAATTCCTTCATTAATACACGATTTTCTAAAGGATAGCAGTGCTTGAACCCAAATGCAAGTACTGCTATTGTGCTTCCACTATGCTGAAGCGCGATTTGATGGGCAAAGGTATCAATTCCCTTTGCTAATCCACTAACGATGACGCACTGCTTTTGAATAACAGGCTTTAAGATATATTCCATTTTGGAATAGGCGCTTAGCGTAGGCTTTCTCGTTCCTACAACGCTTAGTGATAAAGAGTTCAGCAATGAAACATCTCCCATTACATACAATACAAGAGGGGGATCTGGTATGTTCCGAAGCGTGGCAGGAAATGCTTCATCAAAGGAAGTCAGAATTATATTTTGATGGGCATATTGCCTCGTTTCTAATTGTTGGTTTGAGTTATGAAGAAACTGAAAGAGGGTTTGAGCTTTTGAAGAGGAAAGACGAAGCAGTGTTTTCCAATCTTCAACTGAGTAGTGAAATGTATGTTCAAGCGATGGATCTACACTTAATAAATATCGCAGGATTTTACGATTTCCGTTAACGGCTCTAGCTACATGACTAAGCCTCATTGATATAGTTTCCATAGCGGGGCCCCTTCTGCATAAAATAGGGTCTAGCTTCTGATGTCAGAAGCTAGACCTGTTTTCTTACATTAATGCGTTTTGCACTTTTCATAAAGTCCTTGATTCTTTAAAACATTAATTAGCGTTTCACCGATTGTAGCAGGTGTGTCTGCTACTTCAATTCCACACTCATTCATTACAGATATTTTTTCTTCTGCTGTTCCTTTGCCACCAGAGATAATGGCACCAGCATGGCCCATACGTTTACCTGGAGGAGCAGTTCTACCACCAATAAAGCCTACAACAGGCTTGTCCATATTTTCTTTTACAAAGCGTGCTGCTTCTTCCTCAGCTGTCCCGCCAATTTCTCCGATCATAATAACACCTAACGTATCAGGGTCCTCCTGAAATGCACGCAGAGCATCAATAAAGTCCGTTCCATTTACAGGGTCACCACCTATACCAACAGCTGTTGACTGCCCCACACCAGCTTCAGATAACTGATGAACTGCTTCATACGTTAACGTACCACTACGGGATACTACGCCAATGTGACCTTTTTTATGAATATATCCAGGCATAATTCCTATCTTACATTCATCTGGTGTAATGACGCCAGGGCAGTTTGGCCCTACGAGACGGGTTTTCTTGCCTTCCATATACCGTTTTACTTTAACCATGTCAATAACAGGGATATGTTCCGTGATACAGATTACCATATCCAGCTCCGCATCAACCGCTTCCATAATAGCGTCCGCTGCAAAGGCTGCAGGCACATATACAACAGATGCTGTCGCACCAGTCTGTTGTACTGCTTCTTCTACTGTATTAAACACAGGCACTCCTTCAACTTCTGTACCACCTTTTTTCGGTGTTACACCGCCAACAATCTGCGTTCCATACTCCAGCATTTGTTTGGTATGGAAAAGAGCAGTAGAGCCTGTGATCCCTTGTACGATTACTTTTGTATTCTTATCAATATAAACACTCATCTTGGTCCGTCCCCTTTCTTATTTTACTAGCTCGACAATTTTCTGAGCTGCTTCTGCTAGTGACTCAGACGCTGTGATATCAAGGTCTGATTCATTTAAGATTTGTTTTCCTTGCTCAACATTAGTTCCTTCTAGACGAACTACTAACGGAATCTCAAGCCCTACTTCTTTTGTAGCGGCTACTACTCCTTCAGCAATTACATCACATTTCATAATTCCACCGAAAATGTTCACAAGGATTCCTTTTACGCTGGAGTCGGATAAAATGATTTTAAACGCTTCAGTTACTTTCTCAGCGGAAGCCCCTCCCCCTACATCAAGGAAGTTCGCGGGTTCACCGCCATAATGCTTAATAATGTCCATTGTTGCCATGGCAAGACCTGCCCCATTTACCATACAGCCGATATTTCCATCAAGGGCGATATAGCTTAGGTCGTGTTTAGAAGCTTCAATTTCCTTTGGATCTTCTTCATCTAAATCTCTATATTCTAAAATATCTTTTTGACGGAATAAAGCGTTGTCATCAAAATTCAATTTCGCATCCAGCGCAAGAACTTCTCCGTCTCCAGTAGTTACCAATGGGTTGATTTCGGCGATAGAGCAATCTTTTTCGACAAATACTGTATATAGTCCCATCATAAATTTAACTGCTTTGCCTAGCAATTCTTCTGGAATATTAATGTTGAATGCAAGACGACGAGCTTGATAAGGCATTAATCCTGTAACAGGGTCAATGACCTCTTTGAAGATTTTCTCAGGTGTCTCTGCAGCAACTTCTTCAATTTCTGTTCCACCTTCTTCAGATGCCATCATCGTTACTCGAGAGGTTGCACGGTCCAGTACAATACCAACATAATATTCTTTTTGGATGTCGCAGCCTTCTTCAATCAGTAAGCGCTTAACTTCTTTGCCTTTAGGACCTGTTTGGTGGGTGATAAGCTGCTTTCCTAAAATGTCATCTGCGTATGTACGAACTTCTTCTTCGTTCTTTGCGACTTTAACGCCACCTGCTTTTCCACGGCCGCCTGCGTGAATTTGTGCCTTCACGACAGATACGCTTGAGCCTAGTTCTTTCGCTGCACTTACAGCTTCATCTACTGTATAGGCTACTTTACCATTTGGAACGGCAACGCCATAGCTTCGTAAAATTTCTTTGCCTTGATACTCATGAATATTCATGTTCCATCCTCCCATCAAATTGTCACTGCATGACCATTGTATAAAAAATGTGTGTGAATTGTCTACAAATTCCCACACATATGTATAAACTTTATTTTATTTCGATACAATTTGCAGGAAAGCCTTAGAAATGTGGAAAATCCACATGCTAATATAATTCGCGTTTAACAGCCATTAAGATAATAATGTGTTTACATACATCCTTATAAAAAAATTATGATAAAAGACTGGAGTTTTTTTCTTTCTTTTTCCTAACAGAATATACCTATGTCTTTCCTGCTAATCAGACTGTTTGTCTAATTGATACACAAATGCGAACACCTCGGCAACTGCCTGATATAACTCTTCTGGAATCGATTCATTGATATCCAGCTGCCCTAATAAGTGAACAAGCGTAGGGTCCTCCTGAACAGGTACCTGATGCTCCTTCGCTTTTTCAATTATTGTCTCAGCGGTTAATCCTTTGCCGCTCGCCACGACCTTTGGCGCATCATGCTGATCATAATCATATTGCAGGGCAACTGCCTGTTGTCGCTTAGAATTATTCATATTTTCAAATCAAAGCCTCCTTCATAGTAGGAACGCACAGCTGATGTCTTCTTTCCATTTGTTCCTTGTTCATCCGGTAATTTAAAACGAACCGTAGATAACTGATAACCGATTTTCTCCAAACCGGATTCTAAAGCCGGTTTAAGGGCAGGAATTACGTCCGCTGCAGCTTCATTCACGGAATAAATGGTTACTTGCACAATTCTTTTCTGCACTCTCATATCAATTACGGTTTCCTTTAATGCCGCTAATTCTAAATAGAACAAAATGCGACAATAATCAGGGTCAATATCTCCATTTTCGTTTTTCTTACCTTCCATATCCATAAAGAGATTTTGCTCCATTCCGAACCATTCCCCAGGAAGGTGCAGTTGCAGCTGCATCGTTTGTTCTGTATCCTGTACCTGCAAGGGAATACCATTTAATTGATGCAGCACATTTTGCATTTTATCCAGTAACGCAGAAGAAATATTCTCCTGCATCCCTTTTAGAATAGCCCCCTTCAAGGTGTGGTCAACCGTTATTGATTCATTGTCTTGAAATGACTTAAACAGGTTGTGTTCATAATTCATACCGCTTGCTTCCAGTGCTGACTTCCACTGTATGTAGAAGGAATCTCTAATTCCGTATTGATTTTGTGATCCTTGATTATAAACAGATAATAACCTAATTAACGAGTGCTGCTCTTCCTTTGTTAATTGATTGGCCGTAATATCAGAAAGGGATGTCTGCAAAGCTGCAGGAATAGCCTCCTGCTTGGAAGTACCCACGGCAGGTAAGACTGCTGCATCAACCAACGTTTTCAATGAATTCCATGAATGCTGATGCATATACCGCTGAAGGACCTGTAGCAGTTTTTCACCATTGCTTGAGTGGAATAGCGAACTCGTTTGTTGCAAAAAGGCTTTCCATTGTTGGTCAGTGGAAGGGATAGCATTCTCTTTTGAACCCTTCATGGAAGTTGTGAACTGCTGCAGGCTATTAACCCAATGGGACAATTGCTGTTTCATGCCTTGTGAAACAGGTAATTGCTGTTGGTATATGCTATGAAGCTTATTCTTGATTACTTGTTCCGATGAAAGATGAGGGTGAGGTATTGCACCAAGGTTACCTTCCTGTCTGCTTTTTAGCGCAACAAGCTGCTTCACTCCTTCAGATATGAAGGAATTGGTTTGTTTCCCATTCACTGCTCCCCACTCCCTCTGGTGTAGTGTAGAAGGATTATTCAGCAACCCTTCTAATCTATGTGAAATACCGCTAATCGTTTGCTGAGTGAGGGCATCTCTCAGTGTTACAGCTCCAGACAGCAGTCCAGCTTTTTGCAACAGGGCCATCGTTGGTTGATGCTTACTATGCATTTCTGCGTCCACTAAGTTAGCTATAACAGAGTGAACAGACTCTGAGACAGATTTATTCATCATTCGTTGCATGCTATGATGAACAGCTTGTAATGCTTTTGGAGAGGAGCTGCTTGTCAGCGGTAATTCCTGCTTCATAATCTGGAGTGTTGATAGAAACGATGTCTCTGTCCCCATTCTACTATGGAGTGCTTGCCATACTGGAAGTCTGATAGGCATGCTATGTTTCATCATATGCAACAATACTTGCTGAGCTAGCTTACCTCCTTTTGCCTGGGCCATTATTGCAAAAGCTTCTTTTAGGTTTTGCTCTGTAAACGGGACGTTGTTTTTGTATAGCTGTTGAACCAAGTCGATTCTTTGTTTATTGGCAGAAAAGCCGAGCTGTTTTAGCATAGAGGCCACTTGGTCGATATTATTCGTTACCGCTTCCTGCATGACCTGTAATGTAAGCACAGGGTCATTTGCCTTTACTTGGAAGACATACCTGCCATTTAGCTCTAGGGAGGCCTCCAGTTGAGCAGTCATTTCCCTTGACCCGAGTTGAATTAGGGCTTTTTGCTGAGGGTATAGCTTTAGAACCTTGCCACTAATCATTTGTCCAGGCTTCACGCTTTGCTGTACTTTACTGGCTGGATTAGATTGAAGAGCTTGAAACAGGTTGGATACAGGGCTTGTAGACATATCAGCCCCTCCCTTCTCTTTTATAGCTTTACTGCAGCCTTAACTGGGGCGAAACTTAGCCGATGGTAAGGGGTGACGCCTTGATTCCGTAAAGCATCTAAATGGGCTTTCGTGCCGTATCCCATATTTTTCTCTAAATGGTATCCTGGGTATTGCTGCCCTAATTGGCTCATATACCGATCTCTTGAAACTTTCGCTAGCACACTAGCAGCAGCAATGGAAATACTCCGCTGATCCCCTTTTGGCATAGATTGATAAGTCAAGGAAGCCTCTGGCAAGGGAACAGCATCTATAAGCAGCTGATCTGGAGTAGGATTCAACTGCTGAATTGCTTGGAGCATCGCCTGCTTCGTAGCTTGTAAAATGTTTATTTCATCAATTGTCTTACTATCAACCATAGCTATACCATAGCTGACAGCATGTTCTTGAATATATGTAAAAAAATGCTCCCTTTCTGCTAAAGTAAGCTGCTTAGAGTCTGTTAAGCCTGGTAAATAAAAGTCCTCTGGCAGCATGACAGCCGCTGCTACAACCGGTCCCGCTAGCGGTCCTCTTCCAGCCTCATCAATGCCAGCTATATACCTTTTTCCACGCGCTCTGCACTCACGTTCCCATTTACTCATGTCATTAAATTGCTGACGCAGCTCCTCCTGCTTTGCCCTCTCTCTATCATACTTACGCATAAGCTGCTGCACACCCTTCCGCGCATCTCTCCGAAAGGCTAGTTCTTCCTCTGTTGTTAATCCAGCTTCTATATGTTGTTTAATTTGAGCTATTGTATATGTATATGACATTATGTTCTCCACCTCTTTATTATATCGACCACAATCCCGTAAACGTTTATGGTACACCTTCTAATTCCGGATGTTATCTTTTGCATAGTTCGAGGATTCAGTAACGATATGGCATGATTGACCGACGGGACATGAAAAATCCTGACATTCTAGTGAAATGTCAGGACTCCTTAATGGATTCAGGTGTTTCAAGAGAGATATCGCCTAATCGATGAGAGCGCATGTCCCGAATGATAACCTCTGCAACCTTATCGTAATTTACACGCCCTCCAGCTTCTAAACAGCCTCTTTTCTTTCCGATATGCTGAAAGATTTCGTCCATATCCTCCATATAAGGAGACAGTTCATATCTTTCTTCTAAAATGGAAGGATATTGTAATTGTAAAAATTTCAGAAAGAACGCTGCTACATCTGGGATTGGCAGAATATTATCCTTAATCGTTCCTACTACAGCAAGACGGTAACCAATAATTTCTTCCTCGAATTTAGGCCACAGGATACCTGGGGTATCGAGTAATTCAAAATCGTTCTTCACCTTAATCCATTGCTGTGCTTGTGTAACACCAGGGCGATCTCCAATTTTGGCAATTTTCTTTTTAGCCAGCCTATTGATTAACGTAGACTTACCTACGTTCGGAATACCGATAATCATAGCCCTGGCTGGTCTAGGACGTACTCCCTTTTTACGCAATCTTTCTAGCTTTTCATTTCCTAATGCTTTTGCTTTTTGTACGACAGCCTGAAGATCCTGCTTGTTTTCTACATCCACCGCCATTGCAGTAATCCCTTGTTCTTCATACCATTCTATCCATTGTGTTGTGACAGCGGAGTCAGCAAGGTCACGCTTCATGAGTATTACCATTTTCGCTTTCTGGTTTAACACTTTGTGAAGCATCGGATTTTGAGAGGAATAAGGTACTCGTGCATCTACCAGCTCGATGACAAAATCGACTAGCTTGAGCTTTTCCTCTACTTCTCTTTTTGCTTTGGCCATGTGTCCTGGAAACCATTGTATCGTCATTGTACCACCCTCTTTTAATCGACCGGGCCTATTCGTTTAGGAGGCCAGATAATAAATTGGGTCTCGCCTATTAGGTTCTCCTTAGAGATAAGTCCCAACCTTCTACTATCTGTAGAATTGTTACGATTATCACCTAACACTAACACATACCCTTCCGGAATTGTTTGATTTCCTCCGGGCAAATCCTCTAAAGCAAAGTCAAATGTGTACGTTTGGTTGTCTCCAAGTTGATCTAACCGTTCCTTGAGAAAAGGCTCTTCTATCGGTTTTTCATCTACATATAGTTTATCATCCCGATAGGCTACATGCTCTCCTGGAAGGCCTATGACCCTTTTAATATACTTCTTCGTTTCTGTAGCCTGAAATACGACTATATCAAATCGTTCAGGCTCTCCCATTGAGTAACTTAATTTATTCACAATCAAATAATCTCCGTTTTGTAAAGTAGGTAACATGGACGGACCATCTACGATAACTGGAGAAAATAAAAACATTCGTATTATGATAGCAATTACGGCTGCAATTCCTAATGCTTTGATCCAGTCAAACCATTCTTTTCTTTGCTTTCCAGTCACCCTTACCCCTCCACATACTTGAACTAGCCAACTACATGCAATTCATTAACGGCTTGTTTATGTAAGCACATAATAAGAGCCTCGAGTCTATGGTTGTCCTAAACATTTTACGTTATAACAAAAAGGAGCCTGACAATGCAAGCTCCTTTTTCCATAGTTGTTCTTAGCGAATTTCTTTAATACGTGCTGCTTTTCCACGTAGGTTACGTAGATAGTAAAGCTTAGCACGACGTACTCTACCACGACGGGTTACTTCAATTTTATCAACACGTGGAGAATGAACTGGGAATGTACGCTCAATTCCTACACCGTAGGAAATTTTACGAACTGTAAATGTCTCAGAGATTCCTCCGCCGCGACGTTTGATAACTACACCTTGGAAGACCTGGATACGCTCACGGTTACCCTCTACAACTTTCACGTGCACCTTAACAGTGTCACCTGCTTTAAATGTAGGAAGATCCGTACGAAGCTGGTCTTGTGTAACCTCATTGATTAAGTTTTGCATGGTTTTCACTCCTCTTCACTAATGCTCATGCCTGGATGTACCTGGCAGCGGAACATCGTTTTTTTCTTAAGTACGATCACTTAAGCACAAAGTTTAATATATCACATTGCCTGCTATATCGCAATAGATTACTCATTTTTTTCAATAGAATCAATCCATTGTTTTTCTTTAGGGGAAAGCTCATATTCAGTAAGCAAATCTTTTCGCCGTTCGTACGTTCTCTTCAATGATTGTTGATGACGCCACTCATCGATATGAGCATGGTTCCCAGATAATAAAACCTCTGGAACCTCCACCCCTCTAAATTCTCTAGGCCTTGTGTAATGAGGGTGCTCAAGCAGCCCTTTGGAGAAAGAATCCTCTGGAGCTGAGGCTTCATTGCCGAGAACGCCTGGCAATAACCGTATGACACTATCCATCACTACCATTGTACCCAGTTCACCACCGGTTAAGACATAGTCACCGATGGAAATTTCATCAGTAGCAAGGTGAGTACGAATGCGTTCATCATACCCTTCATAGTGACCGCAAATAAAAATGAGATGGTCTTCCTGGGCAAGCTCTTCTGCCTTCGCCTGTGTATAAGGCTCGCCTTGAGGGCACATTAAAATGATACGTGGAGGTTTTTCCTCTGAAGGAGCTGTACCTTTTTCTACTGCATCGAATACAGGTTGGGGGGATAGGACCATACCAGCTCCTCCCCCATAAGGGTAGTCATCTACTTTATTATGCTTATTCTCCGTGTACTCTCTAAAATCTATCGTCTGATACGAAAATGCGTTCATATCCTGGGCACGCTTCATTATAGAATGGTTTAGGACTCCCTCAAACATTTGGGGGAATAACGTTAAAATATCAATATGCATTAGTCTAGCAATCCTTCCATTGGTTCAATTACAATTTTCTTCTCTTGTACATCGACGTGCTGCACAACTTGTGTAATATACGGAATTAGTGCATCTTGTGCCTGTTTACGTTTCACTACCCATACGTCATTAGCACCTGGTGATAATATTTCCTTCACTTTACCAACCGATTCCCCTGCTGTTGTAACGACATCGCAGCCGATAATTTCATGGTAATAAAATTCTCCTTCATTCAAAGGGGGCTGTTGTTCTCTCATAATAGAAAGCCTTCCGCCTTTAAACACTTCCACATCATTTATATTATCGTACCCCTGAAAATGAAGAAGGTGAAAGTTCTTGTGCATACGATGTCCATCAATGACGAGCTTCTTTCTTTCGTTCGCCTCTTTATGAGTGAAATAAACAACATTTCCCTCTTCAAAACGATCCTCAAAATCAGTTACTTGAATGACACGTACCTCTCCACGAACACCATGAGTATTCACTACTTTTCCTATAGTAAACAAATCTTGTTCCATTCTTATCACCTATCCATCCATTCTTATCACTTTTCCATCCTGTACGACGATAGCTCCTTCACTCATAACGACGTCCCAATCGTCCCCAACACGTACATCCACCATCGTCTCCACTTCCCCCTCAGTAATTTCACTGCCCAAGGGTAAAATGTGGAGCTGTTCTAATTTATAGTCTACCCAGCGAATTTTCTCTTTCCGTCTATCAATTTCCTTTTGGAACCGCTTGGAAACTTCCTCTCGGGAAATGTTTTGCTTCATTTCAATCCTTCTTTTCTCGAATGAAAGTTGCTGGCATTCTTGATCTAATTGTTTTTTCTGTTTTTCAAATTCAGCTGTCAGTTTTGCTTTACTCGCTTCCGTAAGTACTTGTTTAACGGGAACCTTTTTCATTATCTTCATGATCTGTCCTCCGTTTGCCTTAGTAACTATATATTTAATTCCACCATTACAGCGGCTGGCTTCAATTGTGTACCTAGAAAAAGGCTGCAGGATGTAAAAAAAGGGAAAGGTTATCCCTCTCCCTTTGTTACATGATATCCAGATAAACCCTTTTGTTTGAATGGGAAGCCGCTGCATAGACAACTGTTCGAATTGCTTTTGCAATACGTCCATGCCTTCCAATCACTTTACCTACATCTTCTTTATGAACGGAAAGATGATAAGTAATTTTGTGATCTTCCTCTTGCACCCTAACATCTACTTCATCAGGAAAGTCAACCAGCGGTCGTACCATTGTTTCAATTAAGGATTGCATGATATCACACTACTTTACTTTTGATTTTTTTTAGCGTGGAATTTCTCCATGATACCTTGTGTAGAGAAAAGGTTACGTACTGTATCAGATGGCTTTGCACCTTTTGTTAACCAATCCAACGCCTTCTCTTCATTAACTGTTACCTCTGAAGGAGTAGCTGTTGGGTTGTACGTTCCAATCTCCTCGATGAAACGACCATCACGTGGGGAACGGGAATCTGCAACTACTACACGATAAAATGGATTACGCTTTGAACCCATACGCTTTAAACGAATTTTTACTGCCATATTAAAAACCTCCATATATTTCTTTCAATTATAATTTCATTACACAAGTAAAGATTGTAGCAGACAATCAAAAGTGTGTAAAGTGTTTTTACATTACATATTAAAATAAAAGCCAAAAGGGGCTCAGTTGAACGGCAAATTACGGAAGGAACTATTACATAAACGGTAATTTAAACCCGCCCATGCCACCTTTCCCTTTTTTACCTTTTTGGTTCGTCATTTGTTTCATCATTTTCTTCATGTCGGTGAACTGCTTCAGCAGTCGATTTACTTCCGAAACATTCCGTCCCGACCCTTTCGCTATTCGCTTCTTACGACTTGCGTTTATAATATTTGGGTCTTCTCTTTCCTTCTTGGTCATAGAGCGAATGATAGCCTCAATATGGTTCAGTTGATTTTCATCTACTGACGCATTCTTTAAGCCCTTCATCTTGTCCGCCCCTGGAATCATGCCAATTAAATCTTCAAGTGGTCCCATATTTCGAACCTGACCCATCTGTTCCAGGAAATCATCTAGCGTAAATGAAGCATCGCGCATTTTTTGTTCGAGCTCTTTAGCCTGATCTTCATTCACTTCCGTTTGAGCTTTCTCAATTAAACTAAGCACATCTCCCATGCCTAAAATACGAGATGCCATTCGATCTGGGTGGAATGGTTCTAATTCATCTAACTTCTCACCCATACCAGCAAATTTAATTGGTTTATCCGTCACGGCCTTAATAGATAATGCCGCACCACCACGTGTATCACCATCAAGCTTTGTTAACACAACGCCAGAAATATCAAGCTGCTCGTTAAATGTTTCAGCAACATTTACAGCGTCTTGTCCTGTCATCGCATCGACAACGAGGAATACCTCATCTGGTTTTACATTAGAATGAATTTGCTTAAGTTCATCCATTAAGTGCTCATCAACGTGTAAGCGTCCAGCCGTATCAATAATGACGTAATCATTATGATTTTCCTTCGCTTGCTCGATAGCGCCGTTTGCTATATCAACTGGGTTGGCTTCTGTCCCTTGTGAAAATACAGGCATATCAAGCTGCTTACCTAGTGTTTCTAACTGGTTGATTGCTGCTGGTCGGTAAACGTCGGCAGCTACCAGTAAAGGATTCTTATTGTTCTTTTTCCGTAAATGGTTGGCGAGTTTACCTGTGGTGGTGGTTTTACCAGCACCCTGTAAACCAACCATCATAATGACAGTAGGAGGTTTATTGGCGACAGCAATTTTACTCTGCTCTCCCCCCATCAAATCCGTGAGCTCCTCTTTGACAACTTTAATGACCTGTTGTCCTGGAGTTAGGCTTTGCATTACTTCCTGACCTACTGCTCGTTCTTTTATGCGTTTGATAAAGTCTTTTACAACTTTGAAGTTAACGTCTGCTTCTAATAAAGCGAGCCGGACTTCGCGGGTCATCTCTTTTACATCTGCCTCTGTGACCTTCCCTTTTCCTTTAATCTTCTGGAAGGTATTCTGCAGGCGATCGGCTAACCCTTCAAATGCCATATAAGCCGTCCTCCTAATCTAAATTCTCAAGTGTAGAAATGATGCTCATTGCATCATTCTCCCCTTGTTCCAAAGCAGTTCTTAATTGTTTCAATAATTGTTGACGTTCTCGGAAACGATTATACAAGTTCAGCTTTCCTTCGTATTCCTCTAACATCGCTTCTGTTCGTTTAATATTATCATAGACAGCCTGACGACTAACATCAAATGCCTCAGAAATCTCACCAAGGGAGTAGTCTTCTAAATAATAATACTCCATATAACTCCGCTGTTTATCGGTTAATAACTCTTGATAGAAATCAAATAGATAATTCATGCGTGTTGTTTTTTCAAGCAAGCTCAGCACCCCTTGTTAAGTGAAATGCCTTTACATATAAAAATACTACAAAATCATATAGTAACTGTCAAGGCTTTTCCCTTTCCTTATGAAGATTGTTGTTCATTTTCTTCTAGCATGTCCGCAAAAAGGCCATATACAAAAGCATGTGCATCGAAGGACTGTAAATCCGTAACTTTCTCGCCAAGCCCAACGTATTTCACCGGTATGTCCAGCTCATTTCGTATCGCCATAACAATACCACCCTTCGCTGTACCATCCAGCTTCGTTAGTACAATGCCCGATACATTGGTGCTTTGGGAGAATGTTTTCGCTTGGCTTAATGCGTTTTGACCTGTCGTCGCATCGAGGACCAACAAGGATTCATGAGGAGCACCTGGAATCTCTCGTTCAATAACCCGTTTCACTTTTGAAAGTTCATTCATGAGATTCACTTTATTTTGGAGTCTTCCAGCTGTATCACATAATAGCACATCTGCGCCTTTGGATTGAGCCGATTTAATGCCATCATATATAACAGCTGCAGGGTCGCTTCCAGCGCTATGCTTCACTACAGGAACACCCACACGCTCCCCCCAGATCTCCAGCTGTTCAATCGCCCCAGCTCGGAACGTATCACCTGCAGCTAATACAACATTTTTTCCTTGGTCCTTTAGCCGCTGAGCCATTTTTCCAATGGTCGTCGTCTTGCCAACTCCGTTAACTCCTACAAACAATACAACGGAGAGCCCCTCTTCATTTAATGTGAGCTCTTCAATTTCTTCATCGTCATCACCGTAATAGATCTCTACCAGCTTCTCCGAGATTACCTCTTTCATGGCAGAAGTATCTTTAATGTTACGTCGCTTTACTTCCATCTCTAGTTCCTCTATTAATTCCATAACAGTATTAACTCCAACGTCTGCAGAGATAAGGATTTCTTCCAATTCCTCAAAAAAGTCCTCATCGACAGTACGATACTTGGCAACAAGATTGTTTACCTTACTTGCAAAAGAATCGCGTGTCTTGGACAGGCCATCCTTAAACTTGTCTGAAATGCTTTCCTTTTCTTCCAGATCTTCGTCCTTATCCTCTACAGTCGTTTCGGCAGAGGATACCTGTTCTTCTTCATCTCGCTTCGTAATTTTTTCTTTAAGCTTTTTAAAAAAACTCATGTCTCTTAGCCTCCTTATTTCTTCCCTTCCACTAGCTCTTTTGTTTCCTCTAAACGTACCGATACTAATTTTGATACTCCAGATTCCTGCATCGTTACTCCGTAAAGTACATCAGCTTCCTCCATTGTACCCTTACGGTGTGTAATAACGATAAACTGAGTATTTTCACTAAATACCTTCAAATATTGTGCAAATCGATTGACGTTCGCCTCATCAAGGGCAGCCTCAACCTCGTCCAATACACAAAACGGAACTGGTCGTACACGTAATATAGCAAACAATAAGGCAATGGCTGTAAGAGCTCGTTCTCCTCCTGAAAGCAATCCAAGGTGCTGCAATTTCTTCCCCGGTGGCTGAGCTACAATTTCAATACCTGTTTCTAATATATTGTCTGGGTCTGTCATACGCAAGTCGGCTCGACCGCCACCAAACAATTCTTGGAAGACGACTGTAAACTTCTCTTTAATTTGGGAAAAGGTGTGTTCAAACCTTCTCTCCATTTCTTCATCCATTTCAGCAATCACGTTATACAGCGTAGATTTGGCATCTAATAGGTCATTTTGCTGGTCTGTTAAGAACGTATAACGCTCTAAAATGCGTTCGTATTCGTCTATAGCGCCAATATTTACGGTACCGAGTTCTTCAATGCCTCGTTTAATTAATTTTACTCTCGTCTCTGTCTCTTCCATGTTGTCTACAGCTGGATAGGTCGCTTTTGCCTTTTCGAAGCTAAGCATATATTCTGTGCGAAGATGCTCTAAACGATTTTCCAGCTCCACATCCAAGCGATTGGAGCGTACTTCTTTATCCTGAATATCATTGACAAGAGACTGATAATTCCGCTTTAACTCCTTTAATTCACGCTCTTCATCTTCGATACCTTGTGAACGAACAGACCGCTCTTCTCTTCTAGACCGTATCAATTCTGTATTATTTTCTTTATACCCTCGTTTTTCCACGATTCTATTATCGATATCCTCTTGTGTTTCTCCATCTTTGGTCAGTTGCTCTAAATCATCTAATTCTTGCTGCTGGTTCGTTGTAGTTTCTTCTAAAGAAGCAAGCTGAGATTGAAGTGTTTCTGTTTTTTCCTGTTGATTTTCCACATGGGTCTGCTGTTCCGCTAACTGGATATTCAACTGATTCAGCTCATCTTGATATTGTTTATAGCTAGCTTTTTGTGTACTTTGCAGCTCTGTTAAGGAATCGATTTCCTGCTGGGTAGCGGCTAGTTTTTGTTCTATGCTCTGCAGTTCTTCGTACAACACCACATTTCGCTCCTGCAGTTGCTGCTGATCTGTCTCAAACTGCGATTTATCCTGGTCATATAAGGAGAGATGATCATTCAGGTTCTGCTCCTTAAGCTCCCATTCTCTAAATTGGGATTGATACTGTTGTTCAAGCGACTTACTATCCTCGAGATTAGATTGAAGCGTCTGTCGCTTAGCTTTTAAGGATGTAATCTCCTCTTTCTGCTGTTTGATTTCCTCTTCAAATTGCCGAGCTCTCTCCTCATAATGATGAAGCCGGTCTGTCAGCTCTGCTAACTCCTTATCACGAGTAAATAGCGATTGGTTACTTTTCTTTTGCGCACCACCCGTCATAGAGCCACCTGGGTTGACTACATCGCCTTCCAGTGTGACAATACGGAACTTACGGCCTGTCGAAGCGGCAATACCATTAGCATGTTTCAATGTATCTGCAACGATGACATGCCCCATAAGATGCTTCACTATGTTGGAGTATTTTTGGTCGTAACG
Source organism: Pontibacillus salicampi (assembly GCF_042434395.1). NCBI lineage: Bacteria > Bacillati > Bacillota > Bacilli > Caryophanales > Bacillaceae > Pontibacillus > Pontibacillus salicampi. Next base: position 143,322 of record NZ_JBHLTP010000009.1, on the reverse strand, counting down.
GACAAGCTCAGAGGCAATTCCAACAAAACCAGGCTGCTGTTTCGCTGTAGACAACCGATCATTAGGAATATATTTTGCCTGAATAGATGAAAGAGGTAAGAATGTAGCTCTTCCTTTGTTATGCTTTTTCAGCCAGGCAATTGCTTTCCTTGCAGGCTCTTCCTGATCTGTCACAACATGCTGAGCCTGAGCCCCTAGTGTGGTCTCTAAAGCGGTTATATAATCATTCGGTATATCCACAAGTTCAGCAACAGCTCCTTCTATACCTGCTAGCTGTCCCTGCTCTCTTGCTTTTAATACCTCTTTCACACCTTGATAGAACCCAGCGAAATCTTCCTTCATATCCTCCAGCATTTCTTTCTTGGATCGAAACTTCTCAATATGCTGGTACCCCTTATACAGCTTGGACTGCTGGTCCTGATAGGATTCTTGCAGAGAGGAAAGCTGGTCCTCTATCTCTTTTAATTCTTGCTCTTTTACGCTTCTATCTTGTTGGGCTTCCTCTACCTGTGATTTTACTGCTTCCTTCTGGGTCTGAATGTTTTGCCGCTCTTCCAGCAACCCTTTGAATTTATCCTCCAGCCTTGTATTTTTAACATCTGTCTGCTCCATTTGCTGCTGGATAGATTTTCGCTCATTCCGTTTGGCAGCTTGCTGGTTGAGATACTCTATATAATCGCTTTTAAGTTCCTCTATCTGTTCTTCATGGTTTTGACTAAGGTTCTCAAGCTTCTGTTTTACTTCCTGAAGCTGCTGTTTTGTATTGTCCCGTTTCTCTACTAATTCATTTAATTTGGTATGCTCTGTTTCAAAGGATTGTCTCGTTTGTTCTGTTTGATGCTTCAAAGAAGACAGATCCTCTTCCATTTTCGTTTGATTCTCTTTGTAATGCTTTTGTCGTTCTGAAAGCAGCTCTTTTTTACCCTCTAGATTTTCTAATTCCTGGGTTACAATCAAGAGTGACTCTTGTAGCTCATTGATGGAATCATCTAACGCCTGAACAGCTTCGCGCTCTTCGGCTACCTTCGCTTCCTTGGATTGTATTGTGGTGCTGAGCTGCCCCTCCTGCACCTTCTGTTCCTCTAATTGCTTTAGCAGGGATTCCCACTGACCGTGTAGAGATTCGATTTCAGCAACTAATAAAGAAACTTCGTGCTGTTCTAATTCTTCTTTTTTCTCTAAATAGTCTTTAGCAATTGCCGCCTGTTCTTTTAACGGCTCAAGCTGGTGATCAATTTCGTAAATTATATCCTCTACTCGATTAAGGTTCTCCTGCGTTTCAGCAAGCTTATATTCAGCCTTCTGCTTCCGTTGCTTATATTTTAAAACTCCAGCAGCTTCTTCAAATATCGTTCTTCTGTCCTCCGCCTTCGAGCTAAGGATCTCTTCTACCTTACCCTGAGATATGATGGAGAAGGCTTCTTTTCCAAGACCAGAATCCATAAATAGCTCCACAATATCTTTTAATCGACAATGCTGTTTATTTATATAAAACTCGCTCTCACCAGAACGGTACACTCTTCTTGTAACAGACACCTCTTGATAATCTATAGGCAATGCCTGATCCTCGTTATCTAGTGTTAATGTCACCTCTGCAAAATTCAAACCATTCCGAGTATCACTTCCAGCGAAAATAATATCCTCCATTTTCGAACCTCGTAATGATTTAGCAGATTGTTCACCCAGTACCCAACGTACAGCATCAGTAATGTTACTTTTCCCGCTGCCGTTAGGGCCTACCACAGCTGTTACGCCGGGCACAAAGTCCACCGTAACTCTATCGGCAAACGATTTAAATCCTATTGTATCTAACCGTTTGAGGAACATCGTATTTTCCTCCTATGTATAAACTTTTTGTTTTTTTCTAAGTTGTTGTTTTCAATTTCAACTTATTTATTTTATCATAAACAATAAGGTCTTAGAAGAAAGCAATGTGAAATGATTAGCCAAGGAGGAGAATAATGGACTTATCCAATCCAACTACAGACAATTTGCATTTTATGATCAATCAGCTTGCTGAACAGCTACAAGTAGTTAATCGTGGGTTAATGGATCCAGAGGACTATGATATGGATCAGTATGACAATATTAAAGAAGTATATGACATGGTTCAAATGAAGGGACAGCTAAGCGTATCAGAAATTCAAGCTGTTGTAGGAGAATTAGGCAAATTCCGTAAGCAAGTCTAACAGAATACATAAGAAGGGTATTACCTTATCCATTCCATACAAATAGGAGATACCCTTTTTTATTCTCCAGACGAAATACGGAAGTCTGGATCCTTGCTACTGTTGCAGGAGAATTCAAGGGAGGCGTGTTGATGAGCCGGGATAGCTTTCCTCTATATTTCCTAACGCGCTCTTCCACACTAAATCAGCTCATTTTAATAGGTTCTAACTATTAGTTTTAGTTTGACCATCAATCAAAAAAAGTGCTGCGAGACTAACTCTGCAGCACTTTTCTTATACTTCTACATCAAATGATTGCAATGCTTCCTTTGCAGCACTTTGCTCTGCTTCTTTCTTTGTGCGGCCAAGACCTATACCTGCTCGTTTCCCCTGAATAGACACATGGGCAACAAATTCTCGATTATGAGCAGGTCCTTTTTCCTCAACTATTTCGTATTCGATAATGCCATTACGCTCTCGTTGCACGACTTCCTGAAGTTGGCTTTTATAATCCATCGCATGCGAAAAAGCACCTTTTTTAATCTTTGGGTACACAAACGTTTGTAAGAAAGATATAACCGTATCAAAATCTTGATCTAGATAAAGGGCACCAATGAATGCTTCAAACACATCAGCAAGTAATGCTGGACGTGTCCTTCCACCTGTCATCTCTTCCCCTTTACCTAAATAAATTAGGTCACTGAAATGGAGATCATGGGCGAAACGGACCAAAGAAGCCTCACATACGATGGAAGCCCGGAATTTGGTGAGTTCTCCCTCTGCCATTTCTGGATATTTACGAAATAAATATTGGGAGATAGCTAATTCTAGTACTGCATCTCCTAAAAATTCTAATCTCTCATTATCCTCATATTCCTTACTACGATGCTCATTCACATAAGATGAATGGGTAAAAGCTTGCTCTAACAATGCCTGATTTTGAAAAGATATCCCAATCTGGTGTTGAAATGTTTGAAAATCCACTATTCTCATGCCACCTATCTCATTGATTCCTTAAACGGCACCAATAGAATACAGAGAAAGTCTCGCTTAATGGCGAGACTCTGTACCTCTATTATTGATTGCTGCTGTTTATGTAGTTAACAGCATCGCCTACTGTTTGAATTTTCTCTGCATCTTCATCAGAGATTTCCATGTCAAACTCATCTTCTAATTCCATAACAAGTTCAACAACATCTAGAGAGTCAGCTTCTAGATCATCTTTAAAGGAAGCTTCCATTGTAACTTTAGAAGCGTCTACATCTAGACGTTCTGCTACAATACCTTTTACACGCTCTAATACATCTGCCATTCTTGTCACCTCCCTTCAGTAATTATAGAGGATTTCGTTTAAAAAAACTAGATGGTGGCGAGATTTTTCCTAGCGCTCAGCCCCAAATTACATGACCATCCCACCATCAACATGAATAGTCTGGCCCGTAATATAATTCGCATCATCTGAAGCAAGGAACCGAACAACCTTGGCAATATCTTCGCCGTTTCCAAGTCGAGCTAACGGAATCATGTTCTGCATTGACTCTACTTGCTCATCTGTTAAGTCATCCGTCATATCTGTTTCAATAAATCCAGGTGCTACTGCATTGACGATAATATTCCTAGTTGCAAGCTCTTTAGCAGACGTTTTGGTAAGACCAATAACACCCGATTTTGCTGCCACATAATTCGCTTGCCCAGCATTACCGCTAACTCCTACCACAGAAGCAATATTGATGATCTTTCCACCCTTTTGCTTCATCATTGGTCGGCTGGCCGTTTTCGTTGTAAGGAAGACGCCCTTTAAGTTTGTATCAATAACTTCGTCAAACTCTTCTTCTTTCATACGCATTAATAGATTATCTCTCGTTATGCCAGCATTGTTTACCAAGATATCAATCCTCCCGAATTGCTCCGTAACTTGCTTAACCATACCTTTCACTTCATCTTCTGAAGATACATTAGCCTGAATTTTTATGGCTTCTGAGCCCATGGATAGAATCTCGTCTACTACTTCCTGAGCCTTTTGTTCATTTCCGGCGTAGTTCACGGCAACCTTAGCACCGTTTTTTGCAAGCTCTAGAGCAATTGCCCGTCCAATACCTCGGGAAGCTCCTGTCACCAGTGCAGCTTTTCCTTGTAGCATGCTTAATCCTCCTTGTACCATTCTATAAATGCTTCTAAACTCTCGGGATCCTGTATGGCAAATGTCTTTGTTCGACGGTTCACCTTGCGTACTAACCCACTTAACACTTTTCCATTACCTACTTCGACTATAGCATCAAGGTCCTCTGACACCATTTTCTCCAACGTTTCATGAAAACGTACTGGTGAATATAATTGCTCTATCAACAATTCAAAAATCCTTGTCTGATCCCTGATTGGTTCAGCAGTAACATTGGCGTAAACAGGCACTTCCGCATCCAGAATCGAAACAGTTTCTAATGTTTGCTGAAATTTCTCACTCGCTGGTTTCATCAGACTGGAATGAAATGGCCCGCTAACGTTTAAAGGCATCGCTCGTTTTGCGCCCTTTTCTTTCAACTGTTCAACTGCAAGCTCTATTCCTTTAGCAGAACCAGAAATAACAATTTGACCTGGGCAATTATAATTAGCTATCTCCACCACTTCGCCACTATCTCTCACATGCTGTGTCACAGCTTCGATAGACTCACCATCGAGTCCAAGCACTGCCGCCATGGATCCTTCTCCAGATGGGACAGCCTCCTCCATCAAACGACCACGCGTTTGTACAAGCTTCAAGGCATCATCCATAGAAATAGCATTCGCAGCCACTAACGCACTGTATTCACCAAGGCTATGCCCAGCTACCATTTGAGGTTGTACGCCGCGCTCCTTTAATAAGCCTGTAATGATTGAACTTGTTAATAAAAGTGCTGGTTGTGCATGTTCTGTCTTCGTCAACGTATCTTCTGGTCCCTCAAACATATACGTAGATAACGGTATATCTAATAGTTCATCTGCTTTCTTTACCTGAGCCTGAACATCCTCATATTGGTCGTAAAAAGCTTTTCCCATACCAACCCCTTGAGAGCCCTGCCCAGGGAAAACAAAGGCTATCTTCTTCATCTGTTATCCTCCTCTTGATTCAAACGGTAGACCGTTTCTTCAATCGTAGCATTGACATTATGCTCCACCATATATACAGCCTGATTAATCGCATTGACAATCGCCCGAGCATTCGAAGAGCCGTGTGCCTTAATAACTGGAGACGCAAGCCCGAACAGGGCAGCTCCTCCATATTCGGAATAATCAAGCTTATCTCGGAGTCCACGTAAATCATTTTTAATCATGCCAGCTGCAAGCTTACTCTTCCAGTTCGACATTAATGTATCCTTTATCATAGAGAACATAGACATAGCTGTTCCTTCAATAGTCTTTAAAGCGATATTGCCCGTGAACCCATCTGCAACGACTACATCTGCCTCTCCATTTAACAAATCACGAGATTCGATATTGCCAACAAAATGAATAGGTGCCTGCTGCAGACGCTCATACGTCTTTTTAACAAGGTCATTCCCTTTGCCTGCTTCTGTGCCAATGTTCATAAGACCAATACGAGGATTCTCTATACCTCTTACTTCCTTTGCGTAAATGGAGCCCATGATGGCATATTGTACTAAATGTTCTGGCTTTGCATCGACATTCGCCCCTACGTCCAGTAACAGGAATCCACTGCCATCAAGAGTAGGTAGTGTCGGACTTAATGCCGGTCTATCAATTCCTTCAATACGACCCACTACAAAAAGGCCCGCACTCATTAAAGCTCCGGTATTTCCAGCTGAGATACAAGCATCCGCTCGGCCTTCCTTTACCTCTTGAGCCATTAACACCATAGATGCATTCTTTTTGCGGCGCACTGCTCTAACAGGCTCATCTTCTGATGTAATAACTTCTGTTGTATGTATAATATCAATGGAAGAGATATTACTCTCTAAATGTGCTTTGATTGTTTCTTCATTACCTATGAGGGTAATGTGAAGGTCCTTATTCAGCTTAACTGCTTCTATAGCACCAAGCACAACCTCTTTAGGAGCATGATCTCCTCCCATGGCATCTATTGCAATCCTCACGGCTAGGCCTCTCCTTTATGATCATTTGAACGAAACATAACAAATTCACCTGAGAACACCATTTCATTCTCTACCGTACTTTGCACAGCGACGATTGTTCTTCCTTTATCGTCATGGCCTCGAACAGTTGCCTTTGCAACTACTCGCTCCCCTTGATTAACTTGACGCTTAAAGCGGATTTCTGATTTTGCGGTCAACGCTAACTCATCATTAATAACAGCTACTGCAAGGGAGTTAGCCTGAGCGAAAATATGGTGTCCTCTCGCAATCCTGTTTCTTGAAAAAACATGTTCATCCTTTATATCTAAAATAGAAATGGCTTTCTTATCTAATTCAAGATCGACTATCTCGCCGATTACTTCATCTATAGGAAGCGCTTTAACCGTTTCATTCCATTGATGGGTAGCTACAGACTTAATGCGTTCCCGAAGCTCTGGAATGGACAGTTCCATGCGATCAAGCCGGATAGTTTGAATACTAACCCCAAACATCCTGGCCAATTCTTCATCTGTTATAAATGGCGTTTCAACGATTGTCTCCTGAAGACGTTCCTGGCGTTCTTTTTTATTTCGTTTCATCAAGCTACACCGTCCATTTATGACTAGGTACTAATAGTAATATATAATACCTGACTATCTTATGCAAGGATGGATTGTAATTAGTCCAATACTTGCCCTTTTAGTACTGGGTCCTCTTGTAACATATCATACAGCTGTTGAAAGGAAGGGTCCCTTTCCAGCAGCCCCTCTTCAATAATATGCTGCGCATCTTGACGTGCTGTTTCCAATGCTCGATAATCATGGACCATGTCAGCTACTTTGAACTCGGGAACGCCGCTTTGCTTACTGCCAAAAAAATCACCTGGCCCTCTCAACTGTAAATCCTGTTCAGAGAGCTCAAAGCCATTCGAGGTTTCCGTCATAATGCGCATCCGTTCTTTACCGACATCATTTTTAGGATCTGCTAATAAAATACAATAGCTCTGCTCTGAACCCCTTCCTACTCTTCCTCTCAGCTGATGAAGCTGGGAGAGTCCAAAGCGTTCCGCATCATAGATAAGCATTATCGTAGCATTCGGAACATTTACTCCTACCTCCACAACGGTTGTAGAAACGAGCACCTGGACCTCGTTATCGGCATATTGCTTCATCACATCTTCTTTTTCTTCGGCGGTTAATCTGCCATGCATCAGACCAACACGAATGTTCCCTTCAAAATAATGCTGTAGCTGATGATAAACATCTACTGCATTTTGAATATCAAGCTTATCAGATTCCTCTATGAGAGGACTTATCACATATGCTTGATGTCCACTTTCTACTTCTTTTTCAATGAATGTCAATACTCTATCCAACATATGGTCTTTTACCCAATAGGTTTCTACTTCCTTCCTCCCGGCAGGCATTTCGTCGATAACGGACACATCCATGTCACCAAAGGCTGTTATTGCAAGAGTTCTAGGGATGGGGGTAGCCGTCATAAACAAAACATCTGGGAACAAACCCTTGTCCCTTAAAGAACGACGTTGGTTTACACCAAATCTGTGCTGCTCATCGACAATCGCCAAGCCAAGGTCACTAAAGTGAACCTCCTGTTGGATAAGAGCGTGTGTTCCTACAACAATATCCGCTTCCTTCGTCTCGACTTGATGCAGTATCTCCTTACGCTTTTTCCCTTTCACAGAACCGGTAAGAAGGACAACCTGAACATGATCCCCGAACAATTCCTGCAGCGATTCATAATGCTGCTCTGCGAGTATTTCTGTAGGTACCATTAAACTGCCTTGCTTCCCAGCAGTAACGGAAGCATATAATGCGATTGCTGCAACAGCGGTTTTCCCGGAACCGACATCTCCTTGCAGGAGCCTGTTCATCCGATAAGGTGAGGTCATGTCTTTCATAATTTCCTGCAGCGATTTGTTTTGTGCTCCTGTCAATTGAAATGGTAAGGATTCCACAAATGCACGAACCGCTTGCTGATTATATTGAATGGCATTTCCAGTTGTGGCTTCTCGCTTCATTTTTCGAAGCAGCTGCATTTTTAATTGAAACAACAAAAATTCTTCATAAATAAATCTTCGTTTCGCATGCTTCAGCATCTTCTTATTCTTAGGAAAATGCATGGTTTCCAAAGCATTACCACGCTCAGGCAGTTTATATGTATCCAAGTATGCAGGAGGAAGAATTTCAGGAACATGCTCTCCAAATTCTTTGACCGCATTACTCATCCATTTTCGGAATAAGTTAAGCTTTACATCTCCTTTTAACGAGTAAACTGGCTGAATATCTGCTTCTTTCTTCATCTTCCCTTTCTTAAATTGGCTGACAGTAATTTGCATTCGATGCTGATCCCATTTTCCTGTCAACGTCACCGTTTCTCCTGAGATAAGCTGTTTTTTAGCGAAGGCTCGGTTGAACATTACTGCTTTTACAGCAAATTGTTCGACCTGAACCGTAAAGGTCAGTCGTGACTTCTTCTTCCCGTAAAAGGTAAGGAGAGGTTCTCCGACAACCTCTCCCTCTATCGTTGCTTTTTCTTCATGAGCAAGCTCTGTTAATGGCTTCACTTCAAAATCTTCATAGCGAAACGGAAAGTAGAACAAGAAATCCCCAATTGTATAAATGCCCATATCTTCTAATGATTCTTGCATCTTTTCCCCGATGCCGGAAATTTGTAAAACCGATTGTTCCATCACGTCACTCACTCTTTCTTCAGATTAACTCCATAAACTTTTGCCTCTAATTCTCTACCGGTTGGTGTTGCTGCTAATCCACCCTGTGCGGTTTCCTTCAATGCTACAGGCATGGTTTGTCCGATTCTATACATTGCATCTATAACTTCATCACACGGAATCCTGCTAGTAACACCAGCTAGCGCCATATCTGCTGCGACGACAGCATTGGAGGCCCCCATGGCATTTCGTTTCACGCATGGCACTTCGACTAGTCCTGCAACAGGGTCACACACTAATCCTAGCATGTTCTTCAAGGTGATCGCCATTGCTTCAGCTGACTGAGCCGGAGTTCCACCTGCCATTTCGACAATGGCACCAGCAGCCATCCCTGCAGCAGAACCAACCTCTGCCTGGCATCCTCCTGCTGCTCCAGAAATGGAGGCGTTATTAGCTACTACAAACCCAAACGCTCCTGATGTAAATAGATAGCGCACCATTTGATCACGGGTAGGATTCAGTTGGTTCTTTACGGCAAATAATGTACCTGGCACACAGCCTGCACTCCCAGCCGTTGGAGTTGCGCAAATAGTTCCCATTGCTGCATTTACTTCGTTGGTCGCCACCGCTTTACTGACAGCATCCATCACAATGTTACCAGATAATGGGGTGTGATTTTTCATATATTCCTGAATAAGTACTGCATCTCCACCCGTTAGGCCCGAAACAGATTTCACCCCTTTTAAACCATCTTCAATTGCTTTTTCCATAACATCCAAATTCTTTTCCATTTGGCTGTACACTTCATCAAATGATTTTTCTCTCACTTTCATTTCTTGTTCTATCATAATATCAGAAATTGATTTATTTTCACTTTCGCATAACTCCACAAGCTCTGCTACATTTCGAAATAATACTTTCATACTGTACCCCTTTCTTATTCTACAACTCTGGCAACTTGTAATATATGATCAAACGTTTCTAATTCCTTTAACTGATCCTCGCTTATATTTTGGTCCACTTCAATCACCATTAAGGCTTCTTTGCCTACCTCTTTCCTGGACACCTCCATATGTCCAATGTTAATTTCATGCTTTGCTAATAGCTGTGTCACAGATGCTATTGCACCGAATCTGTCATTGTGCATAACTAATATCGCAGGATTGTTACCAGATAAACGGAGCTCGAAGCCATTTAATTCTGTAATTTCTGCTTTTCCACCACCGATGGAAATTCCTACAAGCTCCATATCTCCATCATCGTCTCCAATACGAATACGTGCAGTATTGGGATGGTCAGTATGGGCATCCTCTTCGTAAAACCGTACTTTCATTCCGTTTTCCTTTGCTATATCTAACGATTGACTAATTCGTTCATCATAGGTTTCAAAGTCTAATAATCCACCTATAATCGCAACATCTGTCCCATGGCCCTTATAGGTTTTTGCAAAGGATCCATAAAGGTGTATATTTGCCCATTTAGGCTCCCTGCCAAATAAATCTCTTGCCACTCTGCCAATTCTAGCTGCACCAGCAGTGTGAGAGCTAGATGGTCCTATCATTACAGGTCCTATAATGTCGAATACAGATTTAAATTTCATTCTGTCACCATCCTATATGAATAAAAAGTGTAAAAACATTGTATAGTGAAGAGCTTATTCTCTTTTATAACCAGTGTAACAGAGATAGCATGTAAGCGCATTCACTCATTCTATCTCACCAGCCTTTCTATTATATCAGAATTTGCTAGTGCTTAGAATCCTTCTTCTGGTTGCTAAATTCGATAACTATCTCTATAATATAAACTTGTGGATTATGTACGGCATAATCGGGCGGGAGAGGGCTATTTATTGTTTGAGGAATGCATTATGAAACAACAGCAGTTACAGACACACGCTCCGCTTAAAAAAGAGATATCAGCAGGGATTGTGGGATATCTAACTACTGTCTATATTGTAGCAGTAAACAGTTCCATCTTAAGCGAAGCAGGAGTTTCTGTACAAAATGCCATGATAGCTACCATTTTAGCTAGTGTGGTCGGATGCCTGATGCTAGGCTTTTGGGCAAATGCACCAATGATTCTCATTCCAGGGATGGGCGTAAACGCTTTGTTTGCCTATTCCATTGTACAAGGAGCAGGCTTAACCTTTCAGGAAGGGCTTGGCGTCGTCTTAGTATCGTCTATATTATTTATTATAGTGGCTACAACACGCCTCGCCAATTGGCTGCAATTAGCAATCCCTGATTCGTTAAAGCATGCGATCACTGTAGGATTAGGTTTTTTCTTAACTCTAATTGGATTAGAGAAAGGCGGCGTTGTCGTTCGGGGAGAACGGTCTTTAGTGGAACTTGGTTCCTTAACATCCCCTGTCGTACTCGTGACACTGATTACGTTAGCCATTGGCATTTTTCTTTTTGTAAAGAATGTACCCGGCCATTTTCTATTCACGATGGCAAGCGGCACTTTACTAGCATACTTGTTCGGTGTGCTGGATGGTAATACTTCATCCATGACCTTCGATGTAGAATGGATTTTCACTCCATCACTTGGTGCCATAGATGAACTCGCCTTTTGGATGAGTGTCTTTCCGTTAACCATCGTGTTAGTGTTTGAGAATATGGGTCTGTTAAATGGACAGCTTAATATGCTGAATCAGCCGGAAAAATTTAAAAGATCTTTTCAAACGACGTCTATTTCTGCACTGACATGCGCATTTTTCGGAACATCACCGACTGTATCATCTGCAGAGAGCGCTGCCGTTATTGCTTCGGATGGAAAAACAGGTAAGGCGTCCATTACTACTGGTCTGCTTTTCCTTATCACCATTGCGTTTATCCCTTTTATTTCATGGATTCCATCTATGGCCATCAGTCCGATTCTCATTATTGTCGGTGCACTCATGGTACAAAATATTCGGCATATATCCCTTGAGGATTTGTCAGAAGCGATTCCAGCTTTCCTAATTATTGTCATGATACCATTCACCTACAGCATCGCTGATGGCATGGCATTTGGCTTTATAGCCTATCCAATTGTCAAGCTTGCGATTGGTCAAAAAAAAGAAATTTCCGTACCGATTGTTATCATAGCGTGTATGTTCCTGGCAGAATTTGTCTTTAAGGCAATAGGCTAGAACACGATAGCCACCCTTTCACAAGGGTGGCTTTTTTATACATATTTCTGTTTAGCGTCCATATGTGGAAGACTTCAAATCGAGATAATGCTGGTCCGTTACTTATATGTGAGGAAGGTAGGAGGCTCAGCCGCAAGTAAGGAAGTTCACCTAAAAGCGCTACATGCTGTAGCAACGGTGAACGCGACCCCACCTCGTGTGGATCCGTAGGAAAACAGAGTGATTCCAGCCCAATCAGCCGCTCTTTCTATACTCCTTCCAAATTATCTCCAAATCAAGTTTTCCATTCTCTGAATTAAGAAAACTTCATTTCAACTTTATTATTACATCATCTAACCTTACCTAGCATTATTGATCCCATGAAGTAGCAGGTATAGGGAATAGTGCATAAAAAAACTTGTAGAGAAAAACACTCTCTACAAGTTTTTTTTAAACTCAGTATGAAACGCGTCTACTACACGTTATTCTACAGAAAAGATAAAGGAGTATATTGGCTGCTTACCGTTATGAATTTCTACTTCCAAATCTTCAAACTGCTCTTCCAAATAGGCTTCTAACGCCTCTACTTCTTCCGGAGAAGCTTCTTCTCCGTATAGAATAGTTAGGATTTCATCCTCTTCTTCATCAATCATATCCTGTAGCAATTGCTTAGCAGCTTCCAGCTTATTTTCGTGTGTGGAGGAAATCTTACTCTCTAAAATTCCCATAAAATTACCCTTCTCGATAGTCATGCCATCAATTTGAGTATCCCGCACCGCATAAGTTAGCTGACCTGTCTTGACTGCTTTAGCTGCATCTTTCATTGTTTCCTGGTTTTCTTCTATCGACGCGTCCGGATTAAAGGAAAGCATCGCGCTCATCCCTTGAGGAACTGTCTTTGTCGGAACAACCAATACTTGATCATCTGCTAAAGCAGCAGCTTGATCAGCAGCCATTAAGATATTCTTATTATTAGGTAATACAAGGATTTGCTTTGCATTAGCCTGTTGAATGGCATCTGCAATATCCTGTGTACTAGGGTTCATCGTTTGGCCACCTTCAATGACGACAGAGGCACCAAGGCTTTCAAAGATTTCCTTAATACCAGATCCCATTGCTACAGTTACAATACCGAATTCAGCTTTCTCTTGCTGGGCTGAATCCTGCTTGTGCTCTCCAACGATAGACGTATGCTGTTCGCGCATGTTTTCAATCTTAATGTTTATAAGACTGCCAAAACGCTGAGCCATATTCATCGCTTCTCCTGGATGTTCCGCATGAACGTGCACTTTAACAAGTTCATCGTCTGAAACAACTAACAAAGAGTCACCCAGTTCACTTAGTTCATTACGGAATGTATCCTCATCAAATGGGTTGTCTTTAAGCTTGGCGTCCTCAAATTTAACCATAAATTCAGTACAATAACCAAATTCAATGTCTTCTGTATTCATGAAATCCTGAGCTAGCTTATGGTGCTCTGCATTGACCATTTCATTCATACTAGGAGCTGTGTCAGCAGCTTCTGGTAATGGTTCTCCTTTAAGGTTGGCAAGAAAGCCTTCATAAATGGTTACGAGGCCTTGTCCACCACTATCTACAACTCCAACTTCCTTTAAAACCGGAAGTAATTCAGGTGTCCGTTTCAAGGAGGCCTTAGCCTCCTTGATCATTTCTTCCATAAACGTAATTATGTCTTCATGTTTCTTTGCTAACTCTTTCGATGCTTCTGCTGAATCCTTGGCAACTGTTAATATTGTACCTTCCACTGGTTTCATTACAGCTTTATAGGCTGTTTTTACTCCTGCGTTAAGCGCTTCCGCAAAATCTTCTGTCGTAATGGTCTGTTTCGTTTCTACTGATTTAGCAAATCCACGGAATAATTGTGAAAGAATTACCCCAGAATTTCCTCTAGCTCCCATTAACAGTCCTTTAGAAAGACTGTTTGCCACTTTGCCGACATGATCTTCCTTCACTTTGTGAACCTCTGCCGCTCCAGAAGTCATGGATAAGTTCATGTTCGTTCCTGTATCTCCATCTGGTACGGGAAATACGTTAAGAGCGTCGATCATTTTTGCATTATTCGTTAAATGGTTTGCTCCTGAGAGTACCATTTTTGCAAAAGTTGCTCCATCTAACGTCCGTATCGTCACTCCAATTTCCTCCTTCATCTCCTATAAGCTTGTTTCAGTTATTCGTTGGTCACCCGTACACCCTGAATATATATGTTTACAGAGTTAACAGATAAGCCGACAGTTTTGTTTAGTGTGTATTTAACCTGGGATTGAACATTGTGCGCTACCTCGGAAATCTTTGTTCCATAACTCACAATAATGTACATATCTATGTGTACTTGTTCCTCTTCCTGGCGTACAATGACTCCTCGGGAAAAGTTTTCTTTGCGAAGTATTTCCGCTATTCCATCTTTCAATTGATTTTTAGAAGCCATTCCAACGATACCATAGCATTCTACAGCTGCACCTCCGGCAACTGTGGCGATCACTTCATTGGTAATGGTTACATGACCATAATTTGTGTTTAAATCGATGGACATCTGATATCCTCCTTCGTTCTACTTAAACTTAAGGTCATTTTACTATAACCCTGCTGTTTTTTAAAGCTAACAAAGGTTTCATCACCCTATTTCGACTGCTATTATGTAGGATGAAGACATCTTCCTTCTTCTTTATTGTTCCTAATTCATCAGCTTTAAACATCCTGTTTTCCTCTAGATTGCGAAAAAACCCTCTTCTACAATGGACGAAAACGAATCATCTGTCAAGTTAGTTTTCTTGATATATTTATCTATATCTGTTGAAAAACAGTAATTCATATGATAAATTAAATAAGTATTTGAACACATATAAAGCGTGTTACAAGCTTTATTGCAAGTAGGAGGGAAAAATTATGAGTCGTAAATGCGCCGTTTCTGGTCGTAGAACTAGAACTGGAAATAACCGTTCCCACGCGATGAACGCTACAAAACGTAAATTCAAAGCAAACGTACAAAAAGTTCGCGTAATGATTGACGGTAAACCACAAAAAGTTAACATTTCTGCACGTGAGCTTAAATCTGGTAAATTCCAGCGTGTGTAAGTCTCTTACACCATCAAAAAAAGCACCCTGTTAATGGGTGCTTTTTTTGTATGGATGAAATAACAGTAAAGAGGACAAATTATTCACTTCCTTGCACATACCAACCTAGGTGTCTTTCTTGAAGGTTCCTATTATAACACGTACGAAACCACCAATGAATCGTGGGAGTTTAATGGTATAAAACTTCATATGTTCCCCCTCCTCTAACATAGATCCACTATGGGCTAAACTAAGCCAGGATTTAATCCTCCTATTACATCTCGGCTCTTTACAAGTAATAATATGCCTTCCTCAAACGAAAAAGTACCTTTTTCTGAAATAAGCTTGTTAGATATACATAGCGTAGATCCCCATGTAACGGTGGCATTTTCAAGTGGATAATAGAAAGAAGAAAGAGTTAGTCCGCTCACTTCTGGTGTCAATGGTATGTAGGATATATGCGGATACCTATCGCTATGAGCAACCTCATGAAGGCCTGGCTCCTTCAATTCCACCCAGTTACCTTTATCAATAACGACACCTCTTATTTGCTTTTGATGCAAAGGATATAGCAGCTGGATATTAATTAGTTCATGGTCCAGTCGACCCCCGGTAACTCCGAACAAATACAGCACAGTAGGATTATACTTGTATGCTGTGCGGAGAGCGATCTCTAAATCTGTTTCATCTTTTTCTGCCGGGTATTCCTTAAATTGGTGTGCCTGCTCCATGATGTCGTCCTTCTCCTCGGCAGTGACAGAGTCAAAATCCCCCACTGCATGATTGGGAATAATACCCTGGTCCAGCAAGGATAATGATCCATGGTCAGCCCCAATCCAAATAATTTCCTCCTCTACATAAACAGTTAAATCTGGAATGTGCTCACGAGGACCTCCTCCAACGATAGCCACCTTTGTCATTGTTATCACTTTCCTTTCTAAGCATCCATTCCTCACGTATCCCTCTTTGAAACGTTCAAGCTCTTGCCCAATAATGCTGCATTTAGGATAAACGTTATAAAAAACTGCCTATTACTATAGGCAGTCAGAGTGTCGAGAAAGTCCCGTCGGTTCTTCTATGTGTGTATCGAGGCGATGTTGGCAAAACGACTCGCTTTGCATGGGCGTCCGCTGAGCCTCCTCGCTCCCTTCGGTCGCTGTGGGGTCTCACCTGTTCTCCTGTCCCATAGGAGTCTCGCCGTTTCGCCAACACCCATCGAATGATGAGTCTGAACCTCTTCTGCTGCCCTGAGGAAAGATAGCGATCAATATTTGCATGGAATCGGATCAGGGGCTTTTATTGTCGTTAGGTTCTGTTCCCATTACTTATCGCACAGTGGGGTGGAAATGGGCAGACTCGTCTGAGATATCCCACAGGGGCTATTTTCCGCCCCGCTAATCACAGTATTGGTAACAAAACCGCCCTCCATTCAGCCTGACTTCCTACAGTCCTGTACGTTATGCATCTTCTCGAATACTTTGAATGGCAGCTGCACGGTCCTCTTGGTTGAAAACAGCACTCCCTGCAACCAATACATCTGCTCCTGCTGCTTTACACTTTTTAGCTGTACCTGGTTTGACCCCTCCATCGATTTCAATCTCGAAGGAAAGACTTAGCTCTTCTCTCAAACTGTCTAACTGTTCAATTTTCGGTACCACGGAATCAATGAAGGATTGTCCTCCAAACCCAGGGTTTACCGTCATTAGAAGAACCATATCAATATCCTGCAATATGGGTCTAATTGTGTCCACCGGTGTAGCTGGGTTAAGGACAACCCCTGCTTTCACTCCCTCTTGTTTAATAAGCTGGATCGTGCGGTGAAGGTGGGGACATGCTTCCTGGTGTACAGTAATGATGTCTGCTCCGGCTTGAGCGAAAGCCTGTATATATTGATCAGGTTGCTCGATCATAAGGTGCACATCTAGAGGTAAAGATGTTACAGGTCGAATGGCATCTACAATTAAAGGTCCTATTGTAATATTCGGTACAAAATGGCCGTCCATTACATCCACATGAATGTAATCGGCCCCCCCTTGTTCTACGTCTTGAATTTCCGCTCCTAGAGCAGCAAAATCAGCAGATAAAATGGATGGAGCTATTTTAGTCATACATTAATACCTCGGCTTTCTCGTTTGGATTTCCTCAAAAAACTGTAAATAATCTTCATAACGGAAGGAAGCTATATCTCCGTCTTCCACAGCTTGTTTAACTGCACATTTCGGTTCTTTATGATGCAGACACATTCTGAATTTACAATGTTCTCCGTACTTTCTCATCTCAGGGAAACAGTCTGGTAACTCATCTAGTTCAATTTCGTTTAATTCTAACGAGCTAAATCCTGGTGTATCTGCAACAAGGCCGCCATACATTTCGATTAGCTCTACATGTCTCGTTGTATGTTTGCCTCGTCCAAGGCTTTTGGAAATATCGTTCGTTTCTAAATTTAATGTAGGCTTAAGTGCATTCAATATCGAGGACTTACCTACCCCTGATTGACCCGCGATAAGTGACGTATGATCCGCCAAATGATGAGCCAGTTCCTCCAGGCTATGCTCAATCTTAGAAGAACCCCATACGACTGTATATCCTAATGATTCATAGACGCTCTTATACTCTTCCATTTGTTCCATAGAAGCATCATCTAACAAATCCGTTTTCGTAAACACGATAATAGGACTCAATGATTTAGCCTCAACCAATACGAGAAATCGGTCGAGTAACAACGGCTTAAATTCAGGCTCTGCTACAGAAGCGACTATAATAGCCTGGTCTACATTTGCAATCGGAGGACGGACAAACTCATTTTTACGTTCTTTGATTTCGAGTATATATCCTTCATTATTCTCGTCCTTATCAAACGTTACATCATCTCCTACAACAGGGGTAATCTTCTTTTTTCGAAAATTCCCCCTGCCTTTGCAAGGATATACTTGACCTTCTGATTGCACGTAATAGAAGCCACTTAACGACTTGATAATTTTTCCTGTTGGCATTTAATTACTTTCACCCTCTTCGTATGGTACCGTTTCTTCTTTGTACACACTATCGTCTAACATCACTTTATATTTCGCTTTTTCACCATCCGCAATAGTAAGGTCAATCGTATAATCCGTTGTTTCGGATATAGTTTCCTCAATAGCTACCTGTGAATAATCGTTATTCATATCCTCTATATATACCTTTACAGAATACTCGTCCGCTTGCTTTTCCTTATCAGAGCCTTCTTGGTTATCCGATGAATCTCCATTTTGATTTTGGGAGTTATTCTCATTCTCTGGCACCTCTACCGTGAAGGAAACCTCTTTACTAACCGGCGGCTTCTCTTCCGGCCCCTGAGAAATATACACTTGAATTTCTGCACCACTGTTCACTTCTGTTAGAGCTTCTGGTTCTTGTCTAATAACAGTTCCTTCTTGGACAGTATCAGAGTATTCATATTGAGGCTCTTTAAGGGAAATTTTATCGTTTTGGTTCACATAATTTTTTACTTCCTCGAGTGTCATCCCCTCTAAGCTTTGAATGGTTACTTTTTCTGGACCGCTGCTCACTTCAAAAATAACATTCTCTTCACCAGGAATAACTTTCTCTCCAGGGGAAGGCTGTACATGCTCCATTATTTCCCCTTCTGGTATGTCTGAGGACGTTTGTGGAATAGCCCGAACGGAATACCCTTGCTCTTCTAGTATTTTCTTTACTTGAGAGAAGGTTTTACCGGTATAATCTTCAAATTCTACTTTTTCTTTTCCTAAGCTCGTATAAATCTTAATAGGAGCACCCTCTTTTATAGTAGAACCACTATCAGGGCTGGTTTTAACTACATTCCCCTCCTCTACATCACCAGAATACATCGTCTCCTGACTTACATCTAACTTCAGCTCACTCAATTTACTATACGCCTCTTCATAAGACATATCAGTTACGTCTGGCACTTCCACATCCTTTGGTATGAGAAGCTTTGGAATGAGAAATACTGCAAGAACCGCCACTAGTGCAATAACGGCAAGACTCCCAAACACCCAGCCTTTCCATTTTTTCTTCTTCTTCTTTTTGGCATCTTGGGCTGGCGGGGTTTCTGTGTGATTCGTATCATGCACAATTGTATTTTCTTTAGAATCGTGTTGACTGTACATGTCATTAGTAATTATGGGAATAGCCTTAGTTACTTCTTCATTGTCGTCGAAAGGTACTTCAAATTTCTGTTCCTGCTGTCTGTCTGGATGGAGTGCCGTTTCCAGATCATCTACCAGATCATAGATATCATCATATCGGTGAAAAGGATCTTTTGCTGTTGCTTTCAGGACTATATTCTCAACACTTTGAGGAATCATGGCATTCCAGCGCTTTAAGGAAGGTGTTTCGCTTTGCAGGTGTTTTAATGCAATGGATACTGCGGACTGGCCGGAAAATGGCAATCTCCCCGTCAATAGTTCAAATAATACGATACCGATAGAATAAATATCTGATTTTTTGGTAGCCATCCCCCCGCGAGCCTGTTCCGGTGACAAATAATGGACTGATCCTAAAACAGAATTGGTTTGTGTGAGAGACGTTGCACTGAGTGCCATAGCTATACCGAAGTCTGTTACTTTCACCTGCTTATATTCGTCTATCAATATGTTTTGTGGTTTTATGTCTCTATGTACGATGTCATTATCGTGGGCATGGGATATGGCAGAGGTAATTTGTTTTGTAATATCAAGTGCATCCTGTACTTCCACAGGTCCATAGGTTTGAATATATTGCTTCAAAGTCATTCCGTCTACATATTCCATGACCATATAGTATATGTGCTCTTCTTCTCCGACATCGAATATATTAACGATGTTCGGATGGGATAAACTTGTGGCAGAGTGGGCTTCCCTGCGAAACCTTGCGATAAATTCATCATCATTGTTGTATTCCAAACGAAGTACCTTAATAGCTACATCACGGTTTAATATGGTATCTGTTGCAAGATAGACGTTGGCCATACCACCTCCGCCAATCATTTCCTTAATTTCATACCGTTCATTTAAAAGGTGTCCCTTTAACATTAGGAAGCACCCTCTTTCTCATGTTCATCATGATGGACAATGACGAGGGTTATATTATCCTCTCCCCCACGCTCATTAGCAATATTAACTAGCTTGCTGGCGGCATCTTCAAGTACCATAGGCGTTTTCACAAAATCATAGAGCTCTTCGTCACTCATCTTGTTGGATAAGCCATCAGAGCATAATAGCAATTGGTTATCCGGGTCCCACGTTACTGTTCTAATATCAACCTCTGTATTTGCTTCCGTTCCTAGCGCTTTTAGCAATACGTTTTTCCTCGGATGGTGTTCGGCATCCTGAGGGGAAATTTGGCCCGTTCTTACTAATTCGTTAACAAGGGAATGGTCTTCCGTTACCTGTTTAAAGCCTGTACCATTAGCTAGGTAACACCGACTATCTCCTATATGGGCTACCGAAAAAAATTCATCTGTACAAATGACAGCTACTACTGTAGTTCCCATGCCATGACATTCCTCGTTATGAATAGCATGCTCATAAATTTCACTATTAACAGTTTTTATAGTATCCCTTAACCATGTCTCAGCTTGCTCAGGGGTATGAATAGCACTTGTGTCTAACCATTTATTATGTAGGGAGGAAGTAGCAATATTACTTGCTACATCTCCGGCACGGTGGCCACCCATACCATCAGCTACTACAGCTAAAATCTGGTGGTTTTGATTAAAAAACAAGCCTCCTGAATCCTCATTATGACTTCTTACTTGTCCTTTATCTGTTAAAAAATAACCATTCATGGGATTCACCTCGTCTCTCTTTTACGCTCCTTCGCGCGTAATTGACCACAGGCAGCATCAATATCATGCCCTTGTTCACGGCGAATAGTGGCGTTAATACCTTCATCCTTCAAAGTACGTTCAAATTCAAATATTTGACTTCTTTCCGTACGAACATAATTACGCTCTGGTACAAAGTTTACCGGGATAAGGTTGACGTGAATGTTTAAGTCATAATCCTTGATCAGATTAGCAAGATCCTTCGCTTCTTCTACAGAATCGTTCTCGCCTCCGAGCAGCCCATACTCAAATGTCACACGTCTTCCAGTCGTCTCATTATAATATTTAACCGATGGCAGTAATTTTTCTAGAGGATACGCCTTGTTAATCGGCATTAATTTGGACCGTCGTTCATTCGTTACGGCATGGAGGGAAACGGCAAAATTAATCTGCGTCTTCTCATCTGCAAAATCGTAAATGCGAGGGACAATCCCACTAGTAGATAACGTAATGTGACGTGCTCCAATATTTATCCCTTTATCATGATTAATAGTTCGTAGAAATGCTATGATCTCGTCATAATTATCAAACGGCTCTCCAATTCCCATCAATACGATTGAAGAAACACGCTCATTGCGCTCGTCTAATGCTTTTTGTACTTTAATTACCTGACTTACGATTTCTCCTGATTCCAATTGTCGTTTTAGTCCTCCTATAGAAGACGCACAAAACGTACAGCCTATTCGGCACCCTACCTGGCTGGTTACACAAACAGAGTAACCATAATCATGCTTCATGAGTACTGTTTCAATCGTATATCCATCATGCATTTCAAATAAAAATTTCATTGTTCTGCCGTCAGAGGATTTTTGCTCAACAACCGTTTCTAGGGTTGTAATGGAGAAAGAATTGTTTAATTTCTCTCGAAGCCCCTTGGAAAGGTTTGTCATCTCCTCAAAGTATTCTACTCGTTTCTGATATAACCACTCAAAAATCTGGGTGGCACGAAACTTAGGCTCCCCATTCTCAACTAACCAATTCTTTAGCTCTTCATGCGTTAGTGAATAGATGGAGTTCCCTTTATTTGGCCTTGTTTCTTTTTGCTTTTTTTTCTTCATTAATTCAGCCATGATGTTCACTCCTTCGTTGTATTCTCGTTATGAAAAATCCGTCTGTATCAAAATCCTGCGGGAATAATTGCAAGCCCCACTTAGTTCTACCAGGTAAATGCTGTGCCTCTACCGGAAGCTCATCGAAAAATGTTTCATCTATTTCAAAGTCAGGATGCTCTGTTAGAAAAGCTTTCACCACTTCTTCATTTTCTTTCTTGTCCACGGTACACGTACTATATACTAGTTTACCATTTAATTGTAGCAACAGACTAACCGATTCTAACAATTCATACTGTATTTTGGAAAGGGTGTCAATATCCTTCTCTGATTTAGCATACTTAATGTCCGGTTTGCCTCTTACTACACCAAGTCCTGAGCAAGGAGCATCTAATAAAATTCGATGAAACGATTCCGGTTCATGAAGGTTTGGCAGATTTCTTGCATCAGAAGCTCCCGTTATGATGGTAGTTAATCCAAGCTGCTCAGCCTTTTGCTTCACAAGTTCTACTTTCTTCTTATGGAGATCATAAGCATACACTTTTCCTGTATTGTTCATCTTTTCAGCTATATGAGTCGTCTTGCCTCCAGGTGCGCTGCAGGCATCGAGCACCATCATATTATCGTTCAGCTGAAGCATATCCCCGACTAGCATGGAGCTTTCATCCTGTACCGTCAATCCTCCGTTTTGAAACAAAGGATGATTCAAAATATTACCAGAGTAAATAGTTATCCCTTCCGCGGACAAATCGGTTGCTGCTGCTTCAAATCCATCTTCTTTAAGATGCTGTAACACCATTTCCCTGGAATACTTGGTGGTGTTCACCCGTACAGTCATCGTCCCTCGTTCCAGGTTTTTATGACACATCTGAGACGTTTGTTCCATCCCATACATAGCGACCCAGCGTTGGACCATCCATACCGGATGACTTGTCTCGGTTGCAAGACGTTCTATAGGGTCCTTTATTTGATCGAGAGAGGCTGGTCCTTTTCGCTGCAGATTTCGCAGCACGCCGTTTACCATGGAAACAATTCCTTTATGTCCTCTCTTTTTAGCAATTTCGGCAGATTCATGTAATACGGCATGATCTGGCACTCGTTCTAAATAAATCATCTGATAGCAAGACATATAAAGAAGCCAAAGCACCCAAGGCTTTAGCTTGTTCTTATTGTGAAGGAAAGGACTAAGGAAATAATCTAACGTATCTTTTCGCTGTATCGTGCCATATACTATCTCTGTCAACAGAGCAGTATCACGTTGACTAAGCCCCTTCTTTTGAATGGTTTGATTAATAAGAAGATGACTGAACCCTCCCTGTTCCCCAACCCGGGTAACAATGTCGAGGGCAGCCTCCCGTAGGTTTATATTACTCATGATCTTCTCCTAACATTTCACCAGTTTGTAGCGATTGCCCAGCACCACGAAGAAAGTCTCCTGCATCCATTCGTTTCTTACCGGAAGGTTGAATGTCCACAAGCTTAATACCATTCTGATCACCAGCAGCTACTACAAACCCGTCTTCATCTAAGCGCACTATTTCTCCTGGAGCTCCTGCAAAGGAACCAGTTACCTTTTCTCCCCACCACACCTTTAAAGGCTTATTTTGATAAGTTGTAAAGGCTACAGGCCATGGGTGTAATCCGCGGATATGATTGTAAATCGTCTCCGCATCCTGTTTCCAATCTATTTTTTCCTGCTCTCGTTTTATATTTGATGCAAATGT
This sequence comes from Pontibacillus salicampi, assembly GCF_042434395.1. NCBI lineage: Bacteria > Bacillati > Bacillota > Bacilli > Caryophanales > Bacillaceae > Pontibacillus > Pontibacillus salicampi. The sequence goes on along the minus strand of NZ_JBHLTP010000009.1, from coordinate 119,611 downwards.
AACAAGGTGTTCATCTTGTCTTACAGGAGTAATCTCTCCCTCTAACAGCTTCGGTAATGTACTGCTAAGCAGCTCTGCTCCAATAACAGACAGTTTGTCATGGAGTGTTCCCACATGATCTGTCTCCTCAATAGCTACACTAGCCTGTGATAACACATCACCAGCATCAAGGGCTTCTACCATATACATAATAGAAATGCCCGTCTCTTTTTTACCTTGTAAAATGGCGTAGTGAATGGGAGCACCTCCACGCAATTCTGGCAGTAACGAAGCATGAACGTTAATACAGCCATATTGCGGAACCTCCAGTAATGCCTTCGGTAAAATTTGCCCAAATGCTGCAGTCACGATAAGGTCCGGATCAAAGGAGAGGATATCCTCATATTCCTTTTTGACCTTCTCGGGCTGTACCACAGGAATACCATGCTTCTCTGCTTCGACTTTTACTGGAGGAGGGGTAAGCGTTCGCTTTCTCCCTTTCGGTCTGTCTGGCTGTGTTACGACTGCTACGACGTTGTATTGATCTGTGATTAACTGCTGTAAAACCGGTACAGCGAAGTCCGGTGTGCCCATGAAAACTATACGCTTCATCATATGCACTCCTCTCTACATCATTTGATAAGGTTGAAAATCAACGGATATTTGTAAATCGTTTTGATTGATTTGGTCTTCATATAATTGAAATAACCGATTCATGGCTTTGTGAAGGCCAGGTTCATTTTTGTATTTTATCATGGTTTGATATCGATATCTATCTTTAATCCTTGCAAGAGGAGATGGGGATGGCCCAAGCACAACGGATTGTTCTGATAATTGCTCCTTTAGAAACTGAGTCATTTTTTGTGTTACATCCATTGTGTACAAATGGTTCCCATGTGATACCGTGATAAGCGTTAAAAAATAATAGGGTGGATACTGAAACATTTTCCTTACCTTCATTTCTTTTAGAAAAAAGGCCTCATAATCATATTGGCTGGCAAGATCGATACTATAATGCTCTGGAGTATAGCTTTGAATCACTACTTCGCCAGGGAGAGTGTGACGGCCTGCCCGGCCACTAACCTGTGTTAATAATTGAAAGGTCTTCTCTGCCGAACGAAAATCAGGCAAATGGAGCATGGCATCTGCAGCCAATACCCCCACTAGTGTAACATTGGCAAAATCCAGTCCTTTAGCTATCATCTGCGTTCCAAGCAAAATGTCTGCTTCCTGGTTGCCGAATTTCGTTAATAGCCTCTCGTGAGATCCTTTTCTGCGCGTTGTATCTACATCCATTCTGATGATTCGAGCTTCTGGAAGTAATTGCTGCAAGGATTCTTCAATTTTTTGGGTACCTGTACCAAAATACCGAATAGAATCACTTTCGCACGAAGGGCATTCTGTTGGCATAGCTTCCTCATAAGAGCAATAATGACATTTTAAGCGCTCTGATTTTCTATGATAGGTTAAAGCAATGTCACAATGCGGACACTCCATTACATGACCGCAATCCCGGCACATCACGAATGTTGAGTAACCTCTGCGATTAAGGAATAAAACAGTTTGTTCTCCTTTTTGGAGTCTATCCTCCATTTTTTCAAATAAGTCTCTGGAGAACATAGAACGATTGCCAGCATGAAGTTCTTCTCTCATATCAATTCGTTCCACTTGAGGCATAGAAGCATTGTTCATCCGTTTAGGAAGTGACAACAAAGTATATACTCCTTTTTGAGCTCTTGCATAGGACTCCAATGTTGGCGTTGCACTGCCTAAAACAACTGGGCATGTATGATGCTTTGCTCGATAGATTGCAACGTCTCTAGCATGGTATCTTGGATAATCTTCCTGCTTATAACTTGATTCATGCTCCTCGTCTATGATGACAATACCAAGGTTTTCAAAAGGTGCAAAAATGGCAGACCGCGCCCCCACTACTACTTGGACTTCTTTGCGTTGAACTTTCCGCCATTCATCGAATTTTTCCCCTTTCGATAGAGCACTATGAAGTACTGCTACTCTTGATCCGAATCTCCCCTTAAATCGCTCTACCATTTGTGGAGTTAAAGCAATTTCCGGAACGAGTACAATCGCTTCCTGACCTTTATCTAGGACATGCTGGATAGATTGTAAATACACTTCCGTTTTTCCGCTTCCGGTCACTCCATGCAGCAAAAAGGTTTCGTGTGTATGATTGCTAATGGATGTATGGATGGGGTCAATAGCAGCAGCTTGTTCTTCCGTTAAGGGGAAGGGAGTCGTTGGCTGGTATTCTCGATCTTGATAAGGGTCTCGATACACTTCTCTTTGGATAGTTTGTAATACTCCTTTGTCTAACAAAGGTTTTAAGGAAGCTCTCGTTGTAGATAAACGATGTAATAACTCCTTTTGCTTTATTTCCCCCGGATGCTCTAGGAAGAAGGCAATAATTTGCCGTTGCTTCTTCGCTTGAGGAGGCATCGTTGCATACTTTTCTTCCAGCTCCATTTCTTCTAAAGCATTAGTTATATACGTTTCTGTTTTTTTTGTTTCTTTACTATTTACTTGATAGTGGATTTCCAATATGCCTTCTTTTACAGCCTTTTGAATAGCCGAATACGAAACGTTATGCTCTTGTATTTCTTCGTATGGTATTACTCCCCTGCCTGCAAACAAGGATTCAAGCTGAGGTGAAAGCTCCTCCACTTCTGCAAGCAGCCATAATTCCTTATCATATTTTGCCTTTAACACTTGAGGAAGCATTGCTTGAAACGCAGAAACATAAAAGCACAGGGTCGATTCAGCCAGCCATTTGCCCACATCCAATAACTCTTTTGTCAATACAGGAGTTAAATCTAGTACATCCTGAACGTTCTTTAATTTATTTAACTTGGATTCTGAAGTGATGTCGAGGACAAATCCCATTATTTTTCTTGGGCCAAAGGGAACAATAACCCTCATACCAACAGTAAGTACATCTTGATATTTATCTGGGATAGTGTAATCAAACAAACGGTTTGTTTGACTAGTCGGAACATCCACAATGACACGGGCTATCTTCACTATCGATCATCCTTTAGCTCTTTAGCAACCTGCTGTAGAATGGCTTTCGCTACGTCATTCTTAGATTGTAGTGGTAAATCTATTGTATTCCCACTCTTCGACACATAGGTTACTTTATTCGTATCTCCACTGAAGCCCGCCCCAGCTTCGGTAATGTTATTAATAACAATAGCGTCCAGCCTCTTTTTCTCGAGCTTTTGCTTTCCATATTCCAATGGTTTCGTTGTTTCCGCTGCAAAGCCCACTAGGAATTGATGCTTCTTCTTTTCCCCGAGCGTCTGCAGAATATCTTTTGTGCGTTCCAGCTCTAGCACCAGATTATCTCCTTGCTTCTTTAATTTCTCATTAAAAGGATGTTTTGGTCGATAATCTGCTACTGCCGCTGCTTTAATAACAACATCTTGATTTGGATATGCTTCCATTACTGCATCATACATATCTGCAGCCGATTCAACGGAAATATGCTTTACACCAGCAGGCACCTCTAAATTCGCAGGACCTGAAATAAGAGTGACTTCAGCACCTAGCTGCACAGCTTGTCTCGCAATAGCATAGCCCATCTTTCCGGAGGAATGGTTCGTAAAATATCGAACAGGGTCCACTTTTTCCTTGGTCGGTCCCGCGGTAATGAGGATTCGTTTCTTATGAAAGGTTGTCCTCTTGTTTAATTGCTCTTCTATTACTCGAACGATGGTTTCTGGTTCTTCCAGCCGTCCTTTACCTACATAACCACAGGCTAAATACCCTTCCCCTGGCTCGATAAATTGGTAGCCATCCTGCTCTAGCTGGAGCAGGTTACGCTGCACTGCTGGATGGGCATACATATGAACGTTCATCGCCGGAGCAACATAAACAGGCGCTTCACTAGCAAGTAATGTAGTAGAAAGCATATCATCCGCAATACCGTTAGCAAGCTTACCTAGTAAATTTGCTGTTGCAGGTGCCAGCACAATGAGATCTGCCCAATCCGCCACATCTATGTGTGCAATTTGCTCAGGGATTTTCTCATCGAACGTATCTGTGTACACTGGGTTACGTGATAGAGCCTGAAACGTTAACGGCGTTACGAATTCCTGTGCACTATCTGTCATAATAACGGTGACATTTGCTCCTGCTTGAACAAGCTTGCTCGTTAGTGCACACGCTTTATAGGCTGCGATGCCACCAGAAACCCCAAGTACGACTTTTTTCCCTCGTAAATTCATGTATATAACCTCCGCATCCTTCACGATAATGTATATAATCAGTTCTTAATGTAATCGTATTTCTATTGTAAACGGCAAGGGTCAAGATATAAAATTTGATGATTAGGTAACGCTAATTTTTAGTATGTATGTTTTACCTACAAACAAAAATAACAACCTAAAAAGGTTGTTATTCCTGCTCTTCGTTATCATCCCAAAAGTCGTTTGTGAAGTCGAGTTTACCGCTATTAATTTCTTCCAACGCTACCCCAACATAACTTTCTGAATCAAAGTCTTCCAACAAATATTTCTTCGTATCTTGCATCTGACGCGCACGACGTGCTGACAACGTCACAAGAGTGTATTTTGAGTTAATGTTCTTCAAAAGAGAATCAATGGATGGTTCTAGCATCATGATTCATCACGCTCCAATGCTTTTTTATATTGTATTGCCACACGTTCGCGTTTACAATGTTCACTTCGAACGATGGATTGTATCGTTTGTACAGCAGTACTTACTTGATCATTGACTACTACATAATCGTAGTAATCCATCATTTCAATTTCCTTCTTTGCTGCAGCTAATCGATTGGTAACTTTATCCTCTGTTTCTGTCCCACGACTAATAATTCGGTCTTTTAATTCTTCGAGGCTTGGTGGGATAAGGAATACAAATACACCCTCTGGAAAGTTCTCCTTCACTTGAAGCGCCCCTTGCACTTCAATTTCCAGAAAAACGTCATTCCCATTATCAAGCTGCTCTTCTACGTAATCTTTTGGTGTACCATAATAATTCCCTACATACTGGGCATACTCAATCATTTTATTATTTTCAATCATATCTTCAAACTCTTGCTTCGTCTTGAAGAAATAATCGATCCCATCTACTTCCCCTTCTCTTGGAGGGCGAGTAGTCATGGATATAGAATATTTTAATTCTGTGTCCAAATCGAAGAGCGATTTTCTTACCGTTCCTTTTCCCACTCCGGAGGGGCCAGATAGAATAAATAAAATACCTTTTTCTTCAATCACAATTGCGTCCTACCCTTCGTCTGACATATCATCATTACTAATTACACGACCGCCGACTGTTTCCGGCTGTACGGCAGATAATACGACATGATCACTATCAGTTATAATTACCGCTCTTGTGCGGCGGCCATATGTAGCATCTACTAATTTATTGTTATCTCTTGCCACAGTTATAATACGTTTCACTGGTGCTGATTCTGGTGAAACAATTGAAATAATACGATTTGCGGAAACAACATTCCCAAATCCGATGTTGATTAGTCGTAAGCTCACGATGGCTCCTCCTTCGTCTTTCCAAAACAACCTCTTTGAGATAGTCAATACTATAATTATATGAGAAACTATAGCCTAAACTCAATGATTATTCAACATTTTGTACTTGTTCTTTAATTTTTTCGAGTTCACTTTTTAATTGAACGACCCATTCACCTGTACTACCATCAGTTGATTTCGACCCAATTGTGTTTGCTTCCCGATGCATTTCTTGAACAATAAAGTCAAGCTGTCTGCCAATTGCTTCTTCCCCTTCAAGCCTTATCTGAAACTGCTTCACATGACTGGCTAATCGGGTAATCTCTTCCGAAATATCTCCTTTTTCAGCAAGGAGAGCAACCTCCTGATAGATCCTGGAATCTTCCCTTGTATCTTCCTGAAAATATTCCTGTATTCTTTCTAAAATGCGTTTTCTCGATTGCTCTAGCACTAAATATCGATGGTTCTCTAAACGCTCCAGGAGGTCAGAAATGAATTCAAGCCTATTTTCTACATCCTTACGCAAAGCTTCCCCTTCACTATTACGCATCGTGAGAGCCTGATTACATGCTTCTTGAAGAGCGTAAATTATGTGCTCATCTAACTCTCCTAGCCCCTGCTCCTTCTCCATTATTTCAAAAATAGAACTTTGAGACGCAATCGTATTAACATCGAGCGTTCCGGAGAGGTTATATTTCCTTTTCGCTGCATGAATCTTCTCTACTAGTTGACCTAGCACATCCCAGTCAACTACTAATTCCCTATCAGTATATCCATCGCCATCTATCGTAACATAGACATCCACTCTACCGCGAGAGAAGGATTGCTGTACCGTTTTCTTTATTTGATCCTCTATATACAATAGGGAACGAGGTATTTTAGCAGAAACATCCAAAAAACGATGATTGACCGTTCTAACTTCAACTATTATATCCGTAGATTGTTCGTTTATCACTGATCGACCATATCCCGTCATACTACGAACCATATTCCGTCACATCCTCTAACCGTATTTCTATGTTTTTTACGAAATCAATTTTAATGTTATCTTACCATGAAAAACAGCGCGTTTATAGAACTCCCTACCTGTATTGTTCATAACATTTACCTTTTAAATGCTTCGATTATACATACATTGAATAGTATAGGCAACTATCCATGCTTACATCACATGTGTATTTAGACTAATAAGAACGTTTCATATAAAAGAAGCTCCTTTTCCGATAGAAGGATAAGGAGCTTCGTTAGGGTATTTTTCTTTGTCTATTTCATTCCATACATAATGCCAATCGATTCCCACACTTACCCATAACACCACATTCTCTGACTAAGCCATTGGAGTAAATGCTAGATATATAACGAAGATAACTGCAAAAATGTATAGTAGCCAGTGAACCTGTTTTCCTTTCCCGCTAACAAGCTTCATTAAAGGATAGGAAATGAAGCCAACAGCAATACCAGTAGCAATGCTTGACGTCAACGGCATCGCAAGTAAGGTTGCATAGGCAGGGAACGCTTCGTCGAATGTTTTCCAATCCACACGGGAGAGGCCTTCTATCATGAAACATCCAACAATAATAAGCACAGGTGCTGTTATCGCAGGAGTATTTGCAATTGCCTCCACTACAGGAGCAAAGAACATGGCTGCGATAAATAATGTTCCTACTACGATGGAGGTTAATCCCGTTCTACCACCAGCAGCAACTCCGGTAGTAGATTCAATATAGGCTGTAGAAGGGCTCGTACCAAACATTGCCCCTGTAGTAGTGGCCATTGCATCTGCCATCAGTGCTGATTTAGCATTGGGAAGAGAGCCGTTCTTCATAAATCCAGCCTGTTCAGCCACCCCTACTAACGTCCCTGTCGTGTCAAATATAGTAACGAGTAAGAAAGCAAAAATGACAATATATAAGCTGTTCGCAAACACACCAGCAAGATCTATATCAAAGAAGACTGGCATAGGCGGAAGATCTATCGGCATCGTGCCGCTTTCATAAGGTATTTGGCCTGTAAAATAGGCAATAATAGCTGTAATTAGCATCCCAATAAATAAGGCGCCTTTCGTATTTCTAGCCAAGAGAATAAGCGTTACAGTAAGACCAGCTATGGATAGCACAGTGGTAGGAGAAGACAAGTCTCCAATAAGTCCTTCCTCTGCCGTTTTATCTAGGATACCGGCCATTTCCAGTCCGATAAAGGCGATGAATAAGCCAATTCCAGACGTTATGCCATACTTTAACGAATTAGGAATAGCTTCTATTAATTTCTCCCTGAAATTGGTAAGACTGAGTAGAATGAAGAGAATACCAGCAATAAACACAGCACCAAAGACTATTTGATAGGAGAGCCCTTGACCACCTACGACAGAGGCAAAATAAGCGTTGAGTCCCATACCAGGGGCAATAGCGATAGGATAATTTGCTGCAAATGCCATAATCAATGTTCCTACTACTGCAGAAATAATGGTCGCCATAAATACTTGACCAAATGGCACACCTGCTGAAGACAGGATAGCAGGATTTACGAACACGATATACACCATAGATAAAAAGGTCGTAAACCCAGCTACTACCTCCGTTCGAACAGTCGTACCGTTATCGTTTAAATTAAATCGTTTTAATAATTGCTCCATTTGTTACACCACTTTCACGAATGATTATCATAACCACGTTACATAATATTCGTTTTTACAGGCATTTTCAATGGATATGGTTAAAATAATTACAGTAAATAAATATTTTGTTACCTTAGGATGTCATATATTACTAATAATAATGCTTTAATATTACCTTCCATAGTATTTGGATCTATGTAAATGTACTAACTAGATCGTTCTATAGAATAGGGAGAAATTCAAAAGAAGGCAATACCGTATATGGTTATTGCCTTCTTTAGGATAGAATCTATAAAATTCCTACCGTTTGGAAAATCCAAAAAGCAATGTCGGGATAGAGCTTAAGCCGATAATACTAATCCAGTCTCTTAGTGCTAAATCGGTTGTATGGAATGGTCCTTGTAATGGTTCATAGTAGATAACGACGAGTAATAATAGAACAGAAGAAACGACAGCACCAATAAGGTACCAGTTGCCAAATGGATTTCTCGCAAAAACCGAACGATCACTTCGGCAATCAAATACATGGATGAGCTGAGCCATGACAAGCGTTGAAAATGCAATGGTCTGGGCATATAACAGTCGTTCTGCTTCTCCCTGATAGGCTAGAATAAATGCAATCAGCGTAACGATCCCAATCATGATCCCTCTTGAAACAATCTTAAAGCCAAGCCCTCTAGAGAAGACTCCCTCCCTCGCGTTTCTCGGAGGTTGCTTCATTACATTACCTTCTGATTTATCCAGGCCTAGCGCCATGGCGGGCAAGCCGTCGGTAACTAGATTCACCCACAATATCTGCACTGGAACTAATGGCAATGGCATGGCTAGCAGCATGGCGAACAGCATGACTAATATTTCACCCACATTTGATGCCAGCAAATACCTTATAAATTTACGTATATTTTCATAAATATTTCGACCCTCATGGATAGCGGACTTAATCGTTGCAAAGTTATCGTCTAACAATACAAGAGAGGATGCTTCTTTGGCAACGTCTGTTCCGCTTCTCCCCATTGATATACCAATATCGCTTGCTTTTATGGCAGGGGCATCATTGACTCCATCACCTGTCATCGCGACCACGTGTCCCTGTTGTTGGAAAGCTTTTACGATTTTCAGTTTATGCTCTGGTGTTACCCTAGCAAAGACATATACATCGTCTATAATGCTCGTCAATTCCTGATCTGTCATCCTGCTCAGCTCTGCCCCTTCTACTACTCTTCCTTCCTCAGGTAAAAGCTGTAGGTTTTTAGCAATGGCTCTTGCTGTAACAGCATGGTCCCCAGTTATCATTACGGTTTTAATTCCTGCTTCTCTACATTCTCTAATGGCCTGTTTCACCTCTTTACGAGGAGGATCAATCATGCCGGATAGTCCTACAAATATTAAATCTTTCTCTAAATCGAAGTCGGTGAAGGAATCTCCTTTTTGTAGTGGTTTATAGCAAATGGCTATTGTCCTAAGGGCTTGATCTGCCATCTTGTGCACGCTTTGATAGATTTGCTTCTCTTGATTGGATTTAAACGGCGTATAGCCATCCTTCTCTCTGACGTATTGACATCTTGGAATTAATACATCAGGAGCGCCTTTTGTAATGACAAATCTCTTTTTGTTTTCATCCTCTATTACAACCGTCATTCTTTTTCGTTCCGAATCAAAGGGGACTTCGTGAAGGACTCGAAATCTAGCTAGACGCTCCTTCGTAATCCCAGCCTTTCTAGCAGCAACCAGAAGTGCCCCTTCGGTGGGGTCTCCGTTAACAGTGTATCTGTCTTCCTTTACACTTAATTCTGCATTATTACACAGCGCGCCATACAATAATAGCTGATACATCACCGGGACATTATCAGGCTCAACCTGGTTATTTCCATCGAAAAAAGACCCGTCTGTCCCATATCCTTCTCCGGTAACAAGAAATGCTTCCTCCAACGTTTCTAACTTCTGGACAGTCATTTGATTTTCCGTCATGGTCCCAGTCTTGTCCGAGCAAATTACTGTAGCACACCCTAACGTCTCGACAGCGGATAATTTGCGAACAATTGCTTTCCTGCGTATCATCCGTTGTACCCCAAGGGAAAGCGCAACCGTCACAATGGCAGGCAGCCCTTCTGGAATTGCCGCTACTGCTAATGAAACACCGGCGAGGAACATATTATACAAAGGGTGACCCTGGTAAACTCCAAGCATGACAACAATAGCTGTTAAAACCAGCGCTGTAATGATTAATATTTTTCCAAGCTCAGCAAGCTTACGCTCAAGCGGGGTTGGCATTCTCTCCGTGCTGACTAATAAAGTGGCAATTTGTCCCATTGCTGTATCCATACCAGTCCCGACGATAACTCCTACAGCACTTCCTCTTGTGGCAAGTGTTCCGCTAAACACCATATTACGCTGATCGCCTAGCTCCACTTCTGTTCCGGACAATTCATTTGCGTGCTTACTAACCGGAAGCGATTCCCCCGTTAGAGCACTCTCTTCCATTTCCAGGCCCTTAACAGTGGTTAGTCGAATATCAGCACTGAGCCGGTCACCTGTAGAGATTTTAACCACATCACCAATTACTAATTCTGCAGAAGGTACTTTACGCCATACGCCTTCTCGAAGCACCTGGGCTTGTGGAGCAGATAATTCTTTCAGCTTGGCCAATGATTTTTCAGCTTTTTGCTCCTGAATAAACCCAAGCACTCCATTCATAAGAACAATGGCCATAATGGCAATTGCATCAACGTACTCTCCGAGCAAGCCTGAAATAAGGGTAGCGGCAAGCAGCACTAACACCATAAAATCCTGGAATTGCCGAAAAAAGAGCATAACAAAATTCGTACCAGCGCTCTCTTTCAGCACATTTGGTCCGAACTTCCTTAAGCGCTCCTTAGCCTGCTTCTCTGATAGCCCTTCTTTCATATTGACAGCTAGTTTTCGTGCCACATTATCTGAATTATACTGATACCATTTCACATCCCATTCCTCCATGTGAGCGAGTCTTTTCTATATCTATTCAGACTCGTCCCAAAACATGCTATAATCGGAATAATGTGAGGTGATTGTTATGTCATTTGATGGCGTTGTCACCCGGGCTATTTCGCACGAATTACACGAAAAAATTACACCCGGCCGAATTATGAAAATATATCAACCAACGCAAACCGAACTAGTATTTACTGTTCGCAGTCAGGGGGTAAACCATAGCTTGCTGCTATCGGCACATCCTTCCTACGCGAGAATTCATTTGACCAAAGAGAAGTATCAAAACCCAAAGGAGCCACCTATGTTCTGTATGCTGCTTCGTAAGCATTTAATCGGTGGATTTATAGAATCCATTGAGCAGGTGGATATGGAGCGGGTTATTCGCATAAACGTTCGAAGTAAAGACGAAATTGGAGATGAAACGACCAAGTCCTTTATTGTAGAAATTATGGGAAAGCATAGTAATTTATTGCTTGTGGACGATGAACGAGAAATGATTCTTGATTGTATTAAACACGTATCGCCCGCCCAGAACACACACCGAACGCTATTACCTGGCAATAGCTATATCGGACCTCCCGATCAAGGGAAAACCAATCCACTGTCCATAGATGGAGATACGTTCGTTCGTAAGCTGGATTTTAACAGCGGTAAAATGGACAAGCAGATTATGGGTCTATTACAAGGTTTCTCTCCTCTGATCGCAACGGAATTAGTATATCGTGCAGGTCTTGGATCACAAGGAAGGCTGAAGGAGGAATTTGAGTCCTTACAGCACCAGATTCTTCACCATACGTACGAGCCAGCCATATTAACAGGAGATAAAGAACAATTTTACGTTCTGTCTCTAGCTTCTAAGGATATGGAGGAAGAACGCTATGATTCGGTAAATGAAATGCTGGATGCATACTTCTCCGGTAAAGCAGAACGGGACCGAGTTAAACAGCGGGCTGGGGATCTATCACGTTTTCTAAAAAATGAATTGGAAAAAAACAAGCGGAAGATTAAAAAGCATGAGCAAACCTTAAAGAAAGCAGAAAAAGCAGATGAATATCAGAAATACGGAGAGCTGCTTACTGCGCATATGCACCTAGTAAAGCAAGGAGATACGTCCGTTACCGTTCATGATTACTATAAAGAAGAACAGCCTGATTTGACCGTTGAGCTGAATCCTAATAAGACGCCTAGCGAGAACGCACAAAGTTACTTCCAAACGTATAATAAGATGAAGAAATCTGGAGAGGTAGTCCAGGAGGAGATAAAAAAAGCAAAAGAAAATATTGATTACCTGGACCAGCTGCTACAGCAAATTGATGCTGCTCGTGAGGAAGATATTGAAGAGATACGCGAGGAGCTTCGCGAAGAAGGATATTTACGAGCGAAGCCTCAACAAAAGAAAAAGAAACAACCCAGTAAACCTAAGCCAGACTCGTTCGTCTCCACCGACGGGGTGACTATCCTCGTTGGGAAGAACAATAAGCAGAATGAGTACGTCACTAGTAAAATGGCCCACAGGGATGATATATGGCTTCACACTAAAGATATTCCTGGTTCCCATGTGGTAATCCGGGAAAGTGAACCGAGCGAGGAGACTTTAATAGAGGCTGCACAATTAGCCGCCTACTTTAGTAAATCTCGCTCCTCCTCTTCGGTCCCTGTTGATTATACGTTAGTACGACACGTAAAAAAACCAAATGGAGCAAAGCCAGGGTTTGTTACGTATGATAATCAAAAAACCGTCTTCGTCACACCAGATGAAGCAATTATTCGTTCCCTGCGACTAAATACAACAAAAGCCGACTGATAATCAGTCGGCTTTATCTATCCTTAAAATAAGAGGTTTTAATTCCGGATATAGACCAATGTTGTTCTAAGCTCTTAAAATAACACGAAAATAATCATAAACAATACAATGGTTCCTACATAGGTTGCTACTGCGTATATCCAGCCCATTTTCTCGTCTTTTCGTATAATAAGCGCATTGTACACCCCGGCTATCGTCAGCGGTATAATGGTGCTGGCAAGTGCCTCCATCGTTAGCATGGAGCTTGAGAACGAGAAGCTTACCCAAAAGAATAAATATAAATAACAAGTAATAAGTCCTAAAGCCGCATTCCCAATCATAATGGCTGCTTGCTTTTTAAATGTCATTTCCATCACTACTTTCTAGTGGTCGCTATCTTGACATGATTGTACAAAAGTCAAGCCCCCATTACAAGCGGGCTTAGGGCTGGTAGGTTAAGGAAAAAGCTCTTGGATCCTCTCGGAAAGTTAAGAGATGTGTATATTGTGCCTCTGTAATAGTAGCTTTATCCCTCATAAATGAAAGCAGTGCAGTAAAGTTCGTTAAAGCGTAATACTCGACACATGCCTCCTCAAATGCGATGTTCGCTTCAGGTAATTCGTACGTAAAAATAGCTACTACCTTTTCTACATATACACCCTCATCCTCTAATGCCTTCACACAATTTAACGAGCTCTTACCTGTAGATATTAAGTCTTCAACAACAATCGCACGCTGCCCGCTCGTAATGCGTCCTTCTATTTGGTTTTGCTTTCCATGTCCTTTCGGCTTATCTCTTACATACACCATTGGAAGGGATAGTGCCTCTGCTACCCAGGCAGCATGAGGGATGCCTGCGGTGGCACACCCTGCAATCACTTCCGTATGAGGAAAGTGGGTCTGAATATAGGTAGCCATGCTATTTGCGATTTGTTTTCGTATCGTTACATCACTCATAGTCAATCGATTGTCACAATAAACAGGTGACAAAATGCCAGATGTCCATTGAAATGGCTGTTGATCGTTTACTTGCAAGGCACCTAATTGGTACAGTGATTCAGCTAAAGGTCGTTGTATATCCATTCTTCCACTCCTCTTCATAAGCTTGATACGTTTGCTTTGGATTGCTAGCTTGTGTAATCCCTCTTCCAACAACAATGGAAGTAGCCCCTTTTTGTTTTGCCAGAGCTGGTGTCGCAATTCGAACTTGGTCATTATGATTTTGTTCTGCTCTTCTGATGCCTGGTGTAACAGTAAAGAAATCATCTCCGCATGCTTTTCTGATAAGTTCTACTTCTTGAACAGAGCATACCACCCCATCTAATCCTTCTGTCTGTGCATTCTGCGCATAGGAAGCTACGACGTCCTCCATTCGCTCCTGTATACACAGTTCATGGTGGAGCATCCTTTCATCGGTCGAGGTTAACTGTGTAACAGCGAGAATAAGTGGACGTTTGGTACCTGTAGCTCCCTCTGTCACTCCTTGAAGAGCAGCCTCCATCATTTTCCTCCCGCCTGCAGCGTGTACATTCACCACATCTATCCCTAGGGATGCAATGCCTTTAGCAGCTTGCTTTACTGTATTAGGTATGTCATGCATTTTTACATCAAGAAAAATAGGGTGACCTCGTTCTTTCAAAGCTGATATAATCGATGGTCCTTCTTTGTAAAACAGTTCTATACCAACCTTCACAGGTATTTCATGAAGATTATGCTGTTGGAGAAACTGTAGCGCTTTTTCCCCTGTTGAGAAATCAAGAGCGAGAAATAAGGGATGATGCTGGATCATTTTTATGGCTCCTCTCTATACATTCTTCAATGGAAGAGTATCCATAATTAGATAGCGTTTCTGGCAGAGCGTCGATTATTTCAGGACACACTAGTGGGTTTGTAAAGTTTGCCGTTCCAACTGCCACTGCACTTGCTCCTGCTAGCAGATACTCTAATACATCCTCTGCACACGTCACACCTCCCATGCCAATAATAGGGATGTGAACTACCTGACTCACCTCGTATATCATCCGAATAGCAACCGGCTTTATGGCAGGACCAGAAAGGCCGCCTGTTTTATTTGATAGAATCGGCTTCCCTGTCTGTAAATCAAGCTTCATTCCAATTAGTGTATTAATCATTGATAATCCATCTGCTCCGGCGGCCTCCACTGCTTTTGCCATCCCTTTCAAGTCACCTGTATTCGGAGAGAGCTTCACATAGACAGGAACATTGCTTACGCTTTTTACTTTTCTCGTTAAGGAGGCAGCAAGTACTGGATCTGTTCCAAACTGAATTCCGCCCTCTTTAACATTGGGACACGAAATATTTAACTCCAAAGCAGATACTAGCCCTGATTCTGAAAGTACTTTCGCTACATGTGTATATTCCTCTTCGGTACTACCCGCAATATTAGCTATTACTGGAGTGTGGAATGTGGATAAGAATGGAAGCTCTTCTGCGACAATAGCTTCCACACCTGGGTTTTGCAGTCCTATAGCGTTTAACATCCCAGCAGATGTTTCTGCTACACGCGGAGTTGGATTCCCGTATCTCCCATTCCCTGTCGCAGCCTTTATCGTAATAGCTCCAAGCTGATTCAAGTCATAAAATTGGCTATATTCTTTTCCGAATCCAAAGCAGCCTGAAGCTGGCAGGATTGGATTTTTCATATCAAGACCTGGTAAAGAGATTGCTAGATTCATACTAATACCACCTCATTCGCAGGAAATACCGGTCCATCCTGACATATTTTTCGATACCCCTTCTTATCGTTGCCATCTATGGTTGAACATACACAAGCGAAACAGGCCCCTACACCGCAGCCCATCCTTTCCTCTAGTGAGATATAGCCCGGCACAGAAATTTGTTGAGATACAGCCTTTAACATCGGGGTTGGACCACATGCATAATAACGGTTTATCTCTGTCAGCCCTGAGATAACGTCCGTGACAAATCCTGTTTGTCCATAACTGCCATCATTAGTCGTTACGATACAATCTCCAAGCTCACGAAACCGTTGCTCATAAAAAACAGCATCTTTTGTTTGAAAGCCTAACACAGTAGTAAGACGATTGCCTTGAGCTTTAAGCTTTTTACCGAGGTAATAGAGAGGAGGGACCCCTACTCCTCCTCCTACTAATAAAATGTTGGTATTGCTTATGGCGTGGGTTGGGAATCCGTTCCCTAGCGGTGCCAAAACGTTTATAGCATCGCCTGCTTCTCTCTCAGCAAGCCATTTTGTCCCTGCTCCCATAATCCGATACACAATGGTTAACTGATTCCCGTTTACATCCGCCATGGAGATGGGTCTTCGCAGAACATGTTCACGTCCATTTCCAATTTGCAGATGAATAAACTGTCCAGGCTCGTTCATTTGGAGTGTGAGCTCTCCTTCCAGAATCAGTTCGTAGGTGTCCTTGGCTATCCTTACTTGCTTAACGACAATCATATCTTCCTTTGTTAGCATGGATTCCCCACCTTTTGTCTTGGCATGGATTCTGCAGTGAAGGTCATGGATTCAATAACACGTAGTATCGCTCTGGCAGTATCTAGAGCGGTTAAACAAGGTATGCCATGCTCTACAGCCTCCCGTCTGATTCGAAATCCATCAGATCTGGACTGCTTCCCTTTCGTTAATGTGTTAATGACAAATTGTGCCTGCTCTTTCTCTACTACATCAAGGACGTTCTTTTCCTCTGACCCAATTTTGTCCACAATCTGAACGGGTAGACCAGTTTCGATGAGTAAGGAACCGGTTCCTTTCGTAGCGTATAAATCAAATCCTAGCTGATGGAAGCGCTGGGCAATTTCCACCATCTCCTCTTTATCTTTATCTGCAACCGTTAATAAGACAGAACCTGCTGTTGGAATATGAATACCAGATGCAGTTAAGCCCTTATATAAGGCTTTTTCCAGTGTTTTGTCACGCCCAATGACTTCTCCAGTTGATTTCATCTCAGGTCCGAGGAAGGCGTCGACACTTCGTAATTTCTCAAATGAGAAAACCGGCACTTTCACATTAACATCTTCTGGTTCTGGTAAAACTCCGTCCGTAAAGCCTAGTTCCACTAAGGAATGCCCAAGCATAACCTGTGTAGCGATATTGGCCATTGTTATTCCTGTAATTTTACTTAAGAATGGTACCGTTCTGCTTGCTCTTGGGTTGACTTCCAACACATAAATCTTGTCATCGTGGAGAACAAATTGAATGTTAATGAGCCCTTGAATACCTAATTCTTTCGCAATTCGGATCGTACTGTCCACACACTCCTGCTTCATTTCTTTTGATATTCTCTGAGTAGGGTACACAGCTATGGAATCGCCAGAATGAATGCCAGCACGTTCAATGTGCTCCATAATTCCAGGTATGACAACCGTTTCTCCATCACTTATTGCGTCTACTTCAATCTCAATCCCTGTCATGTATCGATCAATCAGCACTGGATGCTCTTTATGAATTCGTACCGCTTCTTCAATATAACGCTTGAGATCCTTACGATCATACACTATTTCCATAGCTCTGCCGCCTAACACGTAGGAAGGTCTGACTACGACCGGAAAGCCAAGGGATTCTGATACCTTTAATGCTTCTTCTGTGCTAGTGGCGCTAACCCCTTTTGGCTGAGGAATGTTCAGTTTTGTGAGGGTGTGTTCAAATTTATCTCTATTCTCAGAACGGTCAATCGCCTCCATAGAGGTTCCGAGAATTCTCACCCCTCGTTTATCTAATGCTTCTGCTAGATTAATAGCTGTTTGTCCTCCAAATTGGACAATGACTCCGATAGGCTTCTCTAATGAAACAACGTGCATTACATCTTCAATCGTGAGTGGTTCAAAGTACAGCTTATCGGAGATGCTGAAGTCAGTTGAAACAGTCTCAGGATTATTGTTCATAATAATGGCTTCATAGCCCGCTTCTCGTAACGCTAATACGGAGTGAACGGTAGCGTAATCAAACTCTACCCCCTGCCCGATGCGAATAGGACCCGAACCTAGAACAAGCACCTTATCCCTATTAGACTGGGTTGATTCATTCTCTTCCTCATAGGTACTATAATAATAAGGTGTCGCCGATTCGAATTCGGCCGCGCAAGTATCTACCATCTTATAAACCGGCAAAATGCCTTGCTGTTGCCTAAACTGATAGATTGCCGCTTCTGATGTATTCCATATACGGGACAGTGCACCATCCGAAAACCCTTTTCTCTTGGCTTCTGTCAGTAAATCAAGGTCCCATGGCAGGGTGGTCAACTGCTTCTCCAACAAGATTAACTGCTGGAATTTATATACGAAAAACGGGTCCATGGTAGTTAATTGCTGCACCTGCTCCATGGTATATCCTCTTCTAAATGCTTCCGCAATAAGGAAGAGTCTTTCGTCATCTGCTTTTTGCAAACGGTGGTCTAATACAGAATCCTCTAGCTTATCCGCACCCTCTAAAAAGAATTCCTCCGCTCCTATCTCGAGAGAGCGACTAGCTTTTAATAAAGACTCCTCGAACGTTCTTCCAATTGCCATTACTTCTCCTGTAGCCTTCATCTGGGTACCAAGCACCCTATTCCCCTGAATGAATTTATCGAAAGGCCAGCGCGGAATTTTCGTCACAATATAGTCCAGTGCCGGTTCAAAGCAGGCATAGGTTGTTTGGGTTACAGGGTTCTTCAATTCATCCAGATTGATACCCACAGCTATCTTCGCTGCAATCTTGGCAATGGGGTACCCCGTTGCCTTAGATGCTAAAGCGGAGGATCGACTCACTCTTGGATTAACCTCAATAACATAGTATTGAAAGCTGTCAGGGTCTAACGCTAACTGTACATTACAGCCCCCCTCAATTCCTAATGCACGAATGATTCGGAGTGATGCATCGCGAAGCATTTGATATTCTCGGTCACTTAAGGTCTGGCTTGGAGCTACAACAATAGAATCGCCAGTATGTATGCCAACAGGATCTACGTTTTCCATGTTACAAACGACGATGGCATGATCCTCTTTATCCCGCATGACTTCGTACTCAATTTCTTTAAAGCCGGCGATATTTTTTTCAATAAGACATTGCCCAACCGGGGATAAGACTAATCCACTTCCAGCTATTTCAAGAAGCTCTGCTTCGCTATAGCACATGCCACCACCAGCTCCACCCATTGTGTATGCAGGACGGACAATTACTGGATAGCCTATCTCCCTTGCAAATACAACCGCCTCTTCCACTGTACTTACTACTGTGCTTTCTGGCACTGGCTCATTTAATTCATGCATTAACGATCGAAATTTCTCACGATCCTCTGCATTTTGGATAGCATCAAGCGAGCTGCCTAACAGCTCCACACCAAACTCGTTTAAGATACCATGTTCTTCTAGCTGCACAGCCATGTTCAGGCCCGTCTGTCCCCCCAAGGTTGGTAATAAGGCATCAGGCTTTTCTTTACGAATAATTTTGGCTAGGAAATCTACCGTTAGAGGCTCCATATATACTTCATCTGCAATGGTCTGATCGGTCATAATGGTTGCTGGATTGGAATTGGCCAAAATGACCTCATACCCTTCCTCTTTTAGTGCCTGACACGCTTGTGTCCCAGAGTAATCAAATTCAGCTGCCTGACCAATCACAATTGGTCCTGACCCTATTACGAGAATTTTGTTTATATCTTGACGTTTAGGCATGCTACTCGCTCCCTTCTAGTATGCTGTTGAATCATCGTTAAGAACTCCTCAAACAAAGGATTGGAATCTTGTGGTCCCGGTGCACTTTCTGGATGATACTGCACCGAAAAGGCAGGGAATTCCTGATGATATAATCCTTCTACACTGTTATCGTTTAAAGCATACTGGCTTATCATAAGTCTCTCCTTATGGATCGAATCCCGCTCTACTGTATAACCATGATTTTGAGATGTCATATATACTTTTCCAGATGCTATATCTTTTACCGGATGATTAGACCCTCTATGCCCAAATTTCATTTTCGATGTTTCTGCTCCGCATGCCAGTGCAAAAAGCTGATGCCCCAAACAAATCCCGAATAGTGGTATATGACCAAGAATGCCTTGAATCATTTCTACAGCCTCCGGAACATCCTTTGGGTTCCCAGGACCATTGGAAAGCATTACACCATCTGGCTTTAACTGAAGAATCTCTTCTGCAGTAGTGTGATAAGGTACAACGGTGACATGACAGTTACGCTTTGTAAATTCTCTTAGTATGCCGTGCTTCATACCAAAATCAACCAGTACAATTCTTTCTCCTCTACCAGGAACTACATATGGCTTAATAGTAGATACTCTCTGTACTTGATTACGTGGCATGAGTGTATTGCTCAATGTATAAGCGACGTCTTCTGAGGATGCTTCAGCGGTTGTAAAAGTTCCTTTCATCGTTCCGTACTCTCTAATTCGTTTTGTTAGCTTTCTAGTATCAATCCCGCTTATGCCAGGGATATCCTTCGCTTTAAGAAATGAATCAAGGGACTCTTCGGATCGGAAATTACTAGGGTACGAGCAAACCTCTTTCACAATCATTCCATTAATAGATGGATGGATTGTTTCAAAATCCTCTCTATTGATGCCGTAATTGCCAATGAGCGGATAGGTAAAAGTAACTATTTGATCACAGTAGGAAGGATCAGACAGAATTTCCTGATAACCAGTCATGCCCGTGTTAAATACTATTTCCCCCGTGCTTTCCCGTTCACTTCCAAATGCTGTGCCGACAAATGTTGTTCCATCTTCTAATATGAGCTTACGCTTTGTCATAAGACAATTCCTCCTTCCAGACAACCTCTCCACTTACCATGGTTAAAACCGGTGAACCAACTACGGTGTAGCCATGGAACGGCGTGTTCTTTCCTTTCGAAAGCAGGCTGTGCCGATTAATGGTTGATTCTTTAGTTAAGTCTAATAATACGAAATCTGCTCGCTGGCCGACCGCTATCTTTCCACTAGCTAATCCAAATACTGATGCTGGCTTAATTGTCAGCCAATCTATCAACTCCTTTAAGGAACATCTTTGTTCTTTGACGAGGTAGG
The DNA here is from genome assembly GCF_042434395.1 of Pontibacillus salicampi. Lineage (NCBI taxonomy): Bacteria > Bacillati > Bacillota > Bacilli > Caryophanales > Bacillaceae > Pontibacillus > Pontibacillus salicampi. The sequence continues at coordinate 98,743 of NZ_JBHLTP010000009.1, read as the reverse complement.
TATGTAGTAAGCTAAAGGCTGTTTCTAAGCCGACTATCCCAAAAGGTGCATTATTTAAGCCTTGTTGTTTTTCTTCTTCAGTATGTGGAGCGTGGTCTGTGGCAATGCAATCAATCGTTCCGTCCATCAAACCATTTAGTAAAGCACGCCGATCATCACGAGAGCGAAGAGGAGGATTCATCTTAAACATGGCATCATCCTCTACAATATCTTCTTCCGTGAGTATCAAGTGATGGGGAGTTACTTCTGCAGTAACTGGAATTCCTGCTCGTTTGGCATCTCTTATAACCCGAACAGATTCTTTCGTACTAACATGACATACATGATAGTGACATCCAGTCGCTTCTGCTAACAGAACATCTCGTGCAATTTGTACTGATTCACAGACGCTAGGTATTCCATTTACTCCAAGAGCTCGGCTCGTTTCCCCTTGATGGATAACTCCATTGTGAATAAGACTATTATCTTCGCAATGAGCAACAATGGATGCGCCGATCTCCTTAGCCCGCTGCATTGCATTTAACATAGTGTCTGCTGACTGTACACCAACACCGTCATCTGTAAAGGCTACCGCACCTAGTGCGCGCAAAGCTTTCATGTTAGTCAGCTCTTCCCCTAATTGACGGGTAGTGATAGAGGCGTATGGCAAAACAGAAACATATGCATGGTCTTGGATCAGCTCTTGGACAAGTGCTAAATTGCCTTCTGTATCGGGCACAGGTCTCGTATTTGGCATGGCGCAAACCGTTGTGAAGCCTCCTCTTGCTGCTGCCATTGTTCCTGTTGCTATCGTTTCCTTATCTGTTGCACCTGGCTCTCTCATATGAACGTGAATGTCAACAAAACCTGGAGCTAGTAATAGCCCACTGCAATCAATTTCCTCTGTTGCTTCTATAGGCTGCTGACTAATGGTTTGAATAACTCCTGCCTCTACATGAATGTTACGGGTTACTTCTTGTTCACCTTCCAGCAATCGAGCGTTTTTTAATACTAAACTCATTATCTAACCCCTCCTTGTTTAATAAATGGTTTAAAATAGTCATACGAACGTAGACACCGTTTTCCATTTGGGTAAATATGCGCGAACGGTCACACTCAACCAATTTCCCCTCTATTTCTACTCCTCTATTGACTGGCGCTGGATGAAGAATAATGCTCTTTGGATGCATGCGCGTTTCTCTTGCTGCTGTTAATCCATATTGTTCCAAGTAATCTGTATGACTTTCCTCCTTCTCGTGTCGCTCCCTTTGCACTCTTAAAAGCATTAATACATCACAATCCTCAACAGCCTCATCCATAGTTGTGTAAGGAAACGGCAAACGCTCATCTTGCCATGAGGGAGGTCCAGAGAAGCGTACATCTGCACCTAATCTCGATAAGGTAAGCGCGTTGGAGCGCGCTACTCTGCTGTGGAGTATATCTCCTGCGATGACGATTTGTAAGCCTTCAAAATGACCAAACTCCTCATAGATGGTAAATAAATCAAGTAAACATTGTGAAGGATGCTCTCCTTTTCCATCTCCCCCATTAATAATAGGGATATCTATCGTATCTATTAAAGAAGCATAAAACTCTTCTTCTGGATGTCTAATCACCACAGCGTTCACACCTATTGCTTGTAAAGTACGAATCGTATCATACAGGGATTCCCCTTTTTGAACGCTAGAGGCTGCAGCATTAACTTCTACTACTTCTAGACCTAGCTTTTTCTCAGCTACTTCAAAACTAACCCTCGTTCGTGTACTAGGCTCAAAAAACAAATTAGCAACCATTCCATTTACATGAGGCAGGGTAGTTTTACCTTTAAATTGCTTTGCGACATGGAGAATATGGTAGATTTCCTCTCTAGAAAGGTCCTGCATGTTAACTAAATGCTTCATGATAAACCTCCTTTATACATTTCATAAAAAAAACCAGCATCCTGATGGAAAGGATGCTGGTTAATCGGATACACGTGGCTAGGATCAGCCATGCTTCATCGATCGACCTAACACCCTTCAAAGTCTCTCTGGACCTTGTTAAAACGTGTCATCTCGATTGGCTATGCGGCAGGATCATCCGATTCTGCCTTGTTATTTACTTGAAACATACTACCGTTGCCATGGCCCTTGTCTTTGCCAGGTAGAATAAGGTTTAACAAGACTCCAGAAAGTGCGGCCAACGACATACCTGATAAATCAATATTTAAAGGTGGCACAGGAATGGAGGCTCCACCTATTCCAATAACCAGTATTACAGATGTAATGATGAGGTTTCTCTTCTCGCCTAAGTCTATATGGTTATCTACCATCATTCTAAGTCCGCTAGAAGCAATAATACCAAAGAGGAGAATGGATACCCCTCCCATAACTGCTGAAGGGATTGCACTGATGACCTCGGTCACCATGCCAATGAAACCAAACAGGATAGCAAATACCGCTGCTCCACCTACTACAAACACACTGAATACTCTTGTTATGGCTAACACTCCAATATTCTCACCGTAGGTTGTATTTGGTGGTCCGCCAAGCATGGAAGCAATGACAGTGGCAACCCCATCTCCTGCTATAGAGCGATGCAATCCTGGCTTTTCGAGGAAGTTATTCCCAACAACTTTCGAGAGGACCATTTGATCACCAATATGCTCGGCAATCGTAACAAACGCGACAGGAACTAAAATGAGGAGTATATTTGCACTGAAAACAGTCAATGGAGAATAGTCCACAAAAGGCAGTACAAAATCAGGTACCTGGAAGAAAGCCTGGAAGAAATCTCCCAAGCTATTAGCTGATGTAATCTCCTGCCACTCTGCTTTTATTCCACTTGTATCGACAATTCCTTGTGTAATGGCAAAGACATATCCTGATACAATTCCAAACAGAATCGGAATGATGCTCATAAATCCCTTGAAGAACATAGTAGCAATAATGGTTACAGCTAAGGTAACTAAGGCGACGGAAACGTGTGTTAAGGAGTAGTTTCCGTCTGTATCGTTGCTTGCCATATCAATGGCAGTTGAAGCTAAACCTAATCCAATAACCATAATGACCGGACCTACTACAACTGGCGGCAGAACCTTCATAATCCACTTTAACCCAGCTAGCCGGATGAGCATGGCTACTAGGCCGTACACTATCCCAGCAAAGAAACTGCCAATCATTGCTCCCTCTACGCCACTTGCATTCATCGCGGCTCCAATTGGAGCAATAAAGGCAAAGCTAGAGCCAAGATAAGCTGGTATTCTCCCCTTCGTAATAAGAAGATAAGCTAATGTACCTAGGCCACTGGATACTAATGCGACCGCAGGTGATAAACCTGTTAAGAATGGAACTAAAATGGTAGCTCCAAACATAGCGAATAAGTGCTGTAAGCTTAATGTAATCCATTTATGCCAAGCAGGAACTTCTCTTACACCCATTACTGTTTCCTGATTATTCATCTTATCTCCTCCTTATGGTGTTCCTTCATAAAAAAACCTCTTTGCGAAAAGCTCGCAAAGAGGTGTACGTATCCTGTCCACAAGATATACGTCATCTTTCCTCATGCAACCTTTTCAGCCTCTCTGGACTTGATTTAAAGGTTTTCTAATTAAGTTTGATGATATATTCCAACTTGATCTAATGAATCAATCTCACTTAGATGTACTCCAATTACTTCATCATGAGAGGTTGGAACATTTTTTCCGACATAGTCTGCTCGAATCGGTAATTCTCGGTGTCCACGATCTACTAGAACGGCTAATTGAATTTGGGAAGGCCTTCCGTAATCCATCAGCGCATCCATCGCCGCTCGGACAGTTCTTCCTGTATATAACACGTCGTCTACTAGTACAACAGTTTTATTGTTAAGATCTCCATCGATGCTAGTTCCTTTTAATTGAGGTTCTTCCTGATGGGTATGCTTCGATAAATCATCTCGATATAACGTTATATCAACTTCTCCAATCGGCACTTCTACACCTTCTATGTGAGCTATCTTCTCGGCCAGACGCTTGGCAAGAGGAACTCCTCTTGTTTTAATTCCGACTAGGATGAGTCCGTCCACCCCTTTGTTCTTTTCTAATATCTCATGGGCGATTCTTGTCATTCCTCTTCGAATTGCTGCATCATCTAATACGATTGCTTTTTGTTCCAAAGGGTGTCCCTCCTCCATAACTAAGGTTGATTGCATAAAAAAATCCCTCCTGCCGTGAGACAGGAGGGATGGTCTGAGCATACAGGTGCCCATTAATATACTAAGGACAGCTGTATCCACCAATTTATCCGACACCTTCATAGCCTCACGGGACTATCTTTAAAGGATTATTATTCTAATTAGAAATTATGCCATAAGGGTCTAAGAACGTCAAGTTCTTTTCTCGATTTCATCTAAGCAAGTGAGAAATTCCTGAGGCGGCTCTTGATCAAAGGCCATTCGTTCCTTTGTTGTAGGATGAGTGAAAGCAAGATGCCCGGCATGTAATGCTTGTCCATCAATCTCCAAAGACTTTCGAGGACCATATTTAGGATCACCGGCTAACGGATGATTAATGTATTTCATGTGTACACGAATTTGATGAGTACGTCCTGTTTCGAGCACGCATTCCACATACGTATAATCACGATAAACCTTTAATACTTTAAAATGGGTAGTTGCATCTTTTCCACCTTCAACAACCGCCATTTTCTGTCGGTCTTTTGGATCTCGTGCGATAGGAGCCTCAATCGTACCAAATTCATGATTGATTTCTCCATGTACAATGGCCATATATTTACGATCGATTGTTTTCTCTGCTAATTGATCTGCTAATGATGTATGAGCTTTATCATTCTTAGCAACCATTAATAAACCACTGGTATCTTTATCGATTCGATGAACAATTCCCGGGCGCATAACCCCGTTTATGCCAGATAAATCATGACAATGGTATAGCAGTGCGTGCACAAGTGTCCCTGTTTCATGACCGGCAGATGGGTGCACCACCATTCCTCTCGGTTTATTTACAACAATAACATCAACGTCTTCATATACAATGTGTAAAGGAATATTTTCAGGGCTGATTTCCATTGGTTCAGCTTCTGGTATAGACCAATGAATTTCATCCCCTTCCAGACATTTATAATTACTCTTTTCAATCTTGCCATTAACTTCTACATATTCATCCCGAATCCACGCTTGAATCTGAGAGCGGGATACATCTTCGGTTTGGTCAACTAACCATTTATCAAGCCTAGTACCTTGTTCTTCTGCTGTTACTACGTGCTTTACCTCTTTCATGCTTCTATGCTTCCTTTCTTCTTCCGTTCATCCAATATAGTAACAATAAACACAAGCCCAACGCCTACTACCAGGGCTGAATCTGCTACGTTAAATATCGGAAAATTATAGCTGCCAATATACGTATCTACGAAATCTACTACTTCTTTACGAACGATACGATCAATAAAGTTCCCTACTGCTCCTCCTAAAATAAAACCGAGGGATACTCCAAGGAGCTTACTGGTAGAGGCGAACCTTTGAATATAATACACAACTCCTGCAATTACGATGGCTGTAATAATATAAAAGAAAATCATCTGCCCCTCTAATATTCCCCAAGCCGCTCCTGTATTTCTATGAGAGGTTAAGTATAAAAAAGGCTCCAGCACAGGAATCCGTTCTCCAAGCTCCATTTGCTGAATTACGAGCCATTTCGTTCCTTGATCTAATGCTACAATGAGCAAAGCTAATACGTAATACCACACAACTTGTTCCTCCGATCTTGCCGAATGCTATCTTATAGCATTTTACCATATAATGATCATTTTTGCTTAAAGAAAAGAGAAAGGGCTAGGTCTCACTCTATTTCTTAAGAGTTATCCGAATAATAAAATGTTAGGAGGTGGATGAAAAAAGGTCTATCGCAACTGTATTGCAATAGACCTAATTCCTTCTTTACCGTTCGCTTGTTACGCTTCGTAATGCTCTTCAACGATGGCTGCACAACGCGGGCATAGCTCTGGATGTTTGTCACTAGTACCGAGTTCTTCCGTTACTACCCAGCAACGCTGACATTTCTCACCAGGATGAGCTTCTACCCTCACGTGCACATGCTCATATTCTGCTGCACCACTATCTTGGTCAGAAACAGTGGCTCCGGACACGATAAGCAATTGCTCTAAATGGGCTACCTGCTCAAGGAGCTCTTTTGTTTCTCCATCTTTTGGAACAATCGTTACATGTGCTTCTAGAGACTTACCGATGACTTTTTCGGACCGTGCTTGCTCTAAAGCCTTCAATACGTCATCTCGAACGTTCATAAAGTGATCCCACTTTGCTTTTACTTCTTTATGGTCTTTCACTTCCTTGGTCTTTGGAAGGTCTGTCAGTTGTACGCTTGCTTCCTCCACTCCTGGAATATGCTTCCAAACTTCATCTGTAGTGTGAGCGAGGATTGGTGCTAATAGCTGAACAAGAGAAGTAAGGATTTCGTGATACACCGTTTGAATACTGCGACGACGAGCATGATCCTTCGCCTCAATATATAAGACATCCTTAGCAAAGTCTAAATAGAAGGAACTCAGCTCAATAGTACAGAAGTTATGAACGGCATGGTATATTGTTGCGAATTCATAACGATCGTAAGCTCCGCGTACTTTTTCGGTCAACTCCTGTAAACGAAGCAGCATATACCGGTCTACTTCTTGAAGATTCTCCTCCTGAACAGCATCTGTTTTCGGATCAAAATCATGCAGATTCCCAAGAAGGAATCGGAATGTATTACGGATTTTCCTATAAACTTCTGAAACTTGCTTCACAATATCATCAGAAATACGAACATCCGCTTGATAATCTACACTTGATACCCATAAGCGTAGTATATCCGCTCCGTACTGCTTCATAATCTTATCTGGAACAACTACATTACCCTGAGATTTACTCATCTTCCGTCCTTCCCCATCCAGAGTAAATCCATGACTAAGGATTGCTTTAAATGGCGCTTTTCCAGAAACAGCTACTGAAGTAGATAAGGATGAGTTAAACCAGCCACGATATTGGTCGGAGCCCTCCAAGTATAAATCCGCTGGCCGGTCTAGCTCTTCTCTCTGCTCGAGTACGGCCTGATGAGAGGAGCCGCTATCAAACCATACATCCATAATATCTTCTTCTTTTGTGAAGGTTCCGTTAGGACTATGCTCAGATGTAAACCCTTCAGGTAATAAATCCTTCGCTTCTCGTTCGAACCATACGTTAGACCCGTGTTCACGGAATAAGGCTGAGATATGCTGAATCGTTTCCTCTGTAATGATTGGTGTACCATCCTCCCCATACACAACCGGAATTGGTACTCCCCATGCACGCTGACGAGAAATACACCAGTCTTCTCTATCTCGTACCATGTTGTAAAGGCGAGTCTCTCCCCACTTTGGAGTCCATTCTACTTCTTCAATTTCCTTTAATAATTCATTACGGAAATCTTTAATAGATGCAAACCATTGTGCCGTAGCACGGAAAATGGTTGGCTTCTTGGTACGCCAATCATGTGGGTAGGAGTGTGTAATAAACTGAAGCTTCAATAGGGAATGTGTTTCTTCTAGCTTTTGTGTGATTTCTTTATTGGCAGCATCGTAAAACTGACCTTCAAATCCCGGTGCTTCGTCGGTAAAGTACCCTTTCTCATCAACTGGGCAAAGAACCTCTAATCCGTAACGCTGACTTACTAGGAAGTCATCCTCTCCATGTCCTGGTGCAGTATGAACACAGCCTGTTCCAGCGTCTGTTGTAACGTGGTCTCCTAATACAATCATTGATTCTCTATCATAAATAGGGTGCTGGGTCGCAACGAATTCCAATTCCGATCCTTTAAAGGTTTGAACAATCTCAGGGTTTTCCCATTCTAGCGCTTCCGCTACATCATCGATTAATTTCTCTGCGATAACATATTTACCTTCGTTCGCCTTAACAGTTACATAAGTAAGCTCAGGATGAACAGCAATTGCCATATTAGCGGGTATAGTCCAAGGAGTAGTCGTCCAAATGATAAATGTTTCATCACCATCTACAACACCTTTAGCATCCTTCACATTAAATCCAACATAAATAGATGGAGAACGTTTGTCATGGTATTCAATCTCTGCTTCTGCCAAGGCAGACTCAGAGGAAGGGGACCAGTACACAGGCTTCTTGCCTTTGTAGATATACCCTTTGTTTGCCATTTCGCCAAATACTTCGATTTGAGCCGCTTCGTATTCTTTATTAAGCGTAATATATGGATTCTCCCAATCGCCACGAACACCAAGCTGCTTAAATTGGGTGCGCTGATTATCCACCTGCTGCATCGCATATTGCGCACAGCGCTCACGGAACTCAGCCACAGTCATTTTCTTACGGTTCACTTTCTTCTTCTTCGTCAGCGTTTGTTCAATTGGAAGGCCGTGTGTATCCCAACCTGGAATGTATGGAGCGTGGAATCCGGCCATTGATTTATAGCGAACAATAAAGTCTTTTAGGATTTTATTGAGAGCGTGTCCCATATGAAGGTCCCCGTTTGCATAAGGAGGGCCATCGTGTAATACAAATAATGGACGTCCTTCCGTGCGCTTTTGCACTTGTTGGTAGAGAGCTTGATTGTCCCATTCTTCTTGCATTTTAGGTTCTTTGTTAGGCAGATTTCCGCGCATCGGAAATTCTGTCTTTGGCATTAATAAAGTATCTTTGTAGTTCATGGAACCGTTCCTCCTTTATATGTTCATCATAGACATGATCTATGGAAGAGATACGCTGAATAGGGTAAAGCAAAGTGTATCTTGTATCTCTTTGGAGCGACCTAGTAATGATGCTACACAAAAAGGCCCTCTCATCCCATGAAGGGACGAGAAGGCCTCGCGGTACCACCCTTATAGATTAACAGACACATACTGATCATAGCTAATCCACTTAAGCATTCGTAACGTGAATGAGACGCTTTCGCTTACTGTAGTACATTTCACCGAAAGTAACTCGAGGAAGATTGTTCAAAACAACTTCATCCTTCAGGCTTCCACCGTCCCTGATTCGCTAATGGAGATAGGTAATTTGAACTGTCCTGTCATCGTTCCAACTAATATATGAAATAATTTATGCTAATGAATTATATGTAAAAATAGCTGACACGTCAAGAATTATTTTCCGCTAGCTCTTTTTCATATTGTGTTTCTTCATCCACTTCAACATTGAAAAGCTCTTCCCAATCATCGTTCTCTATCATATCAAGCTGCGCCTCTACCATCATGCGTAATCTCGTCCTAAATACTTTCGCTTGCTTCTTCAATTCCTCAACTTCGAGAGCGATGCGGCGGGATTGCGCAAGGGACTCGTTAATAATTCGATCCGCATTTTTTTCAGCTTCTTTAACAATGAGCTTCGCTTCTTTATTGGCATTCTCTTTAACTTCCTCTGCGGTTTCTTGGGCTACAACAATGGATTTATTCAAGGTCTGTTCAATGTTACTGAAATGACCGACCCTCTCCTCCAATTGAGCCACCTTTTCTTCTAAGCTTTTCTTGTCTCTAATAACCATTTCATAATCTTTAATTACCTGATCTAGAAATTCATTTACCTCATCTTCATCGTAACCTCGAAAGCCTCTTGTAAATTCCTTATTATGAATATCCAATGGTGTAAGTGCCACAGGGGCCACCTCCTTAAGGGGTTATATCAAAGCGATCCACGCTTAGGTGCCGCTCTTCGTTAGTATTTCATTCGACAAAGTTGCACAAATTCCTTCTTTTGTCTCATAATTATTTTAATTTAGCTGTAATAATTCTCCATTTATCTTTCTTTGTCTTTCCTTCAATGGTTTGGAGCTGACTTCTTCCCTTACTTCTTAAAGAGATTATATCCTTCTCTTGTAGCGTAAAGGCTGGATCCTCCACCATACGGAAATTGACTTTAACATAACCCTTTTGAATGTAGTCTGATGCTTTCTGTCTAGATATCTGGTACATTTCTTTGAGTATCGCATCAAGTCTTAAGGAAGATACTGTACCACTCGACTCTTCCCACTCTTCCTCAGAAGAGAGTAATGCTGTCATATCCTTTTCCTCAAGCTGAATACCAGCTTGCTTGATGCCCGTTAAATTCATAATAACATAGGATGCTATTTCACTCGCAACAAGGATTTGTATTCGATTGTTTGTAACAATCAAATCACCCAGTTTTCCCCTCTTTATCCCGAGAGACATAAAAGCGCCCAATACATCCCTATGTTCGAGCGTAACGAACTTACTTGGGTACGTTGCTTCCAACAATGTTACATGAAAGTCTGAGTTATGTATCTCCTCATAAAATGGGGCAAGATATACTCGTTTCCGCTCAGCCTGCTCAGCACCGCCATATACTCCCCATTGTAATTCATCATGATTCCCAATTAAGGATTGAAAGATTAATTGCTCCCGAGGATTAAGAAAATCAGTCAGCTGCGGTGTGAATTTAGTAAGAACATTATCTCGCCATTGGAGAACTTGATCTATAAATGGCTGCTCCTCTTTTCGAAAATGTTGATATAATTCCATCATCTGTCCCTCTTCCTCCAGAACTGTTCATTCCTAATTACTATCTAATGATTTCTCCTGACAAAATAAAAAGGAGACCATGAAACATGATCACCTACAATAAATTATTCACTAACGAATATAACGCCGATATCCCTGCGCCTGCTGCGAAGTTTAACGCAAAGATAGCCACAATTGGGGATATATCAATCATGCCTATTGGAGGGATAAATCTTCTAAAAGGCTCTAAGTAAGGTTCACAAATGGTTCCAAGAAATCTACCAATAGAAGAGTCTCTTGCACCAGGGAACCAGGACATAAGTATATATCCGATAAGCGCGAAGAAATACGCGTTCAATAAAAATTGCAAAAATTCAAGTACAGAATAGATTACGTTTATCAATTTCTCTTACCACCTTTGCTGAAAATCACCATGCTCTTGCTCGTTCATTACTTCAGAAATATTCCCTGAAACATCAACATTATCTGGCGTGCATAGGAATGTTTCGGAGCCCAATTTTTGAATGTCTCCTCCTATAGCATATACGGTACCGCTCAAAAAATCCACTATTCGCTTCGCCTGCTGGTGATCGACACGCTGCAGATTAATGACAATTGCTTTTCGATTTACTAGGTTATCTGCTATTTCCTGAGCTTCGTTATAAGTTCTAGGCTCACACAACACGACCTTCGAGGAGGGCTGCATGCTCTTGAGACTGACGACATTTTGTTTCTTTTGGTCCTTTGTCTGAGCTTGAGGCTGCTCCTCTTCTTGACCTTCTAAATCTTCCTCATAATATTCGTATTCTTCATCGTCTAGAGCAAAGAAATTTTTCAGCTTATTTTTAAAACTCATTTTTTCACCTCGTTATTCATTTTCACGACCCACTAATTGAGAGCCGATACGGATATGGGTTGCCCCTTCTTCAATGGCAATTTCATAGTCATTGCTCATCCCCATTGACAGATAATGACATGGCGCATGCTCCCATTCCTGCTGTTCTATTTCCTCTTTGAGATGACGAAGAGCAGAAAACACAGAACGAAGCTCGTCCTCATTATCAATGTGGGGGGCCATTGTCATTAGACCAACCACCTTTACATTTGGGTATGCCCTAAGCTTCTTAATAAAAGAGGGTACGTCTTCTTTCGTTAAGCCATGTTTACTCTCTTCTTCACTAACATTAACTTGGACAAAACACGACACTGGCTTGTCTGATCGCTTATCGATTTCCTTAGCTAGTGATATACGGTCCAGGGAATGAATTGCGCTGACCTCGTCAATCACATCTTTTACTTTTCGAGACTGCAAGGTGCCAATAAAGTGAAAGTCAGCCCTTTCATTAAGCACCTCCCACTTCTCCTGAAACCCTTCGATTCTATTTTCACCAAGATTGGAAATGCCTGCATCTATTGCCTGCTCCGCTCTTTCTACAGACACATATTTAGTTACTGCTATAATGGTAATATCAGCGTCCTTGCGTCCGCTTTTCTGACAGGCCTGTGCTATTTTGTGCTGTATAGTAGTTACATTCTCTTGTACGTTCACCAACAAAGGAACCCCTTTCAGCTAGTCCACATTGCTTTTCATTCCTATAAAACCAAGCATTCGACCGGTATTTCCTTGATCTCTTCGATGAGAGAAGAATAAATCTTCGTTTTGATATGTACAGTAGTGAGAGACTTCAATATTCCTCTCTGGTACACCGGCTTCGACTAACAATTGTTTATGCATATCTTGCAATGATAATAAATATTTATTGTTCTTCTTCGGAAACACATAAGGAGGTACTCTTTTATCCGAAGGAATTTGCTGTATTACATGTTCATCCACTTCGTACACTTCTCCACTTATAGAGGGGCCTACAGCTACTCTAATGGATGAAGGATCTACCCCTTTCTCCTCGAAAGCATGTATCATTTTAGGACCCATGCCTGCCACTGTTCCCTTCCAGCCAGCGTGAGCAATCCCAATCCATTCTTCTACTGGGCTGTAAAAAAATAGAGGTACACAATCGGCATAAAAAGCTGTCAGCAGGACGTCCTTCATATTCGTAATTAAACCATCACAGTCAGGAATCGCATCATCATTAGATAACGCCCCCCTGCCGATATCTTTCTTCGTAATTGTGTACACATCTGTACCATGTACTTGTTTGGACCCTGCCCAACTCTGTATCGGAAACTGTAGTAATTGTGCCAATGTTTCTCTATTATTTCGGATGGTTTGTTGTATATCAGGAACGTGCCAGCCAAGGTTGAAGGAATCAAATGGAGCAACTCCTTCCCCTCCAAGTCTTGTAGTCATCCCAGCTACTACTTCTGGATTAGCATACGTCCACTTGGTTAATTCTAAATAAGACGGATGAGTATGGTGAAAGCTTTCAGACATGATTGCCTCCAATAGATAAGTTTGTTTTATTTTATCATACTTTACGACAAAATTCTTGTGCTAATACAGCTTATTCTCCTTCTTCTGGAGGGTAAAGAGCTGGTTTGGTTACATTTTTGACTAAAATGACATCTTCTCCAATGGTTAATATAGAACTCCATGGGACAACCAATTCGTCTTCTTTACCGAAAATACCCATCATTTTACCACGATTCCCTAATATAATAGCAGTAATCGTCCCTTTATTGACATCAATCTCTAAATCCGTCAAATGCCCTAATTTCTGCCCATTCTCCACCGAAACTACCTCTTTCACTTGCAACTCTGAAATTGTAACCATATATCCACCGCCTCTTTTTTTATCAATATATGCGAGAACGTTTGGCGATTTGATAAGGAAATTACTAAAATACGGTTCTATACAACAGATAGGGGAAGTGGGCACGAAAAGACCTGCTACCAGGACGGTAGCAGGCCTACAGGACATGTACTCTTAATGTAGCATGGAAGAAGATAAGTATCAATCATACATTTGCTTATTCATCTCTTTAATTGCCGCCTTTTCCAGACGTGACACTTGAGCTTGAGATATACCTATTTCATCAGCAACTTCCATTTGTGTTTTCCCTTGAAAAAAACGCTTGTTCAAGATCATTTTCTCTCGCTCATTTAATCTTCTCATACCTTCTTTTAATGCAATTTCATCAATCCATATCGTGTCCTTATTCTTATCATCGCTCAGCTGATCCATTACAAAAATAGGATCACCGCCGTCATTATAAATCGGCTCAAACAGCGATACAGGATCTTGAATCGCATCTAATGCAAAGACAACATCAGAATGCGGTACTCCCATTTCTTCAGCAATCTCCATTGGTGTTGGTTCTTTTGAGGTTTTACTCATAAGTTTCTCTCGCACCTGTAAAGCTTTATAAGCAATATCTCGAAGGGAACGAGATACTCGGATAGGATTGTTATCGCGCAGATAACGCCTTATTTCTCCAATGATCATAGGCACTGCATAAGTAGAGAATTTCACGTTTTGACTTAAGTCAAAATTATCAATTGATTTCATCAATCCAATACATCCGACCTGGAACAGATCGTCTACGTATTCTCCACGATTGTTAAACCGCTGAATCACACTTAGCACGAGCCGAAGATTACCATTAACCAATGTCTCGCGAGCCTCTAGGTCTCCAGCTTGCATTTCCTTAAAAAGCTCTCGCATTTTATCATTTTTTAGAACTGGTAGCTTGGATGTATCGACTCCGCATATTTCAACTTTATGTCGCGTCACTATATACCCTCCTCATTGGAGCTGCTGTCAAAGTTCAGTATCTCCGCGAGAGGGAAATTTATGCAGAAGGAAACATGCAAGAGTCGAAGAACAGGCTGTAAAATATTGTCGTATCTTGCTATAGCAGCAAAAAATTTTTTTCACCACGTGTAAAACAGCAAAAAAAAGAGAACTCTTCCAATTGAGTTCTCACACCATTTTATTAAATTCTTTTTTCAGCCTTCTAATAATTTTTTTCTCTAATCTGGAAATGTAGGACTGAGAAATACCAAGCATATCTGCCACATCTTTTTGAGTTCTCTCTTCTTCCCCAATGAGACCAAATCGGAGCTCCATAATTTGCTTTTCTCGATCATTTAATTGCTCAAGCGCTTTTTTCAATAGCTTCTTATCAACGCTCGACTCCAGATCCTTCGTAATAATGTCCTCTTCTGTACCCAGCACATCCGACAGCAGCAACTCATTTCCATCCCAGTCTATATTTAATGGTTCATCAAAGGATACTTCACTTTTTATCTTATTATTGCGCCGCAGGTACATAAGGATTTCATTTTCAATACAACGGGAGGCATAGGTGGCGAGCTTGATTTTCTTCTCAGGATTAAATGTATTTACAGCTTTTATCAAGCCAATAGTACCAATAGAAATGAGGTCTTCAATATTAATGCCAGTATTTTCGAACTTTCTAGCAATGTACACCACTAAGCGTAAATTACGTTCAATCAGCATAGCGCGGGCTGCTTTATCGCCTTTTGGCAGCAAATGAAGCAGTTCTTCCTCTTCCTCTTTGGATAACGGCGGCGGTAGTGCCTCATTTCCCCCAATGTAATAAATCTCATCTGACTTCCAACCGAACTTCAGTAAGACCTTATACCACCATAATTGCAGCTTTAATTTCCATTTCGCCATTATATTCCTCCTTTTTATGTAGCACTAGGCTGAATCTACAGCTACATCCTTCAACAAGTGAGGATGCATCAAGCAATGATAGCTTTCATCTGGAGAGAGCGATCCAAATTGAATTCCGACTAGCACCCTGGAGATTGTTAAATGGTTTCCGTTTACAGTTACCTGCAGCCAATCTGGCTTCAACACCATCATAAACGCTCTGTCCCCACTTACTCCTTGATAAGGGACAATACGACACTGGTCCTGCCACTTCTCTGGAAGAACGTCAAAGTTTAGCTCATCCTGGGCTTTATATAACAGCTGCCATTCTTCTTCTGTGAACCACTGCCTCATAAATACCTCATCGCAAATCACAACCGGCTGTTTCGTAATGGGATCAGTCAACTGATTACCACTGTCTATGAATGCTGTCGTGTCATGAACTCGATTATGAAAACATATAGATAAAGGAACCATTTCATCATATTTCAATTGCTGAACAACCAGCTTGTCCAAGCGTTTTTTTGTAAACAACCAAACAAGCGGAAACCCAATGAAGACAAACAACCAGCTTACCCCATCCCCGAATCCGGATTGATACGTTACAATCATCCCTGTTGATACATGGATAGCATCATTCAGCATATAGTAAATACCAAACAAACCTCCACCAATAGCAAAAGAAATAAAGTAGAATAAAAACAATTGTCTCGCAAACAAACGGATATTTTTATACCCGAATGCTGCTAACACTATAAAAACAGAGAATATTAACTTCCCAGGCGGTGTAGACCACAACGCATCAGGAAACAACACATGCAAAGGAACGAGTAACGAAGCAACAATAGCACCTACCATCACTCTGAACCGGTGATTCGTTGCCTTCGCAAAGCTGTGAGTCAGCATGAGAATCATCCAGTCAATAAAGAAATTCAATAACCAAACAGCATCCAAATATATAGTCAACGTTTCAGTCCTTTCTATGAACTGGATAAAAACTATCTCTGCTTGGAGTTAGTATAACGAAGCTAGAAATAGAAGTCTGTCAGTTTGTGTATGGTTAAATAATCTTATTTTTATAGATTATCTCATCTTTTGTCGGTGTGATTATACAAGAGAGTAGTACAGGGAGAAACTAGAGATGCGATGAGTAAAATTTATGAAGGGGGTGGGAGTGGGCGTATCGGCTATGGCTGGAGGGAATCCGCATCAGCGGAAGCTTTTTCACCTTGAGTGATGACATTGCAGGCCTTCTCTAAATACTCAAAAAAAGCCGCACCTTTGAAAAAAGGTACGGCTTTTGTATGAAATAGGTTACGGTTACCTTCTACGGTTACGATTGCGTAGGAAGGTTGGGATGTCCAATGTATCCTCGTCCTGTTGTGGCTGCTGTTGTTTTGTATTATTTGAAGACGGCATTTCTCTTTCTCTTCTTTGTTGCTGCTGTTGTTGAGGCTGTTCTGGACGACGTTTTTCTTGGTTCGGCTGTTGTGGCTGCTGGTTCGCTTGTGGACGACCTTGACCTTGCGGCTTCCCTTGCAGCTGAGATTCGTCAAATCCTGTGGCGATGACAGTTACGACAATTTCGTCTTTTAAGTTTTCGTTAATAACGGAACCGAAGATTACGTTGACTTCTTGATCTGCAGCTGACGTTACGATATCCGCAGCTTCTTGTACTTCGTATAAGCTTAAATTGGATCCTCCTGTAATATTCATGAGGACACCGTGTGCACCATCAATGGAGGTTTCCAATAATGGGGAGGAGATTGCTTTCTTCGCAGCTTCACCTGCACGGCTTTCACCGGTTGCAATACCAATTCCCATTAAAGCAGAACCTTTATCAGCCATGATTGTCTTGACGTCGGCAAAGTCCACGTTAATGAGACCTGGTACGGCAATCAGGTCAGATATACCTTGTACACCCTGACGAAGAACATTATCTGCTTCACGGAATGCTTCAAGCATTGGAGTGTTCTTGTCTACAATTTCTAGTAGGCGGTCATTCGGAATAACGATAAGAGTATCGACATTACTCTTTAACGCATCAATTCCTGTTGTTGCCTGGTTAGCGCGTTTACGGCCCTCGAAGGTAAATGGTCTTGTTACTACACCTACAGTAAGAGCACCGATTTCTTTAGCAACCTGCGCTATGACAGGCGCTGCACCTGTACCAGTTCCTCCGCCCATTCCAGCAGTAACAAACACCATATCAGCACCTTGCAGTGCTTCTTCTAGCTGCTCTTTGCTTTCCTCTGCGGCTTTTCTACCTACTTCCGGATTGGCTCCAGCGCCAAGTCCTCGTGTTAATTTGGCACCAATTTGCATTTTCACTTCAGCTTTGGAAAGATTTAATGCCTGTGCGTCGGTATTCACAGCAATAAATTCCACACCCTGAACCCCATGCTCAATCATGCGGTTTACTGCGTTACTTCCTCCACCACCGCAGCCAATAACTTTGATGGTTGCTAATTGGTCCATATTTGTATCAAATTCTAACATTTTACGTTCCTCCCACTTTGCAAGATTACAAGATTCTTAGTTTGATTTTATTTACGATGATCCGACGTATTAATCAAAAAAGTATTTGATTAAGTTTGCCAGTCCTGATTCTTTTTCTTTCTTCGGCTGTTCCTGTTGTTGATTGGACTTGTTTGCAGGCTTTTTCTGTTTCTTGACTCTAGTCGGCTCGGATTCCTGTACTGTGACAGCCGGGAATATGTCTTTACCTTGTATTTTGGCATTATGGTAGGCAAACTTCAATATACCTACCCCTGCTGTATATTGAGGTTCTCTTACTCCAATATAATCAGGAATCGCCATGCGAACATTCGCTTGATACACATCCATAGCAAGGTCCAAACAACCTGGCATACTAAGAGTACCTCCTGTTAACACATAACCACCAGGTACTTCCTTGTATCCCATTCGCCGGATTTCCTGCTCTGCATATGCAAATATCTCTTCTAATCTTGCTTCAATCATATCAGATATTTGAAGCTGGTTAAATGATTGTTTCCTATCACTGCCAATGATTGAAACATCAAATGTCTCCTCTTCCTGGGCATCATCAAAGAAAGCATGTCCATATTGATGCTTTATCTCTTCTGCCTCTTCTGTGGAGGTTCTTAAACCGATAGACAAGTCCTTCGTAATGTTGTCTCCACCAAGGGGAACAACGCTCGTACCTTGCAGGTAGCCATGCTCAAATACAGAAACAGTAGAGCAGCCCCCTCCAATATCAATAAGAGCAACACCTAAGTTTTTCTCATCTTTAGATAACGCAACGGACCCTGATGCTAACGGCTGCAAGCAAACATCCAATACTTCAAGCCCCGCTCTCTCTACACATTTCAAGGCGTTATGTAACACAGTTTTAGAGCAAGTTATGATGGTGCCTTCCATTTCGAGTCGCACCCCAATCATACCACGAGGATCTGTGATTTCATCGAGACCATCTACAATAAATTGAGTTGGTATGACATCAATAATTTCCCTTTCTGGTGGAATGGACATTACTTGAGCAGCATCAATTACTCTTGTAATATCTTCATCGCCTATTTCTCTGCTTTCACTTTGAACAGCCACTACTCCATGACATGGCTGCAGCTGTACATGATTACCATTGACTCCTACCACTACTTTATCGACACTCATCCCTACCATACGTTCTGCCTGTTCTACAGCACTCTTTATGGAATTTACGGTTTGATCGATATCGACAATAGCTCCTTTTTTCATACCATTAGAATTGGCCGTCCCAACTCCAATTATATTTAAAGAGTCATTCATGACTTCACCGATAATAACTTTAATTTTCGATGTACCTATATCCAGGCTGACCAATATATCATTGTTGTTCAAATTCAAGGCACCTCCTAAGCTATAAGGACTCATAACCCTTTGACAACCTATCACTATGATGGAAAAGAAAATGATAGAAAAACTGCAGCCATAGCGGCCTCTAACTCCTCCCCTACCCTTCCTTCACTGCCATCATATCGATATTATCTGCCATTTGGCTATTCGTTTCGTATAATTTTGTTATTCAACAAAATAAATACGATTTCCTTTATTTTATTGTTTTTTTTCATTTCCTACTTTATTTCTACCTCGATCAATTAGATACCTGCGTATAATGGCTATATTTTGAAATAGTCTTATTCCAAATGCAAATACGGCAGCCAGGTATAAATCAATTCCTAACTGTACACCGAGAAATGCTAAAAAGGCCGCCAGTGCCACATTAAAGAAAAAGCCTGTTACGAATACTTTTTGATCAAATTTATCTTCTAAATGGGCTCTGACACCCCCAAGCAGGGTATCAAATGCTGCAAGCACGGCAATAGAAAAATAATTCATGTATTCCTCAGGAACCCGTATATCCGTAAGCAGCCCCAGCGCAATACCGACGATTAAAAAAAGTACTGGTAACCACATTATGACTCACCTGTTTCCGCTTTTTCATCTACTTTTAGATTCTTTAGATGAGGAATCTGTTCATATTTAGGTAATGTTATCTGTTTTTCAAGAGAGATAGCTAATTCGAGATTTTCAATGGCAAATTCATCTATTGACTGACTGACTTCCATATAGTCCATCAATCGTTGTGGATTGTTTGCCAGAACCTTAATCTCAACAGGCAACGGCGGAATAGGATGATTGTTCACATATGTATGTCCATTTACGTCTCTTACTGGAGAAAGGCTTGTGATTCGCTCGTTTCCAACAGCTATATCCGTAGCTCCATACGTGTTTAATTCGTTTAGCAGCCGTTGTATTAACTCTGGCGAAATTGTCGGATACACCTGACCCGAATCTACATTTTGGAAAATAGGCTTGATTGTAATCAAGACTCCCTTCCCTTCTACATCTGTTAAGCCAGCCCTTTTCTCCAATTCTTGAATGGATTGCTTTAAAGCTGCTATCTTTTCGGAATCCGTTTTCCCTTCGTACTGCTCCAGCATTTCATCTAATTCAGATAACTGACTAAATAATTCTTGCTGAGCCTTTTGCTCTGCTTGAATTTGCGTTCTTACTTCCCACAAGTCTCTTGTGTCACGTTCCTTAGGCTCCTGGGTTGTTTGAAACTGTATTGCTACCATGAAACCTACTAGACCAAAGATTAGAGAAAGGATGAGTTTATTTCGATTCATCCGCATCATCCTTCCTCTGAAATTCTAGCATTCAAGGAAATAGTCTGTTTTTTTTCCAATGCTACTTCTACATTATCATTGACCAATTGATCCACAACGCCATGGGTTAGTTCTAAACTAGGCATTAATACATCCGGATCCCCAATAGCCGTAATAACGAATGGAGCAGGATGCTGAACTCCATCAACGGTAACAACTGGGCCCGTACAAGCAATGTAGCTGTCACGATACAATCTCTGACCATTTATAGCGATAGCATTAGCCCCTGATGATAGTAGTTCGTTAATCACTTTATGAATGTGACTTTCGTGCACAATATATTGGTTAACATTTTCTTCTGAGGGTACATAGTCCGAGTCTTTTAACGTGACTTGAACTCCATCCCCTTTAACCGGAAGGTCTCCGGTTAATTTCTGAAGATGCTTCTTTTCTTCTACGTAATCTGCCACTTTTTGTTCCTGTGTGGCTAAGCTTCCTTCCATAGACTGGATGTCAGCTTTTTTTTGCTCTACTTCTTCCCTGAGCTCTTTATTCTCTTTTTCAATATTAATCAATTGTTGTCGATAATAAAAATCTTTCTCCAATTCTTGATCGGATAATTGAACTACTTCTGCATTGTTTTTCGTTTGTTGATAGCTGTATGCAACTAAAAAACCAGAGATAAGGAGCACAAAGGAGAAGATGACTTTGCTACCCGACCTTCTCATCGTCTTTCTCCCCTTCTTCTTCCTCATCTGAAGAATACTCTTCAAAATATGCACCTACATCAATATGAATAATTCCTTTTTTAGAGGAATCAAGCTGCGACACGATAGATGGGTAAGATTTCATCTTATCTGAAAAGCTCCGGATGGATCCTTCAACTTCATAGCCATCATTCATGTAAAGATGAACTTTGTATGGGTTTTTGTCCGTAGGCGTCCAATGGATTTCAGAAATTAATTGAGTCACACTTTGAGGGAGCTGCTGCAGCTCCTGTGTCATTTCTTCTAAGTAGGATGGCTTATCCCATCCAATAAGTAATGGTGCGTCTCCAGCTGGTGATTTCAATTCCAGAGAGCTTAGAGGGTCCCCGGTGGAAAGAATGGGATAATAGCTTCCGTCATTTTGAACGTAGCCTACTCTGTCATATTCCTCTATCTCAAAAGTAATAGAGGCTGGCAGCTGCTTGTCCACCTGTACAGACTTAATCTCCTCATGTTGCTCTATCTTACTAGCGACTTCACCGCCGTTTACTTTCCAGAAGTTGTCTTTGCTGGACACGCCGCTCATTTGTATAACATCTTGATCGTTTACGTGTTCATTTCCGTTTACAGTGATGTTGTGGACATTACTTAAAGAAGACTGTAGGTAAAGGATGAGAAGAATCAGGATAAAGAAAAAGGATAAGTATAGGATTAATCTGCGATTTGCCTTTTTCTTGCGAGCCTCTTTCAACTTAGGAATACGATCCTCTATCGAAACAATTTTCTTTTCTTTCATGAATTGTTCCCCTGCCCACATTGATAATTACATAAGGAAACGGCATGCTCGGATGCCGTTCTTATGCATATCTGAATTATATCATATATCATTGGAAAATTCGTGGTTTTCCAAGACTAGTTCGTGACAATTTCCACTTCTGTTTCCATATCAATGTCATACTTTTGTTTAATCGTATTTTGAATGTAACGAATAAGCGACATTACGTCCTCATAAGTTGCATCTCCTGCATTCACAATAAAGTTTCCGTGCAGTTCAGATACTTGCGCCCCACCAATTTGATAGCCTTTTAGATTAGACTGTTCAATCAAGTGACCAGCATGGTTGGGAAGGGGGTTTCGGAAGATACTCCCTGCACATGGGTATGTCCATGGCTGTGTTTCCCGCCGGTAATCTTTATACCCTTGCATTTCATTCACGATATCTTCCTTTGCACCAGAAACTAATTCAAATTCTGCTTCAATACAAATACCCGGTCGTTCCTGCTGGAGTATGGAGGTACGGTAAGAGAACTTCATTTCTTCTGTAGTAAGCCATTCTAAGGAGCCATCCTCAAACAGAATTCTAGCTCTCGTAAGTACTTTTGAAATATCTGATCCATGCGCGCCTGCATTCATATATACTGCACCACCAACACTGCCAGGAATCCCACCGGCAAATGCCAGCCCAGCCATTCCTTTACGGCTCATTACAGTGGCTAATTTAATCATTGGATATCCAGCTGCTACCCGAATGGTGTTGCCATCTTCAGTTAAATCGTCAAAATTAGACCCTAACTTAATGACTACGCCTCTCATCCCCTCATCAGGTATAAGCAGATTAGAACCTCTTCCTATTACTCGGAATGAATGGTTTTGTTCCTTTATAATTTCCAACGTCTTTTGTAACCCTTCTACAGAAGACGGTTCTATAAATAAATCAGCAGGACCACCGATTTTAATAGTTGTATGTTTTTGTAATGGTTCATTTAGTGCTACTTTTCCTACTTGTAAATGCTCAAGCTGCGTTTTTACTTCTTCCACTTATAGTTCCTCCTTTACAACACACCTGCTCTACTCCTACATGAGTCCTATCAAATAAACTTTCCCCATATATAATTACTATAAACACAGGATTAATACTTATTTTATCATTAAAAACCTATGCTTGTGACTGTCTTTCTATAAAAAATAAAGGATTTATCCAACTATAATCCTGACTGAATTCACAAAGCTATGTAGTGTAGTATAGTAATTACATAAAAACCCTTCGCAAAAGACGAAGGGTTTTTGTCCTATAATCGAGCATATCTGCTAACATTTAATAAAATTCCCACAGAACAAAGCGTTAAGGTTAGGGAGGAACCTCCATAACTCAAAAATGGTAACGTTATTCCTGTTACGGGCATCAGTCCTGTAACAACACTAATATTTATCATCACTTGGATACTAATCATTCCCACAATACCAAGAGCGAGAAGACTCCCAAACATATCTGGAGCTCCTAGTGCTACGCGAATCCCTCTCCAGAGCAATAGGAAAAACAACAGAAGGACAAAGGTCCCGCCGATAAAACCTAATTCCTCTGCAAGAATAGCGAAAATAAAATCCGTTTGCGGCTCAGGTAAATAAAAAAACTTTTGCAAGCTTTGACCCAGTCCAAGTCCCATCAATCCACCGGGACCGATAGCATACAACGATTGGATAATTTGAAAACCAGCCCCTAACGGATCCTCCCATGGGTTTAAGAAGGCGGTGATCCGCTGCATTCGGTATGGCGCAGAAGCTATCAACGCAACAAATCCCGCCAAACCGATACATCCTAAAACCATAAAATGCCCAATCCGTGCACCTGATACAAATATCATTAACATGCATGTCCCGACTAACACTACTCCTGTACCTAAATCTGGCTGCAGCATAATCAGGCCAAACGCTGCTACAACAAGAGAAAGGGATGGTATAAAGCCTTTTCGAAATGAGGTGATTTTCTTTTGATTGTCTGCTAAATATTTTGCAAGAAAGATTATTAAGCCAAGCTTCATAAATTCAGATGGCTGAATACTAAATGCGCCAACCCCTATCCAGCTTTGTGCGCCCCCTCTTACCATCCCTACTCCTGGAATCAGTACTGCAAGCAGCAGCAGGAAGCACACAATTAATAAGATTTTTGATATGTTCCGCCAAGCAAGATAAGGAACATTCATAATCCCAAACATGGCAACAATACCGACTGTAGCAAAGAGCAGTTGTCTCTTTGCAAAGAAGAAGGAATCATCAAATTTATAATCTGCCCAAATGGCTGATGCACTGTACACCATGACAACTCCGACGAGCAGCAAAGAAAAAATAATAATCATTAGCAGCAAATCTGGTGCTTTGTTTGTAGTATTGGCATTTGTATGAAACATGAAAAAACCCCCTTGATCCAACCATAGGAACGTGGGGGCATTTATTGGTCGATATTAGGAAACAAGCCCCCTACTTTAATGTATGCACCGCATCCATAAACATGTCCCCTCTCTCTTCAAATGTGCGATATTGATCCCAGCTCGCACATGCAGGGGATAGTAATATCACATCGCCAGGGGCAGATAGATGGTATGCTTCTTCAGCTGCTTGTTTAACATTATCGACCATAATGTGAGTGTCTATTCCATTATCTTTCGCCAATTGCTCAAACTTAGTGGCTGTCTCTCCAAAAAGAACCATTGCCTTAACGTGCTTCAAGTAAGGGGTAAGATCTTCTAAATCATTTCCTCTATCCAAACCGCCTGCAAGGAGAATAGTAGGACTCGAGAATGCCTCTAAAGCATTTTTTGTTGCTAGAATGTTCGTTGCTTTAGAATCATTATAAAATCTTCTTTTATTTACTTCCTTTACAAACTGCATCCTATGCTTCACGCCGGTGAATGTCTGTAATACTTGTCGGATACCGGAGATAGTGCCGCCACTAAGAAGAGCTGCACCTACAGAAGCCATTATATTCTCAAGATTGTGTTGGCCTGCTAATTTGATGTTCTGTAAGGGAATAATGGATCTATCCTTGTAATATAGGTGAGAGTCATCAATCCATATTCCTTCTTCTATCAATCTTTCCTGCTTAGAGAAAGGTACTAGTACAGAGGAAGCATGCTGAATAAGGTTTACAACATCCTCCTGATCTTGATTATATATTAGGTAATCTTGCTCTGATTGATTTGCAAATAGCTTGGCCTTCGCCTGTCCATAGTCGTCCATGGTTCCATGATAATCTAGATGCGCCTCATACAAATTAAGAAAGATACCCACATGCGGTCGAAACGTTTCGGTACCAAGTAATTGAAAAGAGGATAGCTCTAAGACCATGGTTTCCTCATTTGTTGTATCCTGTGCTACTTCACACGATACATTACCAATATTCCCAGCAAGAGCAGCTGGTGATTGGCTTGCTTTTAACATCTCATAAACAAGCGTGGTGGTTGTCGTTTTCCCATTAGATCCCGTAATACCCACCAAATTTCCTTCATGGAGCATGTAGGCTAATTCTACCTCTGTCACAACAGGAATCCGACGCTTTAACGCCTCGTCAACAATAGGATTAGAATACGGAATACCTGGATTTTTCACAACGTATTCAATGTCATCCAGAACCGAAGGGGGATGGCCGCCAGTAATTACCTCCATCCCTAATTCTTGTAGAGATTGTGCTTTCGGGTTTTCTGTAAAGGGCTTCTGGTCATTGATTCTTACCTGTACCCCGCTTTGATGAAGCAGTCTTGCTGCCGCTTCTCCTGATTTGGCCAGTCCAAGAACTAATACATGTTTATACGGAAAATGAGTTAATGTTTTCAATTGATCCACACCTCAACAAAGATACCTAATGCTGCAAAAAGTAATCCTACTAACCAAAATGTTGTCACCACTCGCCATTCGGACCAACCGATTAACTCATAATGGTGATGTAACGGGCTCATTTTGAATACTCGTTTGCCTCTCGTTTTAAAGGAAATAACTTGAATGATAACAGATAATGTTTCAATAACAAATACGCCACCAATAATAACTAGAATAATTTCAAGCTTGGTTAAAATAGCAATAGCAGCAATAGCGCCCCCTAAAGCGAGAGAACCGGTATCTCCCATAAATACTTTGGCTGGGTGAGCATTAAAAACTAGAAAGCCGAGCAAGGCACCAACTATAGCTAATGCAAAAATACCAATTTCAAATTGAGGCTGACCATGCCATGCTAGGATAGCAAATGCTCCAAAAGCAATGGCAGCAGTTCCTGCGAGCAGCCCATCCAGCCCATCTGTTAAGTTAACGGCATTAGAAGCTCCCACTAGCATAACTAAAATTAAGATGGCATAGCCCCATCCTAAGTCTATCTGGAAGTCAGTAAAGGGAATATCGACATACGTTGGGAAATTATTTCTAGCAATAATAAAGTAAAACACGCCAGCGATAATAATTTGACCGAGCATTTTCTGTTTAGAAGTTAAACCAAGATTACGCTTTTTAACTACTTTAATAAAATCATCTAAAAAGCCGATCAACCCATATCCAATTAATACAAACAGCATGAGGAATACCTCGAAGCTAATAGGATTAGGATTGAATTTTGTCGTCATAATGAGAGTTGTAATACTAACGGACACCAAAATCATTAGTCCGCCCATTGTCGGGGTTCCTGATTTTTTCATATGGGACTTCGGGCCTTCATCTCGAATGGATTGACCAAACTTTAACCTTCTTAAAAATGGTATAAATACTGGTGAGATGAGGACGGTAATTAAAAAGGCAATTGCCATGGTTATTAATAGTGATGTTTCGTTCATTGTGATCCTCCTTTATAGCACTCCAACCGTCCGTACGATGGTATGAATTATGTTAATGATTGAACGATGGTCTCTAAGGCGAGTTTCCTCGACGCTTTGAATAAAATAACGGTATCTTCATTTAGATATTGCTCCAATACCGGTATAGCCTCTTCTTTTTCAGTGAAAGGGTACAGTGCTAACGAACTGTCTTCTTTCTCTAGTTCTTCGACAATGACCGAAGCTCGATTTCCAATTGTAATTACAGTATCAATCGGTTCAGCAATGACGGCAGCTATAGAACGATGAAGGGAGTCGGAAAGTTCTCCTAATTCCAATATATCCCCTAAAACTAAAATCTTTCTCGAAAAGTGAGGAAGATCTTTCATAACTTCAATGGAAGCCATCATGGAAGTAGGAGATGCATTGTATGCGTCATTAATGAGTGTTACTCCGTTCTTCCCTTCTATTCTTTCTAATCGCATGCCTGTTAAATCCATAGCTCGTAAGCCTTCTTGTATTTGTTCCTGGCTCATGCCAAGCTGCTGAGCAATGACAATAGCAAAGCTAGCATTTTTAACATTATGCTTACCAGGCAAGTTTATCTCAAACGCATGAGCTTCATTGATTGTAAATTGAGAACCGCGATCATTCATGTCTATATTAGATAAAACATATTGATTTTTACTGTCAAAGCCACACGAAACAACTCCCTCTCTTGTATGTAGAGGGGCTAGTAAAGGCTCATCTCCGTCCACAAGAACCTTACCATTCTGCTTCAAACCGGCCGTTATTTCTGATTTAGCTTGTGCTATCCCTTCTCTAGAGCCAAGGTATTCAATATGGGACTCTCCGATGTTGGTAATAACAGCTACATCCGGTTCAGCTATAAAAGACAATTGCTCTATTTCGCCAAAATGGTTCATCCCCATTTCCAATACAAGCACCTGGGTTGCTGGAGACATGTCTAAAATAGTAAGAGGGAGTCCAATATGGTTGTTAAAATTCCCTTTCGTTTTGTGAGTTTCATAGGATTTTGAAAGAACAGATGCAACGAAATCCTTAGTTGTCGTCTTTCCATTTGACCCCGTAATCCCAATTACATGCGGGTTAATTAAGCTTCTATACAGATGTGCCAATTGCTGTAACGCTATTAGAGTATCGTTTACAAAGAATATCGGGAAATCTGTTGGGACAAAGGAAGGAAGAGGTTTTTCCTTATTCCAAAAGGCTGCAACAGCTCCGTTTTCAATGGCACTCTGTAAAAATTGATGCCCATCAAAAGAATCCCCCTCAATTGGGACAAACAGAGCTTTGCTCGTTTCCTTCCTTGTATCTGTATAGACATGTTCAATGTCAATATGGTCACCTGCCGCACCTTGGTACGATTGAAAATGCTCGGTCATCCATTTAGTTGTGAATTTCATTCTCTAATTCCCCTTTTACATTTTTGAAGCAATACATTCTCGCGCCACTTCTCGATCATCAAAATGACTTCGTTCTCCATGTACTTCTTGATAGGTTTCATGACCTTTCCCTGCAATTAACACAACATCGTCCTCACTCGCTTGTGTGATTGCCAGTTCAATGGCATCGCGACGATTAACGACAACCTGATAGGCTTGCCCTTCTATACCTGCCTCCATATCTTGAAGGATAGATACGGGGTCCTCCGATCTCGGATTATCCGATGTTAGAATGACGTTATCAGCATATTGGACAGCAACCTTTGCCATGAGTGGGCGCTTGGTAGTATCACGATCACCGCCACAGCCTACTACAACATGAATCTTGTTATTGGCGAACTGCTTTATCGTCTGAAGTACATTCTCTAACGAGTCAGGTGTATGAGCATAATCAACAATGACGCCGAAATCCTGACCCGCTAGAACAGGCTCAAACCGTCCACTTACTCCACTTGTCTGCTCCATTGCTTTCTTGATAGTATCCAAGGATACATTAGATACAATGGCAGCACTAGCAGCAGCAAGAATATTATACACACTAAATTTACCGATCAGCGGACTGTTAATCTCAACGCTGCCAACCGGTGTGGATAGAGTGAACGTTGTTCCTTTTGCTCCTAACTGAAGCTGCTCTGCACGGATATCACACTCATGTTCAATTCCATATGTAATTACTTCTTGTGCTGTGCTTTTAATAAATGTTTGGTAATATGCATCATCTCTATTCACCACAGCATATTTCGGAGTTTGTTTGTACGTATTCCCCAATTGTGAAAACAGGAGAGATTTGGCCCGCACATAATCATCCATATCCTTATGGAAATCTAAATGATCCTGAGAAATATTAGTAAATACTGCTACATCATAATCACAGCCATGTACCCTTCCAAGATCCAAAGCGTGGGAGGACACTTCCATTACGGCATTTTCCACCTGGCTATCGACCATCTGAGCGAAGTGCTTCTGAAGAAAAAGAGAATCAGGCGTTGTATTGTTGACTTCGAATGCTTCATTGTTAATTTTCATTTGAATGGTTCCGATTAAACCCGTCTTCTTCTTATCCTGCTGAAAAATGGTCTCTAACAAGTAGGATGTAGTCGTTTTTCCATTCGTTCCGGTAACACCGACAAGGTGCATGTGCTGGGTCGGATAATGATAGAAATGATTGGCTAGCTTAGCCATTGCGCGTTGACTGTCGTTTACAACGATTACCGGGATAGAAACAGGAAGAGGGCGCTCTGCTATGATAGCAGCTGCCCCTTTTTCTTCTGCCATATGCGCGAAATCGTGTCCATCCACTGTGTATCCAGGGATACAGATAAACAAGTCTCCACGTTCAATATTTCGGGAGTCCATTTCCAGCTTATTTATTGTTATATCTTCCATTGAGTTTGTTAATTGGTAAATATGAAGAGTCTCCATTAGAGTAGTGAGCTTCATTTCTTTGACTCCTTCTTTATCTAAAGATTAAATGTCATACGCAGTTTATTATAGCAAAGTAAAGCTTTCACTGCGATTATTCTTTTGTTTCATTTTGTTTATTTTTTGGTTCTTGCTCTGTTAGATACAACCTTATCTTCGCCCCTTGCTCTACCTTCGCTCCCGCTTTAGGAGACTGATCGACAATATAAGCCCCAGAGCCACTCGTTTCAATAGAAAGGTTAACCATGTATTCTTCCAGATCTTTCTTTTCCAATCCAATTAAATCAGGTACTTCCACCATTGGATTGTCCGGCCACTGTACCTTCTTTTCTATTCCATCTTTACGAGGCTTCACATCAAGAGCTCTTAAACTGTCCTCCATAATGTTTCCGACAATGGGAGCAGCCACAACTCCGCCGAACTGAACTGTATTCTTAGGGTTATCGATGGCTAGATACACTACCAATTCCGGGTCATCTGCAGGTGCAAATCCAATAAAGGAAACAATATGGTTATCGGTCATGTAACGTCCATCTGGTCCTACCTTTTGAGCAGTACCTGTTTTTCCTCCAACACGGTAGCCTTCCACATACGCGCCTCTTCCGGTTCCTTGAGCAACAACACTTTCCAGGGCATGACGAACCTCTTTACTCGTCTCCTCCGAAATGACTCTTTCCTTTAGCTGAGGCTCATTTTGGTCCACCACTTCACCTGTGGCAGGATCGACCCACTCTTTTGCGATGTATGGCTCATACAAGTAGCCTCCATTTACTGCCGCCGCAACGGCTGCTACCTGTTGAATGGGAGTAACCGAAACCCCCTGTCCAAAGGCCGTAGTAGCCAATTCAACAGGTCCTACATTCTCCTCCTTGAACAGAATTCCCGTCCCTTCTCCCTGTAAATCTATTCCCGTTTTTTGTCCAAACCCAAAGTCTTTAATATAGGAAAATAGCTTTTCCTTTCCTAGCTTTTCGCCAAGATTTACAAACCCAGGGTTACAAGAATTCTGTACGACCTCTAAATAGGATTGGCTGCCATGGCCGCCACGTTTCCAGCACCGTAATGTTGCTCCATCAACTTTGATAGAGCCGCTATCATGAAAGTGATCATCCTCCAAATCAACCAAATCTTCCTCTAGAGCACTGGCCAGCGTAATGATCTTGAAGGTAGATCCTGGCTCATAAGTACTCCAAACTGGTAAATTTCGATTATACACTTCCTGTGGAACAGTTTGGTAGTTTTCAGGATGAAACGTAGGGCGGCTTGACATGGCTACAATTTCTCCTGTATCAGGGTCCATAGCAATAGCTATCGCGCCATCAGGATTGTATTTGGCTTCAGCATTATCTAATTCCCTCTCAATAATCGTTTGAACCTTATCATCTACTGTTAATTTCAAATCATATCCGTCTTGTGGGGGTGTGTACACATCCGCTATCTTCGGCATACGTCTCCCTTTAGCATCAGAAAAGAATGATAAATGTCCCTTCTCTCCACTAAGCTGTTCGTCATAATAAAGTTCGAGACCCATTAAGCCTTGATTGTCAATACCACTAAACCCAAGTACATGGGATAAATATTCCCCTTTTGGATAATGCCGTTTAGAGTCCTCGGCAATATATACTCCTTCTAACTGAAGATTTCGCACTTCAGTCGCAATGTCCTCGGTAATTTTTCTACCTTCGGGATGTATTCGTTCAATAGATATTTGCTTCGTTACATGCTGAAGAGCCTTCTCGTAGTCCATATTTAATACATCAGACAGCTTTTTTGCAGTCTCTTCTGGATTCTCAATTTGTCTTGGTACAACCATAACGGTAGGGGCCGAAACATTCTCGGCAAGCACCTCTCCGTTTCGATCCAATATGTCTCCACGCTCTGGCTCGAACGGAATATCTCTGCTCCATGAATCCTTTGCCTTATCCATCAGCTGATCCCCAATGACAAATTGCACATACCCTAATCGAATGTCTATCACGGCAAAAACGAGAATAGCCAAAAGAAAAACAGTGACTAATCGCTTTCTTAACGTTACATTGGATACTCGTTTCATGGTACATCTCCTTTTTGTCCATGCTATGCTTGTATCCATCCTATGTTTCGTTAGATTCGATTAGAACACTGCCTCTTTATTCTGTATCCTGTTCATTCTTATTATCGGATGTGTCTGATTGCTGCATCGATCGTTCATTTTGCTCTGCCTGCTCAGTGGCCTCGGCTGGTGTTTCGTTTGGTGTTTTTAACTCCACTACCACATAGCCGCCTTTTTTCACCTTCGAACCCGGTGAAATGCTTTGTTTATACACATAGCCATTGCCTACCTGCTCCATATTCAAGTCGAGCACAGAGCTAAACTTTAATGCATCCCGCAATGACCACCCTCGCATATCTGGCATTGTAACGGTGTCACTTGTAAGGAGGAACACTTTCTCGTTTTGCAAAATCTCTGTCCCTGCCTGTGGAATCATATTCTGAACACTATCCCCTTCTCCAAGCACAATAGGCTCTGCACCTTTATCCTTTAATGCCTTCTTAGCTTTTGAAACAGAAGCACCTACATGATTGTCCATTTGCTCAGCATTCACTTCAATCTGTTCTTTTTCCTGGTCAGGTTGAATGTTCATATATCGCAGTCCGTTCTCCATCACAGTATTAAAAACTTTCGCAACAGGCTCAGAACCCTTCTCAGTAGGCTTTAAGTTCGGCTGTTTAACACTCACATACATTACAAGCTCTGGGTCTTCTTTAGGAGCCATGCCAAGGAAAGAAAAGATATAATTATCCTTACCGGTCATGTATCCCCCACCGTTAGGGTTCGGAATTTGAGCAGTACCGGTCTTCCCTGCTACAGAGTAACCTTCCAGCTCATAATCATGCCCAGTTCCATTCTCATCGGTAATGACTTTACCGAGCAGTTCTCTTACTTGTTTAGCTGTAGAAGCGTCAATCGGTTCTCCTACTACGTTTGGTTCCTTCTCTTCAAGGACCTTCCCATCAGCCTGGTTCATAATTTGAGAAATGACATAGGGCTGCATCATTTTGCCATCATTCGCTACAGCAGTAGCAGCCTTTAACATTTGGATGGCTGTAACTGTAGATCCTTGCCCAAAGGAGGTGGTTACTTTCTCCACTGGTTTGTCATATACCATTTTCCCACTATTTTCCCCAGGTAAATCAATGCCGGTTTCCTGATCCAAGTGGAAATCCTGATAATATTCAAGGAAACGATCAGGACCTAACTCTTCCCACAATAGTTTCATAGCAGCTACGTTGGAGGACCGAATAATACCTTCATCAAACGAGATAGACCCCCAGCCTTCACCGTTGTTGTGGTCGTTAATAGCTTTATAATCTTCTGTTACTTGGTAACTACCAGACTTGAATGATTTATCTCCATCGTACACTCCAGCATCCATTGCTGCGGCAGTGGTAAATATTTTCATGGTAGAGCCTGGTTCAATCGGATTAGAGACGACATTGTTATACCAGTTCTCAATGCTAGAACGCTCATTCGGGTTAAAGCTCGGACGGTTACCAAGCGCTAATACTTCACCTGTCTTTGGATCCATTACTGCAGCCATCATCTGTTCCGGGTTATACTCTTCCTCCACCTGAGCCATGGCATCCTCTAGTAACGTTTGAATCTTCTGGTCTATCGTTAATTGCACATTCGCTCCATCTTTCGGCTCGTTAATAACCGATTCTGGACCTAATAGCTTCTCACCATACTTGTCTCGTTGATAAGCAATGCTGCCATTCTTCTCTTGCAGATACTTATCCATTTGTTTCTCAATTCCCATTATACCCGTAATAGAATTTGAGTTTTCTTTATTTTGCGCAAACCCTAGCACGTGGGAGGCGAACGTCCCATTAGGGTAATAACGCTTCGCTTTTTGATCAAATTTAATACCAGCAAGCTCGAGTGCTTCTATTTCTTCCTTCTTATCCTGAGATAACTGCTGACCTGCATCTCCAAACTCAACTTGGAATATTGGATTGCCTTCTTCATTCTTTTCTTTATTCAGTCTATTAAGTATAGCTTGCTTATCCATATCAATAATGGTCGCAAGCTGCTCTGCGGTCTTTTCTTTATTTTTTACATGCAGCGTTTCTTCTGAATCCTTTGAATAGGCTGGATCGATAATGGCATACATATTATACGTTGGTCGATCATATGCTAATGTCATTCCATTTCGGTCCACAATTTTCCCTCTTTCCGCGTCAATCGGATAAGAGCTAGTTCGCTTCTTTTCAGCCCATTTTTCTAGATTGACCCCTTCTATTTGCCCTGTTGCTTGAATGTAAAAAAATCGGCCAAACAAAACGACAAACAGGATGGTAAATAGCATCATATACAACTTAGCTATACGGTGGGTCGTACGATTTTTCTTCATACGCCTTAATACTCCTTATCAGTTAGCTGCCACTGACAGAGCCAGCAGATTTAACCTTCGACTTTCTAATTTCTAAGCCATTATCCTTCGCTATCTGCAGAATACGCTCTGGTTTGCTTAGTTCTTTCTTTTCGAATTTTAAGTTTTCGATTTGAACTTGCTGCTTGTCAATCTTGCTTTCAAGATGCTGCACATCTCTGTTCATGCCATCTGTCGTAGAGGCAAAAGAAACGACATAAATACTCGCAGCAACAGCAACAGCAGATACCATAGAATACATAAATTTTTCCCCAGTAGAGATCCATTTTTGTTTTTGTACCTGGACCTTTACTTTTTCCTGTTGTTTCGTATGTTGCGGTTGTTGCTCGTGCAACTTTCTCGCATTTTCAGCACTCATCCTCTATTTTCCCCTTTCATCCGTTCGGAACATATCTTTCCACGGGCGTATTTTTTGGACAACTCTTAATTTCGCAGAGCGAGCTCTACGGTTATCGTCTAATTCGTTTTCAGCTGGTGTAATGGGTTTACGGTTGATAAGCTCGAATGGTGGTTTTTGTTCATCTGGAATAATTGGGATCTCTTTTGGTATAGGTGGGTTGCTGCTCCATTTTTTGAATGCTTGTTTACACAAGCGATCCTCTAGGGAATGGAAGGTAATCACTGCAATCCGTCCATCCATTGCAATTACCTCTGCCGCTTGATGTAATGCATCCTCAAATGCACCTAATTCATCATTTACCGCGATACGAATAGCTTGAAAAATACGTTTAGCTGGGTGTCCGCCTTTCCTTCTTGCGGGTGCAGGAATGGCTTCTTTTATAATATCTACCAGCTGCCCTGTTGTTTCAATGGGTGCTTTCTCTCTTTGTTTTTCAATCGTTCTAGCAATTTGCTTGGAGAATTTCTCTTCTCCGTATTTAAAGAAAGTTCGTACTAAAGCATTAAAATCCCATTCGTTTACAACCTCATAAGCGCTTAGCGGCTGTGATTGATCCATTCTCATATCAAGCCTCGCGTCCTGATGATAACTAAACCCTCTTTCATCTTCGTCCAATTGAGGAGAAGATACGCCAAGGTCGAATACAATCCCATCTACTTCCTGAATCCCCAAACGAAGCAGTTCTTCTTTCATGCCACGAAAGTTAGTATGAACAAACGTAATGTTGTCAGCATACGAAGCTAAGCGTTCTTTCGCGTGGTTCAGTGCGGTTAAATCCTGGTCAAAGGCAATCAGTCTTCCATTCTCATTAAGTTGTTTAACGATTTCCTCAGAGTGACCTCCACCACCAAGAGTACAATCTACATAAATACCATTCGGGTCTATATTTAGTGCAGTGACGGTTTCCTGCTTTAATACTGTAATATGTTCAAACATGATTTCACCCTTTTGTGTTGTTAAGTCATTGCTGTCACTTCTATAATTCCTGTTTTATCTGTCTAGCTATGATTGTGTGTAGCTAATCAATTAGCTTCCCCTAAATATCAAAATCCATCATGTTCTCTGCAATCTCAGCGAAAGAACCCTCGGACTCCTCGAAGTATGTATCCCAAAGTCCCTTAGCCCAGAATTCTACGCGATTAGAGACGCCGATGACGACACATTCTTTATCTAATTCAGCATACGTTCTAAGTGGTGATGGGAGGTTTATTCTACCCTGTTTATCCACTTCACATTCTACTGCTCCAGAGAAGAAGAATCGGGTGAAGGCACGGGCATCCTTTTTCGTTAACGGCAGCTGCTTTAGCTTTTCCTCCAGCAGCTTCCATTCAGATAGAGGGTAAGCGAAGATACACTTGTCCAGACCTCGGGTAATAACAAATGTCTCCCCGAGCCCTTCACGGAACTTCGCAGGGACTATAATACGTCCCTTTGTGTCTATATTATGTTGGTATTCCCCCATGAACATATAGACTCCCCACTTTCTGACTCTAGGGTACCACATTCCTCCACTTTCCTCCACCTAAACTTAAATATTCTTCCACCACACAAAAAATCCTGCTTTCTTAAGCAGGATTTTTAAACTTTTTCAACTATTTAGTTTTATAACTTCATTGGGAAACTTTTTTGTTAAATGTAAATAATGTGGTGGGATGAATTCCAATCATACTGCACACGAGTTAGTTGTGCTGGTAAATCCACCCCATAGTAATTCAGCCATGGTAAGACATTCCAAATACGCTCTTGCAGACCACCTTCAGGACGGAGCATAAGATCAATATCATCAAATATGTCTAACTCCCGGCTGTTTTTTTCCTCCAACGCTTTTTCAATCTTTTCCTGCAGGAATTCTACATCCCGGAATAAATGGAATAAGTTCTTCTCCGCTACTTGACCTAGATCATCACGTATTTCTTCTGCCTTTGCCTTGAGAGGGCGATGGGCTCTCTCAATAGAACGCTTCACTTCGTCTGATAATTGTTCAATTGGTGGATAGCTTTGCATGGAAATCCATTTCGTTTTCTCTTCCGTCACTCCATTATTAACTGCTGATGAAGGATCGATAAGATGGCGCTCCAGCCACTTCTGACTTTTCCGGTCAACGAGAGAAATAGATAATCTCGGCACTACTGGAGGCATAGTAATCCCCATCGCTTCAAAAGCAGGGCGCAGAACAGACCAATACCCTATTTCTCCGGGACCCCCAATAAAGGCTAGTGTCGGTAAAAGTAAGTCCTGCATTATGGGACGAGTCACCACATTGTTACTCAAAAGGTGTGGTGATTCTTCTGCAATTTGGAGTAACTCTTCCTTCGTTAAGCTACACTCCCCATTTTTCCCCACAAATAAACCATCCTCCTGGCGAACAAGCAGGACACGAGTATCGTGATATGTGTAAAATAAATGCCCATCGTTTAGATCTACATCTAAATTAACGGAATAACCTTGTTGAAATGTACGCTGCAGTTCTTTGGCAACACCTTCACTTATGATGGGCTGCTGATGAATCATTTGCTTAAAGTAATCCGACTCCAGTGACCGCAATTCGGGGTGATGTGCATCTAACAATACAAGCCCCTCCTCATCAAAGAACGTCGAAAGGATTCGAGCAAAGAAATCTACAAACGTAGTTGATTGTTCCAGCTCCTTCGTCAGCATGTCATGAATAGCCACTGTTTGATCGGTTTCTCCCATTTGAGTGAACAGACGATCAAGCCACGTCCGGACAGCTCCGTGGTCCATTTCCATTTGAGACACCGATACTTTATTTATTTGCTTCTGCAGCACCCTGAATTTTTTCATCCTTGGAGAATAAGGCATATAAACATGATTAATTTCATCATAATCATGATCCTCTCCTGCCATCCAAAAAACAGGGATGATGGAAACTCCTAATTCAGCCTCTTGCTCCCTGGCAAGAACGAGGGTGGATACGATCTTATGAATCGTATATAAAGGGCCTGTTAAAAGGCCGGCTTGTTGGCCTGAGACAACGACGGCACTCTCCGGCTCCCTCAAACGTTCGATGTTTTTTAATGTAGTGTCATGTGCACCCCAACTTTTGTTCACTGTTAATAAATGCTGCACAAGGGCTTCACGCTGATACGGCCTCTCAGAGATATCATGAAGCCGGTCACGATAAGCACCAGTTTGGAAGGGATTATAATCAAATTTATTTAATACATCTCGTGTTTGATTTCGGTAATTTGTTATTAGTTCACTTTGCTTCGTAAGATCTATAGGCTGGATCCGCATGGGCGACCTTCTCCTTTATTCGTTAATCTGTCTATGTATCCATTTGTGTATTGTATCGAAAAGAATGTAATATTTCATCCATTAAGGCTTATAAGGAGAGTATTCGGTCCATAAGACCATAAATAGTAAGTCCAATGTAACTAAATCCAAATAATAAAAAATTGAATCTCCAGAACCCTTTCCACACCTTGCGAAAATGAACCTCCTCTTGATATTTCCATTGCAAAATAACAAACATACTTAATAAAAGAATAAGTAATATGAAAATATACCATAAGAACGATTGATTGAAGATGACCAATAATGTTACATGTACAGCTAAAATATATATAAGCGTCATGACATTAACCGTAAAATGCAAGGAATGCTTCTTATTGCGTGTCGTCTTTCGTACCAAGAGATATAAAACAGCAGTCATCGGTATTGGCAGCGTAATAAAAACAGCTGCGATATAAGCCAGCACATTACCCACGGGCATCCTCCTCTTGATATTCCATAGCTAACACTCCGTTATACACAAACGTTGTGAAGGGAATCGTCTCTTTCTCTGTCTTTGTTTCCATTACAAATCCTGAAATAGAGTCTATCTCTGTTTTTCGACCCTCTTCTATATCCTTCCTCATGGAAGACTGGTTTGCTCCAGTCTTTTCTGCTATTTCCTGTACTCTACTCCACATCTGTTCAAACGGGAGATCGAGTACTCTAGTGGTTTCTTCACATATAGATTTAGCTAATGACTGTAAATAAGGGTTTGTCATAAGCGCCCCATTCCGTACACCAAATATTGCAGTAAGTGGGTTAATACACGCATTGATTACAAGCTTTTCTGCTAGCATACGATACCAATCCGGCATAGTATGTACAGGAAATGCATCATCATTCAGGCACTGCTGTATATGCTCCAGCTGATCGTCTGTTACCGTAACTGCAGCAAGCTTCATCACGCCTTTTCCAGTTTGAACTACACTTCTATCTCCATGCTTTAGGACTCCATGTTCCATAACTCCGACCATAATAGGACACGACAATTGTTCAAAATATTTCACATGTCCCATCCCATTTTGCAAAAACAAAAGAGAAGGCTTTCCTGGCAGGTGCTTCAGAATAGGAATTAGTGCATTCATACTCGTTTGTTTCGTACATATTATCAAGAGCTCCTCCTCTTTTAAGCTCGAAATCATCAATACGTTTGGTTCATTTCCTGGGGAGCTTTCATTTAAACGCAGCCCCTTCCTCAATTCATCTAGCTGGCTCTTTCTTCTCACATAAAGAGTAACTTCATGACCTTGTTTTAAAAGAGAAGCAGCACAAAATAACCCTATTGCCCCTCCACCAATAATTCCTATCTTCATAATTTCACCTCTCATGGCAAAAATCCTTCTATCTGCTTATTTTATCAAAAACTTTTTTTGGGAGAAGAAAAAAATTATGATAACCAAAATACAATGCAATATTCATTTCATTCTGAAAATTTTTATATTATAATAAGAATAGAAATAGAATGTTTCAAGGGGGATAAGACTATGATGTTGGAACCAGTATCTGTTGAAAGATTAGTAATCAACTTCAAAACACTGGAAGAATTCAAACAGTTTAAAAACTATGGAAATCAGGAGCTTTCCATGCTAGAGGATTTACAAGGGAACATCATTGAAAATGACAGCGTTTCACCATTTTTCGGAATTTATTATGGAAGCGCTTTAGTCGCTCGGATGAGTTTATACCGGGTGGATGCTAAATACGACCAATATTTTGATCCTCCACAGGATTATTTAGAATTATGGAAGCTAGAGGTGTTACCCGGTTATCGGGACAAAGGATTCGGAAAGAAATTGGTAGACTTCGCCAAGCAATACGAGCTGCCAATTAAGACTAGTCCACTTATTAACTCTCAAGGCTTTTGGGAAAAGATGGGCTTTCATAAGGCTAAATATGATATGGAAAGAGACCTTGGCTCTAACCCGCTTATCTGGACTCCTGAGGGTGTTACTGAAAAGGAAACTAGCGCGTTTGGTAATACACAGACACTGTAACAAAGTTTGTAAGCGCCACCAACACATATAAAATAAAAAAGAAGGCTGATCTAATGGATCAGCCTTCTTTTTTTTGAGTGGCATAAACCCACTCCCATACTTTACCAATTTCTTCCCAAGCTTGCGTATAGCGCCTCAATTGTTCTTTTAATGTATCATTTTCGTGCTGCAGCTGCTGCAGTTTTTCCTCTTGCGTCTTAGGAGGGTTGACGGTGTATGTTTGTTTCATATTTTCCAAGAACGAAATAGCGTCATCAATAGAGAAGCTCTCCCCTTCACGACCCGTTGGATCAGGTACAATTCCTGAATCAGGAATGCTCTGTTTCCCCTGCGCTTTCCTTTCCTGCTTCGCCATTTGGATCCCCTTCTGGTATTGTTTACGTACTGTAGCATTCCATCTGAACCCACAGGCAGCTGAGGTTCTTGATAGGCGTTTTGCCACTTCCTCAAACGCTTCTAACTGCGTCTTCCCCATTCGGATATAACGTAATACCGTTTCGGCTAGCAAGACATCTTCATCATCGGTCCAAGCATCTTGTCTGGTAGCGTTCATTCTATCCCTCCTATCACATTTAATAAAAATGTATGCACATGCTAGGAGAGATAGACTAGGTCAACTATTTTTTTCTGACAAAAAAGAATCCACTACTTCTTTGTGCAAGGCGTTCCCCCAAATAGTAGAACAACGGCGAACCTCTTCATCCATGTCCGCAGATAACGAGATGGGAAATTCAAATCGAATATACTGCTGCTTAAATTCCTTAAGTTGTTCTACTGATTTAGAAATAAACGGCTCTAATAAGCGCTTCATTTCTTCCTTTATATCAGAAGGGTCAAAAACATCCTGCATCCAGCCAATACTTACACATTTGGTAGCAGAATAGGCTTCTGACTCCACTAGCATCTGATATGCGATAAGAGACGGAAGACGACGATAGAGCAGGCTTCCGCCACCAAAACCCGCTGTTATGCCTAATTGCCCCTGAATGAACCCATAAGAGCCATCCGGGCTACCATAACGAAAATCACACGCTGTAGCTAATTCACATCCGCCGCCAAGTGCACTCCCATTAAGAACTGCTAAAGTGGGTACCGGGAAGCGAGCTAAATCATATAATACTTCCTTCATGCTATATAAGGCTTTAAATGCTTCATTGTCGGACATATCCCAATGGAAGTCGTTTAAGTCTCCCCCGCTGCAAAACGCTTCTGTACCATTCCCTGTCAGCACCAAACATTTAATGTCTGCTTCTCTTGCCTGTTGTAAGGCTTCCTTCAATTCCTCTGTCATCTGAAAAGATATGGCATTCCGAGCCTCTACGCGGTTTAATGAAATAAGGGCGTACCCCTCATCCGCAATATGATATTCTATCGTCTCAAACATACTGCACATTCTCCTTTATTATCGTAACTTCTTTTATCTATAGTATAACATGGTACTTGGGGACAATTGGAAAGGAAGCATCAAAATATATTTACAAATATGGTCTTGAATAACCCAATCCCTCACTCTTCACCATCAGAAGATTAGATAACATTGCTCCAATAGGCGCTTCACTGGTGTATCCAACTAACAGAGTAATATAAAAGAAGACGCCCTTATTAGGACGTCTTCTCTCTCGGCTTTATTGTTCAACCACTTGTTTTCCATTGTACTGTCCGCAAGATTTGCAAACATGGTGTGGTTTAGTGTATTCACC
Organism: Pontibacillus salicampi; assembly: GCF_042434395.1. Lineage (NCBI taxonomy): Bacteria > Bacillati > Bacillota > Bacilli > Caryophanales > Bacillaceae > Pontibacillus > Pontibacillus salicampi. Next base: position 57,576 of record NZ_JBHLTP010000009.1, on the reverse strand, counting down.
GCAGTTCTGGCACTCAACCATGCCTGGTACGTGTAGCTTTTTATGCGTACGACGTTGATTCTTCACCTTTTTAGACGTTCTTCTTTTTGGTACTGCCATGTCTTACACCTCCTTCATACACGATCCAGAGTTCTATGTGATGGATCTCTTACTAGTTTTCTTCTTTAAAGTATTGTTGAAGCTTTGCAAGGCGTGGGTCTATTTTTTCATCCTGTTTTTCTTCGGTGACTAGCTGCCAGCCTTGCCCTTCTGCAGGCGCTTGATCCAGAGCATTTTCATCTTCTGAGAAAACTTGCAAAGGAACTTCCAATATTACATTTTCCTTGATATAAGGCGTTAAGTCAAGGATTTCTCCAGGAATTTCGTGAATCTCTTCCTCCCCTTCCTGATGGTAAGGAGATAAGGAGAACACTTCTGCCGCTTCAAAGGAAAATGGATACTCAACATCTACCAGCGTACGGGCACAAGGCAGTGTCATCGTACCAGTGACAGTAAACGTTATCGTTATTTCGTCACCTCTACCGACGGCATAGCCTTTCACATGTACAGGAAGGATGTTGCGAATATCGTTATTCATTTGCTCTAACTCTGAAATATCCACATTCTGTTCATCAAATTGCAGCGGCTCCGCATCCGAAGCAGCCTTTAATCTTTGCAATGTAAATTTCATATAATCACCTCAAGGCAACAAAAGTTATTTTATAAGGAAACAGTCATTTTGTCAACATTTTTTCTTTACAGAGGAAGGAGGATTCTCTTAGTTTATCCCAAAGGAAAAGAAGTAGTTGATTTCTACCATCAATACCTATATTTTAAAGGCAAGGATGTATAGTTCTCAATGCAATTGGGGCAAAAAGAGAATAGACTACTTAACCTAGTTTGGATAGTAAGTATAAAGGAGTTTGTATATGAAAGCAAGCGGATTAATTGTAGAATACAATCCATTCCATTATGGTCACCTCTATCATTATCAAATGAGCAAAGAAGCTTCTAATGCGGATGTTACCATTGCTGTAATGAGCGGTAATTTCCTGCAGCGGGGAGAGCCTGCCATTATGGATAAATGGCATCGGGCGCAATTAGCCCTTCTTTCCGGAATCGACATTGTTGTTGAATTGCCTTATGTGTTTGCAGTGCAAAATAGTGACTTATTTGCAAAAGGTGCAGTTCTTACTCTTGATGCATTACAGGTGGACTCTATTTGCTTCGGAAGTGAGCAGGGATCTATCAGTCCTTTCATTGATGCATATTATAAACAAAAACAGCAGCACCATAAATATAATCACACATTGCAAGCCTATTTACAACAAGGGTATTCCTATCCCGAAGCAAGTAAAATGGCCTATGCGAGCATCGGCCTAACGACTGGTAAGATTGACTTATCGAAACCAAATAATATTCTAGGTTTCAGCTATGTTAAAAGTATTTTAGAACACGACTTATCCATAACACCACTCACGATTCAACGGAAGCAAGCTAACTACCATGATGAAGAGATCGAACATACCATTGCAAGTGCAACAAGCATCCGCAAAGCTATTTTTAACACCAATTCCCTAGAGGATAAAGTGCAGCATTCCTTACCAGACACAGCTGTTGAACAATTAAAGCGTTATAAAAACACGACTGGGGTATGGCATGAATGGGAAAGTTATTTCCCTCTCCTTCAATACATTGTTACGGTTCAATCTCCATCTGAATTAAGGTCCATTCATGGTATGGAGGAAGGATTAGAACATCGATTACAACAAACTGTACTGGAGGCGACATCCTTTACAGAATGGATGCATATGCTTAAAACAAAGCGTTATACCTGGACCAGACTGCAGCGTGTGATTACCCATTTGTTCACTAATACGAAAAAAGACGATGTTGAGCTTTTATCTGATTTAGATACCATTCCTTATGTACGATTGTTAGGTATGACAAAAGCTGGCCGTGATTATATCCATCACATAAAAAAGGATACCGATACTCCACTGCTTACAAAGCTGCATAAGATGGATCACCCTTTCCTTACCATTGAGGAGAAAGCGATGGATAGCTATTACACTATCTTAACCCCTCCTATAAAAAAACAAGTAAGAAAAAGAGAATTCCATCCTCCACTTTTACCAGATTTAGAATTATAGTATGATTTGTATGGTATAGATGTATGAGAACGTTTACTTCATGAAACTTTTAAAGGTGGCCCTACGTCTATTATCATGTAAGTACAATGTATAGGGGGAGACGCAAGGTGAAAAGTATTCTCCGATGGTTGATTGTTACAGCGCTTAGTTTTGTGCTAGTCATTGGAGCCTTTGCTTTCAAATTCTCCGACACTTTGTTTCAAGAAGGGAATCCTCTGCCTATCATGAAGGGGATTATCCAAATTCAACTTGGTGAAGCAATGTATGTACCAATCGATAAAGATGAAAATCGATTTATTGCTCCTTATAAACCGAAAGAAGAGCAAACATTTACAGAAGCGAAGCAGTTCATGGGAAGCAAAGGATGGGCATTTGAGAGGCAATCAGGTAGAGATTTAATATTTAGTAAGGAAGACCAGGATACGATCGTAGTGAAAACCGTGATGTACACATCTGATTATTATATCTTTGATGTGAAAGCTTGAAAGTCTGCAGAGAATAACTAATCATAGCAAAAGCGGATCAGCCTAGTGTGCTGGTCCGCTTATTTGTGTAGGTATTACTCTGGCGCTTGCACACCTTCTAAATAGTGTAAAGCATCATCAAATGTATCAACAGGAACCACTTTCATATCGGTTCCAATTTCTTCTGCTGTTTGCTTAGCTACTTGGTAATTTGAGCCTTGCTCCCCGCCTTCATTTGGGGCAAAGAAAATGTCAACACCGTCTTTATCCGCTGCGACGACCTTCTGATCAATACCACCAATACGACCTACTTCTCCTTCATAGGAAATGGAGCCTGTTCCTGCCAGTTGATACCCTTTCGTTATGTCCTGCTCTGTAAGCTGATCATATATTTCTAATGAGAACATTAGCCCTGCACTTGGACCGCCAATTTCCCCACTGCTGAAATTAACAGGTGGCTCAACTACTACGTCCCGATCGGTTACAAGGGTAATCCCTATTATTGCTCTATCCTCATCAGGATGTTTTACCATTTCAATGGTTTTAGTTTGCTTTTCCTGTTTTCTTTCGAATGTTACCTCCACTTCATCTCCGACCTCTTTTGATTTCACATAATCCAACAAATCCTCAGACTTTTTAATGGGCTGGTTATCTACCTTGATAATCCTGTCACCTATTTTCAGTACGTCAGAGGCCTGTACATCGTCCATAACGCTCATAACATATACGCCCTTGTACTCAATGTTCAATTCTTTTTCTGCGGCTTTATAAGCTACAACAGTGGCTGCCTCCTGGGAGGATTCCATCAACTGTAATTGTGCATGCATGTATTCATTATTGCTTACCCCTTCTGGATATATTTCCTCTTTCTTATACACTTCATGAAAGGGTCTGATTTTTGCTAATGCATATTGAATAGCAGTTGCTGGTCCGCCCCTTACAGTCACAAGGTGCATATCCCCTTCACTCTCAAACCCATCATCTACTGCTACAATCGGGTTAAGAGCGTCCGCTGACCCTGGTTGGTACACATAATAAGGCAATCGATAAAACGATAGAAAAAATACAAGTATTAGAACGATTGCTCCAAAAAGATAATAGCGCTTATTTTGATTCATCGTTGTTCTCCTTCCAATTATCCAAACACAATCTTATATCTCCTAGGTGCGCTTTAGCTTCGAGCTCTCCTTCTCGAATGATGACCTCCATATTCGTATAAGCTCTCGAACTATATTGTGCCACACTAGGGCGCAGCATTATGTCTGCATCTAGCTTTACCCTCTTAATAAATTCATGCTGCATAATATCTATACTTTGGATGATGACGTCATAAATAGAAGTTACATCATTACTAGCATCGAAGTGGGCACAGTCTACTGCAATAACAATATCCGCCCCCATCCCTCTAACTACGGAAACAGGGACACGATCAATTACACCACCATCGATTAATAAACGATTTCCTACCTTCTCCGGTACGAAAATACCCGGTATGGATATGCTAGCTCTGACTGCATCAGCAACACTGCCACTGGTAAATATAACCTTCTCTCCATTGTATAAATCCGTTGCAATAATAGAGAGAGGGGTGTCCAAGTCTTCAATATTCTTACGGTAGGTAAACAGGCTTACAAACTCCTTCACCCTGTTGCCTTGGATAAATCCCATCTTAGGAACAGTAAAATCCACATAAAATTTCCGTTTGAACGTTTTGGCTAATTTGTACATATGCTCAATATCCTGTCCTGAACAATAAAACGAGCCAACCAGAGCTCCGATACTGCTCCCAGCTACCATATCTATGGGAATGTTTGCCTCCTGAAGAGTTTTTAAAACCCCTAAGTGGGCTAGCCCCCTCGCACCACCAGAACCTAACGCTAAACCTACCTTTGGCCTGGACACCAGCAGCCTCTCCTTTCCACGCGCGTCTTTTATTATTTTATGGCATAAATAGCACAACTATGAGCGTATAGTGGTAGAGAAACGCTTGTACATAACAACATGTTCGGTTTTATGAACATTCTACTATGATGAAAAGTAGAAGTACAGGCAGGCGAATGCTTCAAAGTGTCAGGGGGCCTACCGATGAAATCGAAATTGAAATCCGTTTTATTTGCCAGTATGGCATTTTTCTTAGCAATAGCCCTCATTCGTTTTCCTGATCAATCCTTAGAAGCCTCCATACGAGGTCTCAGCATGTGGTGGGAAATTGTCTTCCCTTCCCTTCTTCCATTTTTCGTGACAGCAGAGTTGTTAATCGGATTTGGAGTTGTCCGTTTTATTGGTATATTGTGCGAGCCCATCATGCGCCCTATTTTCAAAGTGCCAGGCGTTGGCAGCTTTGTTTGGGCAATGGGGATGGCAAGCGGCTATCCCTCTGGTGCCAAGCTCACTGCAAGATTACGGGAAGAAAGACACCTTACCCAAATAGAAGCAGAACGTCTAGTTTCATTCACAAATGCCTCTAATCCATTATTTATATTTGGCGCTGTTTCTGTAGGATTTTTTCACGATCCTAAGCTCGGCGTTCTGCTAGCAGTGAGTCACTATGCAGGAAATGCTCTGGTCGGTGTATGTATGCGGTTTTATGGTGCAAATGATAGTAGTACTCTGGAGAGGGAGCAGCCTACTTTTTCCTTGAAGAAAGCATTCCAGGCCTTGCATGAAACACGAATGGCAGATGGCCGTCCTTTCGGAAAAATGTTTGGCGATGCGGTGCTCTCCTCGATTCAAACGTTATTAGTTATTGGTGGTTTCATCATCTTGTTTTCCGTCTTTAACAAGCTTTTATTCATGATTGGAATTACTCCAATCATCGCAGCAGGCTTAAGCTTCTTTTTTCAGCTTGCACAGCTCTCCCCAGAGCTTGCTATCCCGTTTATTTCTGGTTTATTTGAGATTACACTTGGATCTCAAATGACCTCAAAAATAGAACAAATTGACCTATTACAGCAAGTGCTTGTTGTCAGTTTTATTTTGGCTTTTAACGGATTCTCGGTACAAGCTCAAGTCGCCAGCATTTTAGCGGAAACAGATATTCGCTTCACTCCATATTTCTTCGCAAGGGTTTTACATGGATGCCTGGCCGTTGTACTCTCTTGGCTATTATTCAAACCTTTGTATCTTGACCGAGATATCGCAGGCACTTATGAAGAACCTGTTTTTTCAGAGGGCGAATCCTCGTCACTCTTATTTGATTGGTTCCTATGGGTAGGTCACATTGGACCTACTGTTACATTATGTTCTCTCTTTTTGGCCATCATCATTCTCTATCAAAGAATAGAAGAAAAAAAATGAGCCCGGATCAGATGATCGCCGGGCTTACCGTTGATATTTTTTCATTAAAGCCTCTTCTACTGTTTTAGGAACTAAATCCGCTACGGTCCCACGATACTTGGCAACTTCCTTAACTATGCTGGAGCTTAAAAACGAATATTGATTATTTGTCATAACAAAAAATGTTTCAATATCCTCATTTAGTTTACGATTCATAGACGTAATTTGCATTTCGTACTCAAAATCACTAACTGCACGCAAACCCCTAACGATAACATTGGCTCCTTTCTCTTCTGCATATTCCATTAACAGACCGCTGCTTGAATCTATCGTAATATTATCGAAATCCCTGGTCACCTCTTCCAGCAACGCAATCCTCTCTTCCACTGTAAATAAAGGATCCTTGGACCGATTATTGAACACGGCAACAATAACATGATCAAATATTTTCGCAGCGCGTTCTATAATATCCATATGGCCATATGTAACAGGGTCAAAGCTCCCTGGGCAAATTGCTAATGTACTCATGTTTGTGTGTACTCCTCTCTTTCTATTCACCAAATATTAAGATTGATGCTGGAACAAACTAATCGAAATAATGCTCGAATAGGTTTCGTATCGAATTTGCTCATATTCCCCTATTAGCTGGGGCAGTGTTTGATCAGCTGAATGTTCACATACTAGCATACCATCCGACTTCAACAAATGTTGCTCGTGTATAGCCTCGAACAAATCCTCAAACTTCACCTTATCATACGGAGGGTCAAGTATTATGTAATCAAATGTAAGCCCTCTTTTGCCAGCAGCTTTAATCGCTCGGAATGCATCTGTTCGATAAACTTCAGCCTGGTCCTTCATCCGCAGAGCTTCCAGATTTTCATATATTGTTGAAATCGCTTTCTGCTGCTTATCTACAAAGATAGCACGTTCCATGCCACGGCTCAAGGCTTCTATTCCTAACCCTCCACTGCCTGCGAATAAATCGAAACACATTCCTCCATCGAAATAAGGACCAATCATTTGAAAGAGAGCTTCCTTTACCTTATCCGTCGTCGGCCTGGTTTGTCTTCCTGGTACGGGGGTAAGCTTACGTCCTTTATGTACACCTGAGATGACTCTCATGTTGTGACCTCCTTTAATACCTATAAAATCCTATTTTCGTACCTTATCCTACCACATAATTCATTAAATAAAAATCAGAGAAACTCTCTCTTCAGTTTAGGGGAGGAATTTTTTCCTTTCTTGCTTAAGAATATGTATAAGGTTATGACAACGTGTCCATAATACTAGGGAGTGATTAGGATTGCCCTAATTACTCTGAAGACGGAGAAGACTTACGTTTCCCCATAAGTTCTTCCTCCGGTTTCTCCTCTCCCTTTACCTTTTTGTTTTGATGTGAATCAAATCAAAAAAGGTGCCTGCAGATCATCCCATCTGCAGGCTTTTTTTACTGTTTTAAGGAAATAGAATGCTGTGAGATTCCTGTTGACACCCCGAATATGTCTTCTACATATTGCTCTTGAATAAAAATCTCTCCATTTAATTCCTCTAACACGTGACTTGCCACCCCAAAGTCTTCCTGGTTATGTACAAAGGTATCCTTATTCAAAGTGAAGCGCCACGTTTCTCCGCCTTTTTGCACTACGTAAGTAGATTGATTCGGCAAAGCTACTAGCTCATAGTCAAAGGCAGAAGTAATTCCAGCAAGAGGATACCATCTCTGCTGCTTATATGAGATGGAATGCCAATCTATGGTAGTCTGTTTCGCTTGTACATTCACAGAACGAGGGTCTACAAAATATAAAGGTTGTACACGCCCTTCTTTCGTTGTTAGTTGAAAGAAGGATGTCGGCATTCCGCTGATCTCGGCAAGAAGGTGATCCAAGGCTATGGCAGACCCCTGCTGTTTTTTGTTAATAGTAAGGAGTTGCTCCTTAAATGCTTCTTGCTGGCTTTCTGTCAAGGAGATAGTCAATTGTTCCGCTAATTTAGATGCCTCAGCAGAAACATCATTTCCTGACAGTATAAATTGGACGAGGCCGTTGATAATAGCTGCCCCCCCTTTAGAGGAGATTGGGTATTGCTGCTGCAGCATACTAGACAGTAAGCTCTCCTGAATGTTCACCTCAGATAAAGAGGGGAGTAGTATATACCCTGCCCCAATTTCGGGTGAAGGTATATCAGGGTTAACTACGGTTACTACAGGCACACTAAAGGAGATATTTTCTCCAAAGTTCTTCTTCACTTCTTCTTTAGAAGTGACACCTTTTTTCGCCCAAACCGTTGCTCCTTTCATATCCTGTCGGTGATACTCGCCATTATGCAGCTTAATAATGGGAAAAGAAGTGGCGGTGGACTTTTCCCATTGATAAAAACGAATATAATCCTTTTGAATGTCAGCCTGTTGGTCCCCAGCTGCTGCCCATAGGTTAGACTCGTTTTTGTCCGTCCAATCTACTTTTGCATCCACTACTATCATGGAATCTCCTTGGTCAGTATATAGCTTGGCGTACCAATTTTTCAGCACCATATCGCTTTCATTAATTGGGAGTTTATAGGAAAGGTGAATCTGCTCCTTGTAGCCAATAGTAACGGTCATTCCTTGTTCTGCTTGTTCTGTCAAGCATGGTTTTCCTTCCCCATAGACACATGTAATATCTTTCACTTTATTAGGATACCGAACTATGTATTGCTCCTTTGCTAGCCCGTTTATTTTCTGGTTAACTTGTAATACTCCATCATCATGAACCACTTCCAAATACATTGAAGGATTTCCATTTGCTTGATCAGCACTTGCAGCACCTTCCTCCTGATACATACTCCATTGGTAAGTGATTAGAAAAGTTGCTATTAGGGTCATGGGCATAAGCCATACCAATAATTTTCGAAACATAGGAATACCTCGCTTTATTCTTAACATCCGATACTATTTTACCATGCCCGCCATCCTGCTTGAACTATTTACTCCTGCTGCTCTGCTCATTCACAATATCCTCCGTTCATGCTACAGTAACAACAAGAAATATAATGGGGTGAACAAAATTGATACAACGGTTTATAGAATTAGGACAAGGGTATTCAGATGTATATGAACTACAAACACTTGCAACCCAAATGAAGGATCGAGTAGAGAACATATTTGCGTTCCATACAACCATGGAAGGGGAAGAAAGAACATCGTTGGCGGTAGTCATGAAGCCAACCACAACTGGGAACTTCCAACCTATCTACATATGTAGAGAAGGCATACCAAACCCTCACGTGCAGCCCAATAAACGATACGAGCTGTTCCAGCAGATAGCCGCTGATGTAAAAAAGGATATAATTGAAATCACCACTAGACCAAGTACGTTTTTCAGTGAAACAGAGCTATACTACTCCCATTTAATCGGGCTGCTTCGCATGAACCATTACTTGGCTCCTCTTCAATAAATATAAAAAGCATGGGGATTCCCATGCTTTTTATAAACTTCCATATTTATAATCGTATTCTTTTGCTTTATCTGGCTTGGAATTTTCGAATTCTGTATTAATAAACGGTTTATAGGAACGCTCTACTTTGGAAACATAATGTAAACGGGATAATTTATCCATTGTACTTTCTATCTCTTCCTGATTCACATAAATAATAGCATAGCGTAGTTTCTTGGACACATAAATAAGATGCCCATATCGCTTAATATTTCTAACATGCTTCATGTGTTGAAACCAAATTACTAAGCTTTGTCGTTTTGTAAACATATGTATTCCTCTTTCATGACGAATCTTTTTCCTTAGTTTAGCAAACTTTTCTGACTCCTTCAATACAATACCATTACAGAAAGGGAGGAACCTGTTTTGTCAGAATTAGAAAAAGCGTGGACGATCTTCTTACAGTATATGAATGAGCGAGATATTATTCACAGCTGTAGATATAAAGAAGTTACCGGAATCCCTTTTATCTATATTCAAAAGCATCATAGTTCCATAGCAAGAGAGCAGGTAGAAGAAGCATTAATGAAAGCTGCAGCAAGAGCGATGAAAGGAAAACGCCTCACTCTCTCCATGTATCATGTCAGAGAAAATGAGGCGCATTATGTGTATCGCGTACGGTTTTTAGTTCCTCAGCGCAAGATGTTCTGCTGCGGAAATATGTGCGTAGACTGTATTAGGTTCCAAAGGGATTAGGAACAGCCGCACCCTCCGCCGCTTCCACATCCATGACCATGGGAACTGCCAGTATCCTGGAATACGAGACCATCCTTAGGAACTTTAATGGAAGGACTAATACTATCTGCAATGACTTGACTAACTTCGTCTAAGAGCGCTTGAAGCTCTCGCTCTGCCACTTTAAAAGAGGCAACCGAATCGTTCATATCTACGTCCCGCTTCTTCTCCCGAACGGCTTTCATTATTTTATTATAATCCGGGTGATAACGGCCGAAGCGCTGTACATCGTCATACTGATCCTTGATGTCCTGAAATTCTCGAATGAGTCGTTGCGCGCGCCTATCCTTGTTCAGGTCTTCTTTAGCCTGAATATATTGTTCATAAACGTCAGATTGTAGTATCACCTGACCTAACTGTTCTGATTGCTCTAAAATTTCTACGGTATCTGTAGTAGCTAGCAAGCTATCCACCTCCACCATTATCATATCAGATTTTTCCACTAAAGCGAAACAGAGAATTTAATCTTTCATAGCTTGAGCCATCTGAACAAGCATTTGCACCATCTGCAGCTGGTTTGTAAACTTTTCCATCCGCTGAGGGGTGGTTTTTCCATAATAATGCTTCGCCTCTGACTCTATTTGAGATAAGACGCTTGGGTTTCTTGTCACTTTCCGATACCATTTAGGATTCATACGAATGAATTTCAATAGGTCCTCTCTGGTCTCTAAATACTGGTACACGCCAGGCTGCATCAAAACCCCTCCCTAGTCTCTACCAAATTGAAACGGAGAACGCCTTGTTTCATTTGTCTTAGCAGCGGACGTATCGCCACTTTTCTTCATGTCCTGAAATTGACCTACAAGCGTCTGTATGTTGGCAATGGCACCGTTAAGCTGATTTATATGCCCCTGAACTTTATTTAAGTCTACGTTTTCAATCATCCCCATTAACTGTCCCATGAACTTTGAGTTGTCCTCTTCATTCGTCTCTTTGTCTTTGTTATCGTCTTCATTGGAAGATGCTTTGTTACTTTCCGTCGCATTATCCTTATATGCATCCCAAAACGAATCCTCTTCTCCAAGAAGCACCCATTTTTCATAATACCCCTGCCACGACTCTCCATTTTTTTTCACCGTTTCCACAAGCTTAGGGTGTTTCAAGGCAAAATCTTTAAATTCCTGTACGGTTGGATGTAGTGATTTAGAAGCCATACCCGTTTTTCACCTCTTTATTCACACAGTGTCATACCATACATATATGACACATGACTAGAAACTGTGCATAGGAGAGCATAATGCTATGATGATTTTTCAATAAAGTTCTGAGTATAATGGAATTCATATACCCCTACACCTAAATGTGTATAATTAGGGTGTAATAAAGCCTCCCGATGTCCCTTACTATTCAGCCATCCCTCTACCACTGCTGGAGCATCAGGGTATTTCGCCGCAATATTCTCACCTGCTGAAAGATATTGTATGCTATTGGCCTGCAGTCTTTCTTTCAGCCCTTTCCCCTCAGGAGTAACATGAGCGAAATATGCATCGACAGCCATATCCTTACTATGTCCAAAGGCAACAGAGGCAACTTGATCATCCCATGACAATTCCACTTCCTCAAATCGATTGCGAATCTGGTTGGATATATCAAAAATCTGCTGTTCTAGTCCCTTCTCCACCACTTCCCACTCTTCTCTTGAGAGTGAAGGCTCTTCCGGCAAATCACCTCGATAATAGACCTCATAAGGACGATGTCGTAACAAAACTTCTGAATTCATAATTCTTATAGAAGATAAAGTCCCTTTAAAGGTATCAAAGTAAAGCTGAGCATAGTTGCCATTTTCTAAAGCAAGAAGCGGCCTTCTGCTCTTATCATCTGAGGATAATCTAAATTGGAAACTCCCTCTATCATTCGTCACTTCTACTTCATTTTGTATATCCCGGTTCGATGTAATTTCTTCATAGGAGTCGCCAGTTGCTATATTTTGCATTTGAACGTCTCCCACACCATAACTTGATACTACTTCCTCATTTAGAATACCTAACTGCATATATCGATTTGTTTCATTAGGATATATCCACCATTCATAACCATACGGCGTCTGATCCTTTCTTGAAGGCTCTCCCAGCTTTTCTATTACCTCATTAGAGGATTGGCCTATCCAAGACGCAATAGCAGCACTATCCCCCTCTAAGTCTTGGGGAGGAGGAGAGGTATCCTCTTTACTATCCTCTTTGTTTATATGGGATGATTCCTTCCCTTGTTGATCCTCTGTTAGCTCTTGTTCAAAGGAAGATGGCGTAAGATCTTGCGCTATCTCCTTCTGCTTGTCCAACAAGGATGATACTGCATCTGGATTTGAGATTATTACATAGCCTAAGGAGACTACTATTATTATAAAGAGTAGTGCGCTCAGTCGTTTCATATTATTTCCCCTTTTTAGTACAGTTACTTCTAATATAATGTCACCATATTATATTTATGTCTAAAGTTCATGATAGAATGGATATCCATGATTATAATGACAATAAAGCCTCTCGCCATTATTTTAGCTTATACATGCATGAATTTATACAAAGAAGCACGCTGCTCTCTTGGAAGAGTACAGCGTGCTTCTTTTTTTAAACCATTTTAATGAATTTCTGGTCGTTCAGAGATTTCTTCTAAAGCATGACCTGCTGCTTCATTGGAGAATTGGTCTAACGATAGGTCACCTAAAGATACTATACCCACAAGCTGTCCGTTATCTACTACAGGTAACCGGCGAATCTGCTCGTTGGACATCATTTCACTAGCTTCTTCTAACGAACAGTCCGGTGTACATGTTACAAGCTTATCACTCATTACCTCTTGGACAGTACAAGAACCAGCTTTTTTCTGAGCATATCCACGGATAACAAGGTCACGATCTGTCACCATACCAAGTAAGTTTTTATTACTATCACATACAGGGATGGAGCCAACATTGCGCTCTTTCATTGTGGAAGCAGCTTCAAAAAGATTATCATCTGCGGTACAGCAAGCTACGTCCTTTGTCATAATATCTTGTACAGATTTCATACTAACCCCTCCAAACTTTTTCAAGCTTCCCAATAAAAAGGAAACCAACATTGATACGTCATTAGTGTTACCGAATATGTAAAAATGATGATACTTTTCTTGTAAAAAACTCTGTTTTTACGTTCATATGGTTATGCTGATACGAAAAATACGGTAAGATTCCTCACATTAGGCTGAAGAACGCACTATATATTGAAGCGCCTTCAAATAATTTTCCCTCAATTAGCACTTCTTTCTCAAATTGTTTGGTAAACAATTGCAACTTTATTAAAACTTTAATATGATGTACTTAGATTACGTTTTTTTCTAGAAAGTTAAGAAATCTTGCGAGGTGGAATAAACATGAAACTTGAAGGAATTGGTATAGAAGGAGCAACAATTGAATTAAACCGCTTAGATCATTTGATGGAAAAGGCTGGATTCATCCGTGGAGGTCAATGGGATTATGAACGTGTTACATATGATTATAAACTAGAGACAAACACGAAAGGTCAAACGTACTACGTTCGTATACAGGGGGCTTCTATTGAAGGCGAAGTAGATCGTGGCGATGCGGTCATAAAGTTAATGATTCCATTGCTAGGCCTGCACTATTATCCGCATGGTATTGAATACGGTGATAGTGAAGAATTTACCGAAGCTGTGATTGACAGAGCAAAAGGCTTATTAGAAAGAGTGAAAGGCTACCTTCTGGAATTTGAAGTTGGCAGCAGACCTTCTCAAGCTGTATTAGAAGAGTTAAGAGATTGGGCGGAAAAGAACGATCAGAAAGAGGTGCTGGAAAAAATTCAAGCACTGCAAACATTTGCTCCTGATGAGGAAGAAAAGAACAAACACTAATCATTCGCCTGCATCTAGTGATAAGGCGGCTGTTAACACCACGTTGACAGCCGTTTTATTTTACCTTTTTTCGGCTAATAAATACTTGTGGAGTTGAATCGATGGGTTTATTTCCTCTTTGTTCCTCCTTGATGATATCCCTTATTTCGGCAAGAATTTGATCCGATGTTTCTTTTTGAAACTGAGTCTTATTGGATTTCCCTCGTAACCGGAAAATCAATTGTAAGAATATAAAGATACTAAACGTAATAATCAAGAAATCAATGGATGCTTGAATAAAAGCCCCGTAATGAATAGATACCTCTCCAATCGGCACTCGCATATATTGAAGATGAATATCTCCTAACAGAAAACCGACAATGGGCATAACGATATCATCAACCAGTGATTCAACTATTTTTCCAAATGCTCCCCCGATAATTACGGCAATTGCTAAATCCAAAACATTCCCCTTTAATGCAAAGGCTTTAAAGTCCTTCCACATGGACAATCCCCCTTCTTTCATATGTTATGTGGGACTTTAAAAGGGAATGATAAAAATTAGAGTTGTTTATCTGTTCAAAGCAAGTTGTTCATGCTATATTTTGAAATAGAGAGTTGTTTGAAAGGAGCTTTATGATCTAAATTGTTTAGATATCTTAATAAAAAACAATGGCTATTTATTTTTCTTACCATTATTGCATTAGTGGCAGCGTATTTTATTATTCCGGTATCGTTACCACTTATCTTAGCGTTTATCACAGCACTCTTCTTAAACCCAGCAGTGCGGCTATTTCAGTATCGATTTAAAGGAAAACGAAAACTTGCGGTTACAATTGTATATCTAGCATTCCTTATTCTCGTCTCCATTGCTGGAACGTTTGTCGTGACGAGAATGGTTACACAGATTGCGAGCTTCATTGATAACGCCCCTGTGTATATTACTCAAATTGAGAACTTTTTTATAGAATGGGAAAATGGAACCAATCGATTTAAAGAGCAGCTCCATCCTCAAATTGTAGAGCAAATTGAAAGCAGTATAAGCTCTAGTATCGATCAAATTAAAACATCTATCAATGAAAAAGGAAATCTTGCTGATATAGCAGGCTTTATTTCAGCCATTCCGAATTACTTAGTAAGCTTTATTGTGTATTTAATTGCCCTGTTTTTATTTATGTTGGAAATGCCTCGTTTGAAGGCAAAAGCGTATGAGCATTTGACAACTAAAACAGCTGAAAAAGTCCGTTTCATGAATTCCAGACTTTCGTACGTCATCTTCGGATTTCTAAAAGCTCAATTTCTAGTTAGTATTGTCATCTTTATTGTTACCTTAATTGGACTGTTATTCATTTCTCCTAATGTGGCAATCATCATGTCTCTCATCATCTGGATTGTTGATTTCATCCCAATTATAGGATCAATTGCCATTTTAGGCCCTTGGGCGATATACGCCCTTCTTGTTGGAGACATATATATGGGAACAAAGCTTGCTATTCTAGCTGTTGTCCTACTGGCTATAAGAAGAACGGTGGAGCCGAAAGTGATGGGT
Source organism: Pontibacillus salicampi (assembly GCF_042434395.1). NCBI lineage: Bacteria > Bacillati > Bacillota > Bacilli > Caryophanales > Bacillaceae > Pontibacillus > Pontibacillus salicampi. Next base: position 42,127 of record NZ_JBHLTP010000009.1, on the reverse strand, counting down.
CGTCACATTGGACTTTCCCCATTAGCTACTCTTATTGCTATGTACCTCGGTTTAAAATTAATTGGGGTATTAGGATTTTTCGTCGGACCTCTTATTGTCATTGCGTTTAATTCTGCTAAAGAAGCAGGGATCATAAAACTCAACTTAAAAATCTAAGCATAATGTAAAGCACCATTTCAATAGCAAAGCCTGGCTACCATTTGGTAGCCAGGCTTTTTGTATACGACTAGAAAATACGTTCCCTAATCACGTTTGCTAACTATGTATGATTTATGACTACTTCCCAACTTCTAGCCCTTGAAGGCTTAGGACCCTACCTGCAAGAACGCTTCACAGTAATGCTTTTCATTACATTGCTCTATTTTTGCCATAATGGCGCTCCTTTCTAGCCTCAAACCAAATCAGCCCGTCCTCCTCCATTCTTTCCTTAAACCCATTCGCACTTAATACCTTATAAGAAGGAACATTGGATGGAGAACATGAAGCTGTTACAGTTACTATGTCCTCATGGCTGAATGCCCATTGCAGCATAGCCTCTACTGCCTCTTTCGCATAACCTTGATTGCGATGTATTTTAGACACAAAATATCCAATTTCCACCTCTCCGTTTACAGGCTGTCCTTTAAAGCCTATATCACCTATAACCATTTGTTTATGCTTATCCATAATTATCCACGGACCAAACCCTAATTCTGTTTCCCTGTTCTCTAAAGCTTCTGCGTAAATAGGGAGCATAGCTTTTAGACCGTTTCCTGGCCAAAGAGCATCATAGGGAGTTCCCAGCCAATTAGGGTAACTCTCTGCATCTAACATAAGTTTTTGGGCTTGTTCTACTGTTATTGGTGAAATGAAAAGACGTTGACTTTCTATATCCATTAGTTGGTACCACCTTTCTATATGTATATGCATTAGGAATTAACTACCATTTTTTTTGATGACTCGCTCTTTGTATCCTTTCCTTTTCTACACGAAGTATAAACCTTTTCCAAACAAAAAAAGCACTCTTTTAATAGAGTGCTTAAAATCCTAAAATCGCTTTAATCATACTGGTTGTTTCTCCGCCCTCATATATAATATACAGCAGTAAGTACACCGCTACACCAGTAATGGCTGTAAAGAACCATATGATACTAGTAACAGGTCCGATTTTTCTATGTCTTGATATGTTCCGCTTAAAAGCTAGTGTTAATGTCACAATACCAAACACAGCACCTACTGTTGCAAGGATTATATGGAAAATCAGGAACAGCGTATAGTATATTCTTAAGTGGTCTGGCCCACCAAAGCTAGTATTGCCAACCAATACGGTTCGTGAAAGATAGATAATAAAAAACAGCAAAGCACTAACCGCTGCTGCAATCATTATTTTTTTATGAGCAGAAGCTTTTCCTTGTGCTATAAGCGTCCAGCCAATTGCTACTAGAACTGCGCTTAACACAATAAAAGCAGTACTTAACGTTGGTAATAACGGCATGTCTCTCCCCCATTTATATCTCTAAATATATCAGGCAGACTCACTAATCTGCCTGACCTTATCATCTTTTGCTTAGTTCGTTTCTGAAGGTAATGGATCAACACTAGATTTCTCCTGATTAAACCATGGGAAAAAGATCATAGCGATGAAAATACCATATACAATTTCCTGCGTTATTTTCATAATAACACCGCCTAGCTGCTGATCTTCTACGAGAGGAAGCGGCGAGAAAATTTCAGGTCCAGACAACGATAAATTCCCCAACACACCACTTGGGACACATAATGCTAATGCCGTTGACCATGCTGCCGGATCGCTGTAGGTGCTGTATAACGACTCACCAGCAAAGATAATTAATCCGCAAGCAGGTGTAATTAACACACCATTTGCAAAGATATACCCAATTTTTAATACAGGCGATAACGTATCTCTTTCTTTAATTGGGTGGAAAACAGGTATCCACACAAAAAAGGCAGTTAATAAAATAAAGGTCGTAATAATAGCATGAGCTGTTTCATTTGTTTTGGCAAAATCAAAAATCGCTGGAAAATGATACATGGAAAATAATCCATTAAATAAGATAAGCGCTAATAACGGCTTGGTCATCAACTTAATAACTGGCGCAATAAGCTTCATGGAAAATAGTTTTCTCCATATCCAATTGGGAAGCCCTTTCGTAATTAATATAGGGAAAACAAGATAATACAAAGCCATTTGCGTCATATGAGCGGTAAACATAATGTGACTAATTAAATCGATAGGGGACCCTTTAATTAGATATAGCAATACAAGTCCACTATAGAACATAATCTGCTCATTCATAGTTGGAGGATCCACGTCACCAAAGCGCTTTCTCCAAGGACCTGTAACGGCATAATACAATACAGCTAGTCCTAGGATAAATACTATATAATACGGACTCCATAATGCACGGAAACCAAAAATTTGTAATTCTAACCACATACGCCTTCACTCCATAGATGTCATATATTCGTTAACCTATTCTATATTATAACGCATTTTCGATACGCTTACATACCTATTCCCTAGCTGGAATGATCATTTCTATGACAATCTCGTGAACGATATCAATGTGTACGATAGACTTGATCCAAAGAAAAAAGGCCGGAGAGTAATCTCCGACCTTTACTGTTTACCACCAAACTATGGTAACCATTGCTATAATGGTCAGCAAGGCAACAAACACACCTGAATACAGGAATAAAGCTGGTAAACCATGGCCTTTATGACTCATATGCATAAAGTAATAAAGCTGAAAGCCAACTTGAACACATGCGAGAAGAATGATTACTGGAACTGTTAGCATTGCATTATAATCTCCAATAACCAATCCGAATGAAATAAGAGTAAAGATAATCATTAACGCAAAGGTAATAAGCTGATATTTCATTTCCTCTTTATTCTTCTTCTTATGAAATTCACGCGCAGTGGAATTGGTGTACTTTTCCATAGCTTACCCCACCTTTCCCATCAAATAAACAACCGTGAAGATAAATACCCATACTACGTCAATAAAGTGCCAGTATAAAGAAGCAATATAATACTTTGGAGCATTGTATAAATTCAAGCCTCTCTTGGCATTTCGCGCCATAAGCGTTATAAACCACAGAAGACCAAACACTACGTGTCCGCCGTGGAAGCCTACCAGCGTATAGAAGGCCGAGCCAAATGCTGATGAAGTAAAGGTATGTCCTTCATGGTGCACATATTCATAGAACTCATAAATCTCACAGCCGAGGAAGGCAAAGCCAAGTAATACGGTAATACCGAACCATAGCTGCATCTTTTTGAAATCTAAATTCTTCATGTGATAAATCGCGTACACACTAGTTAATGAACTAGTAAGTAGAATCATCGTCATGATGAAAACAAGCTCTAAACCAAACAATTCTTCATCTGGAGGACCATCCAAATTTGAGTTTTTAAGAGCTAAGTAAGTTCCAAATAAACTTGCGAAGAGAACTGTTTCTCCTCCAAGGAAAAACCAAAATCCAAGAAATTTATTCTTTCCTTCAAGGGTAGCTTTTTCCGGTTCATTTGGACTCTGACCTGGTTTCAGTTCCTTTAATTCCTCTGCACTCATTCAGAACCAGCCCCCTTTTCCAAATCCTCTTTATGAATATGATATCCAAGATCATCCTTCACAGAACGAACAAACATAGAGCCAAGGGTAATGAGCATACCTGCTATGGCAACAATTAACCATGCTTTGTCATCCGTTTGATAGATGAAACCAAATCCTGATACAAAAAGCCCAAAGGACATGATAAATGGAATGATTGTATTATTCGGCATGTGAATATCCCCAAGTGGTTCTGCAGGGGTCATCTTTCCATTTCCTTGACGTTTCTCAATCCACAATGGGTCAAGTCCGCGAACAAGCGGAGTTTGTTTAAAGTTATAGAACGGTGGTGGAGAAGGAATCGACCATTCCAATGTACGTCCGTCCCAAGGGTCATCACTTGCTTTCTCACCTTTAATGGAAGTGTACACTACATTAATTAGGAAAATTACGGTTCCAATCGCCATGAGGAAGGCCCCAATAGTACTTACAAGGTTTCCTAAATCAAGACCGGATTCCGGTTGGAATTTCCAATAACGACGTGGCATTCCCATTAAGCCTAAGAAGTGCTGTATAAAGAATGTTAGATGGAAACCGAAGAAAAATGGCCAAAATGCTAAATGACCTAACTTTTCGTTCAGAATCTTACCAAACATTTTTGGCCACCAGTAGGTTACGCCAGCAAATAAACCAAAGACGACTCCACCTACAATTACATAGTGGAAGTGTGCCACAACGAAATACGTGTCGTGGTATTGATAGTCAGCTGCTGCCACTGCCAGCATAACTCCCCCAAATCCACCTAGAGTAAAGGAAGGAATAAATGCTACTGTCCAAAGCATGGCAACAGTCATTCGAATACTTCCTCCCCACATCGTAAACAGCCAGTTAAATATTTTAATACCGGTTGGAACGGCTATTGCCATGGTAGCGATAGCAAATATGGAGTTAGCCACAGGGCCAAGGCCAGTTGTAAACATATGGTGAGCCCAAACCATAAATCCTAAGAATCCGATTAGCACTACAGCAAATACCATTGCTGAATAACCAAATAGACGTTTTTTAGAGAATGTTGAAATGATATCACTAAATAGTCCGAAAATCGGAAGAACCAGAATATAAACCTCTGGGTGACCAAAGATCCAGAATAGGTGCTCCCAAATAATATGGTTACCACCCATAGCCGGGTCAAAGAAATTCGCTCCAAACAGGCGGTCAAACATCATTAGGAATAGACCAACTGTCAATGCTGGAAACGCAAATAAGATAAGTACACTAGTTACAAATACGGTCCATGTAAACAATGGCATCCGCATGTATGTCATACCAGGAGCACGCATGTTGACAATGGTTACCAGAAAATTAATACCACCAATCAACGTACCCGCACCAGATATTTGAAGTCCTAATACATAATAATCTACACCATGCCCTGGTGAAGTTGTGGAGAGTGGTGCATAGGCTGTCCAACCAGCATCTGGTGCACCTCCGAAAAACCACGACAGGTTTAGTAATACTCCCCCGAAGAAAAACAGCCAAAATCCTAATGAGTTTAGAAATGGAAACGCTACGTCTCGCGCACCGATTTGCAATGGTGTCGCAATATTCATTAGCGCGAAAATCAGTGGCATGGCTGCCAAGAAAATCATCGTCGTGCCGTGCATTGTGAACATTTGGTTATAAAGTCCAGCCGAAATGAACTCATTGTCCGGCGCGATTAATTGAATACGAATAAGCATTGCTTCAATGCCGCCTACAAGGAAAAAGAATCCACCAGCCACTAAATACAAGATAGCTATCTTTTTGTGGTCAACTGTGGTCAGATAATCCCAAAGAGTGGCACCGAAGCCTTTCTTTTGCGCAGTCGCTGTACTCACGCTACGACCTCCTTATCTCTCTATTTTCCCTACTGTGCATCTTCAGGTGTAATCTCTGAAGGCTTCAGTTGTAATAAATAATCAGCAATTTTACTTGCTTCCTCATCTGTCAATGGATTTTCTGCATCCGTGTTTCCATATTTACCAGTCATTTTATTTCCTGGTTTTATTTTTTCAGGATGCTGTAGCCAATCAATCAGATTTTCTTTATCGTTGTCTAGAATACCCGCAATTTTATCTCTATCTCCAAAAGCTGTTAAGTTTGGTCCTACCGCTGCTGGAGAAGAACCAACAGCATGACAAGCCATACAGTTTTTCTCTTGGAACAATTCTTTACCCTCTTGCGCAGACTGAGACTCTGGAGTTGCATCAGTATTAACATTCTTCATGTCTTCTACCCATTGATCAAATTCTTCATTACTTACAGCAACAACTTTAAAGTCCATAAGAGAGTGAGAAGGTCCACACAACTCAGCACATTTACCTTGATATACTCCTTCTTCATAGGCATGAAGGAACATTTCATTTTCATTCTTTCCAGGGTTCGTATCCATTTTACCTGCTATGGAAGGCACCCAGAATGAGTGAATAACATCACCAGCAGTAAGTTTTAAGTATACGCGTTCCCCTGTAGGGATATATAGGTCTTGACTCGTTTGAATCTCCTGACCCTTATAATTATAATGCCACCAATACTGCTTTCCTGTTACCTCAATGGTAATCGCTTCATCCTTCTTGTCTTCAGGTGGTGTCGTATCTGCTAACATAAATGTTTTTTGTACAGTTGGTACTGCAAGAACGACTAACAAGATGATTGGTACGATTGTCCATAAGAACTCAAGGAATTTATTTCCTTCCACTTGCTTTGGAATAAAATCTTCTTGATCTTTCTTCTGGCGATAACGAATAAGTACAAAAAAGTAAATCACCATTACAACTACACCTACAAACACCATTATGATAACGCTTAACATCATAAGATCATAAATAGTGTCAGCGCCTTCACCTTTAGGCTGGAGAGCTGATAGTTGTGGATCACCGCAACCTGCTAAGAAAAGCATGAGCAAGCTCAATGTAAACAGAATGCGCGACTTTCCCATCCATCCTTTCATCAAATGATACCTCTCTTTCTCTTCTTTCTTTATATTATGACAATCAGGAAAACTACAAGAGTTTCCCTGATTTCATTAAAAAATTGGTAAAGTAACAACTACCATTGCTATAAATAGAATGGTTAAATAGTTTAAGGAATAAATAAACATCCACGTTGCCCATTTCATATCATCCTTCATAAAGAACCCGGCAACCCCTAATGCTAACCAACCTAATGTCAACAGTAATGCCAGAACTAGGAAAACTGTGCCTAGACTATGCAAATAGAACGGCAATGGTAATAAGCAAGCTACATATAAAACAATCTGCCGTCTTGTAATAGGTGTACCATGTACAACAGGCAGCATCGGAATACCTGCTTGACGATATTCTTCACATTTTTTAATAGCCAATGCTAGAAAATGTGGTATCTGCCAAATAAACATAACAAAAAACAATCCCCATGCTACAGGATGTAGACCAGCATCTAATGCAGCCCAACCGATTAGCGGTGGTACAGCACCAGAGAAACTACCGATGACAGTGTTAATGGTATATTTTCGCTTGGACCACATGGTGTATAACACCACATACGTAAACCACCCAAACAAACCAATGAATGCAGCTGTCCAGGTAGTCAATGCCAATAATACTACTCCAGCAATGGAGATACCAATCCCCATCATAAGAATGTATCGCAGCGGAATAGTTCCCGTCACTGTCGGCCTACTTTGTGTTCTGGACATAACCTGATCAATGTCACGATCATAATAGTTATTTAGAATACATCCCCCTGCAATGATGAGTGTTGTCCCCAACATTACGAGTAAAAATGCTCCCCAATGATCAAAGAATGATTCGCCTGTAAAATATATAGCAAGCCAAAATCCCGCAAAAGTAGTCATTAAGTTAGAATTAATAATCCCGATTTTAATTAAGGATAATATGTCAGCCATAAAAGTGGAGGTGGAGGCTCCATCGGCTGATTTTATAACTTGAGAAGTTGATTCCATTGTTCTTGGATTATTCATAGCTCTCAACTCTCCTCCTTCAGCAAATCCTCACGAAGCCTTAACACTCCGCACTACCATTATACCTCACACTTATTTCATATATGGAGGGTGTTTGTGTGACATCTTTATGAACTTTATAGATTGCTTTATTGTCTACAAATTACAGATTAAGTCTTGTACATTGTATCATGTTATTTCTTATCTATCTATTTCATTCTGCGAATTTTCGACAATTGCGGCATTGTTCCATTCTCTGTCATTACTATAATCGGAGTAAATGAGTTGAGTTATACAAAATAAAGTTTCACAAATATTTCACATACAGTCTAAATGAATTCGAAAATGGACAAACCTCCTATATATTTCTAGCAAACAACCCGTATTATTGCAAGGTTTTTTTATACTTTCTTTCATTAAATTGAATACCTTCATTCATTTAACGTTCAAAATACCGATTACTTTAGTACAAAGAACATTCCACTTTTGTGTCGATTTGGTGACATGCTTGAATAAGATTGGACGTTTTCCTTCTCTTATATTAATATGTATCTAGTTCCTCAGGTAAATGAGTGGGGTGAATATATTGAAATTATTAAAAACAGTAGCCGTCTTATGTAGCCTGGGTATGCTTTTTGTATTGATAGGTGGAGCATTAGTGACCAAGACAGAATCAGGAATGGGCTGCGGAGATAGTTGGCCGTTGTGTCATGGACAAATCTTACCATCGGAAATTACTTTCGAGTTAATAATAGAATTAAGCCACCGCCTAGTATCTGGTGGTGTCGGCTTTCTAGTACTCATATTGGCGGTTTTATCCTGGCGTAAAATAGGACATATCAGAGAAACCAAATTGCTTGCACTATTGTCCGTATTTTTCCTTGTATTACAGGGACTAATAGGGGCAGCTGCAGTGAAATGGGGACAATCTGACTTTGTGCTGGCCATGCATTTCGGAATATCTTTAATATCCTTTGCATCCATTTTAGTACTGACATTGTTAATCTTTGAAGTAGACAAGAAATTCGATGCCCGGTCTTTATATATTGATAAAGGAATGAGAATGCAAATCTATGCCTTGTCTATATATACCCTTCTAATGACCTATACGGGAGCCCTTGTAAGACATATAGATGCCAGTCTGGTCTGTGGAGGATGGCCATTCTGTAACAATGGATCTCCATTTGCTTTTGGAAGCTACAATTTCCATCAGTGGGCTCAGATGGGCCATAGATTAGCAGCTGCAATATTATTCATTTGGGTAATTATCCTTTTTATTAAAGTCATGAAAAAATATAAAACAAGCAAGGTCATGCGCGGTGGCTGGACAGCTGCATTATTGTTACTAGTCATCCAAGTCTTTTTAGGCGCTATGATTATCGTTACTAAATTGAATCTTGGCATTGCACTATTACACGCTCTTATCGTTGCCTGTTTCTTTGGTATATGTAGTTATTTCATGCTCCTATCCTCAAGAAGTGCCCGCTATGAAAAAGAGACGAAAAGAGAATGATACCTTTAAAATAAGGGGTACCAGTAAAGCCGTGCTACTAAAAGAGTAGCACGGCTTTACTTTTTTATCAGCTAAATCTCTGTAATGGAAAATAAGTCTTCTTAATCAGTACGTAAACTATATCAACATGTAAGCACATGCCCTTAAGATTGAACTGTACTAATTTGCCATCTAACTCCATACCGATCCTCTACCCTGCCAAACATAGCTCCCCAAAACATTTTCTCAAAAGGCATTAAGATGCTTCCACCTTGTGATAATCCATTAAAAGCCATTCTTGCATCTTCTTCTTGTTCAAACTCTAAAGTCAAATCCAAGTTAGTCCCCTTCACTTTATCCGAAGCGACATCATCTGCCATGAAGAAGGTTTGCCCCGCTGCCTGAAGCACAAGGTGCATAACTTTGTCGTGCAATGCATCGTCTGTTCCTGGGGCTTCTTCAAACGTTTGAATACTACGAATTTCCCCATTTAGCGCTTCTGCATAAAATGCTGCTTGCTCTCTTGCATTAGTAGAAAATAAATATGGATAGAGATTTGCCATTTCATCAGCCTCCTATTATATATATGTAGTGTACACTATCCAACAAACAAGAACAAGTGTTCTGCATCGTTTGATATAAACATATTCTGTCACCTTACGAAAAATCTTTATGCATATTGTTGATAGGTAGGTACCTTTTTAATGATGAGAAATTTTAGTGTGAAAGTACAGCTCATGTGGGGTTGTGTAATCGGAGTGATTCTGGCCCTATCAACAACTTCTTCGCTTGTACTAATTCAGCATCATGTATTCCTCTATTCCCTCAATACAACATAAGCCATCAATAAAGAAAATAGAAAAAGAAGACACCTAAATGATGTCTTCTTTTCTCCTTGAACTTATTCAAATTCCACTAATAAATCCCCGACATGTATAGCTTCTCCATTTTTTACGTGCATTTTTTTGACTGTTCCCTCATAAGGTGCCTGTACAGTGGTTTCCATTTTCATTGCCTCCGTAATCATAATATGATCACCTTTGTTTACTTTCTCCCCATCCTCAGCAATGACTTTCACGACAGTACCCGGCATGGTAGCACCGATGTGACGGTCATTCGATTTATCTGCTTTAGGTCTTTCCTCTATAGTAGACTGGATGTTCTCATCCTTAACTACCACTTCCCTTGGTTGACCATTTAACTCAAAGTAGACAACCCTTGTTCCATCTGGTTGAGCCTCTCCGATGGAAACTAGCTTAACGATTAACGTTTTACCTTGTTCAATTTCTACTTCAATTTCTTCCCCTAACCGCATACCGTAAAAGAATGTAAGAGTGTCAAGCACAGACATATCTCCATACTGCTCATAAAATTGATGGTAATCCATAAACACTTTCGGATATAGTGCATACGTAATCATATCAAAGCTTGTTACTTGCCTGTCCAACTTATGGAACAATGATTCTTTTAATTCCTTAAAGTCTACAGGTGGCATTAGCTCTCCAGGTCGTTCTGAGACAGGCTTTCTCCCCTTTAATATGATTCGCTGTAATTCTTGAGGGAAACCTTCATATGGCTGACCTAGATATCCTTCAAAAAATTCAATAACAGAATCAGGGAAGTCAATCGAATCCCCTTGCTCATATACATCATCTTCATTTAAGCCATTTTGAACCATAAATAAAGCCATATCCCCTACTACTTTAGAGGATGGAGTTACCTTAACGATATCACCAAACATGTCATTCACTCGGCGGTACATCTTTTTTACTTCATCCCATTTATCCTCTAACCCCACTGCTTTAGCTTGCTGCTGTAAATTACTATATTGACCTCCAGGCATTTCGTGTTCATATACTTCTGAATTAGGGGCCACCATACCGCTTTCAAAGTCATGATAATAGCTTCTCACATCATGCCAGTATTGACCAAGTTCCTCGTATGCTTTGATATCCATTTGAGGCTGCCTCTCACTTCCAGCAAGCGCATACCATAGACTAGTTGCACTTGGCTGCGATGTAAGGCCTGACATAGTGCTTGCTGAAACATCAACTGCATCTACACCTGCTTCTATTGCTCTAGCATAAGTAAATATTCCATTTCCGCTTGTATCATGCGTGTGCAAATGGATTGGAATGTCTACAGATTCCTTCAGAGTGGATATGAGCTGATATGCAGCTTCCGGTTTTAATAAGCCTGCCATATCTTTAATGCCTAATATATGGGATCCTGCTTGCTCCAGTTCCTTTGCCATGCTTTTATAGTAGGCAAGATCATATTTCGGACGAGAAGAGTCCAATATATCTCCTGTATAGCAAATGGCTGCCTCTGCAATCTTATTATTGTTGCGAACGGAATCAATGGCAAGCGTCATCCCTTTTACCCAGTTGAGGCTGTCGAAGATTCTGAAGACATCTATACCAGCCTGGCTGCTCTTCTCAACAAATTCTTTAATTAAATTGTCTGGATAGTTTTTATACCCTACTGCATTGCTTGCTCTTAGCAACATTTGGAACAGGACATTTGGCATCTTTTCTCTTAAATGAATTAAACGCTGCCAAGGGTCCTCCTTCAAGAAACGGTAGGAAACGTCAAATGTCGCACCGCCCCACATTTCAACAGAAAACAGGTTAGGTAGTAATTTAGCAGTTGGCTCAGCAATTTGCTCTAAATCTTTAGATCGAACTCTAGTGGCCAATAATGATTGGTGAGCATCCCGAAAGGTCGTATCCGTATAAAGCACTTCATTTTGCTGCTTTAACCACTCCGCTACTGCTTCAGGGCCTTGCTCATCCAAGAGCTGCTTTGTTCCTTTATGCACCTCTATATTATGGTCAACGTGTGGCATACGAGCTTTAGGCAATGCTGGTTTTTTCTTGTTTTCAGCGCCCTGGAATCCATTCAGCGTAGTACTTGCAATATAGGTAAGCATTTTGGTTCCTCTGTCTTTACGCTTTGGGAACACAAACAATTCTGGAGACTGATCAATGAATGTTGTGTCGTACTTGCCATTTAAAAATTTCGGATGCAAGATAACGTTTTCAAGAAACGGTATGTTGGTTTTAATTCCGCGAATACGAAACTCCTTTAAATTTCTAACCATTTTATTTGCTGCCTGTTCAAAGCTAAGTGCCCAGGTGGACACTTTAACAAGTAAGGAATCATAGAATGGAGATATTACGGCACCCTGGAACCCATTACCGGCATCCAACCGCACTCCAAAACCTCCGCCAGTTCGATAGGCCATGATTTTCCCTGTATCTGGCATAAAATTATTAAGAGGGTCCTCCGTCGTTACTCGTGATTGTATCGCAAAACCATGAGTCTTAATATCCTCCTGATGAGGTATTCCAAGTGGCTGCTCGTATAGGTTATAGCCTTCTGCTATCATAATTTGTGCTTGTACGATATCAATACCGGTAATTAACTCAGTAATGGTATGCTCCACTTGTACGCGAGGATTTACCTCAATAAAATAAAATTCATTACCGGATACTAGAAATTCTACTGTTCCTGCATTGACATATTGTACATTGTTCATTAATTGGACAGCTGCATCACAAATTTCTTCCCTCATACCATCTGGGAGGGAGACACTAGGAGCAACCTCTACCACTTTTTGATGACGACGCTGAACGGAGCAATCACGTTCATACAGGTGCACTATGTTGCCATCCACGTCTCCTAAAATCTGCACCTCAATATGCTTCGGATTTTCTACTAATTTCTCGACATAAACTTCATCACTGCCAAAGGCTGCCTTAGCTTCCGACTTGGCACGGTCATAAGAATCCGCTAGTGCTTCTTCACTGCGTACAATTCTCATACCTCTACCTCCGCCACCTAAGGAGGCTTTTATTATTATTGGATAACCATGCTGTTTGCCAAAATCCCTCACTTCTTCAAGGGTAGCTACTGGACCATCACTACCAGGGATAACAGGTATGTTGGCTTCAATTGCCTGATACCGAGCCTTAACCTTATCACCAAACATATGTAAGTGTTCACTTGTGGGGCCTATAAAGTTTATCCCCTCTTCTTCGCATCTGCGTGCAAAGTGTATGTTTTCTGACAAGAATCCGTAACCCGGATGGATTGCGTCCACTCCTACAGATTTTGCAACGTCAATAATGCCTTCAATATCCAGGTACGCATCAATCGGTTTCTTTCCTTCTCCTACTAAATAAGCCTCATCTGCTTTATAGCGATGATAAGAACCACTATCTTCTTTAGAATAGACCGCGACTGTACGAATGTTTAGTTCAGTACAGGCACGGAATACTCGGATAGCAATTTCTCCTCTGTTCGCTACTAGTACCTTATTGATTTCCTTGCGTTGACCCATGATTTTCCTCCTTTAGGTTGTGTACGACTGTTTCCAATGCTTGAATTCATAGTCTCTTCATTTGATGTTTCTTTGGTATATGTGTAGTCTTCCGTTAACTTAGTCTGTTTGGCAATATTATTTAAGATCCCAACAGATGCCAGTAAGACAATTAACGAAGAACCTCCATAACTAATAAATGGAAGCGGAACTCCAGTAATCGGTAGTACTCCGCTTATTGCGCCTAAGTTAATAAACGCTTGAATGCCAATCATTGAAGAAATTCCTATAGCTAGTAAACTACCAAAAGCATCTTTACATTTTCTAGCAACATACAACCCTCTAAGTACGAGTAACAACAATAATCCTAGTACAATGGAAACTCCGAGAGCCCCTAATTCTTCTGCAATTACGGCCATTATAAAGTCAGTGTGGGGTTCTAATAAATAACCAAGCTTCTGAACACTTTGACCTAATCCTTCACCTGTAATACCACCAGTTCCAATTGCAATATATGATTGAATTAAATGATAGCCATCAGCATCAGGTGCGTTAAATGGCTGATAGGCACCAGTAAAACGAGAAATCCTTTCCGTTGAGCTCATATTGGGAATGGCAATTATAAGTAATAATGCCCCTGTGATACCGAGTAAGAATATATGTCTAAACCGAATACCGGAGCTTAAAATAACAGTACAGGCCATTAAAAAGATAATCGCTGCTGTACCAATATCAGGTTGAATACCAATTAAAGCAAGGACAATTATAGTTAACACGATTGGAGGTAAAACTGCCTTTGTGAAATGATTGATATAAGCTTGTTTTTTAGAAAGTACCGAGGCTAAATACATGATTAAACCTATCTTTGAAAGCTCTGCCGGCTGAAAGCTAAACGGCCCAAAATCAAACCATGAATTGGCGTTCCCTTTATTACTGCCAATAAATAAAACTAACGTTAAACTGCCTAAAATAAATAGCATCATGAGTGGCATGAGCTTTTGATATTTCTGGTAAGGAAAGTACATGGCAATTACAAATGCGATAATCCCTAATACAACCCATTGTAATTGTTTCATTAAATAATAATCACTTGATACGTCAAATTTCACTACTCCATATACCATGGAGGCACTGTAAATCATTACTACTCCAAACGCGGTTAATGCAAGTGGTGCAAATATTAATGTGAAATCAAACTCTTTAAATAATTTTCTCATCGATTATTCATCCTCTTGTTAGACTATCTTTATTCGATAACCTATTATTCTACGTTGTTATAATCTATTTATGTAAGGACACAATTCCTCTTCTATGTTTTACTAGAAAAAGAGGGGAAATTCCTTCTTTTCCTTTGATTTTTTTTAATATAGGCAAAATATCGCACAATATTTCAGCTTCCCATCCCTCCTTACTATCCTTTTACAGAAATGCAGGGCATTTGGTCTAAAGGACTGCAAATGCAAAAAAACTCAAATTATCACCACGAGGTGTAATTTGAGTTTCATAATCAAGAATTCTGAGATGCTTCGTGCAGCGCATTTAATTCTTGTTCTAAATTCTCGAGAAGCTTCTTGCCGTCCGCTTCATCTACTAGATTTAATCGAACCGCAAAATCAATTTCCCGAGATAGTCCGAACATTTGTGTATCGAGAACCTCTTCATATAGAGGGCATTGCGGCATAGTTAAATTATCCATCTGAACCCGAATAAGTCTTGCTATTTTTTCCGCATCGGCCTTTAGAAGGGCATATGCTTGTTGGCGATGATCGATCGCTACTTCAGATGACACGGTAATCCCCTCCGATAAAAACAGACTTTCTTGTATTTATATTAGCGGTTTGCAGGCAAAAATGCAAGATGCAATCTGCTTGCCTTCCACTAAAAAATGGACAGATCCAACCGGCTTGATAAAATTTCTAATAATTGCAATCCTACTACGCTATTCCCCTTTTCATCAAGGGCTGCTCCATAAACGGCTATTCCGCCAAAATCATTATGGGATCCCATTATCGCTCCTGAAACTCCACTCTTAGCTGGAATTCCAACACGAATAGCAAATGCTCCGGATGCATCGTACATCCCACATGTTACCATAAACGTCTTACAAATTCGAGCTAGATGTTGAGGGATAATTTGTCTCCCTGTTTCTAGGTCCTTCCCTTCGTTAGCAAATACAGCCCCTATACGAGCCAGCTGTTGGATATTAACATCAATAGAGCATTGTCTTGTATAGGTAGTGAGCAACTCTTCCACGTCGCCTTCCACTATGCCTGTTTGTTTCATGAAAAAGCCTAGGGAACGATTCAGATAAGCCGTTTCAAATTCTGACTCCGCCACTTCCATATCGATTTCAATCGAATTGTCTCCAGCTAAATCGTGTACAAATGATAAAAGTCTCCCAATTTTCTCATTTGGGTTGGAGCCTTCTATCATATCTGTTACTGCCAACGCTCCTGCATTGATCATTGGGTTCAATGGCTTAGAGGGGTTAGTGGTTTCCAGTTTTGCAATGGAATGGAAGGGATCACCTGTTGGCTCCATCCCAACCTTAGCAAACACAAAGTCCTCCCCCTTGTCCATTAAAGCAAGTCCTAGGGCAATTACCTTTGAGATACTTTGTAAGGTAAAGGTGTGATTTAAGTTCCCTGCTTTTACACACTCCCCATTTTTATAAACAACACTGATTGCTATATTATCCGGGCTTTGCTTTGCCAATGCGGGGATATAGTCTGGGACTCTTCCCAACTGTGTAAATGGTTCCACATGCTCTAGCCATTCCTCTAGTTGATGTTGAGTTATTTTTTTTTGCAATATGATTCCTCCTTAATGCACAACCAGCAATTGTTCGATATACTAGGTGCAGACTCTATTTTTTACCAAGGAAGGATGTCGTAATATGGTCATTCAACTGACAGGAAATGTACACTATACCATTACGCTGGACCCAACCGTCTGGATATTCGATGATAGAAAAATTGATTTTTCGGAAGCGTTCACATCTAATCATTCCCGTCAACAAGCAGAAGAAGATGAATTGAAGAAACAAGCTCAAATTTGGGATAGAGGAGTATATCAGCAGAAGCTAGATCCTCCCGTAAATAAAAGTATCTCAACCTTTGACAAGAAGAAGATTTTAGAAGGAACGTATGTAATGCCCCTTTATCATTTCCTTGAACATGCCTCCATAAAAGAGAATGCAGTGGAGGCGACTCTAGAGACAGAAAAACATTCTGAAACGATTTCCCTAGAGCAACTACAACAAGCAGCATTATTGTTTGCCAAAGATGGAAAACCCATTCAAGAGGAAGGTCCTGTACACTTATACTATTTAGACGGGACAAATCAAGATAATCCAATTAAGGGAATCCGAAAAATAATTATTTCCTAGCATTGCTATTACTTTTCCTCTAAAAAGTAATAAGAAAACATTCCAATAAAAAATCAGGCCTGACCCGGCCTGATTTTTTATATAAGTGATTATAGAAAATCTGCAGCTAATTGAGCAAGAGGGGAACGTTCTCCTTTAACAAGCTTCACGTGTCCACTTAATTTTTGTTCCTTAAACTTTTCTACTACATGAATTAATCCATTATTGTATTCATCTAAATACGGATGATCAATTTGATGAGGGTCTCCTAGCAATACAATTTTACTGCCTTCACCAATCCTCGTTAAAATGGTTTTTACCTCATGCTTGGTCAAATTCTGTGCTTCATCAATGAGTATTAGTTGTTCTGGAATACTCCGACCACGAATATACGTGAGTGCTTCTACTTGAATAGATCCTATTCCAGACAATATTTCATCTAACTCTCCCGGCTTTTTCACATCAAATAAATATTCTAAATTATCATAGATGGGCTGCATCCAAGGGCGGAGCTTTTCTTCCTTCTCACCTGGCAAATAGCCAATATCCTTCCCCATTGGTACAACAGGACGAGCGACAAGTAATTTCTTATAAAATCCAAAATCCTCAATTTGCATTAAACCTGCTGCAAGAGCTAATAATGTTTTTCCAGTTCCAGCCTTACCTGCGATTGTCACAAGGGGAATATCTCTTCTTAACAGAAGCTCCAGTGCCATTACCTGCTGAGCATTACGAGGGCGTATTCCCCACGCTTGCTCATTTTGAAATCTACACTTCTGTAAGAGTCCTTCCTGATTTCGAACCATTCCGATAGCGGAATGAGAAGGGTTAGTCCGATTCTTCAGTATCACAAACTCATTTGGGTTAAGGCTCCCTCCGAAATGCTGCTGTAAGTCCAATTCCCCTGTTTGGAAAAACAAATTAATTTCATCTTCATTAACATACAATTCTTTGAATCCATTATAGATGGAATCTTCATTGACAGCTCGTTCACTAAGGAAGTCTTCTGCTATTAATCCCATTGCATCTGCTTTAATACGCATGAGCATATCTTTGGAAACGAGAATAATTTCCTTATTCGAGCGTTTTTCTTTCTCTTCCAAATGTAAATTTAAGGCTACAGCTAAAATTCTATTGTCATTTGTTCGTTCTACAAATGCTTCTTCCAGCTTGGAAAAAGAACGGTGGTTTAATTCAACACGAAGAGTCCCTTTATTTACCAATGTCACCCCTTCATGTAATTTACCTTGTCCTCTTAATTTATCCATAATTCTGGATACTTCTCTTGCATTTCGACCAATTTCATCCATATTTCGCTTCTTGGAATCCACTTCTTCTAGCACCACTGCCGGGATGACTACTTCGTGTTCTTCAAAGGAATAGATGGATTTCGGGTCTTGCAATAACACATTTGTATCGATGACATAAATTTTTTTCATTCAGCCGCCTCCTGAGAATTAGTCTACATAGTTTGGCAAGGCTACCTATTAAATCTATATGCTGAGATGTATAAAGTTAGACGAACTTCAAAATATATGAACAAATAAAGGAGGAAATATGATGCGATATTTAACGTATATAGTTGTCCTTACTCTACTGGCTGCATGTCAGAATCAAGAAGAGGAAAGCCTTCCCAAACAAGAAAAATCTTCTCCATATGTTCAGGTACAAGACTCTGATCCTGTACCAAAAAAGGAACTAAGTAATCAAGAACAAGCAGAACATCTGGCGAAAGTAGCCAAGGATGTTCCAGACGTTCATCGAACTACTGCTCTTGTAGTTGGTGGTTATGTAGTTGTTGGTATTGACGTTGATAAAGAATTGGATCGATCTAGAGTAGGCTCTATTAAATATTCTGTTGCAGAAGCTTTAAAGAAAGACCCTTACGGAAAAAATGCTGTCGTTGTTGCTGATGCAGATGGATATGAACGCATTAAACAGATGGCACGAAAAGTTCAAGAAGGTCATCCGGTGCAAGGTATTACTGATGAATTAGCTGCCATTATTGGAAGATACATGCCGGAAGTTCCAGCACCTCAGGACAAACCAGATGAACCTGATCAGAACAAAAACAACATACCCAAAAAGCAAGAGCAAGAATTAGAACAAATTGAAGATGAGCAGTCTAACCATTATAAAAACAAATAACCATTTACCCCCCCTATCTTTTGGGTGAGTTAACCTTGTGTGGTTAGTTTTATTTCATCACAAATATACTCTATAGGAAATGATGAACCCTTGCATTTACAGGATTTTAACAAAACCCAAATATCTTCATGAATTCTTTAGAATGGGCATGAAAAGCAGAGCTTTACAAAAAAATGCCTAAATCCATACATAATGGATTTAGGCATTTTGTTTTTCTTCAATTTCTTCTGCATCTTGTTCTTTCACTTGATTATAATATTGTACTCCAAATTGAGAACCTTCGTCGACCATTTTGGTATTTTCAATAGAGTCAACTTCAGGAACACCAGCTTTCTCTACAGGTAAATCGTTGTTATGGTCCTTCTGAAGAGAATCTTTCATAGAAGTAGATAAATCCTTTGCTTTTTCTTTCAATTGTGTACGACGAGATTCGTCTTTTAATAAATAAGCAGCTGCACCTGCACCTACTGCACCTACTGCAGAGTAAATCCAACGTTTTTTCATCATCTACACACTCCTTTATGAGTTCTATGAGTTACTTTTCCCACAAAAAGTAATGGTTAAACACTATTTATATTCTTCAGGTTACGATCAAAACCCTTTCGTTTTGTAAGAAAATTTGCGCATTACATAAAATTACATTCGAATTTAATAGGTAACATCTGTTATAATAAGTAAGCAAAGAGCACAGATTGAGGTGAAAGTATGAGAGTTAAATGTGTCTTGTGCGATGAAGTTAATAAAATAGATCCCAATTGCCTACAAGCTAAACGCATGAGAAATAGACGAATTCATACCTACATGTGCCAACAATGTCATGAGAGAATTCGCGAAAGAACGAATGAAAGATTGGCAACTGGTAATTTCAAGCTATATCGTGAACCTGTTAAAGAGGAACATTTATCATAAGTAAAAAAGGAGACCCGCTCGGGTCTCCTTTTTTTATTCCCTATCATAAGCTTCATGATAACAATAATCTCATACACCCAGGAGAGGAAGGAATGGTCTGGTAAATAAAGGAATACCCAATCCTCCCCTAAACACTTCTTTTTATTTTATTCTTAATTAACGAAATATATGGACTACAGGTCTACTATTAGCTACCCATTACTTATGTGGAGAAATGTAACAACAACTTGTATTTAACAGTTGTTTTACTCATAATTCCGGAATTTCTCCGGCTCCTCTTTGATGGTGTTGTGCATACAGTCAATAAGTTCTGTTGGAAATCTATACATCCTTGTTTCTGTTGCTGTTTGACAAGCTACCACATACATTTCCTCTAATCGTTCTACATTGATATCTTGTACGTGGTGTTCCTCCTTCAACAATTCCCAGAAAAAAGCAGAGGTTTCAACCGCCGAAGTATCATCAGGTCGTGTATCCGCTACCACTTTTATGGTAAGCCAATTATACACAGTATCCTGTAATGATTGCATTGTCTCTCCTCCTAAATACTACGCATTTCGTTCCTTCCGTTCTCTGTGCAAACGGAGACGATATATACCTAATACGAGAGAGGCTACCACTAATCCTTCTGCAATTGGTAAAGAAAGTCCTAGTGGAACGGTTAAAATGATGCAGCCGAGCGCGAGGACAAGATATACAACCGCCGCTTTTAATGGAGGCAGTTTTTTAGCGAAGCCGAGTTTATACGTAACAATCGCCAGAGTTAACGTAATTAAGTATAAAATAATCGCCCCACGAATAGCGATTGCTACTTCATTGTCATCCGTTATATTAAGCTCGTCCCCAAGCCCATTAAATAACAATTTCGCAAAAAACGACAAATCATCTGGTACTGGCATTGTATTTGTTTGTTCCATTGGTGTTCCTCCTATATTCCCTGCCATTTCAAATCAATTCTAATGATACTAAATCTTTCCCATTTCTTCTACCACTTTCCCTGGTTCATTTTCAAAAACATCAAAATCTTGTAAACTGTTACTAAACAGCATGAATGAGGTGAAAAGATGAGAAAAATCAATATCCCCTTATTTGCCATCGCTATTCTGGCAGTCTTCTTCTTTATGCTAGTCGGTGTAGCAATTGGTTATCGAGCCTTTTTAGTATCTGTGTTATTTCTATTTATGGGTTTTGCAACAATGGGCTTTGGGTTTACTATTAAGCGAAAGCAACGATTAAGCAAAACCTAGCCACTGTCTTCACCTACTTCCCAACCACAAGTTGGGAGTAGGCTTTTCTATGTTTGTTATGCTCCATGTTTAGCGGAATTTTCCATCTTACCCCCGGTTCTATCTAATACACTTTGAAAATAGTTGATTATTGGACCGATAAGAATGACAGCTAATACTGTCCCCATTCCAATTGGACCATTCAGGAAATAAGCAATAACGAGCAACAAGAGGCTGACTATTGCTTTACTAGCTCCTAAACTGAATCCAGTTAATTGCTTGATAGCAAACATAAACCCATCTACAGGGTTGTAGGCAAAGCGAGCTTTTACATATGTAGCAACCCCCGCCCCAACTAAAGCTATCCCCGTAACTAACAGGATAAAGGAAGATAGAAACGTGTGAACCGGAAGTGAAGAAAGGACAAGATACAACCAGAAATCAATTCCCACTCCTGTAATGAATGCAGTTAGAAGTGCTAACAGATCTGGTCGATGACGAAGCAGCATAGCATTAATGACAATTAGCACTCCTCCGTTTATCACTTCCCATGTTCCAGGAGTTAGTCCAAATGTATTTGTTAATCCTACATTTAAAGAGTCAAATGGCATCGTCCCTAGACCAGAATGGATGGTGAGGCTAATGCCTAACGTCATAATAAGAATGCCAACGAAATAAAAACCTGTCCTTTTCATTACTACCCCCTCCTTGCTAGGTAAGCTCATGTAAAATCCTAGCACAGGGTATCCTGTGCTAGGACTTGGATTACATTTCTCCATTAGTTCCTAAATCTATTTTATTTAAATGATATATAATTCATTGATATCTCTTTGTGAATAGAAGCATTGGAAGCGAGGATGGATTGTTTATCCAACATATTTATTGGTTCCCCGTTTGCCTTCGTAACTTTTCCACCTACTTCATGGACTAATACAATACCCGCAGCGATATCCCACGGTGCTAATCTCATTGTTATATAGGAATCCATAATCCCTTCTGCTATATAAGCAAATTCAAGAGCTGCTGACCCATAAGAGCGAGTACCTCTCACTTTACGGATAAGACGGTGGATGCCATTCTCGTCGACTTTTTTATTCGGAACAGCCCATGTACTATTTAGTCCTATGATGGCTTCCTCTAACGGTATGGAATTGGCAAGAGCAGGTAGAAGCTGATCATTCTTATAAGCTCCCTCGTTACGCTTTGCGTGATACAGACAGTCCTTCATCACATCATAAATGAATCCAATCTCACCTATACCATCTTTGAAAATACCAACCGATATAGCAAAATTCTGTTTTTGATGAACAAAATTCATAGTTCCATCGATTGGATCTACAATCCATGTTACGCCATCTAAGTCCTTAACATCATCGCCGAATCCTTCTTCTCCTAATACCTTATGGTCGGGGTAGGATTCTCTAATCTTTTCCGCAAAAAATTTTTCTGTATCCTGATCCATTTCTGTAACTAAATCATCAGGGTTGGATTTCGTTTCAATAACCAACGGCTGATGCATTTTAGTACGAATATGTTCTCCGGCCTCTAGCACCCAGCGCTTCGCATTATCATAAAGTGATTGTTTTTGTTGTTCATTCATACAAAAGTGCTCCTTCTATATCTAGATTGCGTGATTGTCACTCCATTGTTCACAGGCTAGTTCCTCATGATAGTACAGTAAGTGTATCAAAAATAGGAAATAATTTCACATCTACTCTATTCTGGTCAAACAAAAAGAACGAGTATTTCTACTCGTTCCCTCACTCTTGATACTGAATTATATCTAATTCTTGACGCAGCGTCTCTAACTTTTCTTTGGTTTTATTTATTTTCTCTTCATCGTGCTCTTCCAAGGCTTCATATAGGGACATCAACTCATAATCGATTTCCATTTTCAGTACGGGTATCCGTTCCATCCACTCTTTTTCGTACAATGCATCCATTACTCGTTTCATTTAATTCACTCCCTTATACTGCTCTTTTTAGTATATATATGTGGCAAGTGGCTAACTGACAAATCTTTTTGTTACTGTTATTTATCCACATCTCGTCATTTTCAAACATAAGTCGCAAAAATTAGGTATATTTCGCATGGTATGATAAAATGCTGTAATGGATAAATATACGTGTCAAAATGCACTAGTAACAAGGAAAAGGGGTATGTTTTATGTCACAATTTAATGGGTTTTCCCAGCAGGATTTTGATGTGTTTTCCATTCCAGGGTTAGAAAATCGGATGGAAGCATTAAAGACCAATGTTTCTCCTAAATTAGAAGCAATTGCTGAGCATTTAGCACCTATTGTAACCGCCAAGACCGGGGATGAAATGTTTGTTCACGTTGCAAAACATGCTCGCCGAACTACCAACCCGCCTAACGATACATGGGCTGCTCTTGCTAGTGAAAAACGAGGATATAAAAAGTTGCCTCATTTTCAAATCGGCATGTGGGAAACGCACGTGTTCATTTGGTTCGCTGTTATTTATGAAAGCCCGATAAAAGAGCGTTTTGCACAAACACTGCACCAGCATCTCAATGAGGTTAAAAGTCACGTACCATCTCATTATGTTTGGTCAAAAGATCATACCAAAGCAGCTAGCATTCCAAATGGTGATTTATCCCAGGAAGAATTCAAGCAATTAGTTAACCGACTGGAGAATGTAAAAAAGGCTGAGCTTTTATGCGGGGTTAATCTTGATCGACACGATGTTCTTTTGGAAGATCCGCAAGCTTTTCTGCAAAAGTGTGAAGAAACAATAAATACACTAGCCTACTTATATGAGTTAGCTAAAGAAGCTTCCCATTCTGATAATTAATAATGCACCATTAATGAAAAATTGGACTATTTCGTTCCATTAAGTTATATTTGATTAATCTTTTGTAAATTTGTTAATGTGAAACAGGCCTCATACGTACTTGATCAAAGTTTTGTGTTATAATAGTCAAGTTCAAGAAGAACGCCATTCGATAAGATAGAGGAGAGTATTTGAATGAATGTACGACAAGACCTTCGCAATATAGCAATTATTGCTCACGTCGACCACGGAAAGACAACGCTAGTAGACCAAATGCTTCACCATTCTGGTACATTTCGTGACAACGAGAATATTGATGAACGTGCAATGGATTCCAATGATATTGAAAAAGAACGTGGAATTACCATTTTAGCTAAAAACACTGCTATCAATTATAATGATAAGCGGATTAATATTCTAGATACACCAGGTCACGCAGACTTTGGTGGCGAAGTTGAACGTATCATGAAAATGGTAGATGGTGTACTTCTTGTTGTGGATGCCTACGAAGGCTGTATGCCACAAACTCGTTTTGTGTTGAAAAAGGCTCTAGAACAAAAATTAACACCAATTGTGGTTTTAAATAAAATTGACCGTCCAAGTGCTAGACCCGAAGAAGTAGTAGATGAAGTGTTAGACCTCTTCATCGAATTAGGTGCTGATGAAGACCAATTGGAATTCCCAGTTGCCTATGCTTCTGCTCTGAATGGTACTTCTGGAAATGAACCGGAAGACCAGCAGGAAACGATGGACCCTATTTTCACTTCCATCATTGACAATATTCCTGCACCAGTAGATAACAGCGAAGATCCACTTCAATTCCAGATTACACTATTGGATTATAATGAATTTCTTGGCCGTATCGGTATCGGACGTGTATTCCGCGGGAGCATGAAGGTTGGTCAACAGGCCTCCCTCATGAAAAAGGATGGTACGATACAGAACTTCCGCATTTCTAAATTATTTGGCTTTATAGGACTTAAGCGTGTAGAAATTGAAGAAGCTAAGGCTGGAGATATCGTAGCAGTTGCCGGTATCGAGGGCATTAACGTTGGCGAGACGGTAGCTGATGTGAATGAACCTGAAGCACTGCCTATCCCTCGTATTGACGAACCGACACTTCAAATGACGTTCTTAACGAATAATAGTCCTTTTGCTGGTAAAGAAGGAGACTTCATTACTGCCCGTAAGATTGAAGAACGTTTGAATACGCAATTGGAAACAGACGTAAGTCTTCGAGTTGAGCCTACAGAATCACCAGATAAATGGACCGTAAGCGGGCGTGGTGAGCTTCACCTTTCTATTCTTATTGAGAACATGCGTCGTGAAGGATATGAACTGCAAATTTCTAAGCCGCAGGTTATCATTAAAGAAGTGGATGGAGTAAAATGTGAGCCTATGGAGCATGTACAAGTGGATGTGCCAGAGGATTATACTGGTACTGTTATGGAATCCCTTGGCTACCGTAAAGGTGAAATGCTGGATATGGTAAACCAAGGTAACGGTCAGGTACGTATTGAGTTTAAAGCTCCTTCGCGTGGACTAATCGGTTATGCCACAGAATTCATGTCCCAAACACGAGGATATGGTATTTTGAACCATACGTTTAGTGGCTATGAACCTGTACTAGGTGGTACGGTTGGCGGCCGCCGTCAAGGTGTCCTTGTAGCCCTTGAAACAGGAAAAGCGACAACGTATGGTATAATGCAATTAGAAGACCGTGGTACGATTTTCGTAGAACCAACTACGGAAGTATATGCAGGAATGATTGTCGGTGAACACAACCGTGATAATGACCTTACTGTTAATATCACGAAAGAAAAGCACCTGACTAACGTCCGTTCCGCAACAAAGGATACGACAAATACAATTAAGAGTACGCGTAAACTAACTCTAGAAGAAGCGATACAATATCTAGATGACGATGAATTTTGTGAAGTTACCCCAGATAGCATCCGTTTACGTAAGAAAATCCTTAACAAGAACGAACGCGAAAAAGAATCAAAACAAAAGAAAAAATAACATCCATCAAAAAGGACTGCCCACCAAGGCAGTCCTTTTTTTCTCCTATACTTCTATTAATGGTCGAGGTGATTAATTCTAAATAGCGCCATTATGTGGAAGACTTGTAGTCGAGATACTTTTAATAGGAATGAGTCCGTTAATTATTTAAGAAGTAGGTTTGGACTGAAAATATGATGAAGAATTATACTTTCTAGAGGTTATTTGAAAAGGAAATGAAGCTAGAGGATATGGAAGATGTTATCCGGAAAGCCGGTGGTGCGACGGATTATGAAGCGATCATCGCGTATCCAGATGCAATGGCGCACATTCCGTCAAGTTATCAATATACCTGTAAGATACAAGGGAACAAAATCGTCGATACATTCGAGAATGTCAATCTGGATACGCTAAATGTACCAATTGTTTCCCCGACAAACAAATAAATTGCCTTGCTTCACTTTGGAGAAGATAGGAGGGTTAATCCCCTCCGCCGTCAGCTCCGCCACCTCCATCTGCGCCTCCACCGCCATCGCTTCCGAGCGTCCAGCCAAGAAAACCAGAAGCCTCATTACTTCCTCGTTGGCTTGTGTTCCACTCTCGTTCTGCTTTCGGTTTCTTCATTTCTTTTAAGATCTTTATTAACAATTTCAAGATTTTGTATGGTGCATACAAAAAAACAAGCACCACGACCGCTAACCCAGTGAGGTATCCCAGTATTTCCACAATATTCATATTCCTCAGCTCCTCACTCTTTTGTTTCCGAATACCTAACGCGTATAAATCCATTCTCTCCTAAAAATACTAATTATACTTTTAGGTAACAAAGCGGGAATCTTTGGTATTTCATGCAGAGATAATGTCATTTGGTTAAAAACATAGCGTTTAATCTTATTCAATTAAATTGCGATTACTGTACAAAACGGAGATTGGCAGTAGGTTTCCTCCAGATAAGGACTGAAGGTACTGAGCTATTCTCCTATGAAGTATATAGAGTTTACGGAATAATATGAACCTACTATTCCTGACCACATAGCCCGTCTTTTAACAACTAGCGAAATGCGAGGGTTGTTCAAGTTATACCTTCTTCCAATAAACATTGCGGACTCATCCCTGAACACTAGTAGTTAGGTTAATCCATTCAATATGGAGGTAATAAAGTCTTTAACCCTACAAGACCAGGAAAAGCTACTATATTTACAAATACTATAGCTTCACCTGTTCCCCATCAGATTGTTTCTGTGCTTCCTTTACAGCTTTATATAGAGAATACCCAGATGATTCTTCTAATTGCTTACCGAGCTTCTTCTCCTCACTTTTAGACGGCACAATTTCCTTAAAACGAGAGTAGGCTGTCATTAAGTCCTCCCGCTTCAAGCCTTGTTCATATGCTTTTTCCACTTGCTCATAAAAATGAATAACATCTACTATTTCTTCTGTAGTCCAATATTCTGTGTCAATTGGATAAGTATATTTATTTTCCTCACTCATGCTCTCTCTCCTTTTTCATTTACAGTGCTACTTTCGAGAATATTATCCCTGCTTCTTCATGATTCTAACATGGAAGGTGTTTCACTGTCTTTCTCTTCCCTTTTCCTTAAGCTATCCAACCCTCTATCTAGCCAAGTTCCTCCCGATTTGCTATAATTTATTTTTGGTTTAGTACATTTTTGATAATACGATTAAGAGGTGTTGTTCATTGTCTCAACAAGAAACGCCATTGTTTACAGGATTAGTAGAGCACGCTAAGCGTAATCCTGTTCAATTTCATATACCCGGTCACAAAAAAGGCGCTGGAATGGATGAAACCTTCCGCCAATTTATTGGTGAAAATGCCTTATCAATTGATTTAATAAATATAAGCCCCTTAGATGACCTTCACCATCCACATGGAATGATTAAACAGGCCCAATCCCTGGCAGCAACAGCGTTTGGTGCTGATCATACCTACTTCTCCGTACAAGGCACAAGCGGTGCGATTATGGCTATGATTATGGCTGTATGTAAGCCTGGAGATAAGCTTATTGTTCCTAGAAACGTCCATAAATCGGTGACTTCTGCCATCATCTTCTCAGGGGCAACCCCTATCTTTGTCCATCCTGAGCTTGATGAACAATTAGGAATTTCCCATGGAGTCACACCAGAGGCTGTGGCACACGCATTAGAAGCGCATCCCGATGCGAAGGGTGTATTTGTCATTAACCCTACCTATTTTGGCATTACGGCAGACTTAACTAGAATAGTTGAAATAGCTCATCAGTATCATGTACCAGTTTTAGTAGATGAAGCACACGGGGTTCATATACATTTTCACAGTCGCCTGCCCATCTCTGCAATGCAGGCAGGTGCAGATTTAGCAGCTACTAGTGTTCATAAACTTGGTGGATCTATGACACAAAGCTCTGTACTAAATATGCGAGAAGGACTTGTCTCTCCGGAACGAGTGCAATCTATATTATCTATGCTAACGACCACGTCAACCTCCTACATTTTATTAGCATCCTTAGATGTTGCTAGAAAACAGCTAGCGACAAGTGGTTACGAGATGATGGAGAGAACGATTGCGCTAGCAGAACATGCAAGGAGAGCCATTAATGAAATCCCTCCTTTATTTTGTGTAGGAGGAGAAATCGTAGGAAGTAAAGCTACATTCGATTATGACCCAACCAAATTAATCATTTCCGTCAAAGAGCTCGGCATAACCGGATATGACGTGGAGTTATGGCTTAGAGAGACTTATAATATGGAAGTGGAGCTCTCAGATTTATATAACATATTATGTATCATCACGCCTGGTGATTCACGTGAGTCGATTGATATGCTAATTGAGGCTCTTTCTAGCCTAGTAGAAACCATAAAGCCCATTCAAAGGGACGTTGTTCCTCTATCCGTAAAGGTACCTGACATACCGCTTCTAGCTCTTTCACCGAGGGATGCGTTTTATGCTGATACGGAAGCATTGCCCCTAAGAGAGGCGGCAGGTAGGATATCTGCTGAGTTTGTTATGGTCTACCCTCCTGGCATTCCTATCTTTCTACCTGGAGAAATTATTACTAAAGAAAACATTGCCTACATTTATGAAAACCTTGAAGCAGGTCTGCCTGTGCAAGGGCCTGAAGATGAAACATTGGAAATGATCCATGTGATTAAGGAACACAAAGCTTTTCAATAAACTTATCGGTTATGTATATAAAGGCTCGTTACATCTAATGGCTAGGAGTTAAGCGTCCATGAACACAGCGTGTTAACAAAATAAAAAAAAGGCTGATGTCTGCAGACATCAGCTTTTTTTTGGTTTATTCTTCGTCTTGTGAAGGACAAGATGGACATGTGCCGTATAGAGTTGATACCTTTTCATTTTCAAAGTGCTCGATAACCTTCTGGCAGTCCTGGCATACAATCGTACCCATTGAACTTTCAACTCCTTCGCCTTTTAATTAAACGCTTTCAATTTGTTATATCCTTAGTATAATGTGACATACTAATAATTTCAACACCTTTTTTAGTGTGTCACATTATTTTTTTAAACATCCTTTTCAAATGGATGTTCAATAAGTACTCATGTAACAGTTCTCTTTGGCATACATTTATAGTACAAGCTGTAAAGGAGGAACTCGTATGACAGAAAGCGCCTATATTCATCTTGTTCATGAAGGTACTGTTACCGATACGGATATTGATCATATCGCACAACTACTTATCGACTATCAAACCTCCTCACAAAAGACTGGTGAGCAACTCAAGTGGGATTACGTCAATGCCTCCTTCCCTTATGAAGTGGAACATCGGATCCTCCAGGACACACCATATTTATTATTACGCGGAACCAATGAGAAATATGGCTATATTCTTATTGCCGTTATCTCGAAGGATAATAACCTCCCTTTCATACAAATAGCATTACCCCTCGGGAGCACACATGGGGATAAGGGTAAAGCAGTGGAATTTAGTAAGTATATTAACAAGCGAGTCGGTGGGAAATTAATACTGTTTAACAATCGGATTATGTACGCCTATAAAAGAAAATAGAAAAGCAGCCATCGCTAAATGGCTGCTTTATTATTATGGTGTTTTAATTTCATCAGGATTCACAAAGGTGTACCCTTTTTCTCGTAGCCCTTTGACTATGTCATCTAATGCCTTTGCTGTCCATTCTCGGTCATGCATAAGCAAATTAGCACCATTATGTAGCAGATTTGTATTAACCATTATATCCGCAATCGCGTCTTCGGTCATATATTCTTTATTCCAATCGTACCCATACGTCCAGTTCATAAGAAGCATGTTTTCTTGTTCCACAACTTGCTTGGAATAATCCGTGTTAGCACCATGTGGAGCACGGAAAAATTCGGGCCGTTCCCCAATAACCTCTTCAATAAGATTGCTGAGTGGAGTGATTTGTGCTTTTTGCTCCTCTTGACTAACCGTTGTTAAGTTCTGATGATCCATTGTGTGATTTCCAATCGCAAATCCCATATCATGGATTTCCTTTACTATGTTCTTTTCCTCTTCCGTGTTTAAAAAGTGACCATTTACGAAGAAAATTGCTGGTGCATCTAAATCCTTTAACGTTTTTGCCATCTGTAAAGCATGTTTATCTGGCGCGTCATCAATGGTAAGCAGCACAACTTTTTCTTCTGCATCATCTATTGGTTTTACATCCCAGGATTCTGTCAGTTCATATTGTGGTTTAGCAGGAGTAGATTCGGTTGCTGTTTGATCCTCTTCCTTGTCTGCATCTGTTTCCGATTGCTTCTCGTCTTCAGTGTTAGTAGCACTAGTTGTGTTATCCTCTTTAACTGGCTTCTCTTCTTCCTTCTTATCTTTGACTTCCTCTTGTTCTCCTTCTTCAGAAGATGATTCTTTACTCGTTTCTGCACTCTGTTGATTACAAGCAGACACAAATAGCATAATAGCTAATAATGACATCCATATTCCCTTTTTCATGAAAACATTTCCCCCTTAATTGTTAATACTTGGTGTTTACATTACCATTATATTAAAAAGGATAAGTGTCTCCTAATGTTTTTTTTGGATTTTTTTTTTATAAAATAAAAATTAGGTCTTTGGATATGTCATAATAAAGGAACATACATGTTATTAAAGGTGAGGATTATGGTCGAAGCATTAAAGAAACTAAAACTATTTGGAAGCAGAACACTAAAAACAGGTATCTCTGTCTTTGCTACAGCGTTAATATGTTTATTATTTGATTTACCTGTTATATTCGCAGTTGTTACAGCGATTGTCACGATTGAGAATACTGCATCTGATTCCATAAAGAAAGCATTAGTGCGATTTCCGGCTTCAGCAATTGGGGCTTTTTTGGCAGCAACGTTATACGGGCTAATGGGGCAAACAGCGCTTACCTATGCCTTAGCAGCAATGTTAACCATAGCAGTATGTCACAAGCTTAAGCTTGATGACGGTATTATCGTAGCAACTCTGACAGCTGTTGCAATGATACCTGAGTTTAACAGCAATTATTTTGTTTCCTTTTTTATGCGTCTTGGTACTACTTCCATCGGGATTATCGTGTCTTCCCTAGTGAACTTCTTTTTATTGCCTCCTGATTATTCTAAAATGATCTACAATAATGTCAAAAACCTATACCACGAGGCTGCGAATGTCCTAGAAGGATCATTACCAAGATGTATGAATCAAAACGGAAACCATGCTAAACAAATGCAGCGCGCCTATCGTCAGCTCACATTCGAATTAGAGAAAACGTATCAGCTGTCGCAGTTTCAACGAGAAGAATGGAAATACCACCGTCATTCCACAAGAGAAATGAAGGCTTTTAACTTTGCCCAAAAAAAATTAAATACATTGCAGCAAATCGTTTATCATCTAGGCAACCTACAGTATGTGAAATTAGAGGAAAATGCGTTTACTTCAGAAGAAAAAAATTTGATTACAAGTATCATTTCTACAATGGCGGAAATATTAAGAACACCATCCCATGAGATGAGTGATTCTTACTTTCAACAAATAGAAGAGCTTGATAAAGAATTCTGGCATTGGAAGGAAGAACATATCGAAAACCCAACGAAGTATCGACACCACTTCCCTCCGCAGACGATTATCATCTATGAACTACTAAGCTTACATGACGTTATGGAGGAGCTGCGAGATATCTCAAGAGAACGGCACCAGTTAATTCACATTCCTTCTTGAGTTAGTACCAGTACTTCCGTATAATAGTTCAAGTGGTCAATCAACTCGTTTACTGCGGATTATTAAGAAAGGAATGACAAAGAATTCATGAAAAATGTAACAAAAGTATTTTTCCTTTCTCTTTTTGTAGCTGTATTGTTTATCGCTTGGGGAATTATACCA
Organism: Pontibacillus salicampi; assembly: GCF_042434395.1. Lineage (NCBI taxonomy): Bacteria > Bacillati > Bacillota > Bacilli > Caryophanales > Bacillaceae > Pontibacillus > Pontibacillus salicampi. The sequence continues at coordinate 9,991 of NZ_JBHLTP010000009.1, read as the reverse complement.
AAAGAAGCTTTACCAGATTATAACTTAAATACAGTAACAACTAAAGTACAAGGATTTCTTGTAGAGAAATTCGGCTGGTTTTATTTATTATCCGCCACCGGATTTCTTGTGTTTGCTATATTTTTGATATTTTCTAAATACGGAAATATCAAGCTGGGAAAGGATGGAGATGAGCCAGAATATCCTTACATCACTTGGTTTGCTATGCTATTTAGTGCCGGGATGGGGATAGGACTTATTTTCTGGGGAGCAGCCGAGCCGCTTGCCCACTTTCATAACCCACCAAATGCGCCTGCTGAAACACCGGCAGCCGCTAGCGAGTCTCTCCGATACAGCTTCTTCCACTGGGGGTTACACCCATGGGGAATATACGCTGTCATTGCACTAGCACTCGCCTATTTTCAGTTTAGAAAAGAATCACCTGGATTAATTAGCTCTATACTAACACCACTATTAGGTGAAAAGAGGACTAGTGGTCCCATTGGTACACTTGTCGATTTCATAGCTGTATTTGCAACTATATTTGGCGTTGCCACTAGTTTAGGATTTGGAGCTAAACAAATCGCCGGTGGTGTTTCTTACCTATTTGAAGGATTGGAGGATACGTTTACCCTTCAAATTATTATTATTCTTATTGTCACATTCCTGTACATGCTTTCTGCTCAAACAGGATTGAATAAAGGTATTAAATACTTAAGTAATACAAATATTGTCCTTGCAATCTTACTCATGCTATTCCTGTTATTCGCAGGACCAACTAACTTTATTATGGATCTGTTTACGACTACATTCGGCAGTTACTTACAGAACCTCCCTTCCATGAGCTTTAAGCTAAGTCCATTCGAACAAAATTCCTGGACACAGGATTGGACCATCTTCTACTGGGCATGGTGGATAGCTTGGGCACCATTTGTAGGTACATTTATTGCCCGTGTTTCCAAAGGTCGTACCGTTCGTGAATTTATTTTAGGAGTATTACTCGTTCCAACCATTTTTGGAGCGCTGTGGTTCTCTGTCTTTGGTGGCACAGCTATGAATTTGGAATTTTTTGATGGTGCAAATTTACAGTCCATTGTAGAAGCAAATGGAAATGAAGTAGCTTTATTCAGTGTGTTAGATCGTGTACCACTTGGTGGAATTATGTCTATTATCGCAATTCTATTGATTAGTACATTCTTTATCACATCAGCTGACTCGGCTACCTTTGTATTAGGAATGCAGACAACAAACGGAGACCTTCACCCTTCTAATCAGGTTAAATTCATTTGGGGAATTGTTCAATCTTCTGCAGCAGCAATCCTTCTTTGGCAAGGTGGCTTAGGTGCTCTGCAAACTGCATCCATTATTGCTGCATTTCCATTTACATTCATAATGATATTAATGGTATTCTCTCTTCTGAAGGCCTTTCAGGAAGAGGCAAAACGGTACCCACTTACAAGACGCAGACCTAAAAAAGAATCGGATTATTAAAGCAAAAAGGATCTCCTTCCAATAATGAAAGAGATCCTTTTTGTTTGTCCTATATCAAACCTCTTCCCTCCATTTTCCCCAGCATATTTAGAAAAACATAGAGAATACCATGTGCCCGCCTGTTATTGCTGTAAAGCTTATAACACTATGAAGTAAAATTTCACTTTTCTTAAAAGAAAATTTGTCTGCTGATTGAAGGATAGCCACCATCCACAACACAACCAACAAAGCTTGAAATAACCAATGATCCTTCTGGGAAATGTGGATTATGATCAAATACACACTCCAAATAATACTTAATATGTTATATAGGAACCAATATTTCATTGCCTCATCCCCACCTAGTATCGGACATGCTTATATAGATGTATATGCCCTCAAATGCTGAAGTATTTTTCATTTAGATAACATTTCGATAACATCGGATATAATTGGGATTTTGTTTGATACAATAAAACAAACAAACTATGTGTAGGCAGGTGAGGGATGTCATGCATAAAGGATGTCTCCTATTAGCATTAGTAAGTATGCTGTGTACCGGTTCCTGTGAGCAGAAGGCCACAGCTGCCATAAATGTATATGAAATGAGTCCAGATGGCTATGAAGTTTTTTTATACACCGAAAAAGGTGATTTAGAATTAGAAGAAGAATATATGGATGCCATTCTAGAGCTAAGAGTATCCAATCCTGATAAATTAAGTGAATTAACACTTCGGAAGATGGACGAAGAAAAGCAATCTTCCTCTCCTACCTCTGTAAGCCATTATCCCACTTTAGTAATCGAGAAAGATGGACAAACAATCGCAACCATGTCTGGAGATAAAACAAAAGAGGATATATATTCATTGCTTCGAAAAACACTTTCCTATAACTAACACAACTTTAGGGAAGGCTAAGTTATAGTCCCGTGTTGAGGCTATGATGATCCTTCAAAAAAAACCTTCTATCCAGAAAGGATAGAAGGTTTTTCTATATCTATTACATTGAATGAATTGGTTTACCTAGAGCAACTTCAGCAGCTTCCATTGTAATCTCACCAAGACTTGGGTGAGCGTGAATGGTTAGCGCTAAGTCTTCTGCAGTAATGCCAGATTCAATAGCAAGACCTACTTCAGCAATCATATCACTAGCATTTGCACCAGCAATTTGACCACCAATTACAAGTCCATCCTCTTTACGAGTGATTAGTTTCAGGAACCCGCTGTTCTCGTTTAGAGAAAGTGCACGTCCATTGGCTGCAAATGGGAATTTAGCAGCTTTCACATCGTATCCAGCTTCTTTAGCTTCTGCTTCAGTGTACCCTACTGTTGCCAATTCTGGCTCAGAGAATACAACGGCAGGAATGCCATGGTAATCAATTTCTGCAGCATGACCACTAATAGCCTCAGCTGCTACTTTACCTTCATAGGATGCTTTATGGGCAAGTGGAGGACCTGGAACAATGTCACCAATAGCATAGATATTATCCACGTTTGTACGACATTGTTTATCGATTTGGATAAGGCCTTTGTCATCCATTTCAATACCAACCTGCTCCAGACCTATTTCGTCTGTGTTTGGCTTACGGCCTACTGTTACTAGCACGTAGTCTGTATCAATAGTATGCGTTTCACCATTTGCTTCATACGTTACTGTAGCACCGTTTTCGGTTTCTTCTACACCTTGTGCCATTGCTTTAGTTACTACGTTAACGTTTTTCTTCTTAAGGTTTTTCTTCACTAGCTGACGCATTTGCTTTTCAAAGCCTAAAAGAATATCCTCTTGACCTTCTAGGATAGTAACCTCTGTGCCGAAGTTAGCGTATGCAGTACCAAGCTCTGTACCAATGTAACCACCGCCAATTACAACCATTTTCTCTGGAATCTCGCTCAGGTTAAGAGCGCCAGTAGAATTAATAACACGGTCAGTGTACTTAAAGTTCGGCAGTTCGATTGGACGAGACCCAGTCGCAATAATACAGTTTTTGAACGTATAAGTCTGAGAGTTCTTTTCGTCCATAATACGTACAGTGTTCTTGTCAACGAAGTATACTTCACCTTTAATGATGTCTACTTTGTTTCCTTTAAGAAGCCCTTCAACACCACTTGTAAGCTTTTCAACTACTTGACCTTTCCACTGTTGTACTTTAGAGAAATCAACAGAAACATTTTCTACTTGAATTCCCATTTCATCTGCACCATGTGCATGTTCATAGCGATGCCCAGCTTGAATTAATGCTTTAGATGGGATACAACCAACATTTAAGCATACTCCGCCTAGAGCGCCTTTGTCCGCAATTGCAACTGTTTGACCTTCTTGTGCGGCACGGATGGCGGCAACATAGCCGCCAGGTCCTGCGCCAACCACAAGTGTGTCTAATTCGATTGGGAAATCTCCTACTACCATAGATTACGCCTCCATCATAATTAGTTGTGGATCGTTTAGTAAACGTTTCACTTGGTTCATTGCATGTTGAGCTGTTGCACCGTCAATAATACGGTGGTCAAAGCTTAGAGATAATGCAAGAACTGGTGCTACTACTACTTCACCATCTTTAACAACTGGCTTCTCTGCGATTCGACCAATTCCTAGGATAGCAACTTCTGGGTGGTTAATTACTGGTGTGAACCATTGTCCACCTGCTGAGCCGATGTTAGTAATTGTGCAAGAAGCACCTTTCATCTCCTCAGATGTTAGTTTACCATCACGAGCTTTCCCTGCCAATTCATTGATTTCACTTGAGATATCAAAGATGGACTTACGGTCTGCATCTTTCACTACTGGTACAACAAGACCTTTTTCAGTGTCAGCTGCGATACCAATGTTGTAATAATGCTTATGAACAATCTCTTGGCTTTCATCGTCAAGAGAAGCGTTCAAGATAGGGTATTTCTTCAGTGTTGATACAAGTGCGCGAACTACGTATGGTAGATAAGTCAGCTTGATATCCTGATCTGCTGCCGCTTGCTTGAATTTCTTACGGTGAGCAACTAATTCTGATACATCTACCTCGTCCATAAGCGTAACGTGAGGAGCTGTCTGCTTAGAGTTAGACATTGCTTTAGCAATAGCTTTACGCATACCGCTCATTTTCTCACGAGTCTCTGGATATTGACCTTGAGGTGCAGCTTCTTGTTGAGCTGGTGCGTCCTCTTTAGCAGAAGCTTCGTCAGCTGTTGCTTCAGCAGTATCCGCAGCCTGACCACCATTCATATAAGCTTCAATATCTTCTTTTAGAACACGGCCATTTTTACCAGAGCCTGTAACTTTATTAATATTTACATCATTTTCACGAGCAAATTTACGAACAGATGGCATTGCGATTACGCGCTTGTCTGCATCCTCATCATCTGTTTGCTCTGTTTCTTGTTGAGCAGCTGGAGCTTCTTCCTTGCTCTCCTCCTGTTTGGCATCTTCCTGCTTCTCTTCTTTAGAAGAATCATCAGAAGATGCTTCGCTATCATTACTTTCGTAGCCAGGTGCATCAAATGTAATAATAACAGTACCAACAGTGGTTACTTCCCCTTCGCTTACATGGACCTGCTTAACAGTACCCTCAACTGGAGAAGGAATTTCAACTACTGCTTTATCGTTTTGGACTTCGCAAAGAACGTCGTCTTCTTTTACCTCGTCGCCATCCTTCACAAACCATTTTGCAATTTCACCTTCATGGATACCTTCACCGATATCCGGTAGCTTGAATTCGTATGCCACTACGATTACCTCCTATCGTGGGTTGAATTAAAAGTTAACTACTTGATTTACTTTTTCGATAATGCTGTTGTGGTTTGGTAACCATACTTCTTCGGCTTGAGAAAACGCATAAACTGTGTCAGGAGCAGTTACACGAAGAACAGGCGCTTCTAAGTGCAGGATAGAACGCTCTTGAATTTCAGCTGCAACAGAAGCAGCTACACCAGCTTGCTTTTGTGCTTCCTGAATCACGACAGCACGATTGGTTTTCTCAACAGATTGGATAATTGTCTCATAATCTACAGGGCTAACCGTACGTAGGTCAATTACTTCAGCTTGAACACCATCTTTTTCTAATTCATCTGCTGCTTTAAGAGCAGAGTGAACCATAGCACCGTATGCTACTAGCGTAACATCGTTACCTTCACGTACTACATTTGCCTTGTCTAGCGGTACTGTGTACTCCTCTTCTGGAACTTCGCCACGGAAAGAACGGTACAGCTTCATGTGCTCTAGAAATACAACAGGGTCATTGCTTCGAATAGAAGAAATCAACAATCCCTTTGCATCGTATGGTGTAGATGGAATAACAACACGTAAGCCTGGCTGCTGAGCCATTAGTCCTTCTAATGAGTCTGCGTGTAGCTCAGGTGTATGAACTCCTCCGCCAAATGGAGAACGAATGGTTACAGGCATTTGATAATGTCCACCAGAACGGTAACGGTAACGAGCCATTTGACCGCTGATTGCATCCATAGTCTCATAAACGAAGCCGAAGAATTGAATCTCAGGTACAGGACGGAATCCTTGCAGAGATAATCCGACAGACATACCGCCGATACCAGATTCAGCAAGTGGCGTATCGAATACACGATCTTCGCCAAACTCATCTTGTAAACCTTCTGTCGCACGGAATACACCGCCGTTTTGACCAACGTCTTCTCCGAAGATCAGAACATTTTCATCATTTTTAAGCTCTGTGCGCATTGCATCAGTAATCGCTTGAATCATTGTCATTTGTGCCATGATTTACTTCGACTCCTTTGCTTCGTATTCTTCCATTTGCTTTTGAAGGTTTGGTGGAAGTTCCTCATGCATGATAGAAATAAGGTCTGTAACCTTTTGCTTAGGCTGCTCGTCGGCTTTCTTAATAGCAGCTTTAATTTCTTCTTTTGCATTTTCAATTACTTCATTTTCTTTATCTTCAGACCATAGGTCTTTGCTTTCTAAATATTTACGGAAACGAACAAGCGGGTCTTTCTTTTCCCATTCGTTCTCGTCCTCTTCTGTACGGTAACGAGTTGGGTCATCGCCTGCCATTGTGTGTGGTCCATAACGGTAAGTAAGTGTTTCAATTAATGTCGGTCCTTCGCCATTAATCGCTCGCTCACGAGCATCCTGTGTTGCTTTATACACTGCAAGAACGTCCATACCGTCAACTTGTAGGCCGTCAATACCAGCTGCTACTGCTTTTTGAGCAATAGTCTGTGCTTTCGACTGCTTTTCAACTGGAACGGAGATTGCATAACGGTTATTCTGCACGAAGAAAATTGCAGGAGCATTGAAAGCGCCAGCAAAGTTAATTCCTTCATAGAAATCACCCTGTGAAGCACCGCCATCACCTGTATAAGTTACAGCAACGTTTTTCTTACCACGCTTCTTCATACCTAGTGCAACACCAGCAGTTTGAGTGATCTGAGCACCGATAATGATTTGTGGGCTTACTGCATTCACTTCACCCATTTGGTTTCCATGGTAATGACCACGGGAGAATAGGAATGCTTGATATAGAGGTAAGCCGTGGAAGATTAATTGAGGTACGTCACGATACCCTGGAAGTAAGAAATCTTCCTTTTCCATTGCAAATTGGCTTCCTAATTGAGAAGCTTCTTGTCCTGCTGTAGGAGCATAGAATCCTAATCGACCTTGACGATTTAGCGCAATAGAACGCTGGTCAAGAATACGAGTATAAACCATGCGGCGCATTAATTCCTGAAGATCTTCATCAGATAGGTCTGGCATCGCATTTTCATTAACGATTTCGCCGTCTTCATTTAAGATTTGAAACGTTTCAAACTGATTTTCAACTTGTTCAATAGTTCGTTTCAAGTTCTTCACCTCTTCCTTTCTACCATTCAAAATTAAAATAACCTTTATTAGCATTTCCCAAAAGCTAAAAAAATGTGTACCTAATTTGCTCTGAATGCCTACACCCTCGTTTAAAGGTATATGTTATTGGGAAAATACAAAGGGTTAGTAACTGTATTATAATTTTAGCAAAACGAATTGGTACAACCATCAATCAATTAGTAGTTTAGCTTATACAGTGTTTGTTAGTCAAACACTTTGTTCATACTAAGAAAATTATCATAGCACGCTTTCAATCATATCACTATTTACCATATTTTTAAATCTGTATTAGTTCTATTTTAAATCTGTAATAATATAACTATTAGAAAAATATTCCCCATTTCTTTTACTTCCCTATTTCCATATAAAAAAACTGCCACTATGGGCAGTTTTATGAATTATCATCTTTGCTTTCTTCTTGCTCTTCGGCATCACTATCGGAGGAGCCATTCTCTTGGCTTCCGTCAGTCGTTTTTTCTTCCTTATTCTTATCTTCCTCAGAGGAACTATTTTGCTTTTCTGAACTTTCCTCATCATATTGTACTTCTAGCTCCGTTGCATCATAAAATTCGCGCTTTAAAGTATTATATTCCTTCGTGTACTTATTAAAAGCTTCATTCGCTTTCATCACTTTATCATAGCTCTGATTAATCTTCTCAATTTGCTCTTCGAGTTTTTCTTTCTTTAATTCTTTATCCTGCAGCATTTCATACAATTTCTTATCCTCTTTTAAAGAGGCACTGTAGGCATCGTATAAATCTTGATAAGCCTTATAGCGATCATTAAAGGCGTTAGCCATCTTATTTGCTTTCTCTTGTGCTTCTTCCTTTTCTAGATCTTCAATTAATGGTTTTACATTCTCAAATTCTTTCTGTGCTGCATCGATACTTTCTTTTTCTACTTCTAATTTTTCTTTTCTTTGCTCGATAATATCTAAAGCTTCATTTGAATGTTTCTTGATCTTATCCATTTCATCCATACCAAGATCAATGATTTTGTTATATAGTTCTTTTTCTTCCTGCTCCAATCTCACTAGAGGGTCTTGCTGGTCTCTAAACGCATCCTCTAATGTGACCGCTTCTTCTAAATGATTGTAGATTTTTTCCTCTGTCGATTCGCCGCCAGTGCAGCCTGCTACTATTAACCCGACAGATAATAATACAAAAGCCATTTTCCCTAAGCGCAATTTTGATGTCCTCCTTAAGCCTATATGCTGTTCTTATAAATTAAGAAGCTTTTTTGTTGCTTCTAGTATATGAACAATATGAAAAATCTTGTCCATATTATCATAAAATGTAAGAAAAGCAATCTTACTATACATCATACCATTTACAGATACCATTCATCATGTATTTTCTTCATACTATTTCCATAAAAATAGTAAAAGATATGTTTCGTTCCCTTATTCTTAAGGTTTGTGGTAAACTTGAGATTATGAATTCGAAAGAAAAGGATGTGACTGTGATGATTACGATGGACGATGTAGTTCGTGAAGGGAATCCAATACTGCGTGAAGTCGCCGATGAAGTATCCCTCCCCCCTTCTGAGGATGAACGAGCTACTCTAGAAGACATGCTGCAATTTCTTAAAAACAGTCAAGATGATGAGCTTGCTGAACAATATAACCTCAGACCTGGAGTAGGACTTGCGGCTCCTCAAATTAATATATCAAAAAGAATGTTGGCTGTTCATTTTGTTGACTTCAACAACAAGCAATACAGCTATGGCCTAATTAATCCTAAAATCGTTAGCCACTCTGTTGAAAAAACATATTTAAGCTCAGGAGAAGGCTGTCTTTCTGTTGATCGCGATGTACCAGGATATGTTCCTAGATATGCTCGCATCACTGTTAAGGGTACAGATCTTGAAGGGAACGATGTAAAGCTTCGCCTACGCGGTTTTGCAAGTATCGTTTTCCAACATGAAATTGACCATCTAAATGGTATTATGTTTTATGACCATATTGATAAAGAAAATCCATTTAAGGAACCAGAAAACGCATCTCCAGCTGATCAATAAAAAAACTCCTGGCCTCTCNGGGTCATCTTTTTTAAGTTCCACTGATAACGATAATTGTTGTAGTAGATCATATAACTTCTGATTTCCTTTTTCAGATCTTCTAAAGTTTCGCATGGTTTAATCAACGTTTCATCTTTAAAGTGGCCAAAGAAAGACTCTTGAGGTGCATTATCCCAACAGTTTCCTCTTCTAGACATGGATTGACCTAATTTATATTTCTTCACAAGCTTCTGAAAGCGGGGGTTTGTATAATGAAACCCTTGATCTGAGTGTATAAAAGCTTCTTCATTTAGTTTGATTCTTCTATTCTTCTTAAGTTTTAATAACGTATTTGTCGCGAGGTCTAGAGTGATTTTATCAGAAACATGATAGGCTAATATCTCATTTGTTGAAGCATCCTTTATGGTTGATAAATAGGCTTTCTTACCTTTGCCATAAAATAGATAAGTGATATCAGTAAGTAACACTTTTCCTGGAACACCTTGTTTGAATTGGCGTTTTAGTTTGTTGGGTAAAACCGTATGCTCTTTCGTAGCTTGGGCCATTCTGCGATATGGATTAGCTTTTCTTACTGGACATACAATGTTGTACTTTTTCATCACACGTCTAATTCTCTTTAAGTTATAATTCGTGTTGAATTGCCCTTTTAAAGTCATCTTTATTTGTCGAGCACCTTTCTTACGTTTCTTGAAATGAAAGG
>NZ_JBHLTP010000008.1:0-145586 GCF_042434395.1 Pontibacillus salicampi | reverse complement strand
TTCGTCCTGAGCCAGGATCAAACTCTCCATAAGAGTTCGCCTAACATCATGTGAACATGATTACTGGCTAATGTTAAAAATTAACAGGTTGTTTACAAGTTGTTTTGTTCAGTTTTCAAAGATCAATATGTCACTTATCGACACTGACTAAAGTATATCACCAGATTTAACGTAAAGTCAACAATTTATTAATAGTAATTTAATAGAATTAATCTCTTGTTAACATTTCTTGTCGATAGGCGGCTATCTGTGCGACAGCAATAACTATATTAATACATGTTCATGTATTGAGTCAATACTAATTATACATTTTCCTAAAAACTATTTCATGCCTCTAATACTACCTATTGTTCTATGATGATTCCTTTTCATTTGGATTTTTAAACTACCAATCATTTATAACCGTCTGAGGAGGCTCAATTGCAAGTATGAAAGTTCCTAATGTCGCTACATCGTATAGCAATGGTGAATGAACCCGCTTCGGGTAGGGACGCACGAAAGCAGAGCTATTTCCGATGACTCAACTTGCCTTATATAAAAGAAAAAACCGCTACTCGTAGTGAATAGCAGGTTCTAGCTAGCTTTGAAAATAGTAAATAGAGCGATTTTGTTTTTTTCGTAGCATTTTAGCAGCGATTCTTGCTCCGCGCATGTCATCGCTAATTAGTACAATGTCTTTCGTACAGTCGAATTTATCTTTTAAAACGCGTGGCAGATAAGAGAGAGGTATATTTTCAGCACTTGGGAAAGGACTGTTATGTGCCGATACATAGTCTCTAACATCAATCACACAATATTTATCTTCAGATATTAGATTCTGATCAATTTTCTTCATATACATATGAGGTAAAGATACATTTCTAATAAACCAGACCAATATTAGAACGAAGATGGTTATTGCTATTACTTCCATAGATTCACACTCCTATTACGGTTCATTATGGGATAGGAATACATGACATAAGTGTTAATTTACTTACAATATGAGGTATTGTATGAAGTAGCATAATATTTGACTTTATTTATCTTTATTTTTTAATAATTGGGTATCGCACCTCCTAATTTTATACGATTTTTTTACACAGTCAATACATACGCTTAAGGGTATTTATCCCTATGAGAATACTTTGTTTTAAAGAGATACATAACAGAAACCACACTCATTTCATAGCAAATAGCAGATTCTTATAAATACCATAAAAAACCCCCAGTTAGACGTAATTACTAACCGGGGGCTATACATTGTTAATTTGCTACAATATTAACTAACTTGCCAGGAACAGCGATGACTTTCCTTACCGTTTTACCTTCTATCCATTCTTGAATCGTTTCATCCTCAAGAGCAAGTTTCTCTAACTCTTCTTTATTAATATCCTTTGGTACATTCATCTTCGCTCTTACCTTCCCCATAACTTGAAGAACTACTTCAACTTCATCATCCTGCAGTTTAGCTTCATCGAACATTGGCCATGCCTGATAACTAATCGTTCCTTCATGCCCAAAGATACTCCAAATTTCTTCTGCTAGGTGTGGGGCTACTGGGGCTATTAATTTCACAAAGCCTTCCGCATATTCCTTTGGAATCTTGTCAACCTTATACGCTTCATTAATAAATACCATCATCTGTGAAATTCCCGTATTAAATCGAAGTTCTTCAAAGTTTTCGGTTACCTTTTTCACTGTTTCATGATAGGTTCTTTCTAACGTAGAGTCATCTGATGCCTCTACGATTTTAGAAGATGGAAGGGTTTCATCTTCTGTCATTAATCTCCATACTCGATCTAAGAAACGTCTTGCTCCATCCAAACCGTTCGTTGACCAGGCAACCGCGGCGTCTAAAGGCCCCATAAACATTTCGTATAATCGCAAGGTGTCTGCACCGTGAGTACGGACAATTTCGTCCGGATTCACAACATTGCCTTTCGATTTACTCATTTTCTCATTGTTCTCGCCTAGTATCATACCCTGATTATATAGTTTCTGGAACGGTTCTTTCGTCGGTACTACTCCAATATCATATAATACCTTATGCCAGAAGCGCGCATATAACAGGTGTAGCACTGCATGTTCTGCACCGCCGATATAAATATCTACAGGGAGCCATTTAGCCAGCTTATCCTTGTCAGCTAGAATTTGATCATTATGAGGATCTACATACCGTAAATAATACCAGCAGCTTCCTGCCCATTGCGGCATTGTATTCGTTTCACGGCGACCTTTCATACCTGTCTCTGGATCTACAACATTTACCCAATCTTCAATATTTGCAAGTGGTGATTCACCTGTGCCAGATGGTTTTATCTCACTTGTTTTTGGAAGCTCCAACGGTAAGTCCTCTTCTTTTACAGGTGTCATTGTCCCATCTTCCCAATGAATAATCGGGATTGGCTCTCCCCAATAACGTTGACGGCTAAATAGCCAATCTCTGAGACGGTAGGTCGTTTTCCGGGTTCCTTTTCCAGTCTCTTCAAGCCAGTCTATTGCCTTTTCAATTGCTTCATCTTTCTCTAGTCCATTTAAAAAGCCAGAATTTATATGCTTTCCATCCTCTGTGTAGGCTTCCGCTTCGACATGGCCGCCTTCTACAACCTCTCGAATTGGTAAGTCAAAGGTACGAGCAAATTCATAATCACGCTCATCGTGAGCTGGAACAGCCATTATGGCTCCACTGCCATAAGACATTAATACATAATCAGCAATCCATATAGGTAGCTTTTCATCATTGACAGGGTTAATAGCATACGCTCCTGTAAACACTCCTGTTTTTCCTTTTGCTAAATCTGTACGCTCTAGGTCACTCTTTTTCTCCGCCTCTTGTAGATAGGCCTCGATAGCACTCTGTTGATCTGGCGTAACAATCTCCTTAACGTAGGGATGCTCTGGTGCAAGAACTGCATAGGTCGCTCCAAACAATGTATCTGGCCTAGTTGTGAACACAGTCAAACCTTTATCTGTATTGGCAATATCGAAATGCACTTCTGCCCCTTCAGACTTCCCAATCCAATTGCGTTGCATGTCTTTAATGCTTTCTGGCCAATCCAATTCCTCTAAGTCCTCTAATAAACGGTCTGCATATTCTGTAATTTTTAACATCCATTGCTTCATTGGTTTTCTAATGACAGGATGACCGCCGCGCTCACTAACTCCGTCTATAACCTCTTCATTAGCCAAGACTGTTCCAAGTGCTGGACACCAATTAACAGGCACTTCATCAATATAAGCGAGACCTTGCTCGTATAGCTTTACAAAGATCCACTGGGTCCATTTATAGTAACTAGGATCAGTAGTATTCACCTCTCTGTCCCAATCATAGGAAAATCCTAAAGATTGAATCTGACGTCGGAAATTATCCACATTTTGCTTTGTGAAAGCCTCCGGATCGTTACCAGTATCGAGTGCGTATTGCTCTGCAGGTAAACCAAAAGCATCCCAGCCCATAGGATGTAATACTTCGAACCCTTGCATCCGCTTCGTTCTAGATAAGATATCTGTTGCAGTGTATCCTTCTGGGTGACCTACGTGTAAGCCAGCTCCGGAAGGATAAGGGAACATATCAAGAGCATAAAACTTATCCTTATTACTGTGTGTATTGGTTTGGAAAATTTTATTGTCCTGCCAAAATTGCTGCCATTTCTGTTCAATAGATTGATGATTATATGCCATCAACTTTACCTCCTTAGATATCCATGCCTGTTTCCTTCTATGCTTGTTATTCTTGTAAGCAATTGCGATCGACTACTACCATTCAAATGGATACAAAAAAACCCCCCATCCCTAAATAAAATAGGGACGAGAGGCTTCTTCCACCCGCGGTACCACCCAAATTAGTGCAACTACACTCACTTAGTTCCTTAACGCGGATTGACGGCAAACCTTACTATTATTTCAGGTTCGCAACTCAAAGGTGAGTTCATAAAGGGCAAGGACAGCTTTCACCAACCGCTGTCTCTCTATTACTCTTACTCCCTTATTACTAATCCTTCATCATCGTTTTTCGGCACGTCTTTTGTACTATCTAATGTATATGAAAGGAAAAGCCTTTGTCAAGTATGCCTTCCCCCCCACTTATACAGCTATATCCCGTTTGGTAAAGGATAGATAACTTATCAAATAAAAAGCAATAACATATGCTCCTACAATTCCAAGTGATAACAGGGGACCAATATCTGTAAATGGAACATTTATAGATAAATAGCTTGAAAACCCAGTATGACCAAATAAGACATATTTATACCAATCAAACTGATATAACATGGTCATTGCAGTAGAAGAGGTGAAAAGTAAGAACATCGTTATGCCAATTGCCATTGCATTAGAGCGAATTAATGTAGCAATAAAGAAGGAGATAGTAGTGTATGCAATAACTCCTACAAAACTATACACGTACCACTTAGCAATACCCCAAAACGGAGAGACGCTGCTTACCTCCCCATTAATCATCATATAGGAACTAGTGCCTTCGTAAGGGAAATAGACAATCGAGGCAATCATAGAAACAAACAGCATACCTATAGCAAATACGATAGTTGCTCCAATAACGGTCAAATATTTGCTCAATAAAATTTTCCCTCTTGATACAGGTCTGATGGCTAGCAGTTTAATCGTACCGTTAGTATATTCGGATGATACTATACTAGCTCCCATAATTACACCAAATAATATAATAAGACTGCTCACCGATTTCAGGCTGTCTACTGACCACCAGAAGGAGCCTTGCTCGACTGTTTTATTGTTATCAGCTAGCTGCTGTTTGGCTATTTGTATTTGTTCCTCTGCTTTCTTATATACAAAGCTTCCTTCCTCTGCTCCTTGCTTTGCAGCTGTGTATTGTTGTATATCCTGCTGGACTGCTTGTTTCCAATTATTAGTCTCATCTGTATTATCAACCATTTGCCATTTTAGTAAACCGCCTACTGCAAAAGTTGCTACTAACAGGATAATTGCCATAGCCCATGTACTTTTGGTCCGGATTAGTTTCATCCATTCATTTCGACAGAGTGCGAATACTTTACCCAACCTGCTCCCCCCTCGTTACCTTCAAGAACTCGTCTTCTAATGTTTCTCTAGTGGATTCAATGCTATATATGTTGAAGCCTGCTTCTACCAATAGCTTATTCACTGCTGGAACCTGCTCTTGGCTGATGGTTACACTAACACCATCTGTAGTTGCTCGAACTTCTTCCTTTATATTAGTAGAAAGCAGCTGCATTGCTTGAGCAGGTTGATCTAACACAAATTTCCACTCCACTTGCTGGTCGTCCCCATGAACTTGCTTGATATCGATAAGAGTTCCTTTTTGAATAATTCCAACACGATCACACATTAGCTCAATCTCAGACAACAGGTGACTCGATACTAAAATACACACATTATCCTCTTGAGCAATTTGGCGAAGATACGTACGAAACTCCCTTATCCCAGCGGGGTCTAACCCATTGGTAGGTTCATCAAGGATAAGGAACTTGGGGCTATGAAGCAGCGCCTGACCCAACCCTAAACGCTGCCTCATTCCAAGCGAGTAGCTTTTTACTTTATCATGAATTCGATTCGTCAGCCCTACTTGGTCTATCACTTCCTGTAATCGTTTCTTCGTAATGCCTTTGTGCATTCGACTATAATGAATCAGGTTCTGGTATCCAGATAAATGCTTATATAGCTCTGGGTTTTCCACGATAGCCCCTACTTGGCTGACAGCTGTTTCAAATTGTTCCTGTAAATCTACTCCATTTATTTTCACACTGCCGGAGGTTGGTTTCATTAAACCTACCATCATTCGAATGGTAGTCGTTTTTCCTGCGCCATTTGGACCGAGGAATCCAAACACCTCTCCACCATACAAATCCAGATTAACGTTATGGATAAGCTTCTTGCCTTTAATTGTTTTACTAAGATTATCTAATTGTACGACTGCTGTTGTACTCAAGTGATCCACCTCCATAAACCTGCTCTAACCAATCTACAACACTATGCCCATTACCTCGGAGATCCTCGACTTCTTCCCTTCCAAGAATGCTGCCTTGCTTAATGGCAATTACATCATCGAGAATCGGCTCAATCTCTTTAATTTCATGAGTTGTAATAATGAGTGCTTGTTTATCTAAATCTATAAATTTGATAAGTCCTTTCACAATCGAATTCCTAACCATTGGATCTAAGCCTGAAAAAGGTTCGTCTAACAAAATATAAGGAGCATGCCTTGCTAATGTGAGAGTCATTTTCAACCTGCCTCTATTTCCTTTAGATAAATGCTTCACCTTTTGAGGATGCTCTAGATTCATAAAGGTAAGTATCTCCTCTGCTTGGCTGCGATCAAAATCCTCAAATTGAGACTCATAGAAGTCGACAGCGTCCCCGACAGTAAAGAACGAATATATTGATTCAAGCTCTGACATATAGGCTACTTTACTGCTAATGCGCCTACCAGCTCTTTCCTCGTCCACTAGCACGTTGCCGCTGCTTGGCTGCAATAGCCCTGCAATCAACTTCAAGGTTGTTGACTTACCGCTGCCATTCTCCCCCACTATGCCAGTTATCTTTCCGGCTTCAAACGTTATCGAAACATCTTTAAGAGCTGTTTTATTTATATACTTCTTCGTCACCTGTTGTAAGGCAATCATTGTTCATCCCCCTTTGTAGAAAAGCTTTGTAATCCTTCTAGCATTTCGTCTAATGAGAACCCAAGATCCTTCATATCCTGTACAAAAGATTGAATGTAGTCTTTTTTCATTTCCTCCCGGAGCTGACCGAGGCGATTACCATCTTCTGTAACAAAGGTCCCTTGACCTCTCCTCGATTCAGCGATTTGTAATGTTTCTAACTCTTTATAGGCTCTTGACATAGTATTTGGATTCACTCCCATTTCTAACGCACATTCTCGGACAGACGGGAGCTTATCTCCCGGCTTCCGTTCTCCCCGTATAATTTCATTCGATAATTGATCTACTATTTGCAAGTAGATTGGTTTATCTCGCTGAAATTCTTGACTCATATTTCACTACACCTCTACTTTTTTATCCAGCAAATAGCTAGCTAACCAATAAAATAAAACCGTGAATATTAGTTCTACAAAAACTTCACCAATGTACCATGTTGCATCCTCTTCTGCTTCTATTTCCATCTGAAAATTGCCGATATCAAGATCAAGATTTTGAATTAAATCGATAAATCCAAATGAAACCTCACCCCAAGAAGTCATAAATTCATAAAATGGTTGGGTGGTTAGCCAATAGGTCACAAATGGAAAGGCGATGAAAATGAGAATTGTAATTAGAATACTCCACTTTCCAATATAGCTCTTCAACAATTGGCGAATAGTCCAAAGAAGGAATAAGAATATACTGAATTCCAATGATAAGGCTATAAGTTGAACATCCCCCCATAATAATAGACGAATTATCTCTCCAACCTTCCCTGTAAACAATTCAGTCCTGCTCAACACGTACACGATTAATCCGTTTATAACAGTAAGAGAAATCACCATGAAAAGCAGTCCATTTAAAGCCTTCGCTCCCATAATAGTATGAATGGACCGAGGAGAATGCAGGAATAAATGCAGCATTCTCGCTTCCTTACCTAAGCTCACTAGCATAAATCCCGGTAAATAGAAAATGTGCAGAATTAAGATAAGAAGCATCGGAATTAGTACAAAATTCTCATTAAAGGAGCTAACCCTCCAATACGTTAGTCCAATAATAACTAACTGCAATAACAACACAAAAATATGAAACGCTAATGTTAATCTCCACTCTTTCTTCCATAACCCTTTAAAACCACTCATTTTTTGTTCTACCCCCTGTAAATTGTATCTTCGTTCTAGTGTACTAGATAAATAGTACACTATGACATGTGAGGAGTCAATACTGTTTTTTAGAAATGTTGTTGTATAAGCATGTTCCATATGAGCATGTGCTGCTATTTAAGATGAGGCAGATATGGCCCATTCCCAAGACCACAATAGAACGCTCACCAAGTCGCAGCATGAAAAAAAGAGCTTGCATGTTCAGCAAGCTCTGACTTTTTGACGTTACAAGTGCTCATTACTCAACGTTATTTCAATTGTTGATGGTCTAAAATCATATCATTTAAGTATTGGGATACTTGCAAGTGCAAGCGGTGCAGCTGATCCTTTTGTTGATGGTTTGCACTATCCATTAGCTTATCAATTTGCTGCTCTAATTCTTCTAAGGCCAATTGGGCTTCCGTGTACTCCTCATTTACTTCATATCCTAGCTTGTTTGCTCGATCTAATTGTTCTCGAGCTGTTTCAAGACACTGGTTTGCTTCTGTCATCATGTTTTCTATCGATTGTCGTGTTGCCATTGTAATCACCTCATCTTTTAATGTGTTCTAGTGGCGTATTCTTATACGTATATCCTTTTGTTATTTTCTCCTTTGGATTATGTCTCTGACGTGCTACAATGCTTGTTAGACAACTCATCCGTGAAAAGGAGCTTATACATGGACAATCCGTTTCCATATTCCTTTGGACAAAAAAGGTATCATTCTTGGAACTACCATTTAAAAAATACTTTCGGTCATAAAGTTTTTAAAGTTGCGTTAGATGGCGGCTTTGACTGCCCAAATAGAGATGGTACAGTAGCGTATGGAGGATGTACTTTTTGCTCTGCTGCTGGAAGTGGAGATTTTGCTGGCGATCGTGCAGAGGACCTGGCAGTACAATTTCATAAACAAAGAGATAAAATGCATGGGAAATGGAAGGAAGGCCACTATATCGCCTATTTTCAGGCTTTTACAAACACCCATGCCCCAGTAGAAGTATTGAAAGAAAAATATGAACAGGTGCTTCAGCAGGAAGGAGTCATTGGCTTATCTATTGGAACACGTCCTGATTGTCTCCCCGATGACGTAGTGGAGTATTTAGCTGAATTAAACAAGCGTACTTACCTTTGGGTAGAGCTCGGGCTCCAAACCATTCATGAAGTAACCGCAGCAAAAATTAACCGAGCTCACAATTTCCAAACCTACGTAGAGGGAGTAGAAAAATTACGAAAGCACGGTATTCGGGTTTGTAGTCATCTAATAAACGGGTTACCTGGTGAGACATATGAGATGATGTTAGAATCGGCACGAGCTGTGAGTGAATTAGATGTGCAAGGGATTAAAATTCACTTACTTCATCTGCTGAAGGGAACACCGATGGTAAAACAATATGAGAAGGGTGAACTTTCCTTTCTTACCAAAGACAATTATATCCAGCTAGTCGTTGATCAGTTAGAAACCCTTCCACCAGAAATGATTGTGCATCGCATTACAGGAGACGGTCCCACTGATCTGTTAATCGGACCAATGTGGAGTATGAATAAATGGGACGTTCTCAACAGCATTGACGAGGAGCTTGTTAATCGGAACAGCTATCAAGGAAAACACTATATAGAAAAGGTGACAAAATAACATGCTACAACGAGTATTAGAATACGCGCATTATTTATTAGCGAGCAGCGTGGAAGAAGGAGACATGGTCGTCGATGGCACAGCTGGAAATGGTCATGATACTGTTTTTCTAAGTAAACTGGTAGGGGAAGAAGGAACCGTTCTTTCCTTCGACATACAGGAGAAGGCTATCTTAAATACGGAAGACAGAATTCATGAAGAACAACTGAAGAATGTTCACCTGATTCAGGATAGTCACGATCAATTGGTGAAATATATTCCAGATTTCCATGAAGAAATTGGCGGTGCTATTTATAATCTAGGATACCTGCCAGGCAGTGACAAAACTATAGTTACGAAGCCGGATACTACATTGGAATCCGTCAAAGAAGTATTATCCCGTCTCAAGCAAGAAGGCATGCTCGTATTGGTTGTCTATTATGGACATTCTGGTGGAGATGAGGAGAAAGAAGCTTTGCTCAAATACTTGTCCCAATTAAGTCAAAAGGAATTTAATGTACTACGGTACGGTTTCATCAATCAAGTGAATAAACCTCCATTTATTCTTGCTGTGGAGAAAAAGTAAAACCCGGGTGCCTTATTAGGCAAGCCCGGGCTTTATTTTATGATACAGCTTTGTATTCATGTAGAAAAATTTAGCCTTCATTCCACTTACATTCAGCAATTCCTTCACTACTTCATTCGCGCCTTTTATGGATTCAACTTTTCGATCCGCTAGGTATAGACCAACCAACCCTTTTTGTACCATCTGATGAAATGAGGCGTGAGGCAGGGATTGAACGTGGGCTTGTGTTTGTTCAATGAAATAACGAAACCGTTGCTTCATATGATCTTCATGATCATAATAGTTACAAAAATTTAAATCTCCTTCCACTAAATCCTCTTCCTGGTCTATAAAATAATCTAATAGGATATGTAGCCCTTGCATGTATGGAAAATATCCTTCATATATGTTCTGTATCTGTTCGTCAGTTAGAGTTTGTCCAAATCCGTAGGACACCAGACAATATATTCCCAGAGTGGAGCCTGTACAGGCCGAAAACTCATACCAGCTTAAATCATTCCACCGATTGGAATATAGAGTAAACCATTCCTTTAATCGAGGCTCTCGTTCCTCTAAAGTAACATGTTTATGTACCTGCAAATCAGAGTACAAAGCACACAATTCCTTTGTGTAAGGCTTAAGTTGATTGTAATTTGGCAGTGAACGAAGGGTATGTTGACAGGTTTGTACAAGAGATGCTAAGTACCCACCGTCGTCCTTTTCTTCTCGAAAAGCATAATAATCCTTTAGCTGTGCTTCCGGGGTTAATGCATCTTGCATAGCTTGATGCAAACATTGGAAGTCATTAGGGTCAAGGGATGTACTTCTGTCACATAAATTATCAAGATAATCTGATATGGTTTGATAAGCTACAATAAATTGAACAGCCTCTTTCCAATAATTTTGGGAGAGCAGACTATAAATGGCTCCCCCTTCACAATGAAAAGTTTTATCCTCTATAGAGTCTAGCGCCTGCTTTCTTAACTCAGCATTTGGTATTTGCTCAGCACTTGCCTCCCATGTGCTTAACACCTTATTAGTATATGGAAATATCTTTCGATAAACAGTGGACATTAAGTGAATTGGTGTACTTGGAACGGCCAAGGTAAAAGCCCCCTTCTATGTGTTCGGGATATGTAACTCTACAAACCCCTTCGCGTAATGAAAAACGTCCTTCCGCTCTGGATCATTAAAAATTTCATGATACAAGTTTGCCCATTCTTTATATGATTTTTCATTAATATTCAAGGTATCAAACCACTTTTTCGTTTGTACTTTATCTACTATTTTATCGCTTCCAGCTTGCATGACAAGAGTAGGAATGTCTGGATAGGCTTCCATTCGTTCAAAAGCCAGCCTCATCCCCTTCTCTAATTCGCTATACCACCGTACTGATACCTTCTTTAACACCAATGTATCATTCACTAATTCTCTAATAGCTTGCGTGTCTCTAGTAAGATGGTGAGGGTTGAGGCTGCCATCGACCATAGTTTTCGGTGCAAGCACATTTAGTCCCTTCGCCATTGATTTTATTGCTTTGGATGGAGGTTCTACTAGCCCGAGGCATGGAGAAGATAACACAACACCTTCAATCGGCATCACGTTATTTTCTTCTAACACACGGATTACTGCCAACCCTCCCATACTGTGCCCTAAAAGAAAAATCGGTAATCCAAATGTAGTTGCATGGCGTACCCACTCTATGATGGCATCCATATACTCTTGAAAGGAATCCACGTGTCCTTTCACACCATCTGTTTCTCCATGGGCAGGTAAATCTCCATATATACAAGTATATCCAGATTCATTCCATTGTCTAACGAGGTTTTCATATCGACCGGAGTGCTCCATAGCTCCATGTACGATTATCATAATACCTTTAGGGTTTGCTGCTAATTGTTCTTTCATCGCCATCGCTTCCTTCCCCTACTGTTTTGTGCATTTGTTATACTATTTATAACACCATATGTTACAGGAGGTTTCAAATGATATACCAATATAAAGGAATATACCCGAAAATTCATGATTCAGTCTACCTTGCAGATGATGCTGTTGTGACTGGAGATGTCACATTAGAGGAAAATGTGAGCATTTGGTTCCAAACTGTTATTCGTGGAGACGTTGCACCAGTCCATATAGGGAAAGGGACCAACATTCAAGATCAAAGTCTACTCCACCAAAGCCCAAACAAACCTTTAACCATTGAAGAGGGGGTTACTGTTGGGCATCAAGCGATGATTCATTCTGCTACAGTTAGAAAAAATGCACTGATTGGAATGGGAACAACTTTGCTTGATGGCTGTGAAGTAGGAGAAGGAGCTTTTGTTGGAGCTGGAAGTCTCGTACCTCCTAACAAAAAAATTCCAGCGAATACGCTTGCATTTGGAAGACCAGCTAAAGTAGTTCGAGAATTAACCGATGAAGATAATAAGGAGATGGAGCGTATCCGTAAAGAATATGTGGAAAAAGGGCAGTATTATAAGTCTATTCAGCGACCACAGGGCTATTAACACTGTTTTCCACGTCTAAAGTACCCTTTATAGGATAATGTAATGGCAAGGAGGTGATCTCCTCTATGGTAAACGCCTTATGGTTTGGAACCTTTATCATGAGCATCCTGTTGCTTTTGTTTTCCATATTTCAGAAGATACAGCACCCTTTCCGTAAATTATTGCGTTGGTATAGCTTGTTGTTTTTTGCGTGTACGATTGGATTAACTGCTATATCGTATGAGGAATATAAAGGGAAGCTTGCTGCCACCTTTAATCACTGGTTCTCTTTAAACTCGGAATCTGTGGCTGCTACTGGTACTATGCTAGAAGAAGGGACTTCGTTCGTCCCGTTAATTGACGAGTATATATTAAAAGAAAGTGTCCACATCCATGTACCGACAACCCATCAATACCCTGAACTGCCAAGGGGTTGTGAGGTAACGTCCCTTAGTATGCTACTCCAGCATCATGACATACAGGTGGATAAGATGACATTGGCCGATCAAATCCATAAAGACCCAACCCCTTATCAGGAGAAGGGAAACTCTGTACACTTTGGAAATCCCAATGATGGTTTTGTAGGGGACATGTATTCCTTATCCAATCCAGGCTATGGTGTATATCATGGACCTGTTGCCTCTTTAGCAGCTAAACACGTAGGCGCAGAACGGGTAAACGATTTTACAGGACAGCCCTTTTATAAAATAATAGAGGAACTTCATGAAGGCAGGCCAGTTTGGGTAATTACGAATACAACTTACAACAAATTGCCTGACCATTATTTCACCACCTGGCAAACCAAAGCAGGACCAATCGATATCACTAGGAAAGAACACTCTGTTGTCATAACAGGGTACGATGAGCAGCATATTTACTTTAATGATCCATTATCTGGACAAAATAAAAAAGCACCCATCAACGAATTTCACGCTGCCTGGGTGCAAATGGGCAAGCAAGCTATTTCCATTAAGTAATGGAAATCTTGCTTGTTGTTTTATCCTCTTCCATTAATTCTGAGAAGGAATATTTCCGTTCCACGTATATTTGATGCCAAAGCATGAACATCAGCACAGTCCATATTTTACGAGAGTAATCTCCTTTTCCTTGAACATGATCTTCAAGCAATTGAGAGATTATTTTTTTGTTTAGTAAATGGTCTGTTTCACTGTTTTGAATTAGTTCAGTTGCCCAATCATATAACTCATCCTTAAGCCAGTGACGAATTGGGACAGGGAAGCCTAGCTTCTTCCGATCTAACACATGATCAGGTACGATACCTCGTGCTGCTTTACGCAAAATGGATTTAGTAGTGCCATCTGCTATCTTCCTATCTACAGGGATTTCCCTAGCTACATTGAATACTTCCTTATCCAAGAATGGTACTCTCAGCTCCAAGGAATTCGCCATTGTCATCTTATCTGCTTTAAGAAGGATATCGCCCCTCATCCAAGTGTGAATATCAATATATTGCATCTGGTTTACTGGGTGATACGACCCTGCCTGATTATACAATGTATTGGTTATGGACTGATAGGTAGCTGACTCATGGTAATCCGCCAAGATATTACGCTTGTCTGCTTCTTCAAACATCTTAGCATTCCCAATATATCTTTCTCTCAAAGGAGTGGTTCCACGTTCCAAGAAGCTTTTTCCTCTCACACCCTCTGGCATAACAGCAGCAACTCTGGATAGCAGCCCTTTGACAGGACCTGGCATAGAATCGAACAGCTTTAATGATTCTGGTTCCCTGTAGATGTTATAACCGCCAAATAATTCGTCTGCTCCCTCTCCTGAAAGAACAACGGTTACATGTTTACGAGCCTCTCGTGCCACAAAATACAACGGCACACAGGCTGGATCCGCTAATGGATCATCCATATGCCACATAATCTTTGGTAGCTTCTCGATATATTCTTGCGGCGTGATAGTATAAGAAATGTTTTCAACGCCCACTTTATCAGCTGTTTCCTTTGCCACATCTACTTCCGAATAGCCATCCCGTTCAAATCCTACAGAAAACGTTTTGATATTAGGATTAAACTCTCTTGCCATTGAAACAATAATAGAGGAATCAATTCCACCTGATAAGAACGACCCAACTGGTACATCACTTCGCATATGAACGTTTACAGAGTCGTATAACGTATCTTGAATCTTATTAATCCATTGCTGTTCGCTACCTGCAACCTGGGTAAAGGTAGCGTGGAAATAACGATGAAATTGCATCTTTCCGTTAGGAGCTTTTACGAAATAATGCCCTGGCTCTACTTTTCGAATACCACTTGTCAAAGTCAGCGGCTCTGGAACATACTGATAGCTTAAGTAATGCTGTAATGCTTCTGTGTTTACTAGTTCATTTTCCTGAAGAAGTGTAATACTCTTTTTCTCTGAGGCAAAGTACGTTTCATCTTGCTGCTCACTATAGAATAATGGCTTAATACCGAATGGGTCTCGAGCACCGTAAAGGGTTTGCTCCTCTTTATCCCAAATTAAGATTGAGAACATACCGCGAAGATGGGCAAAGGCTTCCTCCCGTTTATCCCGAAACATTGCTGCGATAACTTCGGTGTCTGATTCCGTTTCAAACGTGTACCCCTTCTTCTGCAGAGACTCTCTTAATTCTACATAGTTATAAACTTCACCATTAAACACCATCCAATACCGTTCATCTTCATAGCTCAACGGTTGATGGCCGCTTTCAATATCTATGATACTTAATCGGCGGAACCCAAAGGATATGTACTCATCATGGAAATACCCCTCATCATCTGGACCGCGGTGAGTGATTATGTCATTTCTTCGTTTAAAATTCTGCTTTTCCTGCTCATCAAGAGGAGAAGGCAGATGTCTCATTACACCTATAAAACCACACATAAAAAAAGTCCTCACTTTCCTTCACTTTGCTGTTTCAGTTTACCATAAAAAGAATATCTTTACTAGAATCCCCAATAGGCAGAACACGCATGCCAGCGGGATGTTTCCTATACGGAAGACACTGTACACCATTCGAACGACCTAGGAGCATTGTGGGTGGATAATCATAATTCATTTCCATAATTTCCTCTATGTTTAGACGAACTAAATACAGTTTCGTTTCACCTTACACCTTTCCATAATAAGAAAACCAAACACTACATTTTATCAATTTTTTTTATTAAAGACAAATAACAATATGGATGTTGTTGATTCATATAATGGAGAGATAGCAGAAGACTTGGATTAAAAAAATTTTTTATGAGAAAAGGCTCCCCTTTCAGCAACAGTATCGATGAAGTCTGGCCTTCAAGCCTTCCACATAAGGCCGCTATACAGCAAACAAAACAGGACATTTTGTCGGACTAACAAGAAAAAACATGCTGCCGAGATTGACTCGACAGCATGTTTTTTTAGGAAGTAACGAGCTGCTTCAATACTTCTGCTTTATCTGTTTGCTCCCAAGGGAATTCAACGTCTGTTCGGCCAAAGTGTCCGAATGCAGCTGTATTTCTGTAAATTGGGCGACGAAGGTCCAGCATTTTTATTATACCTGCTGGACGCAGGTCGAATGTTTCGCGAACCGCTTCCACTAGCCTTTCTTCGGTTACTTTTCCAGTTCCAAATGTATTAATGGATATGGAAACAGGCTGGGCAACACCAATAGCATATGCGAGCTGAACTTCACATGCATCAGCAAGTCCTGCCGATACAATATTTTTCGCAACATATCGAGCAGCATAAGCCGCTGAACGATCTACTTTCGTAGCATCCTTACCACTAAATGCTCCTCCACCGTGACGAGCATATCCACCGTACGTATCCACAATTATCTTACGACCAGTCAGACCAGCATCTCCTTGTGGCCCTCCAATAACGAATCGACCAGTGGGGTTAATGTAGTATTTCGTACTATCATCTAACAATTCTTTTGGAACAATCGGGTTAATAACCTGCTCCTTTAGATCACGCTGAATTTGTTCTAATGTAATTTCAGGATGATGCTGAGTAGATATGACAATGGTGTCAATACGCAATGGTTGGTCATTCTCATCATACTCTACCGTTACTTGTGTTTTACCGTCTGGACGAAGATAATCTAACGTCTCATCTCTTCTAACATCGGAGAGCCGCTTCGCTAATTTGTGCGCCAAAGAAATTGGTAAAGGCATTAATTCAGGAGTTTCGTTATTTGCATAACCAAACATTAACCCCTGGTCTCCTGCTCCTATATTTTCAATTTCCTTATCACTCATCTGACCTTCACGAGTTTCATATGACTCGTTCACACCTTGAGCAATGTCAGGAGATTGCTCATCAATTGCGGTTAATACAGCACATGTTTCTGCATCAAAGCCGTATTTCGCACGAGTATAGCCAATTTCCTTAATGGTATTTCGCACGATGGTTTGAATATCTACATACGTATTAGTAGATATCTCCCCTGATACTAATACCAGACCTGTCGTTACAGTCGTTTCACAAGCAACCCTAGCGTTAGGATCGTTTTTCAGTATTTCATCTAAAATAGCATCAGAAATTTGGTCACAGATTTTATCGGGATGCCCCTCTGTAACGGATTCCGATGTGAATAAGCGGCGGTTTGCTGCCATTCCCCATACTCCTCCTTCAGAACATTTTCAAACGGAACTTATTCCCTTGTTGCTAATTATTAAAGACTTTCTTAATAACACAGGAACAGTAGAGTGTATAAGCGCCCTACATGATCTCTTCTTCTAGCTTTATGAGCATAAATGTTTGCTTGTGCATATATAAAAGGAAGAAACAGTATTAAAATAGAAAAAGACCAATACATGGTATCGGCATTGGTTAATCAGTTGTGATTCAACATAACTGTTACTACCTAACATGATGGTTTTTAGCGTATAAAAAAACCTTTCCCATATTTCGAGCAAAGGGAAAGGATCCTTTCGCTCTTATCGTTCAAGGTTATACCTTGCAACAGGTTAGCACCATTTCACCTTTATCGTGACGGTTGCCGGGTTTCCTCGGGCCTGTCCCTCCACCAACTCAGGATAAGATAGATTCCGTTCGCGACTTATCATAACGTTTTACACAGGTAATGTCAACTGAGAGTAAGGTTTTCCTCCTACTCCCACCCTTCATTTGCCCTCTACTCATGACCTTTACTTGGTCTAATTCCCTGTATTATATGAACAAATTGTTTCATTTTAATAATTAGTGTGGACTAATAATTTAAATGTGTTATACTAATCTTACATTAAACCGACACATTATGATGCGTTGATCCTTTTAAAAAGGAAACGTTTTATTTCTTTTATGTATCATTCCCATACTATTTAATAAAGGCGGGTTCTGGATGAAAACGGTGAATCAACAATCTATACTTAGAGAATTACTGGAGCAGGATACGGTAAGAAAAAACCTATCCGTTGCTGAATTAGTAGAAAAGATTTTGTCTCGCAAAGAGGGACGCCTAACTGCTACTGGAGCTATCCAGGCAGAAACTGGACGTTACACAGGTCGCTCCCCTAATGATAAGTTTATTGTAAAAGATGATGTAACCGAACAAAAGGTTGATTGGGGCAAAGTTAATCAGCCAATATCCGAAACAACGTTTGAACATTTATATGAAAAGGTTTTACATCATTTAAGTAATCAGGATGAGATTTATTCCTTTAAAGGATTTGCAGGTGCTGATCCGCAATATCGTCTCCCTATGGAAGTGATTAACGAATTTGCATGGCATAATCTATTTGCACAGCAGCTGTTTATACGCCCAAGTGAAGAAGAATTGGCTACTCATACTAGTGATTTCACCGTTATTTCTGCCCCTACTTTTAAAGCGGTTCCAGAGATTGATGGAACGACGTCTGAAACGTTTATTATCATCTCCTTTAAGCAGCGTGTTGTTCTAATAGGCGGAACGGAATATGCAGGAGAAATCAAGAAGTCCATCTTCTCTGTTATGAATTACCTTCTGCCACAGCAGGATGTGCTTTCTATGCACTGTAGTGCCAATATCGGTCAAGAAGGTGATGTAGCATTATTCTTTGGACTCTCTGGAACTGGGAAAACAACTCTCTCTGCAGATCCCCATCGTCGTCTTATTGGGGATGATGAACACGCATGGTCCAACCGTGGTGTATTTAATATTGAAGGCGGCTGCTATGCCAAGTGCGTGAATCTTTCCAGAGAAAATGAACCTCAAATATTTGATGCCATTCGTTTTGGCTCCGTTTTAGAGAATGTCGTCCTTGATGAGGAAACCAGATTGCCAGATTATAATAACACCAGTTTAACGGAGAATACTCGTGCAGCATACCCAATCGATAATATTGATAATATCGTCCAGCCAAGCATTGCAGGTCATCCTAATACGATTGTCTTTTTAACAGCGGATGCCTTTGGCGTACTGCCTCCTATAAGTAAACTGACGAAGGAGCAAGCTATGTATCACTTCCTTAGTGGATATACTAGCAAGCTCGCTGGAACAGAGCGAGGCATCACATCACCAGAAGCCACTTTCTCTACTTGCTTTGGTTCTCCATTTTTACCATTGCATGCTTCTACCTACGCAGAAATGCTTGGCGAAAAAATAGATCAATTTAATGCCAATGTGTATCTCGTTAACACTGGTTGGACAGGTGGAGCATACGGAGAAGGCTCCCGAATGAAGCTGTCTCATACAAGAGCCATGGTACATGCAGCACTAGAAGGTGAGCTAAATTCTACAGAAATGGTGCAGGATGACATTTTCGGATTAAGCATGCCGACCCATTGTCCAGGTGTACCAGATGAAGTGTTAATTCCGAAGAAAACGTGGAAGGATGCTCAAGCATATGAGCAAAAGGCTAAAGAATTAGCTCAGAAATTCCATGATAATTTCAAGAAATTCAACGGGGTAAGTCAGCAGATACAAAACGCTGGACCTACCTTCTTATCAAAATAACTTCGCTCCCTCATCTCCTTTATATAGATGAACGGCTAACCTGAAATCAGGTTAGCCTTTTTTTATTCTATTTCTTACGTTAAGGGAATAGCTTATTACGCTAAATGGGGAGATAGTGGAAGACTCGGATTCGAGATAATTTGGAAGGAGTATAGAAAGAACAGTTGATTGGGCTGGAATCACTCCGCTTTTCTACGGCCCCATACGACGTGGGGTCGTGTGGAGCAGCAGGAAAACGGAGCTATTTCCGAGGAATAAACGTGGAGGGGGAATAATTTCCTTTTCTTCACAGTTCTACCCATGAGGAATTGTATCTATTATCTCCTCAGACAAATATGCGCTCCTATAGGCATTCACACATTTTTTAAATGGGCATACGCTATCGTAAATTAGATATTTATTAACGGGAGGATGCCTTCATGAAACACCTAAGAACCTTTAGCTTATTATGCTTAGTTTTTATATGTATTCTGCCTATGGCCGCTTGTTCTAATCAGCCATCAACAATAAGGGTAGCAGAAGTAACAAGGTCCATTTTTTATGCCCCTCAATACGTGGCATTAGAAAAAGGATATTTCACAGAGGAAGGCTTAAACGTAGACTTAAAGACTACCTGGGGCGGGGACAAAACAATGACAGCCCTTCTCTCTAATGGAGCAGATGTGGCACTCGTTGGGTCCGAGACATCGATTTACGTCCACGCAAGAGGTGCATCAGATCCTGTTATCAACTTTGCTCAACTAACTCAAACAGATGGGACATTTCTTGTAGCAAGAGAAGCACAGCCCGACTTTGAATGGGATGACCTAAAGGATAGCACCTTCCTTGGTCAACGGAAGGGCGGTATGCCACAAATGGTAGGGGAATTCGTTTTGAAGGAAAAGGGTATTGACCCTCAAACAGATTTAAACCTTATTCAAAATGTGGAATTTGCAAACATACCTAATGCTTTTGCTTCTGGCACAGGAGATTACGTACAATTATTTGAACCGACTGCGAGCATATTCGAGCAGGAGGGTAAGGGGCATATTGTCGCATCCTTTGGTACTGAATCTGGCCATGTACCTTATACTGTGTTTATGGCAAGAAGCAGTTATTTGAATGAAAACGAGAAGGACATGGAAAAGTTTACGAATGCACTTTATAAAGCACAACAATGGGTGCAAAGCAATAGCGCAAAGGAAATTGCTGAAGTGATTAAACCATACTTTGAGGATACAGACCTTCAGCTTATTGAACAAGTAGTAGACCGGTACAAAAGCCAAGGATCGTACGCTGAAAATCCCATTTTGGATGAGGAAGAGTGGAAGAACCTAAAGGCTATTATGGACTCATCAGGAGAACTCCCAAAAGATGTAGCGCATGAAACGCTAGTAAACACCTCCATCGCTGAAAAAATTATGAATGATTAAGGAGGAGAGGGCTATGGCTTATCTAAGCATAGACGATATCTCCCATCAATATTTTACGAAGCAAGGCTACACTAAAGCATTACAATCTATTTCCCTTACGGTCGAGGAAGGAGAATTTGTCTCCCTCCTTGGCCCAAGCGGTTGCGGGAAATCTACTTTGCTTTCCATTATTTCTGGCCTTCTTCAACCAACAGAAGGGACGATATATATTAACGGTACTTCTCCCAATCAGAGTGACACCAAGATTGGCTATATGCTTCAACAGGATTACCTGTTCCCATGGAAAACCATTCACGAAAACGTATTACTAGGTCCCCATATTAGCGGTAAAATCTCATCCGAACTAAAGCAAAAGGCCATTCATACGTTGGAAGAGATGGGGCTGGGGAAGGTCCTTACCTCTCATCCCTCTCAACTTTCTGGAGGGATGAGACAACGGGCAGCATTAGCTCGCACACTTATGAATGACCCTCAAATCCTCCTACTTGATGAACCATTTTCTGCTCTCGATTATCAAACAAAGTTAAAGCTAGAGAATTTAGTCTCTACCACCCTTCACCGCTATAATAAAACCTCTATTCTGGTAACGCATGATATAGGAGAGGCCATTGCAATGAGTGATACGATCTATTTACTAGCAGCGAATCCTGGATCGGTGGCAGCTACATTTAAGGTTCCACATTATTTACAGGAAATTACACCGTTTGAAGCACGACAGCATCCAGAGTTTAATGCATTATTTCAGGATATATGGAAGGAGTTGAATGATCTTGAATCAAGCTCTTAAGTCTGATGAGCAAAGGTTTCAACAATTCCTTCAACGAAAAAAAAGAGAGAAGAGAATCATCTTATTGTGGCAGTTATTCATCTTAGTTGGTTTTTTTAGTATATGGGAAGTAGCAAGCCGCCTCCTATGGATTGATCCACTACTGTTCAGTTCGCCTTCAAGTATCTTCAGCTTACTTCAACAAAAAGTAATAGATGGCTCTATCTACTTACACCTTCGAGTAACTCTTCTCGAAACAGTAGCCGGGTTTATACTAGGCACCTTGCTGGGAATCCTACTAGCAGCGCTGTTATGGTGGTCCCCACGCTTTTCTAACATTATTGACCCATACCTTGTCATATTAAATGCTATGCCAAAAGTAGCGTTAGGGCCTATTATTATAGTTGCGTTAGGGCCTGGATACTTTTCTATTATTGCAATGGGAGCCATCATTAGTGTGATAATTACAACGATTGTCGTGTACTCTTCCTTCCAAGGGGTGGATGAGAATTACTTGAAGGTGTTAGCAAGCTTCGGGGCGACACGTTGGCAATCATTCAAAGAAGCTGTGCTTCCTGCTTCTTTTCCAACTATCATTTCAACCTTCAAAGTGAACGTGGGACTTTCATGGGTTGGAGTCATTGTAGGAGAGTTTCTTGTCTCTCAAAAAGGGCTTGGTTATCTAATTATTTATGGCTTTCAGGTATTTGATTTCACCCTCGTCCTATCTAGCTTAATGTTAATCGCATTATGTGCAGCTGTTATGTATAAAGTAGTCGAGAAGGCGGAAGACATTCTCGTAAAGTCCGATGATTAATCGAAGAAAAAGCCCAACTGCTGTAGCTATAGCAGTTGAGCTTTTTTTAAGTACTCTATACTATGGGGTAGCACGCCATCTTTCATCATAAAACTAAACGAAGCATCTTTTTCCATGGAAGAAGGGAGCTCTTTTAAACAGACCGGTCCGTCTGTTTCTAAATAATTGGAGCGAACCTGTAACTCAGAAATATGGGCAAAATAAATATTCTTAATAATGCTTCCACCTTTTCCATCAACCGTGTATTGACCAATGTAAATCAAGTCCTCCACGACACCACCGGTTTCCTCCATAACTTCTCGCACTGCAGCTTGTTCTGGGGTTTCCCCCTCTTCAACTTTACCGCCAGGAAATTCGACACCCCTATCCTTATGCTGAGTTAGGAGCCATTGATTTCGATAGCGACTAATAATCCATACATGCTTTGGAGCAGTGGAGAATGGATGCCTGCTAAAAGAGAGCTTTACTTCGTTATTATAATAATCGTAAAACGTAATCATCACTTATCAACTACCTTTGATCCTTCGTTACTTGTGCTCTATCCCCACCAACTTCCACTTGCCATCTTGTTGAGCAAAGGTAAAGGTGATTGTGTAGTTACCATAAAGATCAGATTGGTTACGTTGAGTAAGCTTTACCTGATTTTCACTAGACTGCTTCACCTGATAATCATTTCCTTTTACAAACCAAGCTGGTGTTTCTGTAGGAACGAGATATAGTTCATTATTATATTCTTTATAATAAAAATCAACATATTCCTTTGCAAGCTTTGTAGTGCTAATCGATGTAAATGACTCTATGAGTGCGTCCTTGCTCGTATAGTCTACTGCAAAATTTCGTTCATCGGTTTCTTGTATTAGCTTATCATAAAATGTATGAATAAGTTCCTCCATTTTCTTTTCACTTAATTGACTACCCTCAGCTTGCACACTGGAAGAAAGTGATAAAAAATGTTTGCTCTTTTCCTTTTTGTGGAAAGAAGATTCTGTACGCTTTCCATGTTGCTCACTAGTAGCCGCTTCTTCCTCTTGGCTCATCAACTGCTGAGGCTGAGGCAACGTTATACTAATAAACATAATCATAGTAATCATAACAATAGCAATTCCTGCGAATATAGAACGTTTCATGGTAGTATCTCCTCTCTATCTTGTCATCTTGTTCTATTATTTTCTTTCCTTTTCTGTAATTGATTAAAACATATTGTTTTATTAAAAAAGGATGAAACGGCAGCCAACATGAATCGTATAAATAGATACAAGCTCTAAAAGGAGGACTATGTTGTGAAAAAAATATGGGGAAGTATGTTAGCAATAAGTGCTGTTATCATATTAGCAGCCTGTTCAGCTGAAGAAAAAGCTACGGTTCAAGGGGTATATGACGAAACATTAAAGGCTAGTGAGGAATTGACCAGCTTTCAAATGGAAATGGAACAAGACATAAGTATGGGAGAAAATAATTCCGTATCTCAAACAGCTACTGGTAAAGTAAATACGGACCCTCTTGCTTTCCATCAAAAAATGAACATGATGAATCAGGAAATGGAAATGTACTATACTGAAGAAGCAATGTACCTGCAGCAGCCAGGGCAAGATCAATGGGTTAAAGCTCCAGCCGACATGATGGAACAATTGAATCAGCTAACACAGTCTCAACAGAAGCCTACAAAGCAATTAGAGCAGCTAGAACAGTATGTGGACGACTTCTCCATGGAGGAGAAAGAGAATACGTATGTGTTAAGCATTTCTTCTTCTGGTGACAAGATGAAAGACTTTATTAAAGAAACACTAGAAGAGAATATGCCGGAGGGTACCATGTCCGAGGATATGTTGAAAGGTCTTACTATCAACAACCTAGAGTACACCTTTACTATACAAAAAGACACTTATTATCCAAAGCAGCTAGATTTGACAATGGATTTAAGTATGGAGCAGAACGGAACGACAGCAGATATGAAACAGGAAGTACAAGCTACCTACAGTAAATATAACGAAGTCGGTGAGATTACCGTACCGGAAGATATTAAGAATAATGCAAAGGAAATGTCCATGCCTCAATCCTCAAACAGTAACTAAGAGACAATGAAACCCTCTAGGTTATTCTAGAGGGTTTTCTTCACCATATACCGTACCATTTTGCAAATCGTCCTTCATCCCAATTTCCTCTATAAATGCTTTCGTCTGCTTATCTCCTAATTGATATAGCATTTGGTATGCCTTTCGCATATAACCATCATATTCATCGTTATCCTCATCATGTGAGTAATGACGAAAAGGAACGTGAGCTCTCCAGAACGAACGCTCATCTGAATCAAAAACCTCGTTTAAAATTTCCCGCAGCCGCAGCATTTCTTCTTCCGTAGCTACTATGGTGAATGCATCGTTGTTCCCCTCTTTTATTTGAGAAATTTCTCTGCTGCCTAAATTAATATAAAACGTCTTCTTATCATCCATCCTACCAGCCTCCTTCCTTTACTTTTTGCAGTCTTTTTAATAATTATGAACAACATTTCAAAAAAACTTGCATAAGGTAAGGTACAAAGAGAGAGTTACTGTCAAAGAAGGGACGAGTGGAATGAAATTTGTAGACAACTTATTAGAGCTTTATGATAAGCATTTTGA
This sequence comes from Pontibacillus salicampi, assembly GCF_042434395.1. Taxonomy (NCBI): domain Bacteria; kingdom Bacillati; phylum Bacillota; class Bacilli; order Caryophanales; family Bacillaceae; genus Pontibacillus; species Pontibacillus salicampi. Next base: position 120,619 of record NZ_JBHLTP010000008.1, on the reverse strand, counting down.
GGAGAAAGATCATCTATCAATTTTTACGAAGTCCGTCGTCGAACAGTTAGACAAAGAGGATTTATTACATGTCCTTGCAGACTGTAATAAGGAAGAATTAAGTGATCTTGTTACCCTCTTTGTGTTAGAAGAGCTTGAGAGAAGGAATAGAAAGGTTATCCCCCTATACAAACAAACGGAACCAATAACCCAATCCGTGAAAACGAGATATAAACTATAATGAATTTCCTATAAGGCAATAAAACCCCCGTTCCATATAGAAGGGGGTAGTAGTTATTCTATGCCTGACTACATAATACTACATGGCATGTGTCAGCTTGTTTGTTGTAGGATGCAGCGTCCTCTTCCGTGAGGGATACACATCGGAGTACCGAAAATTGGGTCACTCGTTACATTACAGTTCATATGAAACACATCACGAACGAATTGACACGTTACTACGTGCTCCGGACGACCTTGAGCATAGATAGCTTGATCCTTCAACGCTACGATATGGTGAGCATACCGGGATGCCAAGTTTAAATCATGCAGCACCATAATAATGGTTCTTCCTTGCGTTTCGTTCAGTTCAAACAATAAATCTAATATTTCAATTTGATAGGTCATATCCAGGTAAGTAGTGGGTTCATCCAAAAGAATGGTATCTGTATCCTGTGCAAGTGTCATTGCAATCCAAGCTCGTTGGCGCTGACCTCCGGAAAGGGAATCGACAGATCTTTCTCTAAACTCCTGCATGTTAGTTGCTTCTAGTGCACTTTCCACCGCTTCTTCATCCGCTTTTGACCATTGCTTAAACCAGCTTTGATATGGGTACCTGCCTTGTTTCACAAGCTGCAGCACCGTTAAGCCTTCTGGTGTTACAGGGCTTTGAGGTAAGATAGCCATATTCTGAGCAACCTGCTTAGTAGACAGCTTTGCAATGGATTCCCCATCAAGGATAATCGATCCCTCCTGTGGCTTCAATAAACGAGCCATAGAACGCAGCAGGGTAGACTTCCCGCATCCATTACCACCTACCAGCACGGTAACTTCTCCTTCTGGGATAGATAAATCTAAGGAATCTATAATGGTATTTTCACCATAAGCAACGGTCAGTTCTTTGGTTTGTAATGATGACATAATATCTCTCCTTAGGAGCACTTATTTTTTGAAGAGTAAATAGATAAAGTAAGGTGCACCTATGGTGGCGGTGAACACACCTGCTGGTACTTCTAAAGGAAGAAATAATGTTCTTCCCATTAAATCAGCACCAATAACAATAATTCCACCTATCAAAGCCGATAACGGAATTAATGCCCCGTAAGATGAACCTACAAGCCTTCTAGCAATATGAGGAGCCATGAGACCGACAAAGCCCACTCCACCAGCAACAGAAACAGAAGCACCAGCCAATGCTGTGCTGACGATAATAAATAACACCCGATCCCGCTGCACCGAAGATCCTGCTCCGGAAGCTAGCTCTTCTCCTAACTCCTGTATATTAATTCTTCTTGCTATTAATAAACTTAAAGCTACTAGTATCGTAATAATTGGTACAATAATTTTTACTTCTTGCCAATTTGTTGCATACACACTGCCTGTTAGCCACAGATTTGCATCTGCTGCCCGATAAATGGGACCCAGTATCATGAATAATCGAGTAAGAGCATCCAGTAAAGTGGCCAGCCCGATACCGATCAATACAATCCTGATGGGAGAGGTGCCTCCCTTTAACGAAAATAAATAGACAATAAATCCTACAGCGACGGCACCAACAAATGCAGCTAAGGGCTGCCACTGAATACTGACCGTAAGTGCATCATTTGAATCGCTAAAGATAGTCAGGAAGAGAACCACTGCCAGGGACCCACCGCTGGTAATACCTAAAATATCTGGTGATGCTAACGGATTTCGTATCATCCCTTGTAGAATAGCACCACTAACAGCTAGCCCCACCCCAACAAATAAGGAAACGAGAATACGTGGCAAACGTAAAATTTCCACAATATACGCATTGCCACCCTCCCCTTTCCCGAAAAAGGAGGAAACAACTTCTAATGGAGAAATGAAAACCTCCCCAAGCGAGAGCGAAAGGAGAATAAGACAGAAAGTTATTCCTGTAAAGACAGTAGTATATAGTAACGATTTTTTATCTAAGAAAAAAGAAAAGGTATCTCGCCTCGTTCGAAAAGGGATATATTTACTCATGCTGTCTTCAGCCCCTTTCGAGCGATATGAATAAACAATGGAGTACCGATAACCGCCGTCATAATTCCGACCGGCACTTCCTCTGGCATAATAACAAATCTTGCACTTATATCGGCTACCAGGAGAAGAATTGCTCCTAGAGCTGCTGTGTAAGGCACCAGCCACCGCTGATCATATCCAACTAAATTCCTAGCAAAATGCGGTACGACAATACCGACAAACCCAATTGGACCTGCTATTGCGACTGACCCACCAGCCAACAGTACAATAATTAATCCTGCTAAAGCTTTTATCCACCCTGTTCTTTGACCAAGCCCCGTTGCAACATCCTCTCCCATTGTTAACACATTGATATGCCTGCTCAAAAATAAAGAAAGAATCCAGGCAACCAATAAATAAGGGAAGATATCAAATAAGTTCTCCATACTGCGACCTTGAACAGAGCCCGCTAACCAGAACAGTACTTCGTCCAAAGCTTTCTCATTTAGAACGAGCACGCCTTGTGTCATAGATGAAAAGAGACCTGCAATGGCTGCACCGGCAAGTGTTAAGCGCACCGGCGTAAGCCCTTCTCTTCCAAGGACACCGACAAAATAGACTAAGCCTGCTGCAAAACCAGCACCCAAAAAGGAAACCCATGACAAAGAACTGATAGATATAGTCTGAAATGAGGAGACAACTATTACTACAAAGAAGGACGCCCCCGCATTTACACCGAAGATTCCAGGTGAAGCTAGTGGATTTCTCGTTAACGCTTGCATAAATAAACCCGCTATACCAAGTGAAGCACCAACGCTTGATGCAATAAGTGCCCGCGGCAGCCGGTGATCTTTAATAACTATATAAGTATTATTTTGTGTATTATCTGAAGTAAATGCTGTAACTGCATCTGCAATGGATGTATCTGTATAGCCGAGCACTATACTTAACCCCATGCTGACACCTAAAAGAATAAAAGCTATTAATAGCCCTACTCCTTTTGAAAAGGTGGACTGGAAAATCATCTTGGTTTCTCCTTAAAAAATACATCCTTATTAATATGTTGCTACTGTTAAGTCTAGAACTTTGTGACTTTAGTGTCAACGAATATGAGAATCATTTTCACTTATTTTTGAGGCTTTGTACATGCTTATCGTTAATTTTTCTGTATAGCTCCCTTATGTGGAAGACTTGAGTATTGCCCACTCCCCCTTTCCCACAACCCAAAAAGAAGTCCTACTGGAATTTCACTTAGAATCACTACACTACATCCTTTAGTAACGGGGAACGCCCCCCGAGACACCGAAAAGCGGAGGGAGGAGGGACTCCAGATCAATCAATTGCTCTTAATTCTTAATTAACTCGAAACCATGTCTCCCACTATCTCCCCTCTTATATTGATCAAACTAACTTTAACACCAGGGAAGTATTTTGAAAAATGTTCTCAATTACTCTTGACTAGGACTTTAAATAAGGGTAATGTGATATATGTATTTGATAATGAGAATTATAATCAATTAGACATAGGGGGAAGATCATGACACATTTTGTTTCCAAGAAAAATATACTTAGCTTATTATTGCTTCTGGCATTAACAGTTCTAGCTGCATGCGGATCCAATAGTTCAGAGGAGGGAAGCTCTTCTGATGATTCTAGTAATGAATCAGGTGAAGAAGCCCAATCTTCTAGCGATTTTGAGCCTTATACAGTGGAACATGCTATGGGAGAAACTACTGTTGAAGAAAAACCGGAAAAGGTTGTTATACTAACCAATGAAGGAACCGAAGCCTTACTAGCATTAGGGGTAAAACCAGTTGGCGCTGTTCAGTCATGGTTAGGGGACCCGTGGTATAAGCATATTTCCGACCAAATGGAAGGTGTAGAAGTAGTCGGTACAGAGAGTGAAGTGAATATCGAGAAAATCGTTTCCCTTCAGCCAGACTTGATTATTGGTAACAAGCTTCGTCAGGAGAAAATCTACGATCAGTTAAATGAAATTGCTCCAACAATATACTCTGAGACACTTAAAGGACAGTGGAAAGATAATTTCAAGCTTTATGCTAAAGCGTTAAACAAAGAAGACGAGGGCCAGAAGGTAATGGACGATTATGATAAACGTATCGAGAACTTCGCAGATCAAGCTGGGGACAAGTTAAACCAGGAAGTTTCCGTTGTACGTTTCCTTGCAGATCACGCACGTATCTATCAGAAAGATTCCTTCTCTGGTGTAATTCTGGAGCAAATCGGCTTTGAACGACCTGAACCACAAGATAAAAATGCGTTCATGGAAAAAGCTACAAAAGAAAGAATTCCTGATATGGAAGGAGATATTCTGTTCCATTTCACTTACGAAACAGGCGATGGCGCTGCAACAGAGCTGAAAGAAGAATGGATTAACGATCCTCTTTTCCAAAACCTTGACGTTGTAAAAGAAGGCAATGTTCATGAAGTAAGTGACGCTGTTTGGAATACAGCTGGTGGAGTTCTAGCAGCTAACCAAATGATAGATGACTTAGAGCGTATCATTCTAGAAGAAGAAGAATAGGCAGTAAAAGAGGGTATCCTATGATAGGGTACCCTCTTACTTTTGACTGAGATTACTATGTTCTATCGTCGCTCCTACATAACCTTAGAGATATTTTATATTTCGTCTGTACCACTATGACGAATCCACTTTTTTAATTGCTCATATCCTCGCTTTTCCGCTAACTGCTCCTTAGCAATGGCAATGCCTTCCTCCATGCTCTCAGCGTGGTTAAATAAATAATACCGTAAACCGGCATTCCATAGAACCTGATTGTAATAATACGTATAGGGCTCCTCTTGATGGCCTTGGAGTAATGCCTCGATAATGTCACATTGCTCCTCCACTGATAATTTTCTATCCTTATCAAATGCTTCACAAAGGAGACCATAATCCTTAGGCTTGACCACCCAGTCTTCTACCTTATCTTCCGTTAACTTAAATACAAAACTATTCCGATGGACTGGCAGATCTTCCGAACCCTCTACTCCTTGAACGATATATACCTTATCATACGACAATCCTGAAAATAATGGTGTTATTTTGTTAATAGCTGTCCGGTGATAGGCCCCCATCATTAAGGATGACGCATTTCCTAGATTCAGAAGCTTCTCTGCTGTATTCAGCATCGTACGGACATGCAGCTGCTCTCGCAGCTCCCTAAGTCTGTGTAAGGGTGGGCAAAAGCGTTCAGTCCAAGAAAATCCAACCTGAAGCTGCTCAATAGAGGAAGCAATTTGTTGGTCCGTTTGGTCAACTGGAATACCAAGTGCAGCTACTACTTCTTTGATAGTTGTTCCATACTTTGGAGGAAGAGAATCACTGCTATGCATATGAACAGGAATACCTCTCTCCGCCAACAAAAGGGAGACAGGAATAGTCGCAAGGAAGGATTTTCTTCCGTTGTATGGTCCGGCCACATCTAGCATAGTGCTTCTAACACTTTCTTTTATGTCAATTGGCATACTGGATTGCTGTAATTCATGTACTAAGGCTAACATTTCATCAGCTGATTCTGTCTTCATCCGTTGTGCGATAAAGTACCCAGCCGTTTGGGCGTCTGTCGCTTCCCCAGATAAAATGGATGCTGCCGCTTCTCTCGTTTCGTCATAGGAAAGATCTTTAGAACCACGTTTACCTCTAGCAACCTCTTTCAACCATTGCTTCATTCGCTCACACTCCTATCCATCTCTGTTTGATACTTTATTTTTTCATACTATTCGATAAAAAGTCCAGAACTAATACTAAATAATTCCGATATTTTTAATTGGTATTAATGAATTTTTATTCAGCACAAAAAAAGCCTGCACCTTCAATCGCAGACTTTTGCTATATAATATAGGAATATATATCAGTAGACCGTTGCTGGAGGTATTGCTTATTAACATTATGGCCAATCCCTGATTCAGTCGGGACAGTGACCTTCCCCTGTCGCATCTCTACTTCCGGAGTAATAACATCCTGATGCCAGTATCGTTTGGAAGCAGATATATCTCCAGGGATGGTGAAATGATCAAGACTTGCAAGGGCAATATTATGAGCTCTTGATACACCGGTCTCCAGCATTCCTCCACACCATACAGGAATGCGATGAGAAGCACATAGCTTATAAATGAGCATTGCCTCAGAAATCCCACCCACGCGGCCGATTTTCACATTAATAATGCGACAGCTGTTTAGAGCTATTGCTTGCCTGACATCATGGTAGCTCGTAATACTTTCGTCCAGACAAATCGGTGTTTCCATTTTACTTTGTAAACGGGCATGGAGATAAAAGTCACCCGCAGGGAAAGGCTGTTCAATCATCATCAACCCAAGATCATCCAACCCTTGCAAATGCTCCAGCTCTTCTTCTCCATAAGCACCATTCCCATCAAACATCAGCTGATGAACGGGAACATATTCCATTGCCTGATGAATCCTTTCTCGCTCTTTGCCCTTTTCTACCTTCAATTTAAAGCGCTGGTACCCCTCATGCTTATACTGTTGAAGTAAGCTGATATCGTCTTGTAATCCCAATACGACACCAACTTCTATAGCCTCTCTCTTTCCCCCAATGAGGGAAGCAAGGGGAAGCTGCTGTTGTTTAGCGTATAAATCCCAATAGGCCATATCTAATGACGCTTTAGCCATTTGATTTTGCTGAAATACAGATAGAATATCCTTAATATCAGATGGGTGACGTACCGGGTTTGCAGATAATAAAGGAAGGAAGTGTTCCTGTAGCATTGTCCAGGAGGTTTCGACCGTCTCTCCTGTATAAAAGGGTGTAGAAAATGCGACACCTTCTCCCCAGCCACTCCTGCCCTCCATATCCATTACCTCCACCAATATCCCCTCCCGTTTTTTTACAGTTCCCGCATGGGTTTGGAAAGGATGAACGAGTTCCAATTCGTAACGGTAAAGTTGTATGGAAGAGACTTTCATTAAGATTCCTCCTTTTTCTTCAGCCAATCTGCAAGCACTCTTCGCTTCACTTTGTTTGAAGCTGTTCTAGGTAATGCTTTCACAAAATAAAAGTGTTTAGGAATCTTATATTTTGCCAGTTTATCTTGTAGGTAGACTTGGATGTCATCGATGGATAAGTAATCCTCTTCAGCAACAATAAAGGCCACAGGAACCTGTCCCCACCGTTCATCCAGCTTCCCAACTACACCAGCTTCAATTATATCTTTATGTCCTTGTAAGGCTCCTTCAATTTCCGCAGGGTAGATGTTCTCTCCTCCAGAAATAATTAAATCTTTGCGACGATCTACGACATACACGAAGCCTTCTTCATCAACGTACCCTAAATCTCCTGTGTAAAGCCACCCGTCTGTTGTTATGCTCTTCTCATTAGCCTCCGGTCTTTCAAAATAACCTTCTGTCACCATAGGTCCTTTTACAACAATCTCTCCCACCTCGTTAGGAGGCTGCTTTTGATTGTTGTCTTCGATTTTTATTTGGGCAGGGAAAAGAGGCTTACCAGCTGACCCAAGCTTATGAAGAGCGTCAGCAGCACTAAGTGTAACAATTTGTGAGGCTGTTTCTGTCATTCCAAATGTCTGAATAACAGGAACGTTTTTGGCATGTGCTTCCTCTAACAAAGGTTTAGGAGCAGGCCCACCACCAAGCAGCATACACCGGAATGCTTGAGGATACCCCTCAGAAGGAGGCAGAAGCTGTAATAATTTGTTCAGCATTACAGAAACCACAGATACCATCGTTACCCCTTTTTCCATGATGGCCTCATGTACGTGCTCAGGATCAAACGATTCATATAAATGAACCGGCATACCATATATTACACTTTTAAACAAAATGGACATCCCTCCAACATGGAACAATGGCAAGGAGGCAAGCCACTCATCCTCTTCCGACAAGCCTAAATTTAGAGCTGAGCTAACAGCGCTCCACCAATGGTTCCCATAGGAAAGCATGACCCCTTTAGGATTGCCGGTGGTACCAGAAGTGTACAAAATAGAATGAAGATGGCTCAAATTTATTTCTTCCACTCTGTTGAAGGGTGTCTCCTCCAGACTATGAATGGTAGACATGGCATAGCCAGCTAAAGATCCTTCTTCTTCTATGGAACCTAAAAACTCCTGACTAGACTGCTCGTATAATATATAGCTGCACTTAGCATCCTTAATTTGAAAAGATATTTCGTCCCTAGTAAGCCTGGTATTTAGAAATACGCCAACCGCTCCTATGTAGGACAAAGCGTGAATCAGCCTAACCAAATCTAAAGAGTTATGGGCATAAACTGCAACATGATGCCCTTGTTGAATTCCAATCGTCGATAGCTGCTGTGCAAAAATGAAGGACTGCCGCTGAAGTTGTTGGAAAGTAACCGCCTGATCCTTAAAGTAAACAGCTACTTTATCCGGAGTCAGGTGGGCTCGTTTATCTAACCAATGAGGAATAGTGTGTGTTGTCATCACGTATTCTCCTTTCCCATAATCTTCTCCTAGTATAGACCACCAATAAGCAACAAAACCCTTGCAAAGCTGTGCAAGGGTTTAAATGTTTTATTTTTGATTTTCATTCTTAAAGCGGGGCTCTTCCGCTTTGCTTGATCCAGCTCCAGATCCCAGCGACTAGTGGCCTTCTGTCCTCTCCTTGCGATAAGTCAACATCGATTCGCTTCGCTCTTCGTGGTTCCTTTATCTCATTCGAGGCCATCCAGCCCATACGTCGCTAAACGGCTCTTCCGCTTTGCTTGATCTAGCTTCAGATCCCAGCGACTAGTGGCCTTCTGTCCTCTCTTTGCGATAAGTCAACATCGATTCGCTTCGCTCTTCGTGGTTCCTTTATCTCATTCGAGGCCATCCAGCCCATACGTCGCTAAACGGGCTCTTCCGCTTTGCTTGATCCAGCTTCAGATCCCAGCGACTAGTGGCCTTCTGTCCTCTCCTTGCGATAAGTCAACATCGATTCGCTTCGCTCTTCGTGGTTCCTTTATCTCATTCGAGACCATCCAGCCCATACGTCGCTAAACGGGCTCTTCCGCTTTGCTTATGGGAATCTCGGGAATTGTTTGAAGTCTGGTTTGCGTTTTTCTTTGAAGGCGTCTCTTCCTTCTTTTGCTTCTTCTGTAGTGTAGTACAATAGAGTTGCGTCTCCACCCATTTGCTGAAGTCCTGCAAGGCCGTCTGTATCTGCATTGAAGGAAGCCTTTAGGAAACGCAGTGCCGTTGGAGATTTATCAAGCATTTCCTGGCACCATTGTACTGTTTCAGCTTCTAATTGGTCTAGCGGTACTACTGTGTTGACAAGACCCATTTCTTCCGCTTCCTGGGCATTGTATTGACGACATAAGTACCAGATTTCACGGGCTTTCTTATGGCCTACGATTCTTGCTAATAGACCTGCGCCGTATCCTGCATCAAAGCTGCCAACCTTTGGTCCGGTTTGGCCAAAAATAGCATTGTCAGCTGCGATGGTTAAATCACACACTACGTGCAATACGTGTCCTCCGCCAATAGCATAGCCGGACACCATTGCTACTACTGGTTTAGGAATTACACGGATAAGACGTTGTAAATCCAATACGTTTAAACGTGGAACTTCATCTTCTCCTACGTATCCACCATGGCCGCGTACTTTCTGATCGCCTCCAGCACAAAAAGCATCGTCTCCTGCACCAGCAAGTATAATTGCACCAATCTTAGAATCATCACGCGCATATGTAAATGCATCGATTAATTCCTTTACGGTTTGCGGACGGAAGGCATTACGAACTTCCGGACGATTAATAGTAATTTTTGCGATGCCGTCATATGTCTGATAAAGGACATCTTCATAATGACGTTCATTTATCCATTCTACTGTCATAAGTAAATCCTCCTCACAATTTTGTTAAGCGCTTTCACCAGGTTCCATTCCTAAAATGAAATCATCTACTATTTTACCAAAAAATCGCGTTTGTTCCACATGAATTGCATGACCAGCTTGTTTTATTTCGACATGCCTTGCATTTTGGAATTGATTTTCCATCTTCTTAGCGATTGATGTGAACTTTTCATCCTTTTCTCCCGTAATGAGCAATACAGGTTGCTCAAAGGTTGAAAGGCGATCCCACCATGAGGGCTGAATCCCTGTTCCCATCCCTCTTAATGAAGCAGCCAAGCCCTTAGCAGAGTGCTGTACACGTTCTTTACGAATGACATGTTGCGTATTATAAGGAAGATCCTGCTGCGTGGAAAACATGGGAAGTGTTTCCCAATAATCAACAAAAGCCTCCACCCCTTTTGCTTCAATTTGTTCCGCTAAGCTTTCATCTTTTGTTTGCCGGGCAAGCTGTTCTTGTACTGTTCCAAGCCCTGGACTGGCACTCTCTAGCGTGAGACTGGCAACTCTCTCTGGGAAGATCATTGCAAACGATAGTGCTGTTCTCCCCCCCATGGAATAACCGAGCAGATGAACCTCATCTAATTGTAGATAATCGAGCAGGGTGGCAATATCCTTACAGACCGATTCCATTGTAAAATCCAAATCCCCTTCTGTCCTTCCATGTCCCGGCATATCTATTGCGACGCAATGTAGGGAAGGGTGGCTGGACATGAAATCGCTCCACGTGGAATGTGCGCCAGTGAATCCATGCAATAATAAAACAGGAGGACCATCCCCGGATTGAGTTACGTAATACGTTGTGTCATTTATATTTATATACATGGTACTGTCCTCCTAGAGCTGAAGTAATGCCTGCTTAATTTTGCTCCATTTGCCTCGATGCCAATCTGCGTTATCTTGACGATTAGTAATCACTTCTATTACCTGTAAACCACTATTCTCTGCAGTTATATTTAGACTTTCTTGGAATTCATCCCAGCTACTAGCACGATAAAAAGTACCTCCATACATTTCAGTCACCTTTTGGAAATCTAACTGTAATGGTGTACCAAAAAGAGTTTCAAAATGGTCTGGACTAGATGCTTGTGGTAAAAAGGAAAAGATTCCTCCCCCTTCATTATTTACAACTATTACCCGTAAGTTAATGCCATATTGCTTGGCCATTAATAAGCCGTTTACATCATGGTAAAAAGAAATATCCCCTACTATTAAGGTTACTTCTTTACCGTGTGCGGCTGTGCCTAATGCACTGGAAATGACACCATCGATCCCGTTTGCTCCACGATTGGCATATACTTCAATTGGCTTTGGCGTTGTAAAGAAAAATGTGTCCAAATCTCGGACAGGCATGCTATTCCCAATAAAAACAGCATGAGAGGCTTGAATACTATCCATTACATTAGTGATAACATGACCTTCTGAAATAGGTTCAACGTAGGAATCTTCTAAAAGGCATGCCTTTGCCATACGATTAGCTTCTCTCCATTTGTCCAGCCAGGCTTTGTCAAACATCCATGTACCAACTTCCTCTACCCAATGGTGACAGAACGATGTACCATCGGCATACACGAAGAAAGATTGGGTATGGGTTGGTTCTCTATGCCCTTCAAAATCCTCAAAGACAAATTGGGTAATCTCTGGGTGTTCATGGAGCATTAACGTAAACGGCTTAGAGACCGGCATCGCACCGAAACGAAGGATAAAATCGGGTTTAAATTTCTGTCTCATCTCTTCGCTTTTCAAAATGGCATCGTAGCTTTCAATGACATGATCTTTTTCATGATAACCTGCTCTAACCTGAGACAATGGGTCAGCAAATACCGGCAGTTGAAGGTGCTTGGCTAGATCAGTAACAGCCTCCGCCAATTCTGGATCCATTTGTGGACCACACACAATAACTCCTTTACTGTGTGATGCTATCTTCTCCTTTATGAACTGAATTTGTTCCAGCTTCAGGGTTCTTTTACCCGAAAGGACAGGACGATGCTGGACATTTCTCTCCTCTCCCCATACGTCTGACAAAGTAAAATCAGGCACGAGAGGAGAACGAAAAGGGAAATTCAAATGAACAGGACCTGGGTTAGAATCTTGAGCAGTAGACAACGCTCGAGAGCCCATGCTTCTTACATATTGCAGCATAGTTTGATGGTCCTCTGGCAGCGCCATTTCCTGAAACCATTTCACATATTTATCAAACATATTGATTTGATCTATAGCCTGGGGTGAACCAACATCCCTCAGTTCATGAGGTCTATCGGCCGTTAACACCACTAAAGGAATTCGACTGTAAAAAGCCTCGACAATAGCCGGATAATAATTTGCTGCTGCCGTACCAGAAGTACAAACAATAGCAACAGGCCTACGTTGTTCTCTTGCCATCCCAAGTGCAAAGAAAGCTGCGGAACGTTCATCCATATGAATCCAATGCTTTATCTTTGGATGCTCTGCAAAGGTCATCGCTAATGGTGTAGAACGAGAACCAGGAGAGATAACGACATCCGTCATCTCTCCCTGAGCAAGCTCATCTATAAAATTTGCTACATATCTTGTCAGTTGTTCTGTATGACTCATAGATATCCCCCTAATGCGTTAAGCATCGGCAAAAATTTAATCGCAGTTTCTTCGTATTCCACCTCTGGCTGTGATTCCTCCACAACTCCGCAACCAGCAAATAAGGTTGCCTGATTACGGTGTATCAAAGCCGAACGAATAGCAACCGCAAATTCCCCATTGTCCCTTGCGTCAAACCACCCTACAGGAGAAGCATACCAACCTCGATGAAAAGGCTCTTCATTTCGAATAAACTCTAATGATTCCTTCACTGGGTAACCGCCAAGAGCTGGGGTTGGGTGAAGTCTTTTCACTACATCAAGTATGGAGTAATTCTCTCTCAACTTACCCTGAACGGGAGTGTATAAATGCTGTAAATTACGAAGAGGATAGAGAACGGGTTCAGTAGGTACCTTCACTTCATCACTGCATGCCTCTATCGCCTCTCGAATCATTTGCACAACGAAGTCATGCTCTTGTAGATTCTTTTCATCCGTCAGCAGGCTAGTTCCTAGTCTTTCATCCTCTTCCTTCGTCCCGCCTCTCGGAATTGTACCTGCTAAACAGGTAGATAGGAGCTGACGATCCTCTACTTTCACCAAACGCTCCGGTGTAGCTCCCACAAAGCATGATTCCCCTCGTTCAAAGGCAAATATATAACTTTGATGCTGCTGCTTTTCCAGGATCGACAATAAGGATGTTACATGTAAGTCATTCGAAAACGTTGCAATCAATTCTCTTGCAAGCACGACCTTCCCAAGCGTTCCTTGCTTAATCTCTTCGGTAGCTTTTTGGACAATGTGCTTCCATTCCTCTGGCGCTACCTCCTCCTGCTGCACTAGATAAGGAGTCGCCTCTGGAGCTAAAGCATGCTCTAGTAACTCAGAACAGGTTTCAGCAAGACTTTCTAGCTTAAATTCAACTGAGGTACCAGGCTCTACTATAGTATTGATGGTAATATAGTATTCCCCTTTATATTTAGTCAGTAAAAAGGTTGGAACCATCATGGAACTGTTTGGGAAGTCACCCCACGTAGCGGACGGGCTTTTCAACGGATCAAAAGCGAACCCGCCAAACGCTACAGGTCCTGTCCCTGAAACAGAATAAGGATTATCTACCGCGGCAGCTTGCAGCAGCTTACGCCATGATTCCTCCGTCACCTGAAAGCCCTCCTGCTCTGAATCAACAGAAACCGCTTGTCCCACCCCCACTAGTGTAAGAGTGCGATCGTGATTAGACCAGTAAAACCTTTCCCCCTGATGTGAACGACCCGCCTGATGAAATGCCAGCGGATCAACAGGGTCTATATGGGTAGTGATGCTCATTAATGTGGTGGTTTCTATTGGTTGTACATTACGAAATGACTTATATAATTGCTCGTATAATACTGAAGTAGTATGAAACAAAATCTCGCCCTCCAATCAACAGGGACTATCATTCTTAAATAATATGACCATTTCATTATATCGAAAAATAATCGTTTGTTCATAATTTCCCATTCTTATTGTATGCTGTTTCGTGATATTCCTCAAGATATGCCTACATTTCCCTCCAATATCGTAGAAACTTTCGATTGTTGCTTCAAGCAATTGACAGGCTAAACCTGTTTGCCTAAACTAAAGTATGGGCAATTAGTGAAGTTCTGACCCCCAAGGGAGAGACAAAAATGCAGAGCATAAAGAAAGATGAAATACGATCAGCATTGAACGAACGAAAAGGCTGGCAAGTATGGTGGAGGCTTTTACGTCCACACACGCTAACAGCTGCTTTTGTTCCTGTATTTGTTGGTACCGCCTTGGCCAGTTTAGAGGAATCTGTAAATGTTATGCTATTTTTAGCAATGCTGTTGGCATCCATTTTAATACAGGCAGCGACGAACATGTTCAATGAATATTATGACTTTGTTCGTGGCTTAGATACAGAAGAATCCATTGGAATAGGTGGTGCAATTGTTCGTGATGGAATTCACCCGAACAAAATTTTATATTTAGCCTTAAGCTTTTTCGGAATAGCGATACTGCTCGGCGTGTATATTTGTATTGCTACAAGCTGGTGGATTGCTGCAATCGGAGCTATTTCCATGGCCTTTGGGTATTTCTACACCGGCGGTCCTTACCCAATTGCATATACACCCTTTGGAGAAATAGTGTCTGGATTTTTCATGGGAACTGTCATTATTGGTATTAGCTATTATATCCAAACTCTTTCTATTACAGGTACAGTAATTCTGGTTTCCATCCCTGTAGCATTATTAATTGGAGCCATTCTGTTAGCTAACAACATTCGCGACCTAGAGGGCGACAAAGAAAACGGTCGAAAAACAATGGCCATTTTATTAGGCCATGATCGTGCTGTTATTTTTCTATCCGTTCTGTTCAGCTCGGCTTTTGGAACCGTCATCCTGCTTATCCTATTTAGTATATTACCAATATGGTCCTTAATCGTTGGGCTCAGCGCACCAAAAGCAATCAAAGCAGTTAACGGATTTGCAGATAACGAATCACCTATCAAAATGTTACCGGCTATGAAATTCACAGCACAAACCAATACTATTTTCGGTTTTTTATTAGGTATTTCGTTATTGCTTCAATTAATTATACCCTTTTCTCTATGAGGACAAGCATTGGAATACTTATTTGAGTATCCTAATAATAAGAAGAAACAAAAGCTCCCATCCACCTTTAAGGATTGGGAGCTTTTTTTGGAGCGTTGGGCTCATTCTTTCTACATGTTTTGTGTTCCATTACATAAAGGTAAAACTCACATAGCCACTTCCTTTCGCTTCACTTAAGCATGGATTGACGTAGACCTCCACCCTATAGCTATTAGTATATTTTCAGAGAAACTCTTTCGAAGGCAAATGTATAGTTGTAGGGAGGATTTACAGAGATAATACTGGAATACATTACATAGCCAAGAGGTTTGGCATTTTATGTGTGTGGAATAAGATAGAAAGGAAGATGAACAATGGAAATGGATTATAAAAACTCAATGCTGGGAGCTTTAGGGATAGAAGAGGTCTCCATGAAAAAGGAAAAAGTGGTGCTATCCATGCCAGTCGATCATCGCACCCATCAGCCATTAGGCTATTTACATGGGGGAGCAAGCGTCGCTCTCGCCGAGACGGCTGCAAGCATTGGCTCTTTCCTGCATGTCAATGCAGAGGAGAACAAGGTGTTTGGCATCGAAATAAATGCCAACCATATCCGTAGCAAACGCAATGGTACAGTTTACGCGGTGGCTGAGCCTGTGCATGTGGGTAAAAGCACACTAGTCTGGCAAATACAGATTGTGGATGAAGAGGACGAATTAATCTGTACATCCAGGTGTACTGTTGGAGTTGTGCCTAGAAAATAAAGCTCCCCACTATCACTACTTAGAAAGGGGCTTTGAATATGTTATCAGATAAACAAATTGCAACTTTAAAGCAAAGATTACAGGAAATGAAAACAAGTGTGGAGAAAGAGCTGCACAATCATAAAGGATACGAGAATGGTGAAGGGTACCCTGAAAACTCCGTTGGAGAATTATCAGATGTAGATAACCACCCTGGCGATTTAGGAACAGAAAAATTTGAAAGGGATAAGGATTATACGCTAAATGAGCATGCACAAGGTCAATTAGCAGAAATTAATGCTGCCTTCCGTCGAATTGAAAATGGTACGTATGGATATTCCGAACATTCTGGAAAACCAATTCCATATGAACGTTTAGAAGCTATGCCAACTGCAAGGTACCTTGTGGAAGAACAAGAAGATTAACAAAACCCTTAACCAGACTGCATTTACAGCCAATTTAAGCGCACCATACCCTGACTCTAGAAGAAATAATAAAAGCAGCTGCGACATCGCAGCTGCTTTTATTATTTATATTCTCTACGTAACATTTACACGTTTTTGATCAAACCATGGTTTGAGCTTCATAAAGAGCGGCACAAATAACAAACCGATCATAAGCCCTTTTACAACATTAAACGGAATAATACCTGCAGTAATATATACAAGCTTCGATCCCTCTAGTTCAAAGCCCATCAACCAAGAGTAAGCTGGTAAGACAATGAAGTAATTAAGGAAAGACATTCCTATTGCCATAATAACCGTTCCGGTAACTAATCCGGAAACCATACTCTTAACACTATTATAGCGATGATATAGTACGGAAACTGGCAGAATGAATAGCAGGCCTGCAAAGAAATTTGCAAAGGCTCCAATCGGGTCGCCGCTTCCTAATGCGAAGTGGAGAAGGTTCTTAATCCCTTCTACCACAATCCCTGCAACGGGTGAGAATAATAAAGCCGCAAACAGTGCGGGAATATCACTGAAATCCACCTTTAGAAACGCAGGTATAAATGGCAATGGAAAATCTAGTAGCATTAATAATACAGAAATAGTACTCATCAAGGATAGTGTGATGAGTTTTAATAGCTTTGATGAGCGCCCTTTGCTTGGTTGCATCATCGATCTCCTCCTTCATCTTTTATAGCCGATTCACATCCCAGATGAAGGTGAGCGTTTCCTAATCCATAAACATCAAAAACCCCTCAAGTATTAATAAAACACTTCAGGGGTAAAAAAGACATTAGGAAATAGAGGTATAGACATACCTATTTTTCGCTCAGCATCTTCTCCCATCCAGACTGTAACTGTCGGTCCTGGTCTCTCACCAGGTCCACCGCTTGGCCTATTCGGCCTCCCGGGTCACGGACTTAGAACACCAAGTGGGCTCCTTACCGTCGGTCGGGAATTTCACCCTGCCCCGAAGATGGAATCGTATTTAATTGACTACAATTCTCATTATAATAAAAAAGTTATCATTTGAACAGCAAAAAGTTTTGAATTAAAGGTAACCTCTACTCGTCTAAAGGATTAAGGCTTTCTTTTCCGGTCATATTTTCAATCATG
The DNA here is from genome assembly GCF_042434395.1 of Pontibacillus salicampi. Classification (NCBI taxonomy): domain Bacteria; kingdom Bacillati; phylum Bacillota; class Bacilli; order Caryophanales; family Bacillaceae; genus Pontibacillus; species Pontibacillus salicampi. Next base: position 103,144 of record NZ_JBHLTP010000008.1, on the reverse strand, counting down.
GAAACTAGTAATTGTATCTCTTCTTCTATATCTTGCATACTAGCCGTTTCAACTGGTGAATGCATATAGCGTAACGGTAATGAAACTAAGCTAATCGGTACTCCTCGTCCAGTTAAACGCATTTTATCTGCATCTGTACCAGTCATACGAGGAGTCAATTCGTATTGCACCTTCATATCCAAAGAGCGTGCTGCTTTTTCTAATAGTTGGTTAATTTTACGGTTAATAGGAGCTCCTTTAGCTAACACTGGTCCTTTCTCTAACCGGACATCTCCATATTTTCGAGTATTCACATTTGGATAATCCGTTGCAAACGTAACATCAACAGCAATAGCCATGGTTGGATTTAGACCCGCCGCTGCAAAATAGGCTCCTCCCATGTTAGTCTCCTCATTGACAGTGCTTGCTGCATATACTCCGACCTGAATATCCTTCTCTGATAGTCTGCGTAGGACTTCAGCTACGATAAATGCTCCCGTTCGATTATCAAGCCCTCGACCAGATATGTAGCGATCCATTAATATTTCTGGTTCTCTCTTATAAACAGCAAGGTCCCCAATTTGAACATACTTCTCCACTTCTTCCTTTGACTGAGCTCCACAGTCAATGAATACATCTTCTAAGTCGAAATCTCCTTTTAATCCACCATGGTGTTGAGCATTAACCCCTACTACACCTGTGAGATTTCCCCCATGGCCTAATATGGTCACCTTCATCCCGACAGCTGCTTTAGGATTAATACCTCCCATCTTATCAATGTAAAGGAAGCCATTATCATCTATTCGATTGACGACAAGTGCAATCTCATCTGAATGTCCTGCAAGTAAAATGGTGAAATCAGCCTCCGGGTTTAGTACACCAATTACATTACCTGCGTTATCAGTTCTAATTTCATCAGCAAACGGCTTCACATAATTCATCCACTTCTTCTGTATGTTCATTTCCATGCTTGATGGACTAGCGGTATGTAGCAATTCAAACAAAAAATCCTGTTGGCTCTTTTCCATCCTCATCAGCCTCCTTAGCTATTTGCACCTATCATACCAATATCCATCCCTAATGACCATCATCCTATACCAACCCCACCTCCAGCAGTTTCTATTTACATTTTAAATAGCCAGTATACTGAATCATTAAGAGAGTTTCGAAGTCCGTTCACACCAATATAGCAAAAGTATGGCTCAAAAAATGCGAAACTTCCTCGAAACATAAGATGAGACGAGGTCATAGGGAATAAGGGAACTTTATACTAATCCCTAACACCATTCATTTCCAGATAGAATGTAAAAAGCAACACACAGTGTAGTCCCTGTATGTTGCTTAAGCATTTGTATGGTCTATTCCCTGCTTGGCTCGAGGTGGTCTTTTGGAAGCCAGCCTTTTTCATTGGAAGGAATCAGCTTGCCCCAAACCCACCCGTTCAGCTCTTCAATGATTTGAAATTTATCCCCAGATTGAACGTTCAATTCTTTTGCAATATAGTCTCTCATGATGATACCTTTTTCATCGTGATATTTATAAATAACCTGTTCAGGAACCCATCCTTTTTGTTCAGAATCTTCCTTCACACAATAGACCCATCGTTCATACCCTTCTGGACCGCTTAAGCGATCAGTAAAGGTTACGTAATCACCCTTCTGTAGTTGAATTGGGTTGGGATCATTACTTACATGCTCTTTAATGACCTCATATATCATAATCGTTTCCCCTTTACACTGTCATATAAAATAAGTCACACAATACGTTGAACTGTACCTATTGTAACGGATAAACAAAAAAGGTTGGGGAATCTCAACATTTCTTTAGAAAATTGTAATAAAGTTTACCAACTCACATAGTCCGGATCTTTACCCATTCCTTAACATAAAGGGGTACCATGAACAGCGAGTATCAAAAACATGTCCTTTTACTTCATTATGAAGCTATATCCTCTGTTGTTTTGACATTTTCTTTTCTAGAACGGAGCGAGGTTGTTTTTAAGAAAAGATTCAAAAAGAAGGCTGTAAAACTTCCTGCAACAATACCGTTATCTGTAAGAATTTGAATTTGAGAAGGCAGCTTATTAAATAAATCAGGTGCTACGGTAACACCAAGACCCATCCCGACGGAACAAGCAATAATAAGAAGGTTTTCCTGGTCCTGAAGGTTTACCTTTCCTAACATTTTAATACCATATGCGATAACCATCCCAAACATTGGAATCATGGCTCCACCTAATACAGGCTCTGGTATGAGTGTAGTAATAGCTCCTATTTTTGGAATCAACCCGATGCTGATTAACATTCCGCCAGCAATAAAGATTACATTCCGTTTTCTAACCCCGGATAACTGGACGAGTCCGACATTCTGGGAATAGGTTGTATAAGGAAAGGCATTCATTAAACCGCCAAAAAATATCGCGATTCCTTCTGCACGGTAGCCTTTCGCTATGTCTTTTTCATCTAATTCACGCTCACAAATATCTCCAAGTGCGAAATATACTCCAGTTGACTCTACTAAGCTGACAATAGCTACTAGAATCATCGTAATGATGGGGGCAAGCTCAAAGGTCGGTGTCCCGAAATAAAAGGGCTTTGGAAAATGAAACCAAGCTGTTTCCCATAACGGAGCAAAGTCCACCATTCCCATAAAGGCGGCGACCACTGTACCTCCAACGAGTCCAATTAAGATAGAAACTGCTCGCACAAAGCCTGCAAAAAGTTTCTGCAGGACGATAATGGCACTAAGAACACCTCCAGCTAGCAGTAGGTTTCGAATGGCCCCATAATTCTCGCTCTCAGCTCCTCCTGCAATATTATCCATGGCTACAGGAATAAGTGTTATCCCAATAATCATTACAACAGACCCTGTTACAACCGGAGGAAAGTATTTAACTAGTTTTCCGAAGAGTGGTGCGCTCACAACAATAAACAACCCAGTACATATGACAGCTCCATATATAGCGGTAATCCCATAGGAGGACCCAATTGAAATCATTGGTGCGACTGCTGTAAAGGTGCACCCTAACACGACAGGCAGCCCAATGCCAAAGAAACGGTTGCTCATTGCCTGTAGAATAGTTGCTACTCCGCACATCAATAAATCAATGGAGACAAGATACGTTAGCTCCTCTCCACTCAAGCCAAGCTCAGCGCCGACAATCAGCGGAACAATAACAGCACCCGCATACATAGCTAATACATGTTGTAGTCCGATGGCACCTAATGAAAAGAACTGCTTCATGCTTTTACCTCCTCTTCAAAAAACACTTCCCCTTCCTCTAGAGCTGTTATTTTAGCTAAGGACTCCACCATTACTCCTTGTTCCCTAAGCTTTCTACCACCATCCTGAAATACTTTCTCTATTACAGCTCCAATGCCGGCTACCTCAGCCCCAGCTTGGCGACAAATGTCTAATAAGCCTAGTGCAGCTTGTCCATTTGCCAGGAAATCATCAATAATAAGCACGACGTCAGTCTGTTGAAGATACTCAGCTGATACAGAAATAGTACTGCTTTCTTGTTTGGTAAAAGAGTACACTTCAGCGCTCAGCAGCCCATTTTGTAAGGTTAACGATGTCTTCTTCCTACCAAATAGAACAGGTACACCTAATACCAACCCTGTCATCACTGCTGGTGCTATACCCGAAGATTCCAGGGTCAGAATTTTAGTAATCCTCTTGCCGTGAAACGCCTTGGCAAATGCATCTCCTATTTGCTTCATAAACTTAGGATCCACCTGATGATTCATAAAGGAATCCACTTTTAACACTTGGCTGTCTAATGCTTTACCTTCTGCTTTTATTTTCTCTTCTACTAGCTTCATGCTGGTTTAGCCTCCTTTGAATAGCATAAAACGGGTGCTATATGAGTACATTAACTGGAAAATGGATTAGGAAGTTAGATATGTCACAAACATAAAAAAGCTCCATGAACAGCACGAGTATCGCACTGTTCATGGAGCCTTCTTGAATAATCAACATAAAGCTTACACTACTATCCAAAGCAGCTGAACAAAAGCCATACCCATAGTCGAATGATTTACGGTCATTCGGTAGAGACTCGTGGACCTTATTTCCACTATTATATGAGCACATCCGTTATATGAAATTATTCTCATTATAACAATCACACTAATATTATCAATACATAAAAATGATTTTACGAACTATTTTATATATTAATAACAAATCATTCGTCTATTGAGCAATGATAGCAAGTGTTGTTTTATTATTTTTCAGATAGGGTATTTCACATATAGACAAAATAGACTACAATTCGATTACTCACCAGAAAATTGCTAAAGCTTATATCTAGAAGGAGACGATACGAATGAAGATGTGTATCATTAATATTTATGTAAGCGACTTGGATTTTGCCATGGAATGGTACAGAGAAGTATTGGATTTACAAGTAAAGGACCAATATAACACCTATCCAATAGCCGTAGATGTAGATACGGGGAATGATATGCGCTTACTTCTTCATAAGGCAGAAAAAGACACAAACATTGAGATTTGGAACGAATCCTCAACCATCATAACGTTCGAGGTCTCGAATTTAAGAGAGAAAATGAAAGACTTGAAAGAAAGAGGAGTTCAGCTAATGAGTGATGAACCACAATGGTTCCCAGATGGAGATCGTATTGCATTTAAAGATCCCTTTGGAAACGTTCATGAGCTGGCGGAAAAGCGATCAGAAGCTGATCCAGAAGATAGACGTTGACCAATCAATAGGTTGCTTAAACTACTGGGAAGACCAGTGCACTTATATAAAGAACATGGGCAAATGTACATATGAAACATTTGCCTATGTTCGTTCGGTTAACTGTTCCTCCACTGCAATCTTTGAAGCATTGAGGTACTGCCACAAAAATTGGTGTGCTCCTACAATTAGAACAAATCCTTCTGAGGGTTTGTTCTTTTCATTTTTGACTATACTGAAGATAAAAAAGTACGGAGGAAAAAATGAGCATTCATACTTTTTTCCAGTGGTATTTCCGAACCCCCATTTTTTTACGATTACTACTTACAGTAAGCTTCTTTATGGTCTTTTTTGGAATGATTATACATTTTGTCGAGCCACACGTTTTCCCTACCATTTTTGATGGGATATGGTGGGCTGTTATCACTGGATCAACAGTTGGTTATGGAGATCTTGTACCCGTTACTATCATTGGAAAAATACTTGGCGTGCTGTTAATCATTGCAGGAGGGGGTCTCGTGACCTTCTATATGGCTACAGTATCTGCTTCCACAGTTCGATACGAACAAGATCTTTCTCAAGGAAAGGTAGAGTATAGAGGAGAAGAGCATATTATTTTCGTAGGCTGGAATGAACGAACGAAGCAACTTATTGATATGATTCAGGAATTTGCTCCAAATGAAAACATCGTATTAATAGACAATACATTAGATTCTATTTCGTATAAACAGTACCCTATCCATTTCATCCAAGGAAATGGTTCAGAGGATGAAACGTTAATAAGAGCAAATATATATAAAGCAAGAGCCGCTATTATTACTTCTGACCCCAATATGGTTGAAAAACAAGCAGATCAATCAAGCATTCTTGCCACAGTTGCAATAAGAGGGATGAATAACGATATATTTATTATATCGGAAATTCTTACGAAGGAACAAATAGCCAATGCTAAGCGCGCTGGGTCTGACACAATAGTCAGATCTAACGACTTTATGAGCACCCTCTTTTTTCATTCTCTATACCGAAAAGGACGTACCCATCCGTTTGATACACTTGTGAAGCAGCTCTCTACACAGCAGTATAAACAACTGGAGGTTCCAACAGAACTTATCGGAGAAACGTTCTTACATTGTTCTTTTGAATTCCTAAAGCAAGAGGACTTATTATTAGGCATAGAACAAGCTGGTGAATTGAAGATTAATCCACCAGCGAAAACTATATTACAAGAGAAGGATAACTTGATCGTATTATCTCCTTTACGACAATAAGGTGCTTTCCAGTTCCTGAACTAGCTCTTTCCCAACCCCAACGTATTCTTCAGGAAATTCTGCATCGGGATCCTCTGGTTCAGAGAATTGGTCAAAGGATGCTGTTTTATTTCCAACATGTACATTATCGTCTAGGCCTATTTGATATTTATGAGATAACAGAAATGGCTCACCAAGCTTAACCGTCACTTCTTTATCGTCAAGGTGACCATTAACTACGTTAAATGGAACTCGAAGGAACTGATAGCCTACTTTATCATCAATTTCATAATCAAAGGAGCCATGGTAGTAGTCCCAATTGCCGCCAATAACATATCCAAGCGGTTTTAACCGTTGTTCAAGATCATATAAGGTGAAAATTTGCGATTCAATTTTAGAAGGAACTGGAATCATGCTTTTCCCTGCCTTTCGCTTTTTTATTAGCATGTCCGTTACCCAGGCAAATTACTATACCTTTTATTTCTTCCCATTGCGATTATCTATTGTTTAATTTCGTTTCCGCCATCGTGAGCGCGATTCCCACCATTACGGCATTGAGGCAGTGCGACAACAACCTCTTCCCAGACCATCGAAATGAAATACTCCAGCAATGCACACTTTGTTCATATAGCAAAACATAAAAAAGCCCGGCCATTGCCGGGCTTTTTCCTAACCTATTGTAGTAGAATACGGTCTTAATTATTTAACCGTTTTTCTAATTCTGCTTTTTGTGCTTCAAAGCCTGGTTTACCAAGTAATGCGAACATGTTCTTTTTGTAGGCTTCTACTCCTGGCTGATCAAATGGATTCACACCTAAGAGATACCCGCTGATCGCACAAGCCTTTTCGAAGAAATATACCATATAACCAAATGTGTACGCATCAAGTGTTGGAACGTGGAGGATTAAATTTGGTACTTGTCCATCTGTATGAGCAAGTAGTGTGCCTTCGAAGGCTTTTTCATTCACATAATCCACCGTCTTACCAGCAAGGTAATTTAAACCGTCCAGATTCTGTTCGTCTTCTTCAATGGTAATATCCTTTGTAGGCGTTTCAACATGAATTACAGTCTCAAATAAATCTCTTCGGCCATCTTGAACATACTGCCCCATGGAGTGAAGATCTGTAGAGAAATTAGCAGAGGCAGGGAAAATACCCTTTTGGTCTTTACCTTCACTTTCTCCGAATAACTGCTTCCACCATTCTGCAAAATATTGTAAGGCAGGCTCGTAGTTGACAAGCATCTCAATAGTTTTTCCTTTATTGTGAAGAACGTTACGAACTGCTGCGTATTGATAAGCAGGATTATGATCAATATCAGAATCCGCCAGCTGCTCTTGGGCTGCTTGAGCACCCTGCATCATATCCTCAATGGAGATACCGCTTGCTGCAATTGGTAGTAATCCAACCGCTGTTAATACAGAAAAACGGCCGCCAACATCATCCGGAATGACGAAGCTCTCATATCCTTCTTCCTCCGCAAGTGTCTTCAGTGCACCCTTTTGGCGATCCGTAGTTGCGTAGATACGCTTTCGTGCTTCTTCTTTGCCATATTTCTTCTCAATATAGTCACGGAATACACGAAAAGCAATGGCAGGCTCTGTAGTAGTACCACTTTTACTAATGACATTAATAGATACATCTTTGCCCTCAAGTAAGTCAAACAGGTCACGCATATATGGCGCGCTAATACTATTGCCTACAAAAATAATTTCTGGTGTGTTGCGCTGCTCTTTTCTAAGTTGATTATAAAATGAGTGATTCAGCATCTCTAAAGCAGCTCTCGCACCAAGATAAGAACCACCAATGCCAATGACTAGCAGTACATCGGAATCTGACTTTATCTTTTCAGCGCTTTGCTGTATACGGTTAAATTCTTCTTTATCATAATTACTCGGCAAATCAACCCAGCCTAAGAAGTCATTCCCTGCTCCTGTTTTTTCGTGAAGGGCATGATGGGCTAGCTTCACATTATCTTTCATGTAGCTAATTTCGTGTTCACCAAAAAAAGATAGTGCTTTTTTGTAATCGAATGTAATATGCGTCATTGTATGTATCCCTCCAATTTTCTTCCTAAACCTAACTTTATCGAAACGGTTACATCAAATCAAGAACTGTCTCTAATGTAAGCGAATACAGATGTAAAAGTTTTGTTAAGGCGTTCTATTACAGTTGTTTTTAACACAATCAAAAGAAACAGGTTGATTCTCAACCTGTTTCTTTTGATGTTACTTAGACATTGCTAATATTTGCTGCACATCTTCATCTTGTAGTTGTTTAAAATTACCGAATGGTCCACGTTTCATTGCGCGGTCCACGATTAAATCAAATTGGTCATCACCAATATCATAATCAGCTAGTGTGGTTGGAGCACCTAGGGAAGCCCAGAAAGCTTGTAATTGCTCAATTCCTTCTAAAGCAACTTCACGGTCCTCTTTACCCTCTGGATTAACATCAAATACACGGATTGCTAATTGCTTGAAACGGTCTACGTTATGATCCAGGTTATGCTTCATCCAGTTAGGGAATAAAATTGCCAAGCCCCCAGCATGAGGAATATCATATACTGCCGAAACTGCATGCTCAATGTTATGGGTTGCCCAATCTCCTCGATAGCCCATTTGGAGCATTCCATTCAAGGCGATTGTACCTGCATACAAGATAGTTTCCCGGTGCTCGTAGGATTCCAGATCTTCAAGAAGCTTCGGTGCTGTTTCGATTACAGTACGCAATACCCCTTCAGCCATGCGATCCTGCACTGGTGCATTAGTAGGCTGGTGGAAATACTGTTCAAAGATATGACTCATCATATCTACTATACCGTAAATCGTTTGGTCTCTTGGAACAGACATCGTATTCGTTGGGTCTAAGATAGAGAAGGATGGATTTGTAAACGGTGGAGCACCCCAGCCATATTTCTCATTTGTTTCCCAGTTAGTAATAACAGAGCCAGCATTCATTTCAGAACCAGTAGCTGCAAGTGTTAACACAGTACCAAATGGAATAGCGTCTGCCGGAGCCGCCTTACGTGTCACTAAATCCCATGCATCTCCATCATATTTAGCTGCTGTTGCAATAGTCTTTGTAGCATCAATGACACTACCGCCCCCAACTGCAAGGATGAAGTCTACATTGTTTTCCTTACAAATTTCTACACCTCTACGAACAGTCTTCAAGCGCGGATTGGGCTCCACACCTGAAAGCTCGCTGATAGATACATTTAACTCTTTTAATTTATTCACAACGTTATCGTATAAACCATTACGTTTAATACTTCCTCCGCCATACACTAACATTACATTATGAACATGACTTGGGATTTCATCTGATAATGATTTTAATTGATCTTTTCCAAAAATTAGTTTTGTTGGATTGTAAAAAACAAAATTCTCCATACAAATCCCCTTTCTGCTTCTTTGCATTCTCTATTATGTGCAACCTGTTATGAAATTTCAAAGAAAACGCAACTGTAAATAACTCTCAATAAAAAACGAAGTCGATGCATATTTTCTTTCAATTAAGTAAAGCTAATACAGAACCAACTTAAATTGTAAGGAGGAATACGTACAATGAGTACTATTCAACGTATTGCGTTACTTCTAGTTATTATTGGTGCAGTTAACTGGGGACTTATCGGTTTGTTTCAATTTGATTTAGTAGCCGCTCTATTCGGTGGCGGTGAACAAAGCGGTGCTTTTGCCCGTATCATTTATACACTTGTTGGTATTAGTGGTCTTATCAATCTTGGGTTGCTTTTCAAACCAAGTGAAGAAATGGCTAAAGACCCAGAGCCAGAGGCTTAATAAAAACAAAAAAATTCCGGTCACGAGGACCGGAATTTTTTATTATTTACGGAATTGATCTTCACGTTCTTTAGATTGGTTAATCCACTCATCAAGCTTATCTTTCAACGTATTAAACCCAGCAGGAGACTCTTCTTGCTGTTGAGCCTGTTGTTGCTGCTGTTGTTTAGGTTTACGTTGTTTTGGCTGTTGTTGTGGAGCTTCTTCTGTAGCACGAATGGATAAAGAATATTTACCTTTCTCTTCATCAACGTTAAGTACTTTCACCTTAACATCGTCTCCTACAGTTAAATGTTCATTAATATCTTTAACAAACCCGTGGGTTACTTCGGAAATGTGAACTAAACCTTGAACTTCTTCATCTAAAGCTACGAATGCGCCATAAGGCTGAATTCCTGTTACTTTACCTTCTAATACTTGACCTTCTTCAAACTTTGCCATGCTGAAACAACTCCCGATTAATTATATTCTCGTTTTCTTTTCACGCAATAAATAATTTTATCATATTCTCCCCTATGTAGCAAAAGGGTTTATTAATTTATTTATACGTACCAAAAATGCTCTAAAAAAATATTAAAAAATAGGTTTAATCATGTCAAGAATGGGCTATTATTATACCGTAAGACTTTCTCGTATTCCCCCTGTGTGGCAAAGCGTTCGAACGCTTTGTCTTTTTTTTGCCCTCATTAGTTAAATAATCCCTTTCCTTAACTGCTCGTATGTTTACATTCCTTTAGTAAAAACTATTTTTACATCCACCCCACTTGTGTTACCATTTACAATCAACTTTGTACGAATAAGAACGAATGCCCATTTATACGTTTAGGTTTACTATAAATGGTTTATTAACTTATATAGCGTTTCTTTCACCTATTGTGTTCCATGAAATATTGACTAATTGAAAAAAGCATATGGAGGCGGAGTAACGGTGAGCAAGATTCACAAAGAACAGCAGTGGCTGTACCATGATGGTATTAATGTATCCTATCAATATTATTCCTCCTCTCCCACTCCGAAACCTGCAATTGTATTTGTACACGGGTTATTCTCTTCAAAGTTTTGCTATAGATTTATGATACCCGAGCTTTTGGAGCACTTCGACATTTTCACATTTGATTACCCCCCATTTGGGGATACGGACAAAGTGAGTACGTATCATTATACGTACCGTAATTTTGCTCGAATTATTATTGAGCTGATGGATGATCATGATATTCCAAAAGCCTCTATTGCAGGACATTCAATGGGAGGACAAGTGGCATTATTGTGTGCCCATCTATTCCCGGAAAGAGTAGATAAACTAATTTTATTCGCTCCATCCACGTACAAGAAGAAAGCTAGCCGTGTCATGCATATGGTTAGCATGCTGCCGTTTTTTCCTTTTTTTATAAAAAAGTACTTGTACAAGAAAGGGGCTTACCAGGCATTACTTCAATGCGTATATGATCCACAAACCATTAACAAAGAAATGCTACAGGAGTATATGAGACCCTTTTTAAAGAAGGATATGTTTCATTGTCTGTCAAAGCTGATTCGTGACCGAGAAGGCGATTTACCTTCTCAACACTTGCGAGACATTTCTACAGAATGCCTGGTTTTCTGGGGAAAGGAAGATAGAGTACTACCAGTCTCGTTAGGATATAAATTAGTACAAGACATGCCAACGGCTACGTTAGAAACATTTGAGCAAATCGGACACTTATTGCCAGAAGAAGTACCGGCTATTCTTACGGATCGTATTAAACAATTTTGTACAGAACACAGACAAGCGACCTCTTAGCAAGGTCGCTTCCTTTGTGCAATGCATCTTCATTTAAAAATAATCAGTTGTTTTGTATGATAGGAAATAGTAATTGCCCAAAAAAGGAGGATGACGGAATGACACAATTCAATAAAGTAATTGATAGAACGAATACGCGCTCTGTTAAATGGGATATGACGGAAACCTTATTCAAGAATAAAGAGGTTTTACCTATGTGGGTGGCGGACATGGACTTTGAAACACCAGATGCTGTAAAGAATGCGATAGCAGAACGAGCAGCTCATGGCGTTTTTGGCTATACCATCACAGATGATAAAGTTCACCAGAGTATTCAGAACTGGTTACAGAATCGCCATCAATGGGAAATTAACACGGATTGGCTTCAGTATAGCCCAGGTGTTGTACCCTCTCTACATACGATGGTGGAGGCTCTAACAGAAAAGGAGGATAAAATCTTAATTCAGACACCAGTATATCCTCCTTTTTTCAATGTCGTTCAGAAGCATGAACGGGAATTGGTTGAAAACCCATTGGTTGAGCAGAACGGACGCTTTGAAATTGATTTCGAAGATTTTGAAAAGAAGCTGCAGCAAGGGGTGAAAGCCTTTATTCTCTGCAGTCCTCACAACCCAGTTGGCAGAGTATGGACGAAAGAGGAGCTTAAACGCATGGCAGAGCTTTGTCTGCAATATAATGTGTTAATTTTTGCGGATGAAATTCATGCTGATCTTATTCTACCAGGCTATACTCACATTCCTATAGCATCTTTATCTGAAGATATAGCTTATCAAACAATTACGTGTCTTTCGCCGACAAAGACGTTTAACATCGCTGGATTACAAGCATCCTATATCGTAACTCCAAATAAGCAGTTCCGAAAGAAAATTGAGGAACAATTTGGGCTACAAGGTGTTGGCGTAAAAATGCTGAATACATTAGGAATTACCGCGCTGGAAGCTGCCTATGAGCATGGAGAATCCTGGCTGAATGAGCTTATTCACGTATTGGATAGTAATAAACAGTATGTAATGGATACAATCCATTCCAACACAGATAAAATAAAAGTTGTAGAACCAGAAGGAACCTATTTGGTATGGTTAGATTGCAGAGGTCTGCAGCTAAGTCATGAGGAATTGAAAGAATTCATGCAAAAGGAAGCTCAAGTTGGCTTAAATGATGGGGCATCTTTTGGAAAGGATGGGGAAGGCTTCATGCGGATTAACATCGCGTGTCCTCCTTCCATACTAGAAGAAGGCGTGCATCGGATTCTACAAGCCATAGAAAGGGCATAATACAGCATTTCACTCCTTTTCTACATATACTTAGGAAAGGAGTTTTTATGCTAATGGAATGAAAGGAGCAGCTCTTATGATAACACGAAAAAGTGCTAGAGAGATTGACATGATGCAAAGGGCAGGTCAGCTCGTAGCTGATTGCCATAAAGAAATCGCCAAGCGAATGAAGCCAGGCATCACCACTATGGAAATTGACGCATTCGTTGAAGAATATATGGCTGAGCATGGGGCAACGCCTGAACAAAAAGGCTTCCAAGGATACAAATACGCCACGTGCGCATCGATTAACGACGAGGTTTGCCACGGATTTCCAAGGAATTCCCCACTAGAGGAAGGCGATATTGTTACGATAGACATGGTTGCTAATTTAAATGGCGGGTTAGCCGATTCTGCTTGGAGTTATCGCGTAGGGACTGTATCAGAAGAAGCTGACTTGTTATTAACGAACACAGAACAAGCAATGTGGAAAGGGATTGAGCAGGCAGTTGTCGGCAATCGTCTAGGAGATATCGGTCACGCTATCCAAAGCTTTGCTGAAGACAAGGGTTATGGTGTCGTAAGAGAATTTACAGGACATGGGCTTGGTCCCACTATCCATGAGGAGCCCTCTGTACTTCACTATGGTACTCCAGGTACTGGCAAGCGCCTTAAAGAGGGCATGGTCATCACAATAGAGCCTATGCTGAATATTGGAAAATGGCATACTACAAGAGATGACAACGGCTGGACTGCCAGAACACTAGATGGCACGCTCTCTGCTCAGTATGAACATACTATTGCTATAACTAAAGACGGCCCTCTCGTCCTCACCGTGTCAGAAAAGTAATGCCTAGATTGGTTACTCTTGAACACTGCGTGCTAATGTTTGCTGTGAATACGTCGGAAAAGCTCCCTTATGAGCAGAGCTTGAATTCGAGATATAATGGGTAGTGTTGAAAAAAATAACTCGAATCCAAGTCTTCGCTAAGTTCCCAACGATACAGATCAGCCTACCAGCATTGGTCGTAAACCATGCACAAGATTGCACAAATATATATCAATCAAAGTAGAGTACTGCTTAAGCAATGACACGTTCCAGATAAATCATAAAGCCGTATCACAGCATGAGTGATACGGCTTTGTTTAGGGCAATGTTATTAAACAGAATTAACGCGATTAAATGTATTAAGAAGATTCTTTTTGTTGGTCCGTGCCATCTTCAGCTGGATTAGAAGGAGCGTCCTGTTTATTAGATTCCTCTAATTGTATCTTCCCACAAGCAATACGCTCTCCTCCATTACCAGATGGCTGACTCATACCATCGTCTTCTCCAGCTGTAATTATTAAAGATGTTCCATTATTACGCAGCAAAGACGTTTTACCATCTTGCAATGTAGCTTCGGGAAGCGTCAATTCTGCTTCTACCTTTCCACTCGAATCGGCTTCGATATTCGGTAAATCTCCAAGATGAGCACCTTCCGGATTCATTAATCCATGAACCTTACCATCTGGATTTAAGTGGTTACCAGCAGATTGGAAATCTGGCTGTTCACATTTAGCGAATTCATGTACATGAATTCCATGATAACCAGGCTCTAGCCCCGTTAAGGAAAGCTTCACATCAACTCCGTTAGCTCCTTGTGAAATCGTTGCCGTACCCAGTGCATCACTTGATACATTATACATTTCTATTTCCATAGCTGACCTGTTTTGTGAATTACAGCCTGCTAACAGCAATATCATTACGCTAGCATAAAGAAACAGCTTCATACGTTATCGCCTACTTTTCTACAATATCTAGGCTTAGTGTAGCCGATTCCATATGTAATTATCCAACGTACCATGGCATAAAAAAACCATGAGTACTCTTTTACTCATGGCTGGAAGAATGGTTATGCTTAGGTTTAGAAGCGTCCTTTGTCTGCATTTGCTCTCCAAACTGCTCGTTCGCCTTTTCTTCTTCTTTTTTGGCAGCCTTTACAAACAATCGCATGACAATAACAGCAGCAATTGCAAAAAAGATTAGCGTAATCACTGCAGGGATATATTCCGTTTTATCCTCTGGAAAATAAAGAAATTCCATCATGGTGTAACAACCTCACTTATCGTCCACGTTCTTCCTTATATTATAACAGACCATCACCGGCCTACCATACGCTTACGTACATCAGATATGTCCGTTCTATGAACAGAAGCTTAAATTTGTTATGATACGAACAAGTAAATCAAGGAAGGAGGCCGTACCAATGTCGTCCTTACAGCCAGAAGAATTGGTTACAGCCCATTACAAAACAGGGAAATATATTGGAGAGATAGTAGAGGATAGGGGCTCTGCTTACCTCGTAAAGATTCTAGCCGTGTTAAGCCATCCTCAACAAGGTGACCTGCACAATCCTGGGCAAACCGAGAACGTATTCTTTCATCAAAGGAAAGCGTTGAGTCATAATGAAAAAGCCAACATATCAAAATCCTCTCTTAAGCCATTTGAAGGGGAAGTACCATCCTATATGGATTCCCTCAAGACAGCTTTACAAAAGCGGAAAGAAAAATTACAAGAAGATAACGAATTTAACCAAAAGGCAAGAGCGCAGCTGGAAGACTTAGAACAGCAATATTTCGGTTGATGAGGAACAAAGGAGGCCCATGAGATGTGGTCCCCTTTGCACTCTCTTTAATCGCCAGGTACACGTAATTTCTTGCTTTTCTTCTGCGGCTTTCCATATAGTAAATTTGTAATCTGAGGTGCTTTTTCAAACAGAACCATCCCGATAAACGCCGCTAGTACGATGTAAATTCCGCTAAACACTTTGATCATCCCTGTTGCTACTGCTGCAATAACAACGGAGAATTCTCCCCTGGAGCAAATAGACAACCCTGCACGAAAAGAAACCCGCTTCGATAAACCATACATGCGTCCTCCAAACATACCTACTAATATTTTGGCTGCCAATGACCAGCCAATTAAGACGAGCAGCAATCCTGCATATGGGATACCTTCGCTAAATTCAATGGTTGTACCAAAATAAACGAAGAATAAAGGAAGCATTAAATCCTTGACTGGTAAAACTGTCTGCTCCACCCTTTCCATTCGGCCTATTTCCGATAACATCATTCCGGCCAGAAAGGCACCAAGCACCTCTGACAAACCTAAATAAAGTGCTAATCCACCATAGCTTAAGGCTATACCAATTAATAGGGCAATTTTGAAATCCTCATCCTCTATCTTCTCCAGCAGCTCTTCAAATCGACGGAAAAGCGTCTTCCCTAATATAATCGCCCCAACTGTCAGGGCAATAATTTTTCCGATTAATAATACAATATCCATCGTTTGTAAATTGTCCCCTGAGCTCATTCCCATTAGAATAGCAACCACAATCGGCGCTACTAAATCTTCAAAGATGAGAAGCGCCAGAATGAATTCCGTTTCTGAGTTAGCCATTCTGCTCGTGTCATCCAGAAGCTTGGCTGTGATAGAGGAACTTGTGGCATATGTAACCCCACCAATAAGGAAAGAAGCAAATGGATCCAATCCAAATGCTAAGCATACGGCTAGGGAAACTCCTAGACTGAGCCCCACATCCAATAAACCTGCTGGCCATATTTTCTTTGCAATATCACCTAACCGATTCACATTGAACTCCAAACCAAGCAGGAAAAAGAGAAGTACAATGCCTACTTCACTTCCGAAATGCAAGAGTTCGTTATGATGTAACAAATCCGTAATGATAATTCCTAATAGAATATATAAAATTACACTAGGAAGCTTTATCTTAAGACTTAATAACCCAAGCCAAAAAATTAATATTAGAACGAGCCCTGCACCTAATAAAGTCGGCAGCTCTAGAGTCACAAGTTATCATTCCTCTCCTTTGCATAGAGAAGTTAGTGTCGCTATTTGATCCTTTTTACCAATCGCCATTATGACATCCCCAGGCTGAAGTTTCGTATAGGCTTCTGGTATGGCGATGATGTCTTCTCCTTTGACAATCCCTATAATGGTAGCACCCGTCTTATTGCGGATTTCAGACTCTTCTATCGTTTTATTAGTTAGAGAGGAAGCAGGTTTAATTTCTACCCAATCGATGAGAATTTGATTATTAAACATTTTTAATTTGTCTGCGTCTACAGGCTGATACGTTGCTCCTAATAATTGAGCACCTAGCTCCCTCGTTTCATCTGCCGTTAAGTCCATGCCAAAGTCCGCTTCATCGCTATCCGCATCATCAAAAAAATATAGCTCCCTCTTCCCGGAATGGTGAACGATTAATACTAGCTGACTATCTTCCGCAGTGGTCAAACAAATCTTCTGTCCAATACCTGGAAGCTTTGATATTGATATATTCATGCTTTAAAGAACCCCTTTCTCTACGCCTGCAAAATAAGTACATCTATTGGATAGTATGTCAAGCACTTCCAAAAGGTTTGCGCAAATCTCACTAGATATTTGCTATTTATGTACATTTTACCAAGGATAACGGAGAAAGCCTAGTTAGTTCCCGTTTTAATTTGAAACCGTTCCCATTTGTATTCTTTATTGGGGTATGATATTTTTATTGGGTAGAAAGATTGAAGGAGGTCATGTTTCATGACAGTACATATTGGTGCCAACAAAGGCGATATTGCGGATAAAATTTTACTACCAGGTGATCCGCTTCGAGCGAAATATATCGCGGAGAACTTTTTAGAAAACCCTACTTGCTATAACGAGGTTAGGGGCATGTATGGCTATACAGGCACATATAAAGGAGAAAGAATATCGGTTCAGGGTACAGGCATGGGAGTCCCTTCCATCTCCATTTATGTAAATGAATTAATTCAGAGCTATGACGTTCAGAAACTCATACGGGTTGGTTCCTGTGGAGCTCTTCAAAAAGACGTTAAGGTTCGAGATGTTATTCTTGCCTCCACTTCCTCCACAGATTCCCAAATGAATCGAATGGAATTTGGCGGTATCGATTTTGCCCCTACAGCTGATTTCCATTTACTAAAGGCAGCTTATGAAGCAGGTGAGAATAAAGGACTGCAGCTAAGAGTTGGAAACGTCTTTACTAGTGACAGCTTTTATCGCGATAATGCTAAAGAGCTATTTGATCATTTAGCAGCTTACAATGTACTAGCTGTTGAAATGGAAACAACTGCTCTATATACATTAGCATCTAAATATGATCGTCAAGCATTATCTGTTCTAACGGTTAGCGATCACATCATCACAGGTGAAGAAACTACTTCTGAGGAACGTCAAACGACGTTCAATGAGATGATTGAAGTTGCATTAGAAGCCGCTATTCAAGATTAATGGATAAGATACCTCTTTTCTTAGAGGTATCTTTTTTATGTAAGCAGGCACAAACCTACAAGGATGACATATAGTGAACAGGGAAAAGGAGGGTATATTTATGAAGCATTATGGTTATGTACCCTGTACTGGATGCTATTTCCCTTGCCTGCCAAGCTATAATTATAACTTCCTTCCCCTTTATTTGGTCCGGAATCGAAATTACCCACCGGTTGATCCCTCTAAATTGGAGGATTCTGCCAAGCAATGCGCCATACTATTGAAGGAGGCAGAAACACTAACCAATACATTTTCCAGCTCCTCCTCCTTCTCCCAAACCATCATGGAGGCCGCTCAAAAAAACGATCGCGAGCAAGTGAAAAAGCAGCTTACGAGCTTGGGCATCAACCATCTAGACGAGGTACACTACACTCCTGATGGCATTCAAGTCATCCTTTTACACAGCACAGAAAAGCATAACTGTACCTTAACTATTGCGTTGCATTGGTAGCAAAAACGGTCTCTTCTGCAAAAAAGAGACCGTCGAATACTAAAGATGTAAAATATAATTTGCTATCGTACTTGCCATTACTCCTGTTGGTCCCTTTGGTCCTAAGTCATACACCGAATCAGTCGTTGCTGTTCCTGCAATATCCAAATGAACCCAAGGGGTTTCCTCTGCAAATTCAGCCAGGAAGGAACCAGCCATAATGGCGTGCGCCTTTCTTCCAGGAGAGTTATTTAAATCGGCGACATCACTAGAGCGCACTTTATCCTGATACATTGTGTTGTAAGGAAGCTGCCACATTGGTTCACCCGTTCGTTGAGAAGCTTCTTCTACCTTCTTATAAAAGGCTTGGTTATTCGTCATGGCTCCTGTAGTAATATCACCAAGAGCAACAACTACTCCGCCTGTTAAAGTAGCCACATCAATGATGCGATCTGCTTTTAGCCGCTTCGCATACGTGATGCCATCAGCTAAAGCAAGTCTTCCTTCTGCATCTGTGTTTAGTACTTCTATTGTTTTCCCGCTCAATGATGTAATTACGTCATCAGGCTTAAATGCTGACCCGCTTATCATATTGTCGGTAGATGGAATGACGGCAATGATATTTTGTGCTGGCTTAAGACGTCCAACGATTTCCATTGCCCCAAGTACAGCCGCAGCACCTCCCATATCACTCTTCATCCCAACAATGCCATCCTTAGGCTTGATAGAATAGCCCCCCGTATCAAAGGTTATACCTTTTCCGACTAACCCTACTACATCGTTCCAGTCTTCTTTTCCTTGATATTTCAGCACAATCATTTTAGGAGGTTCTGTAGATCCTTGATTTACTGCTAATAAGGCTCCCATCCCCAAATTTTCCATATCTTCTTTATCTAATATTTCCTTCTCAAATCCTAATTCTTCCGCCATGGATTGAGCGTAGGCAGCTAAATCCGTCGCAGTTAATAGATTTCCTGGCAGCTGTACTAGATGGCGAGCAGTGTTAATTCCATGACCAGTAGCATACCCTTTATCAAGCGCGGATTCAATATGCTGTTTATTATCGTCCGTAAGAATACATACATTGGTTAACTTAGTATCGGGCTTCGCATTATTCGTTTTATAGTGCTCAAATTGATAAGGAGCCGTAATCATTGCTTCCGATATGAGAGAAGCAGCTTCTGTGACACTTGTTTGAGGTGTCTCAAAGCTATGGAGTAATACGGAAACCTCACTAATGTGATCCTTCTGTAATTGCTTAAAGAGGACACCGTATGCCGCTTTGAGACGACTTGGTGTTAGATTTTCCTTTTTACCAAGCCCTACAATATACAAACGTTTAGCAGGTATTTGATTCAGGGTAAATACTTTAGAAACTTTTTTGTAGGCATTGGATACATCGCCATCTTTTATGTATTGATCTAGTGCACCATCAAGCGCGTCATTATATTGCTCATACACTTGTTGATTTAGTTTATTTTCTTCATATAACCCAAATACAATTGCTTCTGATTCTGAGAACATTTCGGTTGTTGGCTGAATATGAAACATTAATTCTCCACCTCCACCTCTCATTATACAGAAAATTACCGCTATTAGGGAACGATACATATAAGAAATGCTCTAATCCCAATGAGGATGGGGACTATGGTATAATACAATAATAACCAGAAAAACAAATGAACGGTAACGGAGACAACATTTCCCTACCTTGCAGCAAAAACAAAGAGTCATTTACAAAAACTTCATATGAACTTTACGTTTATACACGGTCTAGAGCAACCTCCACCTTTCTAGTCGTGTTAAAATGGTAAGAGCGAAAATTAGGATGTAAGTCACTGATTGCAGAAAGGATGAACGACTAGCATGGAACTCTTCTCCAATTTCCCTCTCTGGGCTGCGTTAACAGCTATAATCTTTGCCCAGGTAGTAAAAATCCCTATTCATTTTATTGCATCAAGGCGGTTCAATCCCGGTCTTGCCTTTTCCACAGGCGGTATGCCAAGCAGTCACTCTGCTGCTGTTACCGCATTGGCTACAGCGATCGGATTAACGGATGGTCTTGATTCTAATATATTTGCTGTTGCATGTGTTCTTGCTATTATTGTAATGTTCGACGCAACAGGAGTCAGAAGGCAAGCTGGAGAACAAGCAATTCTTCTTAATAAGTTGGCAAAGGATTTCACCCATATGGTAGAAGAAGCACGGGTTTGGAATAAGAAGGCTGAGTATGAGAAAAGAGAAGAATTAAAAGAATTATTAGGACATCAGCCCATCGAAGTGTTCTTCGGCGGTATTACAGGAATCCTTATTAGCATTGTATTATTTTTACTAATTTGATCCCGCTAATATGGCTCAACGCAGCATTAAACATTGGTGTTTATGAGAGCCAATATACAAAAAAGGGCTGCAACATAACAATAATCCCCATTCTATCGGGATAGTAGTAGAATAGAAATGTACACAGAAAAATCCGAACTAACTTGAATCCTCAAATGAAGATTACTATTAGTAGTTCGGATTTTTTATAGGCTAAACCACTTCTGGTCCACCCCTTTATTTACCTTTTATTTGCTGGCGGAACACTTGTAATGCTTCGTCCTCATTCAACAGTTCAAGCTCTTCCTCTGTTAAGGACCCATTTCCTTTTTTCACTACATATACTTCTACCGTTTTCTTACCCCAGTGGTTATATACATCGTCTACTGTTTCGTAATATAAATCAATCTTATTCCCTTTTATTGCTGAGCCTTTGTCTGCTACCACTCCATACCCATAATCAGGTATAAATAAAATGGTTCCAATTGGAAATACACTTAAATCCGCAGCAATTGTAGAATATAAATCCCTTTTCACCTTCACCCCAGAATAAGTAATTCCATACATAGGATGACCAGGGTTCTTTCCTGTCGATTCTACTCCCGCTGTGTACCCAGTTGCTAAAACAGCTACAGTTGGGTAATTAGAAACATCAATCGCATCACCTAGCTTCTTCGGCGCTTCCACCTTCTCATTCGAAATATAGGTTTGGTTGGCAGCAATGTGCTTCAACCCCTTCATCTCTAAAGCCGTTTTCTTCCATACATGTTCCATAAAGGAAGGTTTTTCTTCATATGTTATTTTGCTTTGTTGTTGTAGCCAGGCGCCTATATCAAAGGCAGATACATTCGTCACAGATGTAAACGTCGTACTAAGTGCACCTATAAACAATAGGGACATGACAAATCTCTTTACAAATGTTTTCGTTTTATTCAATAGATAACACCTCTCTGAGTGTCATCCTTTCCAATTTATCTTGAAAGTATTCATATCCACTATCAAATTTTCAGAAAAATAAGCAAACCAGTACCCCTCCATACAAACCTCTTTCTTCCGTACCCCTTCACTCTATTCCATTCATGCTATACCATTTCACCCATTTTTTTCATAAAAAAAAAGCCACTATTATTCAAAATGAACAATAGCGGCCTTATGATTAATACACTAGTTAAAACATCTGGTAGCCTCGGACCCGAAGCATTTTAATAATAATTCCCGATACAATCGTACCGGCTAACCCAGATGAAAGAATAACAATATCAACTATCTGAAGATTAACGAGATGACTTCCCGCCGTTTGAATAGACTCGCTGAAGGATAGAAAATAGTCAGCTGTCGATATATTATCTACAATAAACACTACAATGATTGGATATATAAAAGCTAACAACCATGTTTGTCTAAGCAGCATATTTATTAAAAAAGCGATTCCGAAAAACAATACAAAGAACAATAAAACAGACACAACAGCTTGTATGATATTCAATGATGCTTCCTCCCTATATTCCGACCCAATACTATTTCTCATGTTATTTTATAATGATTACCAGAGAAAAACAAGTCGATGCCTAATAAAATATGAATACGGTTTCTCCGTTAATTCGTTTAAGGAAGGAAATTTGGATTTTAAAAAACTTGTAGAAAAACGATGTTTTTCTACAAGTTATGCTAATCTACTCGTATTATTTAGTAAAAATGTTGAATTTACCTTTTTTAAGTAATAGTCCAACACCGCCAAGTTTTAATAAATAGCGGTTATCAATAACTTTCTTCATTACGGAAGCTGTCCAGCCAAATAATTTCTTACCGCCGAATACGACACCAATAGCTTGGCCTTCTCCAAGAGAAGCAACCGTTCCTTTCAAGTCTGGGACGAACTTCTCAAGGTGATCTCCCCCATTAATCAATGTCTTGATATTATGAGCGGTGGTTTCTGCTTCCTGGATAGCGATTTGAGCAGTTGGAGGATAAGGACGATCATTTTCTTTATCCATTACAAGCGCACAGTCTCCAATAATAAACACATCGTCATATCCTGGTGCACGGAGGTCGTCTCCTACTTTCACACGGCCGCGAGCGGATTCAAAGCCAGCTTCTTCGACGATAGAATTACCACGAACACCTGCAGCCCAGATTACATTAGATGATGGAATTTCTTCGCGCTGCTCATCCTTCTCCACAATAATGCTGTTGTTTGTAACTTCCTTCAGCATGGTACCTAGCTTAAATTCAACGCCCTTCCCTTCAAGAAGGTTCATAGCGTATTCCACAAGTTCCTCATCAAAACCTGGGAGAGCAGTTGGTGCAGCCTCTACGTTTAAAATGCGAACTTTCTCTCTTGGAATATCATATTCCTCACAAAGTTCCGGTACACGATTTGCCAATTCCCCAACAAATTCGATACCAGTAAAACCAGCTCCGCCTACTACAATATTTAATAATTCCGGACGTTCTTCTTTCTCATTATTATAACGAGCAAAGTTGTATTCAATGTGCTCGCGAATAAGGCGGGAACTATTAATATTACTAATCGTAAAGGCATGCTCTAGAAGTCCTTGAATACCGAATGTGGCAGCTTCGAATCCAAGTCCTACAATTAAGTAATCATACGTGAGCTCCCCATTCTCAAGCTTCACTTTCTTCTCATCCTGATGAATGGAAACAACCGTATCTTGAACAAGATTAACTCTGTTCAAATCTACAACGTCGCTAATTTTAATGCGAGTACGATCCTGGTGAAGAGTACCAGCCGCATTTTCATGTAGCCACGTTGTTTGATAATGGTAATTATGCTTATTAACTAATGTAATATCTGCTTCGTTTGCACCAAGCATTTTCTGTAGCTTAACGGTAGAAATCATTCCGCCATAGCCTGCACCAAGTATGACTATCTTTGGTCTGTTCATACATATCACTTCCATTTACTAAAGATTTTCTTACACCCCAACGTCCAGGTGCGTGGATGTCTTGTGACTCAATTCACGAAATCTTGCACAAAAAAAAGGAATACTGCATACTATAATAGAATTGTCATAATTTCGTAAAACATTTTCTAGGGAATATCTTAGTCGTTTTGACTCTAATTTTCAACCCTTTAAGGAGAATTTGTCGACATTCAGACATTTCTAATATTTTATTTTTTATTATATCCTAATTTTTTGGTATTATAAATTCTGAACGTCTATGTTTATGATAAAATAACATTTATATAAATAAGGAATTGGGGGAATCAGTGTGTCTGAACAAGTATATGACATAACGATAATCGGTGGAGGCCCTGTTGGCTTGTTCACAGCTTTCTACGGTGGCATGAGACAAGCAAGCGTGAAAATTATCGAAAGCCTTCCACATTTAGGCGGGCAGCTCACCGCATTATATCCTGAAAAATATATCTATGACGTTGCAGGCTTTCCTAAGGTGCGTGCACAGGATTTAGTAGATAACCTAACAGAGCAAGCAAACTATTTCGACCCTACCGTCGCTTTAGGAGAATCTGTAGAGAAGGTAGAAAAACTAGAAGATGGAACATTTAAAATGATTACAAATGAAGGAGTCCATTACTCTAAAACGATCATTATTACAGCGGGTAACGGGGCTTTCTCTCCACGAAAATTAAAAATTCAGGACTGTGAACAATTTGAGAGCAGTAACCTTCATTACCATGTCGACGATATGAAGAAATTTGCCGGTCAGAACGTTATGGTATGTGGAGGCGGAGATTCTGCAGTTGACTGGTCCTTAATGCTCGAACCAATTGCCAATTCTGTAACACTCGTCCATCGTCGTGATAAGTTCCGTGCTCACGAACACAGTGTTGAGCAGTTGAATAATTCTAGTGTTAACATCATGACTCCTTACAATCCAGAAGAGTTAGTAGGAGAGGATCGCATTGAACAAGTTGTTTTAAAAGAAGCGAAGGGTGACGCTACCCACACTATCGATGTTGATGCACTGATTGTAAATTACGGCTTTGTTTCCTCCCTTGGTCCCATTAAAGAGTGGAACCTGGAAATTGAGAAAAACAATATTGTCGTAAATTCCAAGAGCGAGACGAACATCCCTGGCATTTATGCAGCTGGCGATATTTGCACATACCCTGGAAAGGTGAAGCTTATTGCCTCTGGATTTGGAGAAGGTCCAACAGCGGTAAACAATGCAAAAGCTTACATCGATCCAAAAGCAAAAGTACAGCCAATGCACTCTACTAGCCTGTTCGGCCAATAGTATTATAGTAAAGGAGCTGGGAGATAGAGTTTCTCCCAGCTTTTTTATGCAGATTTGTCTATTTGATAATTTGCAATTTCGTAGGTTCCTTCATTCGCCTTGAAAGTAATGGTCATCGTGTATTTCCCGTTTGCATCTGTTTCATTTTTTTGAACCAAATCATAGGACGTTTCCGATTTTTTGTTTAACGTATAGTTTTTATCTGGATTGAGAAATGGCCCTAGCTTGTCTGGCTTCACATACAGGCCATCCTCCTTCTCTTCATACAACTCCTTCACTAGTTTCTTTGCTAAATCTGTTGAAGCTGTCTCCTCCACATACGTTGTTAATTCTTCAATTGTATCGTACTCTACAACCTTTCCCTCTTCATTTACACGAGGCTGTAGCCTTGTTTCGAAGTCAGTCATTAGCTCTTCAGCCTTATCCTCTGTGAGCTTCTTTATATCCTCTCCGCTCTTATCTTGTTCTGTTTTATTTTGTGATTCTTCATCTGTTGGTGTAGAAGAATCCTCTTTATTACTGGTTCCTTCTGACGCACAGGCGGTTAATGCCATTGCACTTCCAAGACATATCGCTAATAGCCCCATCTTTATTCTCATCGTACGACCTCCTTGAAAAAACGTTGTACATTACCATTTCACTGGAATTGGATATTGAAACTTCAGAATGGAGTTAGAGGAGAGTGTATGTAAATACGGTAGGTTAACAATATCCGGATAAAAATTCTTCTTGATGTTCTATTTATGAACGAACTTGGTTAAAGACCCGAGTTGATGTTCCATATGATGGGGAGATAGTGGAAGACTTGGATTCGAGATAATTTGGAAGGAGTATAGAAAGAGTAGTTGATTGGGCTGGAATCACTTCGCTTTCCTACGGACGAACGGCTGAGCCTCCTCAGTCGGCAAAGAACGCCGCCTTCCGGGGTCTCTGCTCATTCGTTTTTCCGCGGGAGTCTCCGTGATTCCAGCCCAATCAACGCTAAAAGGAGCTTTCTTTCTTTTAGCTTCGAGAACCACTCAAATAGGCTCAAAAGGAAGTTCACCTAAAAGCGCTACATCCTATAGCAATGGTGAACGACCCCACGTCGTGTGGAGTCGTAGGAAAGCGGAGCTATTTCCGACCACTCAACTCGCCTTTCAGCAAGAGACCAACCTTATCTCGCCTTCAAGTCTTCCATATGGGCGCTTATATAAAGCGACAGAAGCTGTTAATAAAAAACCCTTCTCCAATAGTAAATATACTATCGAGAAGGTATAGTCCACAGCTATAAAAATGTTTACTGTTCTAAATTAACAATTCTCATCCGGTGAACCTGCATTTGTTGCCGTCTTGAAGGATGAGCCACAACCGCAATTAGCGATGGCGTTCGGGTTATCGATAGTGAATCCGCCACCCATCATGTTTTGCTTAAAATCGATAATAGTTCCTTCTACAATAGGAATGTCCTGATTGTGCATAACAACTGGAATACCGTTTATTTCAAATGTTTTGTCTAACTCTTCGTTCACTTCGGAATCAAAGCCCATAACAAGGAAAGACCTGTGCAGGGTTAAGAATTACGTTGGGGGTTGATAACTACACGCTTCAATGATTGTAAATGTCGTTAACTAAATAATACCCAACTATATTATTTAGTTCAACTCATAAGCAGTTTTTAACAATAAATCTTTCAATGTCTCTATTTCTATCTTTGAAAAGCTGTCCTTCTTAGCTAGTATAAAAATATCGTCAGCATTTTTGTTTAAGTTATTTATACCTTCATTATTAAGCCTTAATAAGTATTGTTCAATGAAATATTGCATTGTGTAATTGACGAGTACAAAACACCCTTTTCGATAGCTGTACTTATCTACGTATGTTGTTAACGTTTCAAAATCATTTTTGATTTCATCTCTGTCAAATCTAATTTTCACTTCAATTATAATAAGGTTATTTTCATTAGTCCCATAATTATGTAAGACAAAATCTGGATTTCTTTGTAATTCAATTTCATTATGCCCTCTTTTATCAATCTCTCCAGACAAAATGTACCTATCTAGTTCATAATTCTTTTGGATTAATCTCATTTGATGGTAGAATTCATAACAAAAAACCCTTTCTCGAACTATTACTTCAGTTTTATCTCCACAACTTGTTATAACATTAAAGAAATCTTGATGGATATTATTAATCGCTTTTGATAAAAATTGCGTATAATAATCCATAGTATAGTTACCCCCACATTCATATAAAGTTATTGTTGCTACTTCTTTACCTAAGTTATGCGTTTTGAGTTTTAGGGACTATTTTTCTTGCTTTATCAAAAAATAGATTTGGTCTCCAATAATTTTGCAAATAAGGTAAAACAAATTCAGTACCTGCTGAAGCTACAATTCCCATTGGAGCATTTAGTATTCCTACACTTTGAATAGCAAGAAAAGTTAAAGTTTTTGTAGGAAGATCAATGTTATTAGACATACTCATTTGTTTTGCAACTTCCTTTGTGAAGTTAACCTTTTTAGTTACACAGCGATCTGTAGTAGAATCAAGCCATACTCTAAGCACTTTCCCATTTTTACTTTCCCTTAGCTTTATTAAGTCTTCTATAGATAACATATTTGATGCAACTGCTTCTTTAATGTTAGGAAAGTTATTGATTTCACATAGCTCTAAGAAATTATCGCTTAAATCTTTGACTTTATGATTTTCGAAAACTGTTCCAAGTTTACGCTTCAAAAAAGGTTCTAGCTCTCTTTCACAACTTACTTCTCCTAACACTCTAGATAAGAACAATTTTTGGTTAGTTTCCGCAATTATATGGAGTCCGAATGTCGCTAATTCAGTAACATTCTTTCTTTCGTCTTCTTTCAACTGTCTTTTCGGGTCAAAAATCACTCCTCCGTTATCTCCTCTAGCAAATTCAAAATTTGGTAGTTCGAAATAATCAACAACAAAATTCAATACTTCTTTTACATATGGAATGTTGTCTAAATCATATACACTTGCTTCTAACACTTTGCCATGGTCAACTCCAGTTTCTTCAATATTATTTAACACCTTATCTATTAACCCTTTAGAGTAAAATGGTTTAAGTGTCTTTTTAATAGACTGTTTTTTTTTTTTTTTATGTGTTTTTTCTTCATCATCAGTTAGTGAAAAAATAAATTTTTCTTCAGGGCTATTTTGTTGGCTTCCAATTACGTAGTGACTAGAATCATTAGTAAACCTTAGAATTCCATTCTCTAATAAATATTCTAGTGAATTCCCTCCTATATTTTTACTAATGACATCAAAGAAGCTTGGTATTGTTATATCTAAATACACTTCATCATAAAGCAACATACTCTCTCCTAGTAACGGTACTATTTCACTTTGAGTATTCGGGCTTATATAAACTTTCTTCCTCAAGATTCCAGTCCCACCTCTCCCACTTCAATTGGTTCTATGTTTTATTATTTGACACACTCACCAAAATACCTCCAAGAATTAATATAAACAAACATATTTGTTAATATAATGTAAATTAATGAGTAATAAGAAGGGAATAATGAAGTTCTGTCTAAATACTTATGTGACTATATTTTAGGAGATGATGTAATGAATGAACCAACAATTCACTTCCCGAACAATCTATTTGACTCAGCAACAGTTGAAGGAACATGTATCAGCTCAATGGACAAGAGTTTAGGTGTCGTTATTCTTTCAGCAAACGAACCAATCACTAACGACACTATTGTGAGTGTTTTTTCATTGGATTATGACTCACTCCAAGATGTTTATAACGTAGATAAAGAATTGGAGCACTTCAGATTTTTCGACTATGCTAATGCAAAGCAATTTATCAACCACTTACCACATATGTCTGCTATTGATTTAATGAGAGCTATGAATTTATCAGTACCACAATCGTAATTCTTTCAAGCAACTGCATTTGCAGTTGCTTTTTTTATATGACGATATTTTTGATATATAAGTTAAAAGACTATAGGTATTTTTCTTCTATTAATGTAAAAATTTTCTATGATTGGTGGGGATTTCAATGTAAAATAAGTAAGGACTATATTAATAAAAGGGAGATACGAGATGAAGGTTTTGAAGCAACTAGCATTTATTATGGTTATTATTTTAGCAAGCTTAAGCTTCCAAGAAGTTAGTTATGCCCATTCAGGAAGAACTGACAGTAGTGGTGGTCACAACTGTTCCTCCAAATCCCAAGCTAAAGGTCTATGTAGTGGTTACCATTATCATAATACTGGTAGTTCTTCCCACTCTAGCAACAGCACCAGTGGTCAATCAACTACTACCCCAAGTAGCACACAGTCGCATGACAAGGACTGCTCCGACTTCTCTTCTTATGATGAGGTTGTAGCCTATTGGAACAAAAAAGGGTATAGCAAAGACTATGATCCAGAACGTTTGGATGGTTGGGGTAATGTTGTTGATGATGGAATTCCATGTGAAGTCCCATCTGGGTATGACACTTCTAAAATCAATGGAAGCCCAGCTCAAGTAGCTAAGGTTGAAGAAGATAATGGAGAGGAAGACGGTCACTCGGTCGGCTATAAAGATGGATATGCTAAAGCAGCAGAGAACAGTGAAGCATCAAAAGGTTCAGAAGCATATCAAGAAGGATATAGCTCTGGTTATAGCAAAGGGTATGAAGAAGGCTTAAAGGAAATTGAAGCTGAAGAAAAACAAGCTAAAAAAGATGGTTATAACTTCGGGAAAGAAAACAATAAATTTGCTGTTCCATCTAAATACAAAAACAATAAAGTCTTAAGTACTTCTTTTTCAACAGGATTTGAT
Source organism: Pontibacillus salicampi (assembly GCF_042434395.1). Lineage (NCBI taxonomy): Bacteria > Bacillati > Bacillota > Bacilli > Caryophanales > Bacillaceae > Pontibacillus > Pontibacillus salicampi. The sequence continues at coordinate 73,281 of NZ_JBHLTP010000008.1, read as the reverse complement.
GAAGCAATTGCAGAAAAAATTAAAGAAAAAGAGAAACAGTTTAATACAACTGGCTATGAGGACGGTAAGAAAGATAGCAAAAACATACCTGATGATCTAGAAGATAATTTCGTGAAAGCATATATGGATGGTTTTGAAAAAGGTCAAAAGGAACTTGAAGATACTTATATTCAGAAAGGCTATGACGATGCCTTTACTATGCTTAATTATAAAGAGCCTAACTTTAAACAATCTAGATATATAAGTTGGTATAAAGAAGGTTTTGAATCTAACAAAGAGGTCATCAAAATCCAAGAAACAGCTTATCAACAAGGACTAAGCGGTGAAGAAATGACTGTTCCAGATGAACATTCAAGCTCAAAAGAAATCTTTAGCCACTATTATAATGAAGGTTTTACAGAATTCAAGAGAGAACAGAAGGAAGACACTGTAGTCACATTACTATTTTTAGGATTTATATCTCTGGGGTGGCTAGGTCGTCGTTACTACGTAGCTATGAAAATGATTGCATAGGAGTGGAGAGTTAAATGGGAGTGTATAGAACAGTTTGCTACAAGGTAGAAGATGCTTTTATTAAAGTGATAGCAAAAAATAGTGACCCTAATGAAGTGAATAATAAGGTCCTAACATATAGACAAGATAAAGAAGAACAAAGAAGAACAAAGAAGCAAGAAGCTCAAGCTCGTGCTATTGAAAGAAAAAAACAACAGGAAATGAAGAAAGAAAAGGAGCATCAAGAAGTCAAATCATTGTTAACTAAACTTGTAGATTTAGAGCATACAGGCTACACGAACTATGAATACGATGAAGTTAGAAAGAATAGTGTCTTTTTTCGCAAGTTATTATCACATATTTTTGATAAGGATGAAAGAGGCTTAACTTTTATCCAATGTGAGTTCGACAAAACTAAGAATAAAGAGATTAAAGGCTATTTAATCGCAACCAATTACAGAGTATGGTTTGTTTCAAAAGATTTAGAATTCAGCCAAAAATTGCGATATCAAACTATTAAAGAAGTAAGACCATTCAAAGATAGCTTGCTTGAGAAAGGCTTATTTATACAGTATGGAACAAAGAAACTTGAGTTTGATGAAATCTTTGATAAAGAACAATTTAGAAAGCTTATTGAAGTTTTAAATAAGCAATTAACTCAATTTCAATAGGTTATAGTTATAACATAGCCAAGAGCGTGTAAACAATATAAGTCACACTCTCTTGGGTATGTGTTTGTCCACATTACTATAAGAAAACCAAAAAGATTATACATTATTAATATCTTTTTCTTCTAATTTTTCAAAGAACCATAGGTTTTCTTCTAAAGCCTCATCAGTTCTCTTCCTTAATCCCCTATCTATTTCTCCTAAATAATTTTTAGATAAACTCTCTAGAGCGTTTTACTATAAAATCTATGTGTCCTCACCAGCAGTAAACTCTAAGTTTTTTACATCGCTTATGTTAATATCATATCTCTCATACCTCGCATTATTTATTCCGCTTCTCTTCATATAATACTTATTCTCATAAATGTAGTTATTCTCAATTTGTATTATATTAATGTTCTGTTGTTCCACCTTATAATTATTTGTTACATTAGAATTTGGCTGTAAAAACTGCATAATAGTTAGTATTACTGCTAATCTATTTAATATTACCCAGATGTACTGTGGATTAAGTGTGTTAGAAACTTTAAACACATTATTAAATAATTCAACTAAATTACTCATCATAGATTCTTCATTATATTCTTCTTTTTCTTCTTTAATAATAAAACCATCTAAACTTCCAGGCTCATTTGTTACTAAGTTACCTTGGACACCTTCAAGTAGTTGTTTGCTACTATCTATAATTGAACCAAGTTGACTCCAATCCATATCTTTTTTATTAAATTCAAGTAATGACTTTTGAAATTTATCCATAGCTTCTCTGACGTAACTTGATGTTATCTGTTGTTGTATTAGTACATCTCCTAATGATGATTGTATTGCAAGACTTTCTTTTAAGAAATTATTGCTTATCGTTCCATTAATAAAGCGGTAGGTAGCTTTTTGATCAGAAATAGCATCTCCAATACTTGCACTTAGGTTCATATTATTAAATAAATTTATTGTATTAAAATTTGATTTAACAATATTTCGGATTGCTTCTTGCTGACTAATTAATACATCTCTTATTGGTGAACTAATCTTTGGCATTTCTATAGAATTAAATTTACGTATTGTGTCACGTATGCTTTGCATTTCCCCTTCTTGTTGTGCTAAAAATTCACTTATCGTAACATTAATGTCTTTGGCATAATTATATTCTTCAATTCTGTATGCTTTACTAACAAGTAGGTCTTTTTGTGGCATTATTAATTTGTATCTTCTCTTCAAGTTTATACTCCCCCATTTTCTTAGTAAGGTAATATTCTACTTTACAATTAAGGTAAACTTTCACATGCTAAACCATCATTATCGTTACCATCTAACCTATGCGGGTCACTTGCAGGTCCACCTGCAGCTTCAAAAAATGCTTGTGCCTCTGCATGTGTATCAAAATCCCCACAGTCTCTATCAGGACCATTTGGATTGTATTTTAAATTTGAACTACTATCACTTTTACTAGATTGTTGTTGAGTGCTTGAGCTAGTTTGATTGGAGCTAGATTCATTACTAGAACTATTATATTGAGAAGCACTAGCTGTTTGGGTTTCTTTCTGTTCAGGGCTATCAAAACCATCACTAGTTACATATCCATTTATACTCCATATACCTTTACCTTGGCTCATAGCTCTGTCCTGAGTCTTCATATACTCACTCGAATGATTATATGGTGGGTCATAAACGTATGCATAACGACCTAGTCCCTGCTCCAAAAGCATCTGGTTAAACATCTTTCCATCCACCCATATGTAAGCAAGAAGACGATCATACTTGTCACGTTTAGGACCATCATATTCAAGTTTGATTTGCTTTCCAGATAGCTTTTCCATTGCAAACTGTGACGCCTCTGGACCAAACTTTTGAACAGGCTTGCTTGGGTGTTTTGTTTCTGGTGTATCTACTAGTAACAGCCTTACCGTATCTTGTTTACCGTTCACATTGACATCAATTGTATCTCCATCAACTATACCAGTGACGGTTGCAGAGACCTTTCCATTATCTTCATTAAAAGCTTTTTCTGATTGTTTTGATGGTTGTTTTAATGGTTGTTCGTCGCTCTTTTCCGCTTCGTCATTGCTGTTGTCGTTTTCTGACGAAGCATCTCCCTTAGTATCATCACTTGATTTATCCTGCGCTTCTGCTTTTTTCTTATTTTCAATACCATCTTTAGTGGTTTCATCTTTTTGATTTATGTCTTCTGCGTTTGTAGCTTCTTCTGAAGCACCAACTTCTTTATTATTCTCTTTTGTTCCTTCTTCAACTTCTTGTTCCGATTCAGAATCATTACTAGAAGCCTGTGAACCTAAAGAAGCTGGCGTAATGCCTATAATGATGAAACAAATTATAATGAAGACTATTGCTATTTTTCTACTTGGAATTGGTATGATTTTAAATAAATTGAGATGACCTCTAAATAAAGCAATAAAAGCCCCAAACAAGATTATTAGTATAATAAGTTGAAAGATGGTGTACATAAGTATCCCTCCTTATTTATTTACCTATAGCTGTCGTTTTGCTTTAGCTTTGCTAAACAGCCCCTTAAAGTTGTCAGTCATTATCAATTTCCTTACAAACAATCAGAATATGAGTTAATTATACCATTAACACATTATTCATTTACATAAAATTGGGAAATAAATAGATTCTTATACTTTAAAATGGAACTTTAGGAATATTCGCTCGCTTAATTTTAAAACAACCTGTAGCTATTACAGAGTGAATTTTACATTTACAGGAAAGGTAATGAATAACTTTTATAGAAAAGAGTAGTTGAGGTATATTTCATATTTATGGAACTTATACAATATTTTTTAAGGGAGTTAAATAAATAAATGAGTTTTAACGCACTTGTCTTAAATGTAATGATAGCATCTCCATCAGATGTTAATAATGAAAGAGAGGAGGTCGAAAATACAATAAATAAATGGAATAGTAAGTTCGCTGAGGATTTGGGAGTAATATTACTCCCTAGTCGTTGGGAAAATGATGTTGTACCTACATATAATGGAAACGAAGCACAAGAGGTAATTAACCACCAATTGGTTCAAAAATGCGACATCCTTATTGGTGTGTTCTGGACTAATAGGTACTCCTACTTTTTAGCATTACTCAGGAACACTTGAAGAGATAAATATATTCTTTGGACAACGGAAGGAGGTAATGGTTTACTTTGTAGACAAAAACATATCTAGAAACATGGATTTAAGTGAGGTTCATAAAGTAGATAGTTATAAAGAAGAGTATGGAAATAAAGGTGTTTACGCTACTTATGATCCAAGTAGAATTGAATACCATTTATATCGTATAGTTGTTTCTGAAAGCCCAACATCTTGGTTCTCACTTTTTATAAATTTATGCCCAGCGTACTTTTGAGCATAATATTTACAATAATTAATATAATCTCTAAATACTTGGGGAGTAAGTTCATCCACTGTTTCAACTTCATAGTTTTCCTCTAACCACTTTGTAAAGTACCCCCATGTTTTACGATTATCACTTAAAGTTTTTCACGTAATCCTTCTGCACTTTTTCCTGCAATCACCATATCCAAAGCTTGATCCAGAGTGAGTTTAGGGTATTCCTTCTTATTTGTCATTTTCCCTACTGGTTTACGTTTCTTCCGCTTGTTTAAAGACATAAAAAAACCTCCTCGGATAGTTAGACATTTACTATCGAGAAGGTATAGTTCACAGCTATAAAAATGTTTACTGTTCTAAATTAACAATTCTCATCCGGTGAACCTGCATTTGTTGCCGTCTTGAAGGATGAGCCACAACCGCAATTAGCGATGGCGTTCGGGTTATCGATGGTGAATCCGCCACCCATCATGTTTTGTTTAAAATCAATCGTTGTACCTTCTACGATTGCTAAATCTTGATTATTCATGACTACAGGAATACCGTTTATATCGAATGTTTTGTCTAATTCTTCATTTACTTCGGAATCAAAGCCCATCACATAGGAAAGTCCGGTACAGCCTCCACCTTTAACACCAAAACGAAGCCTCGGGTTTTCTGTTTCCTCGTCCTGCATCATTTCTTTGATTTGAAGGCTTGCGTTATCTGAAATATGAATAGCCATTTGCATTCCTCCTAACTTACTTCTTATTTACAGTATACTAACATTTTTAGAATGTATCAATTTAAGCACACTAACTTCATCTCATAACACTTTCCTCTCCTGAGTCAAAAGTAATTGAGTTACCTCCTGACATATAGTAAATTAGAACTAAGTGAAACTATTACTTAAGGAGGTATTCTGATGGAAGGGATCCAGCCTCTCTATGACAAACAAATCACCTGTCCCTTTTGCTCCAATACCTATCATACTAAAAGGGTGAGGTCTCGTTTCATTAAACCACTTCATACAGACGCTGATTTTTGTACGACGTACGAAGACGAAACACTCAGCCCATTGCTATATGGTGTTTATGTATGTCCTTCTTGTGGGTATTCCTTCTCCGACCAGTCCACCCCCATCCTTGCTAAACAAGATAGGGAAAGACTTAATAGTCAATTAGTCAATAGATGGGCCTATCAGGATTTCAGTGGAGAAAGAACGGTAGAGGATGCTGTACATACGATTAAGCTAGCTATATATACCGGGTCCCTAAAAAAGGAAAAGGCAATTGTACTTGCAGGGTTGGCTTTACGTTTAGTATGGCTCTACAGAAAACGTAATGATCATATTAATGAAAAAAGATTCATCCACTTGTCTGAAAGGTTGTACAAACAAGCTTACGCAGAGGATGATGCACTTGCGCATGGTATGTCCCCTCTAAAAATACTGTACTTAATTGGTGAGTTAAATAGACGCTTAGGGAATGACAAAGCTGCCATACAGTATTTTTCCAAGGTCGTTGATAATAGAAAAAACACTTTTGACCCGAAGATAATAGAAATGGCCAGAAACCAATGGTATCTTATTCGAGACAAACGGAAAAGGTCGTTAAGAAGCTCTGGATAATAAAAGAAACGTCCCTGCCTAAGAGACGTTTCTTTTCATAATTAAAAGTTTAATGTGTCTAGCTTTTCTTCTCGATTTTCTTCATACCCTTTTGCATACTTCATCCGACGCTGAAGGGATGTTTCATTTACTTGCTCATCCGCATGATAGGAAGAACGAACAAGTGGGCCTGCCTGGCAATGCTGAAATCCTTTTTCTAAAGCGATTTGACGAAGCTCTTCAAACTCATCTGGATGGTAATATCTCTGTACCTTTAAGTGCTTTTTCGTAGGCTGTAGATATTGTCCAATCGTCATAATATCTACATCATGAGCTAGTAAATCGTCCATTGCTTGAAGGATCTCTTCCTTGGTCTCTCCAAGCCCCACCATTAAACTGGATTTCGTTGGCGTTTTAGGAGCTATCTCCTTTACCCGCTTTAATAATTGTAAAGAACGATCGTATGTCGCTTTTGAACGGACTCTAGGCGTAAGGCGTCGTACGGTTTCAATATTGTGGTTAAAGATATCTGGTCCTGCATTCATCAAAGTGTAAAGACTATCATAATCCCCCTTCATATCAGAAGGTAAAACCTCTACTGTACAACCTGGCATGCGGCGATGGATAGCTTCTACTGTTTCTGCAAAGATCCCCGCACCACCATCAGAAAGATCGTCACGAGCAACCGCTGTTACAACAGCATGCTTTAATTCCATTAATTCCACAGATTCTGCTACCTTTTCTGGCTCCTGTCGATCCAGTTCATTTGGTAGTCCTGTCTTAACCGCACAGAAACGGCACCCTCGTGTACATGTATCCCCTAGAATCATAAAAGTGGCTGTTTTACGTTCACTCCAGCATTCATGGATGTTTGGACATTTTGCTTCTTCACAAACTGTATGTAAATTTCTTTCCCGCATAATTTTTTTCAATCGATTATACGACTTGTTCGTTTTAATATCAATCTTTAACCAATCCGGTTTACGAACGTGTTCTTCTTTTTTAGCCATGTTCTCACTTCCCTTTCTTTACTTTAATTCATTGCCTTAACGAGAATAGTTCCAATCATCAGCTAAATAACGTTCATTCATTAGCTTTTGTACTTCCTGAAGTTGATCCTCTGAAAGTGTAAATGGCTTAAACTCGACGTCCAGACCTTTTTCAAACCCTTTTCGAAAAGCATCTTTCACTTCGTCCACATCAATATGCCTCGCTGCTACTTCATTGATGGCCGCTGCTTTAGTGCCAAATGCTTTCCGCGCACGCTCCTTCACCCGTTCATTCGGATAAATAAACAAATCAAATAAGGTTACCTCATCCACTTCAATAGGTATGGAGCCGTGTTGGAGTATGACTCCCTTTTGACGAGTCTGGGCACTACCTGCCGCTTTTCTACCTTCGACAATTAATTCATACCAGGATGGTTCATCAAAGCATACGGCTGAGCCTGTTTGTTCGAGCTTTCCCTCTGGAACAGAGAATTCCGCTTGGATGCCAAGCTCCAGAAATCCCTCTAATAAACCTTGTGAAATGACCCGATAGGCTTCTGTTACGGTGGACGGCATTGTTTCGTAATTTTCTGACACAATCACGCTGTAGGTCAGCTCTTTGTCGTGCAATACAGCTCTCCCACCTGTAGGACGACGAACTAATTCAAAGCCATGATTATGTACCGACTCCACATCTATTTTCCCTTTAAGCTTTTGAAAATATCCAACTGACAGCGCTGCAGGCTCCCAGCCATAAAAACGTAGTACAGGAGGTATTTCTCCGTTACTGTGCCATTTCAACAATGCTTCATCTAAAGCCATGTTGAAGGCTGGAGAAGCATAGCCTGAATCAATAAAATACCATGTATCTTTCATGCTGAGCCTCTTTTCATCCAATAACTTTACTAAGGTAAAACACTACAGAATATTTTAACAAGAGTACTAGTACGCTGTAAATATTTTAACGTTTTGAAAACTTATAATAATAAGATAACACTTCCCACAAAAAAACGCGATGGTATTTCCATCGCGTTTTAGAACAGGGGATTCTCTTCTAAATGCTGATATACGTTCTGAACTAGTTCTTCTGGGGTTTCAGCGGTAACTCGATCCCCATTTACAAGCGCAAATAACGATTGCGCGCACAAGCCACAATGGCTTAAACAACCATATTCTATAACATCAAGTTCCGGATCCTTATCCAGCTCCTCTAGAGCTCTTTGGGACCCGCTTGCTAAATTATTCATACAAAACTCAATAATCGGATTCAATAATTTCACCTCAACAGTCCTAAAGTGATTGAATCCCCTACTCAATCATACATATTATCATAGTACCTTGGAAAAAGAAAAGATGGGTGCTCGAATTATGACACCGGTTCCAAACCTGTGTCCTGTAATGCTGCATAAATGGATTTTAACCTGGGATTCCCCTCCCCAACAACTTCTCCATTCACTACAACTAGCGGATAAAAGTACTCCTCATCGACAATTCTTTGGATATAGTACCGATGCTCTTCCTCCGTATGCGGATGGTCGATATCGATATAAACGAATTGAACTTCAGTACTTTCAAATTTCCTGCTAATGGCAGCTTCCAGCCAATCATAAGTTTCTCTTGCACTTGGCAGGTTAACACAACTTGCACATTTTTGCTCTGCCCCATACACCGTTACAATCGCTTTCCCCATCGTATTTCCCCCTTGTTGTTATTTATCCCTTCATTCTATTTTACAAAATGTACAAAAAAAGATAAAATGAAAATGGTTCTCAGTAAAGAGTAAATAGAAGAAATATCATTTTTTGTCGCGTCAAATAACACGATACAATAGATTTTTACAGCTTTACCTTTTATAATAAAGATAAGGAAAGGAGAAGATGGATAATGACTGAACAAGTACAGGAAGTTTTAAATAAACTTCGTCCATTTTTACTACGAGACGGCGGTGACGTTGAGCTTGTAGATGTGGAAGAAGGTATTGTGCGTCTTCGTCTAATGGGTGCGTGCGGTAGCTGCCCAAGTTCTACCATAACGCTGAAAGCAGGAATTGAACGTGCTCTTGTAGAAGAAGTTCCTGGCATTCGCGAAGTAGAACAAGTATTTTAATATATTTTAGAACACATAGAAGGAACAAGCTCCATTAGAAATACGGAGCTTGTTTTCAAACTAAACCGTTTAAAATAAACTCCTGGTCCATGACCAGGAGTTTTCTAATGAGTTTCGATGTTAAGAGGAAGTGGTAGCTCCATCTTCTGAGGAAACAGTAGCATACTCATCTCTTCCTTTTTCAGAACGGGCTATAATATAGGCTGCTGCTGCATCACCTGTCACATTGACAGAAGTTCGGCACATGTCTAACAAGCGATCGACAGCAAGCACTAGTGAGATTGCCTCTACTGGCAGCCCTACAGCCGTAAGCACCATGGACAGCATAATGAGTCCTACACCTGGAGCACCTGCTGTACCAATACTAGCAAGAGTTGCTGTTAACACTACTGTTAACAATTCCCCAATTCCAAGGTTTATCCCGTACATTTGGGCAATAAACATAGTAGCTACTCCTTGCATTATCGCTGTTCCATCCATGTTTATTGTCGCACCCAGAGGTTGGACAAATCCGCTCACACTTTTTGGAACATTTAATTTGTCCTGCAAGGTGCGCATAGAGACTGGCAATGTCCCTGAGCTGCTTGAAGTACTAAATGCTACAATCATGGCTGGAGAGAACTTCTTAAAGAACTCAAACGGGTTAATCTTGCCTAGAAGAGATAGTGCAGAGCCATACGTTACAAGTAAATGAACGAGCAATGCGACTAAGACGACAAGCATATACTTGAACATTTTCAAGAGGGCATCTCCCCCCTGACTGGCAATAGCCTCCCCAATTAATGCGAAAGCGCCATAAGGTGCAAACTTCATAACTATATGCACAAGATACATAAGTAGTTCATTAGCCTGCTCAAACAGAGTATAAATTCGATTTCCTTTTTCCCCAATTTGAGACAACCCAAAGCCAATTATAATGGAGAAGGCAATTACTTGCAGCATTTCTCCCTGAGCCATTGCATCAATTGGATTAGTAGGAATAATATTTAATAGCGTATCCACAACAGAAGGTGCTTCCTCTGCATTAAATTCACCAGCTTCAATAGGAGTACCGCCAGCACCTGGTTGGAAAATAGCTCCGAGAGAAAGGGCTAATGTCAGCGCAACTGCTGTAGTAACAAGAAAGAAGGCAATCGTTTTAAATCCAAGTCTCCCAAGCTTCTTAGGATCGCTTATCCCCGCCGTTCCAAGCACGAGAGAAACTACTACTATTGGTACTACTAGCATTTTTATGAGCTTGACGAAAATTTGCCCAAGTGGAAATAAGACATATTGCTGTAATACATCCTGCACACTTCCTCCGATGGCATTTAAGCCTAAACCGACTATAATACCCAATACCATACCAATTAATATCTTTTTGGTTAAGGACATCTTTAAACCTCCAAATCTACTATACTTTAACGTTGTAAATGAGTAACGATAACATTAATTATATAAGGTCAATACCATAAGCTTCAACATTATTTCGACAATTTCGCAAATGGGAATTACAGTAAACCACATACAAAAAGGGTGGTTCCCGCAGTTGCTCCACGGAAACACCCTTTATGCTAGGATTTCATCTCATTGGAATTTTCTACTGTCATTATTTCTAACCCTTGCTGGTCTTCCTGTAACACTTTACAGGAGAAAGCTGGATACGCTGACTGTACCCGCTGCAAAATCTGCATAGATGTAGAAGCATCTACAAGGGAAAGTATGGTAGGCCCTGCGCCACTTAAAAACGTCCCAAATGCTCCATTTGACTCTAGCCATTGTTGTAATGATTCGAAATGGGGAACTAATGGCTTGCGATAGGATTGATGAAAGCGATCCTTTTCCATCATTCTTCCTGCTAATGCCCAATTCCCTGTAGCAATTGCTGCAACTAGTACATTTGCTACAGAACTAGCAGCTACAGCATTGGAATAACTCATTTCCCTTGGCAACACACTTCTTGCCTCGCTCGTTTTTAATTCCTGCTCCGGAATCATAGCGATGAATCGACATGGTTCGATCGACAACCGTTGGTAGGATACCTCTTTTCCGTCATAATGGGCAACGACACATCCTCCCACAATGGAAGGCACAACATTATCTGGATGCCCTTCCATATCAGTAGCAAGCTGCACTTTCTCCCATTCTGACAGCTGCAAATCGTAAGCATGATTAGCCAATTCAATACCACTAACGATAGCTGCAGCACTGCTTCCTAGTCCTCTAGCAAGTGGTATGTCATTGGACACTTTTACTACATAGGAAGGAAGCTCTCCTCGATTGTACCGTGCTCCTACTTCCTCTGCCGTCTTTCGAATTAAATTATCTGACTGATCGATAATCGTTTGTAAATCAGGTGTTCCTGCAATAAACTCCATCTTATCTGAAGGTACAATGGTCAGTTCTAAATACAGATTTATCGCTACACCAATAGAGTCAAAACCTGGACCTAGGTTGGAGGTGCTGCCCGGTATTCTAAATGTTAATTCGTGAGTCATGAAGGAACACGCCCTCTAATGGCTGCTATAACTTCTTCGCGATCATTTGGAAGCACCACAGGCTGAAGGGTACTCGTATCAATAGCTGTTTGAGGGTCTTTTAATCCATTCCCTGTAAACACACATACAACAGACTCCCCTTTGGCTATCTCCCCAAGCTGTACTGACTTCCATAGCCCAGCTAAAGAAGCACACGATGCCGGCTCAGCAAAAATCCCCTCTGACCTGGCAAGCCACTGATACGCTTCTACAATTTGCTCATCACTCACTTCATCAATTTGCCCGGATGATTCCTCAGCAGCTTCCACTGCCTTGTCCCAGCTGGCTGGATTTCCAATTCGAATAGCCGTTGCTAACGTTTCGGGCTGCTCAATGACTTGATTCCGAACAATGGCAGCAGATCCGCTAGCTTCAAACCCTCTCATAGTAGGAAGGCCTGTTTGGTGATGCTCATGATACTCTTTAAACCCTTTCCAATAAGCTGTAATATTTCCCGCGTTTCCAACAGGAATGCATAAATGATCAGGAGCATGGCCAAGCACATCACATACTTCAAAGGCACCCGTTTTCTGTCCTTCAATTCGATATGGGTTAATAGAATTAACAAGCGTAAAATCATCAGAGGCTCCTAACTCTTTTACGATTTCCAATGCCTCATCGAAATTCCCCTCAATAGAATACACCTCCGCACCATACATTACGGCTTGAGCAAGCTTTCCCTGGGCAATTTTCCCTTCTGGAATGACAATGACACACCTTATGCCAGCTCGTGCAGCATAGGCTGCAGCAGAAGCAGAAGTATTTCCTGTAGAGGCACAAATAACGGCTTTCGCCCCTTCTTCTACCGCTTTAGCCATAGCCATCACCATACCTCTATCTTTAAAGGACCCTGTCGGATTTGCTCCCTCCACTTTGGCATAAGCATCGATTCCGAGCTCTTGAGAAACCTTTTCTAACGGAATGAGTGGTGTATTCCCTTCTCGTAACGAAAAGAGAGGAGTTTGACTTGTTACAGGTAAATATTGTTTGTATTGAGAGAGTAACCCTTCGTATGCCATTACTGTTCTTCCTCTCCTTCTACTCTATAGTAGCTATGGATGCCTCTAATAACGCTCAGACTTTCCAGCTTCTTTAAAATGTCATCAATTTGCGCCCGGCTTGCCTGGTGGGTCACAAGGACAATTTCAGCAGTTTTATCATTCCCTTTTGGCATCTGAATGATCTTATCCAGACTTACATCGTGTGCAGCAAATTCTGAGGTGATAGCTAGAAAGGTTCCTGCCTCATCTTCCGCTTCTAAACGGAAAAAGAATTTAGAAAATACTTCATCCAATTCCTTTAGATTTTTCTGATATTGAGGATTAACGGAGGAACGACCTGTTACACCAAGGCGAATATTCTTCACCACATCCATTAAGTCGGAAACTACAGCAGTAGCTGTTGGCAGCTGACCAGCTCCCGGCCCATAAAACATCGTTTCTCCAACTGCATCTCCATACACGTAAACTGCATTATATTCGTCTTTTATAGAAGCAAGCGGGTGGCTATGTGGAACAAGTGTAGGCTGTACACTCATCTCAATCTTGTCTTCTCCTCTTGCAGCTATGCCTAGAAGCTTAATGGTATAACCAAGCTGCTCTGCATAGGCCAGGTCATCATAGGACATCCCTCTTATCCCTCTCACGTCCACATCACTTAAATCTACTGGCATGGAAAAAGCAAGTGTGGATAGCAAGCTTACCTTCCTAGCTGCATCAATACCATCAATATCAGAGGACGGATCAGCCTCAGCGTACCCTAGTCGCTGAGCTTCTTCTAAGACATCCTCAAACGTCCGCCCCTCATCCATCATTTTCGTTAGAATATAGTTCGTTGTGCCATTCACTATCCCCATAATTTTGTTAATTCGGTCTGATGCCAAACCATCCGTTAACGAACGGATAATCGGAATTCCACCTGCTACACTCGCTTCATATCGAACATCACACTGGTTTTCGTTAGCTAATTGCAATAAAGGCGCACCATAAACCGCCATCATATCCTTATTGGCAGTGACGATATGTTTTTTATTCTGCAGCGCCTTCTCTAATACTTTATACGTACCATCGATGCCTCCCATAACCTCCACTATGACATCGATCTCAGGATCCTCAACAAGCTCCTCTACATTTGAAGTTAACAGCGCGGAATCTACCGCTTCATCTCGTTTCTTGTTCACATCATTCACTAATATCTTCTTTACTTCAATGGGACACCCAACTTGATGTACAATATCTCTCTTATGGTTTTCTAAAATTTTCACTACACCTGAACCTACTGTACCAAGTCCGCATAACCCTACATTAATTGCTTCTTGCATTGTGTCCCCTCCTGTGTATTTCTCAAATGTACATATGTTTATTTATAAGGGACATTATATAATTCCTGTCTCAAGAAAACAATAGTAATTAGAAAATTTATTATATTTTTACAATAGGGGTGGATACAATGAAGAGATTATTTTTTATCTCTACTAGGAGGAGTGATATTACACAATGGGATGGGGTGTAATTTTTTTCGCTATGCTATGCCTCTTTTCATCCATGTTAAGAAAAAAAAGCTGTCGATGTTCTCGACAGCTTAAATCCAATATCATATGGTAACTTTCGTTTTCGGTTGTTTGTTATCTAGTACAAGCTGGATATTTTCCAAGCATAGCTTCATCATATCCTGCCTTGTTTCAATGGTCGCTGAACCGATGTGTGGCAGGGCAACTACTTGGGATAGGGAAAGGAGCGGGTGGTCGTTATGGATTGGTTCCTCTTCGAACACATCCAAGCCTGCCCCAGCTATTTGTCCCTTCACTAGTGCTTCATACAAGTCTTCCTCCACAACATTTGCTCCTCTGGAAGCATTAACAAAAATGGCCGATGATTTCATACGTTGGAAGGATGCTTTATGAAACATATGCTTTGTCTGCTCTGTCAGTGGTGCCAGGCAGACCACAAAGTCAGAATGCTCTAGTAACTCATCAAATGAAGCGTAGGTTGCGCCTAATTGTTGTTCTGCTTCTTCATCGTGACTGCGGTTATGATAGAGGATATTCATATGGAAGCCTTGGGCTCGATGAGCTACCGCTTTTCCTATTCTGCCCATACCAACAATCCCAATAGTTTTATGGTGAACATCTTGTCCTGCTAATAGGAGCGGTGCCCAGTTACTCCATTTATCTTCTCTCACATAATCACTTGCTTCCAACAGCCTCCTTGCTGTTGCCATAAGCAAGCCAAATGTTAAATCCGCAGTCGTTTCAGTCAAAACATCTGGAGTATTTGTTACGGTAATCCCGTGCTCATGTGCTAGATTGATATCAATGTTGTCATAGCCTACAGCTAAATTTGCTATCGCCTGTAAACGGGGAGCGTTTTCCAACACTTCCTCGTCTATATGGTCGCTAAGCATGGTTATAATAGCATTAGCCTTATTTGCTTCAGCTAATAAGGTAGAGCGTTCTACCGGTTCTTCCGTTTTGGGCCACATATGGATATCCAGTGAAGAACGAAAGGGCTCGACAATGGTTTCTGGTAAGGTGCGAGTAATAAATACATAAGGTTTAGACATAATGTTCCCTCCAATATGCTAGCTCTCTCTATAGAATAGCATAGCTAGGAGTAATATATCTAAACGGAAGGCTACCAATCCAGCACAGGGATATGCAATCTCTTAGCATCTAATTGAACCTCATCGAAGAACCGCTGCAATAAACGATAATAGACGACCTGATTGGTTAGCTCCTGTTTTAGCATGTACTCCGCACGATTATTTGGTACTTGATCCTGGTGGAAGCAATAATCCAGCTGGTCGAGTAAATGAACGGGTAAGATTAATCTAGCATACACTAGACGCCATCCAAAAGCAGAAAGAGGACGCTGCTGTTCGTATCCTTCCATGAAAGTCCGCACCTCTTGAAATCCGTTCTCCTGCTTTTCAAAAAGCGTAGCTCTTATCCATTCTGCGATATCTCGTGCTGGATGGTCATATACCATAGTATGAGACCATATCGTTTGCTGGAGATTTTTTGGTAGGAGCCTTTGGGCTGTAAATGCACCTTGATCATACTCCCCGTATCTCCAATCCTGTTCACTCTCTTGTAAATATTGAATAGCGTTCTCCATCACTCCTTCTAAATAAGGATATGTTTCAATAAATAGCCTTTGAAAGGAGGATGCTGGGTGTGCTCCCCATTCCCGCTTATATACATTTGTCCAAGCATCGATTTTTTCCTCCCATAATGCTTTCCATTGTCCATAACGGGAGATATGCTGGGGCTGATACGGATATTGAGAGCCAAGATGGTGGTATTGAGCAAGCAATGTACCGTGTGCTGAATCTTTCGGCAATGTCATTCCTGTACGAACGAGCATATAGTCTCGTCCGTTAATGGTTGCCTTCATATCCCCATTTTTGGTGAAGAGAGGAAACGTACTGTAAGTCCATTGGTTAGCATGCAGAAACTCACACAATGACCTCTGCTCTAAAGCTTCCTCTTCCGTTAAGTGGTGTCCAGGCACTATAGTAACTGGTCCTTCCTGAGTATCAAAGCTTCGGTAGCCAAAATACTTCCATTCCCTTCCAAGCATAATATTGTACTGGGATTGTATATCTTCTTTCATTTTCCGCACCTGCCTTCTAAATTTCTCCTTAATAATATCTTTATGTATAATAGACAAAAGAAGAACAATTGCACTTTATGTTCCTTGAAACACAGAACAAGTTTTGATTCATAAAATAAAGTGTAGGTTATATTAAGAGTAGATAGTCAATTTGAAGGAATAGGTGATAAACATGTCAGAAAAGAAAATGTCCGCTCTAGAAAAAAAGGCAAGAGAATGGTTAACCGAACGAGGTGTCACAGTCGATGACATGGCTGATCTTGTCTATTACTTACAATCAAAATATCATGATGAATTATCTTTAGATGAATGTCGACATAACGTAGAACGAGTTATCTCTAAACGAGAAGTTCAGAACGCAATTGTGACAGGCATTCAATTAGATGTTCTTGCCGAAAAAGGCATGCTGGAAGCTCCACTTCAGCAAACTATTGATTCAGATGAAGGATTATATGGGGTAGACGAAATTATTGCATTATCAATCGTTAATGTATATGGCTCCATTGGATTCACTAATTACGGCTATATTGATAAACAGAAACCAGGTATTCTACAAAAATTGAATGATAAGTCAAATGGCTGTCATACATTTTTAGACGATATTGTTGGTGCCATCGCAGCAGCTGCCTCCAGCAGATTAGCCCATAGTGTAGAAAACGAGGATGTTTAAGGGTATTCCCTTAGGCATCTTTTTTTTAGCTAGCTCTACTCTGAAATGACTAAAGGTAAAGACACTGTCCTGAAAGCGAGTGTTTCTCTGGCCATATCTCCTCTAATAAACGTAATAGGCCACTCTCTAACTGAACTTCCAATCTTCCACTATCTCCCCATTAAATAGATTTACTTTCCATCAACAGTAGCTTATAACAGAATGTCATTAAGAATTCTACAAGGAACGAAAGGAAATCCCATCTAAATCCCTTCCATTAATTAGTGAAACGTTATAAGATAGTAAAGCGTATCAATATGTAAGAAAATTTTTTATATTAACACTCTTTAATGGTTAGGAGGAGATTATGAAACAGTTCTTTAAGAAACGGCTGTTTTGGATAGTACCCCTGTGTATCGTATTGCTATCCTTTGGTTTTGTGTTCTTTCAACAAATAGAAGCTATTTCAAAAGGGCCCGCTGCGGATTGGAGCAGAAAGATTCCGCTTGGAGAAACAGCTACAAGTCAGCCCCCTTATCAGTACCAGAATAATAATGAACATCATCTCGTACAGCTAGTGGATGGCAGGCTGGTGACTACTACTTTGGATAAGAACCTACATATTATTGGCCAAGACTCCATTCCTTCCCCTTTTCAGAAGTGGCGTTCATTTTACTATCAGGGAGATGCTCTCCTTTACTTTGACAACAAACAAATAAAAAGTGGTCAAGGTGATGTCATTACAGATGCAGAGGAGTTCCACCCTACTCCTAATGGCGTAGTGTATCAACATCAAGGTGATATTTATTCCTTAGACCCAGACAATTTTGAGACCACAAAACTATTTACCTTACCAAAAGGACATACATTACTTCCGATCCAGAAGTATAAAGAACCTTCTTCTCTTATTTTTACGTATCGTAGCGAGGGAAATACATTAGAAACCTCCTTATACCAACTTAATGAAAGCACCTATTCTAACGTACACAATGAAGACATGCAGTTTGAAGGGACGGAAGAAGTTTCAGAGGTCAGCATGGCGTACGATGAGGATAATATATCGGTGTTGGTTCAAACGGAAAAAAGGAAATTCAATAATCTAATCAGCGAATCACACTACCTTTCCCAAACCAAACGCTCTAACCCTTCCTTTAAATATGAGGAAATAACACTTCCAGACCCAATTACACATGATCAGCTTGAAGAAATAAGAGATGTACATTCTATCTATAAAGAAGATGGATTTCATGTACTGTTTAAGGGCTATGGGAATACAAAAAGGAGCAATACGTCTACTTCTTCTTTTAATGTGTATGAACTAAGTAAAAAAGATAACGAAGTAGAGGTAGGCAGAAGAAGTCATTCATACCGTCTTGTATCCAATCCAGTATATATCAATGAAAATAGTATAGTGTGGAACGAAATGACAGACCCCCGCACTATGTATGTCTCTTCTTCCAAGAAAGAAGTTATTGATGCAGCAAAAGGGTACACAAAGGATGACGCTCTCATAGCGCTGGGAAATGCAATGAGTATGTATTCTAGAGGTGTATTAACCATATCTCTTGTTACCCATTGGTTCGTTTGGCCTCTTGTCTTTTTTGCTATACTGTTTTTATTTTTTAAACGATTTACAGATGAGGATAAACGATGGGTATTATATGCAGCGATTGGGATATATATGGCTGCTTCGTTCATGTGGAAGAATCACTTTTTCCTGCCTTCCTTTGAACGATATGCTCCTGATATCTTCACCTTTACAGGGAGCTCCTATGTCCTCCTCCTTTTCTTTGCAGTTATATCGTATTTATGTCTGCAGTTAACTAGTAAAGAATGGGGATCAGCACTGAAGGCTACTTATTTTATTGGAGTTCATATCACCTTAGTGGTCTTTATCTTAGGACCATACGTCATAATGTTTTAACGATTACTCTTTACATTAACGCTGTTCCATATTATGGGGAGATAGTGGAAGACCCGGATTCGAGATAATTTGGAAGGAGTATATAAAGAGCAGTTGATTGGGCTGGAATCACTCCGCTTTCCTACGGACGAACGGCTGAGCCTCCTCAGTCGGCAAAGAACGCCGCCTTCCGGGGTCTCTGCTCATTCGTTTTTCCGAGGGAGTCTCCGTGATTCCAGCCCAATCAACGCTAAAAGGAGCTTTCTTTCTCTAGCTTCGAGAACCACTCAAATAGGCTCAAGATGAAAAGTGCAAGAAACGGAATAAAGAGTAAATGACATCTAAACATTAATATAGAAGCATCTTATCTGATATATGGTCCGTTTCTCCCAATACGGAAAAGGTATGGTCTAAAAAATGGATGAGCCTAGCACCCGCAGAAAGCGTCCTTTGCTGTCCGAGGAGGCTCAGCCGCAAATAAGGAAGTTCACCTAAAAGCGCTACATCCTGTAGCAACGGTGAACGCCCCCACGTCGTGTGGGGCCACAGGAAAGCGGAGCTATTTCTAATCAATCAACTCGCCTTTCAGCAAGGAACCAACCTTATCTCGACTTCAAGTCTTCCACATATGGGCGCTTTAACAGGGATATTTAGTTTTACCAATACATTAAAATCAAGAGCAATTCCCTATGAAGAGAGGTGATTACATGATTCTAGATATATTCTCGAATATTTGTATGTCTATGGTTATGTTTATCCGTGATAATCCAAAAGATGAGAAGGTTAATAGAAATATTGAACTGTTGAGAGAAACAGAATGGTTTGAGGGTATTTATGCTCAGAATGAAGAATTATTTAAGAAAGATGAGAATCTGCGATATATCGTTGGATGGGCAAAGGTAAAGAAATCATTAAGCAATGAGAAAAAAACACGTAAGCTACAGAAGAGGATATTAGAAGCCATTAACGAAGGGTAATGATAAAATTAACACTAGGACATACAAATTACTCTTTCAAAAGCTCACAGTGGCTGTTGAAAGAGTAATGATAGTGTTGAAGCATAATCTGGGAAAATGGGAATGGAAAAGGAAAAATAGAGCGTTACTCTATTCCCCCTTCATGTTATATAAGAAGCTTGTCCATTCTTCCAAAGTCTTTATAGAATAGGTTGGTTGTTCATCAAAATGGGACAAATGCTCTTTTTGCGTTACACCAGTTTGAACATGAAGTGTGTCAAATCCTGCCTTAATTCCTGCCATTATATCAGTATGATAATTGTCCCCCACCATTAACACTTCATCCTTGGTGAGACCAATTTGTTCCATTGCCTGCTCCATTATGATTGGTTCAGGCTTGCCGATAAATATAGGTTGTACTCCGGTTGAAATAGTAATTACAGAAGTAAGTGACCCGTTACCTGGCAGCATTCCTCTCTCGGTCGGTATGGCTACATCACTATTAGTTGATAAGAAAGCAGCTCCATTTCGAACTTGTAAGCATGCCGTTGCTAACTTCTCATAGGTTATGTCACGATCAATTCCTATTACCACATAATCACAATATTCTTCCGTGAGGAGGTGACCTTCTTGTTCTAATGCAGAATGAAGCCCCTCTTCTCCTATAGCAAAAACCCGTGCCTGCGACGTTTGGTCAGATATATAGCTTGCCGTTGCCATACTGGTTGTAAAGATCTGCTCTTTTTCAGCTGGAATATGAAATGTTTGCAGCTTGTCAGCAATCTGTTCTGGTTTTCTGGAGGAATTGTTTGTCACAAATAAATGAGGGATTTGGCTCTCCTTTAGGGCTTGCACAAATGCAGAAGCAGCATCTATGGGTTCTGACCCTTTATACATTGTTCCATCTAAGTCGATGAGATATCCTTTATATTGCTTCATATCATGTTTCTCCTTCATAATGGGATAACTATTCGTTGGTGAATGCGGATACGGGTCCTAGTTCATTGTCTAAATAATGGCGGATATGTGTGCTAAATTGCTTTAAAGTAATTAAATGTGCATCTATAGTAGATGTAAGATGAGTGTCATCGATATCAAAATACTCCCTGACCAATAATTTTCGCAAGCCAATGATTTCCTTATACGCTTTTTCATCTTGATGTGGCAGCACTTGTTCATCTATTAGGATATCGATAATATCATCATAACTGCCAGGGTCTCTCATGATAAACCCATCTATCATCATGTTTCCAACGTCGACAATAGACTCAATGGACATGTGAGCAAGTCTCTCCAGTGCCAATTGCTTTATAGGCGAATCAAAATTCTCTTCTTGATAATGGGCTAATAGCCGGTCCATATATTGTAAAATTTTTTCTATTTTGGATCGTTCCACAAAATACAATCTTATCCGCTCCCTTTCTATTACACATAAAATAATACCTAAAAATATGATATCATACTCTCTTGCTACACAAATTTATATTAACCATTTAAGTTTTTGTGATTTTTTTGCTATAGTTATACATGGAATTTAGAGAAGCGGAGGAAACTATATGGATCGTGAATTAGCTCTAGAATTAGTACGTGCCACAGAAGCAGCAGCAGTGAGCTCAGCCCATTGGATGGGAAGAGGAAAGAAGAACGAGGCGGATGATGCAGCAACGACTGCCATGCGTTCCATGTTTGACTCTATTGCTATGGAAGGAACAGTAGTCATTGGGGAGGGCGAGCTTGATGAAGCCCCTATGCTATATATAGGAGAGAAGCTTGGGACAGGAGAAGGTCCTGCCGTAGACATTGCTGTCGATCCTTTAGAGGGTACCAATATAGTTGCTAAGGGACATAATAACGCAATGACCGTAATCGCAGCTGCAGATAGAGGTTCACTCTTGCATGCACCTGACATGTATATGGAAAAAATTGCAGTAGGTAAATACGCAAGAGGTAAAATAAATCTAGAAGACCCTATTGAGAGAACGATTGATATTATTGCAAAGGCTAATGATAAGCGCGTGCATGATGTAACAGTCATAGTTCAGGAACGTCCAAGACACCAGGAATTAATTGACCGCATTCGTGCCAAAGGTGCCAGAGTTAAATTGTTTGGCGATGGTGATGTAGAGGCATCTATTGCTACCTGCCTACCTCATACAGGTATTGATTTATTCATTGGTACTGGCGGTGCTCCAGAGGGTGTTATCGCAGCTGCTGGGGTTAAATGCCTCGGTGGAGATATGCAAGCAAGACTAGTGCCTCAAGACGAAGATGAAGCAGAGCGCTGCCGTGAAATGGGCTTGACAAACCCGAGTCAGCTCCTCACTCATAATGACCTTGTAAAAGGCGACGATGCTATATTCGCAGCTACTGGAGTTACAGAAGGCGAATTGTTACGTGGAGTTAAATTCTTAGGCGGCGGCTTGGCTGAGACAGATTCCATCGTTATGCGAGCTAAAACAGGAACGGTTCGTTTTATTAAAGCAAATCATCACCTGGAGAACAAATCTCACTTATTTAACAAATAAGTAAAGGGGGATATTTAAATTGGCAGATGAGCGTTTTTTTCTATATGATGACACAGAGGATACAAAAACTAGATTTGTCAGCTTTAGTGGCTCTTCTCATCGTTACGATTTAGCTGTGATGACTTCGGATAGGTATTATGGGAAGAAGATTGTCATCGACCTTCAAGGCAGCCATTACGCAATCCTTGGACAAGATGATGTAGAGGAAGAAGGATACTTAGAGCACGCCTACAACCTGACAGAAGTAGAAGCAGAAGAACTTAGGGAATTTCTAAGAGAAATTATTTGATTCCCCTCCTTGCAACATAAAAAAACCTCCATCCGTTCACACTAACGGAAAGGAGGTTTTTTTCATGGCCAAAGATAAACGCTATTCTGATTTTGCAAATGTGGAAGCAATGCGAAATTATGTTACACCAGAACAGCTTCCGGAAGGGCCTTATGGAGCTCCTCGGAATAAAGATAAACCCGTTGAGAATAAAAGCACACCGTGGCGTGAAGGTCAACGCTATTATAGTGCCTTTAACTATGAGAATAAATCATTGCACGAAGACTTACCACGACAGGATCCAGCATCTCATCCAACTCACGACCATCCAGATGAAGATGTAAAACCTTCTCAAGAAACACAGAATCAATAAAGCTGTCGAGAAAGTCTAAAGCGTATTCCATCATAGAAAAAAGCTCCCTTTCCTCTTAAAGGATAAGGAGCTTTTTGAAATGGCAAAAATAGGACCATAAATCGTGACATTCAAAAAACCAACCCACATATCACCATTTATAAGACAGCATACAGAAAAACAAAGGGTTTTCTTCATGAAACCCTTTGTTATTGGTCTACTTTTTTCATAACGAAATACGCACAGCCAAAATTACAATACTCCAAAAGATAATCCTCTAATGTACTTATTTTGGTATCAAAGGTAGCCTTTGGATTTTGATCATCAAAAAAACCGCGAAGACGAAGTTGTCCATAACCCCAATCCCCAACAATAAAATCATATTTGCTTAATATATCACTAAACCGTTGTTCCACGGATTCCTGTTGAAAACCTTCTTTTTCATCGTGGAGAATGTTATATGTTTTCCCTTGAATTTCAACCATCTTCATCACCTCTTAGCTATATACAGTGTATCATATTTTGGATTTTTTTACTTTCATCTTTCAGATCTGTACAACATTTTCTAGCATGAAGTTTTTATATTGACTAAAGCTAAAGAACAGGGAGAGGTCTATACAAATTTCATAGGAGGTTTTTCCATTGAACTATAAATCCTGGATGGTAGCTGCAGCTTGTTCAGCCTCTTTATTTATTAGCGGCTGTGGGATCAATAATAATGAATCGGCAATGGATGTAGATGATGCTGATCAATATAACTCATGGGGCTATAATAATGGCAAGAACATGAACAATGGTACTGAAAATGAACGCTATGGCATGGGAATGAACAAAATTAATACAGGTGAAAATGACCCTAATTCCTATGACAATGCCAACTATACTTCAGTGAAGAATGATAACAATAATAATGCAGCTGCAGATCGTTTTGGCTATTCCCGCTACAATGAAGATCAGGTAGCAAAAAGTGAAGATGAAATTCGGTATGCTGTCATTAATCGGGAGAATGTATCCGATTTAATTACTCGCATGATGCTGCAAGGTCAAGGTATTAAAGATGCTGCAACGTTAATTACTGACGCAGAAGCTTTAATAGCTTATACCCCAAATGGAGAAGTAAATCGAAATGAAGCAGCAACCGTTGCAAAGAAAACAGCAATGTCTGTTCTTCCTCGTTACTATGAAGTATATGTAACAGATGAAGAAGGCGCTCACAAGGATTTAGCTTCCTTAAGTAATTTAACTACCGATGATAACAATTACCGTAAATCCCTTGAAAAGACCATTGAACAAATGCGCAAATCTCCACAGGGAGAAGCAATGTACAATGATGAAACCATGTCTAAAAAAGATAAGCGTGATCTTAAACAAAAACAAATGAGTGATATGCAAGAGAAATCCTATGAAATGAATAAAGATAAATAAGAGCCTAATCCCTGGGTACATTTAATGTCTCAGGGATTTTTTTGTGCTCTGCTAAATATATTTACCAATTATGATTTCTTCCTCATGTCGCACAATATAGGTAGGACTATGAAATGGAGGTGAATGGAATTGTTTATGAAAGCGTTACTAGCAGTTGCTGCACTTATACTTATTCCATTCCATGTTAATGCGAAAGAAGAGGGCAATCCATACGAAGAACGCATGGTGCTCTATCACAATATGGAGGCACTCACTCATGTTCCTTGGTATTATTTAGCTGCTGTCGATCAGTATGAACGAAACATTCAAAAAGAGCCTGCTTCTAAAGACTTAATTTCCATTACCATTCCACCAGAGATTTGGAAGGGAGCAGGCAATCCAAATCAAACCAATGTCGTTTCCAAGGAAGAAGCTACCCTCTTTAATGGAATTGGAAAGGACGGAAACGGGGATGGAGTCGCCGACCGTTCTAACGATGCTGATATACTGTACACGGTAGCTAACTGGATTAGTGAATATGGAAGCACGGAGCAGGATGTAAAGATTGCTTTATGGAAATTGTATGAACGCGATTTGACCGTTCAATCCATTATGAATACAGCCAAAGTATATAAAGCATACAATACCATTGAGTTAAAGGACCATATATTCCCTGTTCCATTATTTCACAATTACAGCTATCGGAATACGTGGGGGGACCCTAGAGGGTTTGGCGGCAGACGAATTCATGAAGGGACAGACATTTTTGCTAATTATGGCGTTCCTGTCCGTTCTACCTCCTATGGTGTGGTGGAAATGAAGGGCTGGAACCGATATGGAGGCTGGCGCATCGGGGTGAGGGACATTCATAACATATACCACTACTTCGCACATTTAAATGGATTTGAAAAAGGAGTAAAGGTAGGTCAAGTCGTCAAACCTGGGGATGTCATAGGGTATGTAGGCGCGACAGGGTATGGACCTCCGGGTACCTCCGGTAAATTCCCTCCTCATCTGCACTATGGGATGTATAAGGATAATGGGTATAGTGAATTTTCCTTTGACCCCTATCCGTCCTTGAAATCTTGGGAAAGAGAAACTCATAAGCTGAAAAATAAAAAGTAAAAAAACATCCTGGTAGAAGCCTACCAGGATGTTTCCATTTAATTTGCTTTTGCTTTTTTGATGGCGGTTGTAATGCTTGCAATTAAGCCTCCCCAAATGATGAGCATACCGACAACCATCATTACTATAGCGCTCCCTGTCATTATTGCGCCACCTCCTGATCTTCTTTTGATTGATCATTACTGGAGCCTGTTGCTTCTAATGGCCACTCCTTAACAGTAAATAATGCCCCTACAACCATTGCTCCAATTGCTACGAGCCATCCATACGTAAATAGGAAGTCTAACGGATATCCCTCATAGCTATTTGTAAGCTCTGTACTTAAGTTTTGAATCATCATATATCCAAGGACAGCTGGTGTAATAACACCTAGACAGACTCTCCACCACAGTCCAAGCTTGATATCAGACACTTCGTTGGCATGATTTTGAAGATCCTTAAGCCCTTTGAAGAACCAGGCAATTGCTACTACTTCAAATAAACCAGCGAGCGCCACACCATAACTCATAATAAAGTGGTCTACTGTATCAAGGAGCACCAGACCTCCTTGTGTTGCATATGCGAGGGATATCAGTGCAGCAAGTCCCCCTCCAAACACAACAGCGGCAGTCCTAGAAATATTGAACTTTTCAGAAACAGAGGCTACATATGTTTCTGAAATAGAAATGAGTGATGACAATCCAGCAAGTACTAAGGAAGCAAAGAATAAAAATCCAAAAAATGGAGCTAAAGGCATCTGGTTAATAATTTCAGGGAATACCACGAAGGCTAAAATGATTCCCCCGTCGACAATTTCAGTAACTGGGGTACTAACCTGACTTGCCATAAATCCAAGTGCAGCGAAGACTCCAATACCAGCTAATAATTCAAAGGAAGAGTTCGCAAATCCCGTTATAAATGCATTATTGGTTATATCTGATTTCTTCGGAAGATAGGAAGAATAGGTAATCATAATAGCAAATGCGATGGATAAACTGAAAAATATTTGTCCATAGGCCGCAATCCATACACTTCCATCTGCTATTCTACTCCAATCTGGTTTAAAGAACGTATCCAAACCGTTAACGGCACCTTCCAATGTAATCGCGCGAATAACAATAATTAAGAATAATACCACAAGCGTCGGAATGAAAACTTTATTGGCAATCTCTATACCTTTCTTTACACCTCGAGATAGAACACCAAGGACAATAACCCATACTAGAAGAAGCGGTATTAATATCTTAGGCACCATATCTCCAAAGACACCTGGATCAGCCATGTTCAGGAAATCGGATAAAAAGAATCCCTGTGTATCGCTTCCCCAATCTAAGCCAATTGCGTACCAGGCAAACATCAACGCCCAGGCGATAATCACAGCATAATACGTAGAAATGACAAAGGAAATGGCGACTTGCCACCAGCCAATCCATTCAAAACCTTTGTTCATTTTATTAAAGGACTTTGGAGCAGATCCTCTTAGTTTGTGACCGATGGTATATTCCATAATAAGAATAGGAATACCCGCAGTCAGCAGGGCAAACAGATACGGAAGAAAAAATGCACCGCCGCCATTTTCATAAGCTGTTGCAGGAAACCTCCAAATGTTTCCTAGTCCAATCGCCGAGCCCATAGCAGCCAGCAAGAACCCTAACCGTGTTCCCCATTGTGAGCGATTTTCCATGTGAACCTCCCCTTTCACTTCTCTCCCATGCTATAAACGTATGCTCGTATCATGAGAGAATGTACTAATTTTTCTTTTTTTCTGAATATTTGTTCGGTTGCTTGTATTATACCCACAAGGCCTTCTAAATGTAAATAAATTTTTAGATTTTTCAGTAATTTCAAGAAGTGTAAAAAAAGACCAACACACCAGTCTGTGTTGGTCCTTCCCTTATGATGTTATTCTCGATTTTGGTCTCCCCATTAACACAATTACTAGTACAACAGCTAGCGTTGCAGCCAAGGAAAGAATAGTACTAGTCGTAAGCGCAAATAACAAGTACCCTAGCCCTGAAGCAAGCGCTCCTATAAACGCATATGGCAGCTGGGTCATTACGTGATCAATATGGTTAGATCCAGCACCAGTAGAAGAAAGAATGGATGTGTCCGATATCGGAGAACAATGATCTCCAAATACACTTCCTGCTAGAACAGCAGCCAGTGCTGGCAGGAACATCTGGACGTCTGTATTTACGGCAATTTCCCCGGCAATAGGAAGCATAATACCAAATGTTCCCCAAGAAGTACCAGTAGCAAATGCCATAATGCCGGCAACAAGAAAGATTAGAACAGGCAGGTAAGAAGCTTGAATATTAGCTGCCTCCACTTGTTCAGCTAAGAAGGTTCCTGTACCCAATGCTTCAATAACGGAACCAATCATCCAGGCAAGTAAAAGAATATAGATGGCTGGAAGCATTGATTTCATCCCCTCGAAAATAACCTTACCGGAAGAGGATTTCGGGGAAGGCTGAGGCAGATATAATATAAGTCCACTAATCACAGCAAATAGCCCGCCAAAGAATAATGATTTATTCACATTGGTGGAAGCAAAGATAGACAAAATAGTTACTTCCCCTTCTGATCCTTGAATACCGGTAATAACCATAGCAGATACAGTAGCAACTAAAAGGACAGCTATTGGAACGATTAGTTGAAGAACTTTTCCATTGTTATGGTCTGTAAATTCACTATCCAAATCTCCAGGCACCTCTTTGCCCTTTGTTAACAGTTCCCCGGTTTGCTCAGCACGAATTTCATGTCTTTTCATAGAACCAATATCAAATTTCGTTAGTATGGTTAAAAACACTAAGAAAATAGCGGCAAACACATAGAAATTCAATGGAATCATTTTTATAAATGCTTCTAGCTCTCCTATTTCTGTAAGCCCCTGAGCTGTAATAATACTGCCTAGTGTACCAATAATGAAAGCTCCCCAACTGGAAATAGGGGATATAACGGTAATAGGTGCAGAGGTAGAGTCAATTAAATAAGCGAGCTTGGCGCGAGACACTTTATACCGATCTGTAAGTGGTCGTGCTACTTGCCCAATGGCCAAGCTATTAAAGTAGTCATCAATGAAGATAATAATTCCAAGTATAGCCGGCATCATTTGGGCACCTTTACGGGTGCGGATACGCCCTATAGCCCATTCTCCGAAGGCTCTGCTCCCACCAGATGCAGTCATGAAAGCAGTGGTGATGCCAAGTAACAATAGAAAGCTTAACAAATAGAGGCTTCCCCACTGTACTGCTCCATCAGAGTAAAATATAGTGTAAAAGGTAGTCCAGATTTGATTAATAGAAGCTAAGAACTCATAATCGTTCAGCATAAATGCCCCGACTAGAATACCAGCTCCAAGGGATATTAATACCTGCCTAGTTGCTAGAACAAGGACAAGCATTATGAGTGGTGGTAATAGTGAGTAAATCGTTCCTTCCATCTTTGTTCCCTCCTGTGGTTAGTGTTATCCTTCTTTGTTATGTTTATGATGAGAAGGAAAGGAACGATGGACATGAAGATGCAGTTACTGAAGTACACATCCAGAGAGACGTGTAAGGTGTGGAAAAAGAGGAATAAAAAAAAGCAGGCATGATAGAGTCAATAACCTATCCATACCTGCTTTTATCTTCTATAGCAAATATAAGTGTTATCCTCCATTACGATCAGTAGCGCATCATGCAATCCATTCGTTCGGCATGCATGACAGTATCTTCCCTGTTCAGGAATATACCAGCATAATAAGAAAGACACCTTATTACACTTCGGCATATAGCCCTTTCGCCAATCCTCTTCGTTGTCATCCTCCGATTGGTTACTTTTGCTATACGCACCTCTACCTCATCGATATGATAAGGTCACGCAAATTCAATTGTATTAAGACGTATATAATAGTATCAATTAATTAAGGAGAAGACAAGGGCCCTGACGGAATTTCTATAGATGGATCTATTCCCCCGCTCCCCGATCCCCCATTAAAATATGGGACCTTACCTTGAATAGAATTCTTCGCAACTAGTATGTCCGTTTTCACATGGGTAGTTTCAGTGGAAAAAGGTAAAACAATTCTTAGCCTTACTTCTACTTGTACATTCACTTCAAATGCAAGGTTATTAATTCCCCATTCATGGAATTTTTTAATGACATTGGTTTCTACATCTCCAATTGTTTGAAAGTGAACAGGAATTTCAGGACCTAGGTTTGCAAGTAATGCATTGTTGGTGGCCTGCCCTAACGGTATTGTAGTAAGGGTAGGCTTCTCCTTTACTTCCTCTTGTGTGGATTTCTCTTCTTCATTAATATCAATGTCCAGACTACTATCTACAGGCTCTCCATTTTCGAGTCTTTCTAAATACTGCTGCACTCGAAAATATGTATCCCTTTGTACTTTATTTATGGTTACTGGATTCCAAGTCACAAAGACTGGGTTTCCTTCCGAATCTTTATCAATATTAACCATTTCCCTTGGGTCTAAATCTTCTGCAACCTTTTTATTTACTGCCTCAATAATCGCTTTTCTAGCCAGCTGTTCTGTTTTAAATTGTGCTATTTCCATTATTTTTGGTTCAATACTACGGTTAATAAACCATAGACTTCCAAACGTACTAACAATAAAAAAAAGAAACGTAATAAACACGATTTGACCTGGCGGAGGTGGTGCCATTGGTTTATGACTTCCTTTATACTTCCTCATAAAAAACCCCCCTCTCCTAAAACGTATGCTAAAGAAAGAGAGGGGTTGCCTTAATTATTTAATTTGTCCTATCTTTTTATTTCGTTTCTGCAGGTTTCCATCTTTGCACACAATTCATGTAAATGTATGAAATGTCTAATTACATTAGCACTAAATGAGTCCCTTCTTCATTGTAAATCCTTTTTTAAAAAGCATAATTATAGAGTGATTATTGATAATAATCCTCTAAGCGTAAATGCGTACATTAATTAAAGTCACTTAAATTCATTACATGTTTTTCTAAACGATAGGGAAAACAGAAAAAGAACCTATTGCTTTTTCTGCAATCAGGCTCTTTCTCCACTATGCCTTCATATAACGAATAACATTAAACTGCTCAAGCTTTTTCAACGAGTTTTAACAGTGCATCTTTCCCAACCATTCCTTCTTGCCATCCCCATTTTTTCGATCCTATTGTCACCTTTTCCAGAGGAGCATGGAGGAGATCCTGAATACTCCTAACTCCTACAGCTCGCCCTGCTATTATATCTCTGTCTGCCAGCTTTTCATTTAATAAATCCACGTCTAGTGCACCGCACATAATATAGCCGTTCTCGTTCATGACAACTAACAGATTTGTTTTAGGGATTTGCACCGAAATAGCAGTAAAAGGATGACCATCAATAAAAATTGGTTCCATTTGCATCATTACTACCACTCCTTTCCCCTACACAGTATGTAAGAGACAAGTTCATGGTGTATTGGAAGAAGCTTAAGTTATGCAAAAGCTCTGTTCTAGATTGTTCCATATAACAGGGAGATACCCCTCTTTACATAAAAATACCTTCACTACATGTCTAGAGAATGAACAGTAACCACGCTTATTTAAGCATAGAGGAATCAATAAAAAAACACTAGACTGATGATAGTCTAGTGTCCTTTGATAGTTACGAAATTCTCATTAACGTGTCTGCTAGCAGGTCCCTAAGGAGCTCTGGCATATAATAGGTTTTATCTCGACTGTTCGCAATCTCAGGTAAAATCTTTCCGAACGTAAAGGTGTCTGCTGTTGCTACATAATAGGTTTTATCAAAATCAACAGGCTCTCCCTGAAGAAGTACTTTTCGAACGAATTCATTTCCTTCATCATCACGAGCTACGGATACCTCTAACCCAGCATAGACCATCCGGCCGAGTATCTCTCCTCTAAAGCCAAACCCTTTTAGCTTAAGTTCCATAAATCGCTTAGTGTGCGCCTGACGAATTACTTCAAGCAATTCATCTCCTTTTAAAGATACCTTACACGGATTCATTGGATGAGGGCAAATGCTATGAATATCCCCTCTAGTAACTGCTCCTTGATGGAAACCTTCCAGCAATACCCCTGCATTTAGCATGGCACAATCCGCTTCTGTCCAAGTTCTTAATGTCTCTACTAGCTCTTTCATTATAATAGTTTCTTGAAACCAATGAACCGGTAGAGGGGCAGTAAGATGGGTAACTGGCTGATTCAGTATGGAATTGGCCTCTTCTAAGTATTGCTCTAACTGCTTGGTTGTTTCCTCATCTTCTGCTTTATCTGTTATCTCATAAGCATATGCTTGTTTCTTATTTAATTGTTCTGCAGTTACATCCCAGTCTAATATAACCTCTCCAATATATACTCCGTGCTTCCCTGCTGCCGTTAGAAGGGTGTTCTCGACCCATTCTCCATCCCTAAACAAATGATGAGTATGCCCCCCGATAATGACATCAATCCCGGGGTACCTCCTGGCTATCTCCTGATCATCATTAATGCCTAAATGAGATAGCAGAACAATAATATCTGTCTTCCCTTGAAGATCCTCTAAGAGACGGTCTAGCTCATCAAATGGGGAGGATATGTCCCAGCCTAGAAGTCCATAAAAGGCCTGAAATGGTGCAGTTAACCCTATCATTCCTACTCTTGTGCCTTGATTTGTGGTTTGAATAGAATACGACCTCAACCATTTAGGATTTGGTCCATTTTGATTATTTAAATTAGCTACTACTAAATCGAAATCCGCCTCTTCGTACAACGAATATAAATCTTCATGGGTTAGAGTAATTCCCTCATTATTGCCAATGGTTGCAACATCATACTGAGCATTATTTAATAATTGAACGTTTGCTTTCCCATGTAACGCTTCGGCAATAGGATGAAATCGATCCACATGATCACCAATATCAATAAGGAACATGGTTTCCCCACGCTCCTGGTGATGCTTTCTTCTTTTTTTCCAATGTCCAACTATTTTAGGCCAATTTTCAAAATGGCTATGTAAATCGTTAGTATAGTATAGAAATATTTTTTCATCCATACAATCGACTCCTTACGATAACCCTTCCCAAATCAATCGTACACCAATTAAGATAAGAAGAATCCTTAAAATCCAGACAACTGTCTCACTTTTCATTTTCTGGTTCACTTTCGCTCCAACTCTGCCTCCAATAAATGCCCCAGGTATAAACAGCATAGTATAATACCAATTTATATGCCCAAGAGCGATGTGCGTGGCAGAGCTTATTATACTTACAAACAATATCATAAACATGGACGTCGCCGTAGCTATGTGTGGAGGAAAACCGAATAACAGCATCATAGCTGGAACCATAAGCGACCCTCCACCTATTCCAAATAACCCCGATAAAATGCCTACCCCAAAAGAGAGTAAAACGGCCCATAGAACAGGTATAGAGTAATGATACGTCGTCCCATCTAATTCCACAGAACGTGCTTGTCTCATTATACTACCTTTTGCAGGAACAGAGGTGTCTCTCTTTACCTTGATAAATAAAATAGAGGAAACCAGAATCATTACTGCTCCGAAATAGAGGTTAAATGACTTTGCATTGATAAATTGGTTTAGCCAGGAGCCAAGAACGCCGCCTGGGATGCTGCCAATTAGAAAGAGTAACCCACTTTTGTAGTCTATGCGTTTGCTTTTTCCATAAGAAATCGTGGAAGATAATCCTGTAAACACCATAACAGCCAAGGATATTCCAACCATTTTTTGAGGTGTTACCCAGGAAAAGGAATCGAAAAAATGGTTTAAAAATAAAAGGCTCGGTATAAGGATCGTACCACCGCCAATACCTGCAATGCTTCCTATAAAGGCTGTCATAAAACCAACTATAATAATAAATAGCGTAACCAATTCCACAATTCCTCTCTATAGTTAACTTTACTCCCCCTCTATCTTACCATCTATATATGCGGAATGACATTATTCGAAATGCAATACTATTAGTTGTATTATGCGATAGAAAAAAAAGAAACATGCTAATCCCAGTAAATAGAATCAGCATGCTTTTTATTATAAAAATAATAATCCTAACGAGATAATGACTCCACTCACGATAAGTACAATAAAACAAAATCCCATTATGTCCTTTGCCTTCAAGCCTGCAATGGCCAAAGCAGGTAAAGCCCAGAAAGGCTGGACCATATTCGTCCAGGCATCTCCCCATGCCACAGCCATGGCTGTTTTCGGAGTCGGAACACCGAGCTCTTTTGCTGCATCTAACATTATAGGCGCTTGAACTGCCCATTGACCACCGCCAGAAGGAACAAAGAAGTTAACTATACCCGCACTAAGAAATGCAAAAAAAGGGAAGGTAAAATCAGATGATATACTGACGAACCACTGAGACATTTCCGTAGCTAAACCGGAGGCCACCATCATCCCCATAATTCCCGCATAGAATGGAAACTGGATGATAATGCCGCTGGCTCCTTTTACAGCATCCTTTACCGAGTCAATAAATCGTCTTGGTGTACCATGGAACACCAAACCAAGAAATAAAAAACCAAAGTTTACGATATTTAAATTCAAAGCAAATCCATTTTGGACAAAATAATAAACGAGAAAAGCTATACCTAACCCACCGGTCACTACTGCTAAGATGGTACTATTCTCTAAGCGATCGGCAGGTGTCCACTCACTCGCTTCCATTGTAGCTGCTTCAGCGCGTGGTTCCTCTTGAAGAGTAGCAGGATCAATATGTATTGTTTCCTCCTCAGATGGTGCCATCCACCAGTTTAACAATGGTAAAATGAGAAATAGGACAGCCACAATAATAAGATTAAACGAGGCAAAGATTGTATCACTTGTCGGTAAAACACCTATTACATCAGCTGTAAAGTGATCTGGAGTAGCTATGGTTAAAGGAATAGAGCCCGCTAAGCCAGCATGCCATATAAGGAATCCAGAATAGGCGCTTGCAATCAACAGCCGATAATCTACTTTGTTCACGTGTCGTGCTAATTCCTTAGCAAATAACGCTCCAATAACAAGACCAAAACCCCAATTGATCCAGCTAGCAGCCATTGACACGATTGTTACAAGTACAATTGCTTTTCCCGGAGTTTTTGGGAGCTTGGCAAGCCCCTGTAACACCCTGTTAAAAAACGGGCTGCTCGCTAATACATAACCCGTCACCAACACAAGCACCATTTGCATGGAAAAGGAAAGAAGATCCCAAAATCCCTCTCCCCAGTATTGAACCATCTGAACAGGTGTACTATTCGTAACAAGTAATCCTAGTCCCATAACAACCATTGTAAGAACCATAACAAAGACGAACGGGTCAGGTAAGTAACGCTGCATTAATTTGTTTGAAAGATGAATAGCTCCTTTTAACATGTACACTCCCCTTTAATTAAGCGCTTTCAAAATAGTGTTTTACATTCTGCCTAGTGATCATTTACTGTTCTAACTTATCAGATTTTTTGTTATTATTCAAAATATTATTAATACTTGTATGAGAACTGAATGTAGTTCTTCAAGAAGTATAATTCAGGCAGCAATTCGTTTACCAATTAAAGATAGCACCATACTCTGCGTCACCTATGCAAAGCCTAAAAAAAGTGAGGATGGGAGCCATTTTCATCTGATTTTATATCAAATATAGATTTCAATCGTCCAATAAAAAAACCCCTGCCATGAACGAATCATGTCAGGAGTTAGTCAATTATTAACCGATAGAACCTTCCATTTCAAATTTGATTAGACGGTTCATTTCAACTGCGTATTCCATAGGAAGTTCTTTCGTAAATGGTTCAATGAAGCCCATTACAATCATTTCTGTAGCTTCTTCCTCCGAAATACCGCGGCTCATTAGATAAAATAATTGTTCTTCTGATACTTTAGAAACCTTCGCTTCGTGTTCCAGAGAAATGTTTTCATTCATAATCTCGTTATAAGGAATCGTATCAGATTTAGATTTATTATCCATGATGAGGGTATCACATTCTACGTTAGAGCGTGCTCCCTCTGCTTTACGCCCGAATTGTACTATTCCACGATACGTTACATTACCACCTTGCTTGGAGATGGATTTAGAAACGATGGTAGAAGATGTGTTTGGAGCCTGGTGAATCATTTTAGCCCCAGCATCCTGATGCTGTCCTTTACCAGCAAGTGCGATGGATAGTGTCATACCACGTGCACCTTCGCCGGCTAGAATAACTGATGGGTATTTCATCGTAAGCTTAGAACCTAAGTTACCATCTACCCATTCCATAGTACCACCTTTACCTGCCTTAGCACGCTTAGTTACAAGGTTATAAACGTTGTTAGCCCAGTTCTGAATCGTAGTATAACGGCAATAAGCGTTGTCTTTCACGTAAATCTCAACAATTGCACTGTGTAGAGAGTTGGTCGTATAAACTGGTGCTGTACAACCTTCTACATAGTGTACTGATGCTTCTTCATCAACGATAATCAACGTACGTTCAAACTGTCCCATATTTTCAGAGTTAATACGGAAATAAGCTTGTAGCGGCGTGTCTACTTTTGCACCTTTAGGTACATAGATGAAGGAACCACCAGACCAAACTGCAGAGTTAAGGGCAGCAAACTTGTTATCTGCTGGAGGAATGATTTTACCGAAGTACTCACGGAATAGTTCTTCATTCTCCTTCAATGCTGTGTCTGTATCTTTAAAGACGATACCTTGACTTTCCAAATCCTCTTGCATGTTATGGTACACTACTTCAGATTCGTACTGAGCAGAAACACCTGCTAGATATTTCTGTTCTGCCTCTGGGATACCGAGTTTGTCAAACGTCTGTTTAATTTCTTCCGGTACTTCATCCCAAGAGCGTTCAGATTTTTCAGATGGCTTTACGTAGTACGTAATCTCATCGAAATCCAGCTCGTTTAAATCGCCGCCCCATTGAGGCATAGGCATTTTATAGAACTGCTTCAGCGCTTTCAAACGGAAGTCAAGCATCCATTCAGGCTCTTCTTTTTGACGAGAAATCTCACGGACTACTGCTTCTGTAAGGCCACGCTCTGTACGGAAAATAGAAACGTCTTTATCCGAAAAACCATATTGATATTCGCCAATTTCCGGTTCTTTTTTAGCCATACTATATAACCTCCTTCAAGTAATTAACCCAAAGCTATTCGGCTTCTTCCTCTTCTACACCTTGTTCCATAGCTTTCCATGGCAGTGTAGCGCATTTAATGCGGGCAGGGAATTTAGCTACCCCCTGCAAAGCTTGAATATCTCCTAGATCATCCATATCCACATCTACTTCTTTTCCTTGCATAAGGTCAGAGAAGATGCCAGACATTTTCACGGCCTCTTCTACACTTTTACCTTTAATAGCCTGAGTCATCATAGATGCCGAAGAAAGGGAGATGGAACAGCCTTCTCCATCAAATTTAGCATCTACCACTTTATCATCTTCCACTTGCAGTTGTAGCTCAATTCGATCTCCACAAGTTGGGTTGTTCATATTTACGGTTAAATGGTCCCCTTCTAATGCACCTTTGTTACGAGGGTTCTTATAATGGTCCATTATTACTTGTCTGTAAAGTTGATCGAGATTGTTAAAAGACATCTCCGAAAAACTCCTTCGTCTTTTGTAATCCATCCACAAAAGCATCTACATCTTCTTTTGTATTATACATATAGAAGCTTGCTCTTGCTGTGGCCGAAACGTTCAACCACTTCATTAAAGGTTGAGCGCAATGGTGACCAGCACGAACTGCTATGCCTTCAGCATCAAGAACGGTAGCCACATCGTGTGGGTGTACTTCATCTAGATTGAAGGTAACAATACCAGCTCTTTCCTCTGGTCCATATATTGTAACACCTTCCATGGACTGTAGTCGATGGATAGCATAATGTGCCAGTTCTTTCTCATGCTCTTCTATAGCATCGAGTCCAATTTCCTCAAGGAAATCTATTGCAGCTCCTAAACCGATTGCCCCAGCAATAATCGGCGTTCCGCCTTCAAATTTCCAGGGAAGCTCTTTCCAGGTTGAATCGTACCAGCCGACGAAATCAATCATTTCGCCGCCAAATTCAACTGGCTCCATTTCTTGAAGAAGCTTTTTCTTGCCATAAAGAACACCTATTCCAGTTGGACCACCCATTTTATGCCCTGAAAAGGCAAAGAAGTCGCAATCCAAATCCTGTACATCCACTTTCATATGTGGAGCACTTTGCGCTCCGTCCACGAGCATAACAGCACCGTGTTCATGAGCAATACGGGCAACCTCTTTAATAGGGTTAATAGCTCCCAGGACATTAGAAACGTGCATCATAGCAACAATCTTAGTGTTGTTTGTAATAGTTTCTTTCACGTCTTCAAGAGAAATTGAGCCGTCCTCTTGTAGAGGGATGTACTTAAGTGTTGCGCCAGTCGCTTTAGCTGTTTGCTGCCAAGGAATAATATTACTGTGATGCTCCATTGGTGTAATGACAATCTCGTCACCAGCTTGGAGATTATTACGTCCATAGCTATAAGCAACTGTATTAATGGAAGTAGTGGTACCTCTAGTAAAGATGATCTCTTGAGTACTCTTCGCATTAATAAATCTTCTTACTTTGTCTCTAGCACCCTCATAGCCGTCTGTTGCCTTTGTTCCAAGTGTATGAACACCTCGGTGAACATTAGAATTGTATTCTCGGTAATATTGATCTACCGCATTTATTACTCGGTCTGACTTTTGAGAGGTAGCTGCACTGTCCAGGTACACTAATGGATGGCCGTTTACTTCCTGTTGAAGAATAGGGAAGGACTGGCGAATTTGTTTCACATCCATTAGTAAACCTTCCTTTCAATTACTTCACGAAGTTGGTTCTTAACCGCTTCAATCGGCAATTGCTTTACAACAGGTGCTAAGAAGCCGTGAATGACTAAGCGTTCTGCTTCATGTTTTGGAATACCGCGACTCATAAGATAGAACAACTGAATAGGATCTACTCTCCCTACAGAAGCTGCGTGCCCCGCTGTAACATCATCTTCTTCAATAAGAAGGATAGGGTTAGCATCCCCACGCGCATCCTTGCTTAACATTAGTACGCGAGATTCCTGTTCTGCATTGGATTTTGTAGCACCATTGTGAATTTTACCCACACCATTAAAGATAGAGCTTGCTTTATCCTTCATAACTCCATGCTGAAGAATATAGCCTTCTGAGTCTTTACCGTAATGAATAATATTGGTTGTGAAGTTTTGCTTTTGTTCACCGCGGCCTACCGTAACAGTTTTTGCATCTCCATATGCATTGTCGCCCATAAGGTAGGTAACGTTCTCACTTACCGTATTCCCGTCATTCATCTGCCCAAGTGCCCATTCTATTCGTGCATCTCTATAAGCAACCCCACGACGGTTCATGTACGTAGTAGTCCCTGGAGCGAAATTATCCACAGCGCCAAAGGAAACCTTAGCGTTATCCTTTGCAATTACCTCAGTAACAACATTGGCAACCGTTTCCTCAGTCTGGTTGTGAGAAATGTAATTTTCTACATAGGTTACAGAACTTCCTTGCTCTGCTACTACGAGAACATGGTTAGTTAAACCTGCTTCAGGATCTTCCTGCCAGAAAATAGATTGGATAGGCTGATCTACTTGCACATCTTTCGGTACGTACAAGAAAACCCCGCCGTTCATTAACGCAGCATGAAGAGCCGTTAAACGGTTTTCATCCGCATGAACACCATCTGTCATATAATATTGTTTCACTAATTCGCTATGCTCAGCCATTGCTGTGAAGATATCCGTAAAGATAACACCTTTATCTTCAAGCTCTTTAGAAAGTGTCTTATAAGCAACAGTATGATTACGTTGAATAACTAAGTTATTTACTGTTGTCTCCTCGTCCAAGAAATTGGTAATGGACTCAGGCAGATCATCAAGTGAATCGATAGTTTGCCCTTCAACCTCGTGTTGGAAACGAGAAAAGTTCCATTTATCGATTTTTGTTTTATCAGGCTTAGGCATTGGTAGCGAATCAGCTTGCTCTAAAGCATTTAAACGTAATTCTGTCATCCATTTGGGTTCATTACGCTTTTCTGAGTATTGAGTAACATATTCTTTATCATATGGAAGTTGTTGAATTTCAACAGTCATCTTATTCCTCCTAACTGATTACGCTTCTACCGTTTCATCTTCAATGCCAAGCTCTTGTTTAATCCAGTCATATCCTTCTGCTTCAAGGCGTTGCGCAAGCTCTGGACCACCAGATTTAACGACACGTCCTTGCATCATAACATGTACTTTATCTGGAGTAATGTAATTTAGAAGACGCTGATAGTGAGTAATGATTAAGCAGCCAAACTGTTCATCACGCATTTTATTGATACCTTTTGCAACTACTTTTAATGCGTCGATGTCTAAACCAGAATCGATTTCATCAAGAATTGCGATTTCAGGTCTAAGCATCATTAGCTGAAGGATTTCATTACGTTTCTTCTCACCGCCGGAGAACCCTTCATTTAAATAGCGCTGCGCCATATTCTTATCGATATCTAAATAATCCATATTGCTATCCATTTCTTTAATGAATTTCATTAGATTAATTTCGTCGCCTTCTTCACGACGGGAGTTGATGGAAGAGCGTAAGAAATCAGAGTTTGTAACTCCGGAGATTTCGCTCGGATATTGCATAGCAAGGAATAGACCTGCCTTCGCACGTTCGTCTACTTCCATCTCCAGAACATCTTCTCCGTCTAGAGTAATAGTTCCACTAGTAATTTCATATTTAGGGTGTCCCATAATAGCAGAGGCAAGCGTAGACTTACCTGTTCCATTTGGTCCCATAACGGCGTGGAATTCACCACCATTTATCGTTAAGTTAACACCTTTTAAAATTTCTTTTCCTTCAATTTCTACGTGAAGATCTTTAATTTCTAGAGTTGATCCTGCCATCTCAATACCTCCAATTTCATTTCTAATATGTGCTTCGACTTGAGGACCTGGTGCTACCATTCTCAATTTATTCTCAATCACAATCTTATATCAAATTAAAATTATTATCAACTGTTTTACTTTTGAGAAGAGGAGCAAAGTGAATTTATGAGAATGTATCCGGGTTTTTTCATTATTATTATCTCCTAATACCCTACTTCCATATGATAACAAGTTCAGTACTACATGAAAACAGCTCCTGCAACATCATGCCCTAAATGTAAAATAAATATAAATAATAAGCCCTGTTATAGATCAAGCTTGATGCTAGATTCATTCATATAAGAAGGAGATAGCACTTACATCTTAATAGCATTTTGTTTAAGATCAGGTGAATTTTTATAACCAAGCTAAAAAGGCGAAATGAATAATCATTTCGCCTAGCTTTTATATTTTTATTCTCTTTGTTGTATTAATTAACGATGAATGAGTCGGTCCACTTCTGCTACGATCCGTTGGCCTGCTTTAAAGTCCTCTTGACGACGCTGCTCCACTTTCAAACGGGAGTCAACACAACGGCTATACTGCTCGTAGCCAATGCCATGCGATTGATGCATTGCTTTCTCCATTTCACTTGTGTAATTCAAGTTCAGTTGGTCACTAATAGTGAATCCTTCCCTTCAGAATTAATATCAATTATTTACGCCTTTTAGTCTACCACAGAGGAATTACCCCTACAAAAGGCATTTAAACCTATTTTCCCCTCTGCGCAAGAGAAATATTTCCAACTGAACTATTACCTTTTCCCTTCCTACAATTCATCGCAAATACTCTCATTTACTGCTTATTATTCATGATTTCAGATTATTGCTTATATTGTTGCATTTCGTCGATGCTTTCCTGTACTAAGGTAACTGCTTGACTTAATGCAGCACCGCCACCGAATGCAGCCGCTACTCCACATGCTTCCATCATCTCTTCTTGTGTTGCCCCTTGATCTAAGCATCCTTTTGTATGATAAATCATACAATACTCATCCTGAGCAACTACACTTATACCTAGTGCAATGAGTTGTTTTTCCTTTTGGGACAATGTACCTTCTGTAAAACATGCTTCTGTAAATTGATTAAATTGATGCGCTACATCCGGCATTTGCTTCTCAAATACTCCCATGCCATGTTTGTAATGAAATAAAGCCTGCTCTGTTGTACTTTTTGGTTGATGTTGTTGTTCCATAAAAAAATCCCTCCAGGATAGAATTTATCTAACGATAGTATGACCAGCACACCATCTTCTATCCATAGAGGGAAAAATTGTTTATTCACTAACCGGGACTACGGCCCCGTTATATTTTTCTTCAATAAAGGAAGCAATTTCCTCCGATTGAAGCACTTCTAATACTTTCTGTAATGCTTCATTATCTTTGTTGTCAGAAGTCGTAACTAATAGGTTTGCATACGGAGACTCAGAGCCTTCCATAAATAAGGAATCTTCCTTCGGGTTAAGGCCTGCTTCGATAGCATAATTTGTGTTGATGGCAACTAAGGAATCTTCTTCACGCTCATAGTTCTGAGGAAGCAGCCCTGCATCAACATCAGCCGAGAACTGAAGATTTTTTGGGTTTTTAGCGATATCTTCTATTTTTGCATTTTTCTTACTTACGCCTTCTTTTAATTCAATAAGGTCTTTGGATTCAAACAAAGAAAGGATTCGACCATGGTCTGCGACGGAACGACTCATGATCACTTCTGTTCCTTCTTTTATGTCTTCTACACTTTCAATATTTTTGGAATATACTCCCATAGGTTCGATGTGCACTTTACCTAAACTTACAAACTCATATCCAAACTCTTCTTTCTGATCCTCTAGATATGGAGTGTGCTGAAAGAAGTTAGCATCAATTTCTCCACCTTCTAAATCTTTATTCGGTAAAATATAGTCTTGGTATGTTTGAA
The DNA here is from genome assembly GCF_042434395.1 of Pontibacillus salicampi. NCBI lineage: Bacteria > Bacillati > Bacillota > Bacilli > Caryophanales > Bacillaceae > Pontibacillus > Pontibacillus salicampi. The sequence continues at coordinate 31,015 of NZ_JBHLTP010000008.1, read as the reverse complement.
TGTCCAACTCCACGCCCTTGTCTGCAAGCACCGGTTTTGCTTCTTCCAGAATTTCAGCGTGTGGCGTGCTGGATGCGCCAACAGTCACCTTCTTTGTTTCTTCTGAAGAGCTGTCTCCTCCTTCTGAGGACTCTCCAGATGTTCCACAAGCTGCTAAGACTAAAATGAATAAGGAACTAATCAATACGGTAAGAATTTTTTTCATCCTATACTCTCTCCTTTTATTATCGTTTATCTAATTTATTAGAAATAGAATCTCCGATGAATTGAAATAAAAACACTATAAGCACAATAAGGAACGTACTTACAAGTACTACATCAAAGTCCCAGCGCTGGAAGCCTTTTAGATAGGCTAAATCACCAAGTCCACCAGCACCGATGACACCTGCCATCGCGGAGAAGCTAATTAAATTAATAGCTGTCACCGTGATTCCTGAAATAAGAGCTGGCATAGATTCTGGGAGTAATACTTTGAAAACTATCGTTGATGTTTTCGCACCCATCCCTTTCGCTGCCTCGATGACTCCTTTATCCACTTCCCGCAAGGCGATTTCTACAAGCCTTCCATAGAACGGAGAAGCTCCAATAATTAACGCCGGTAAAGCAGCATTTGGACCTCTAATGGTACCTATTAAGAAATCAGTGAATGGGAATAACAGCAAAATGAGAATGATAAACGGGATAGCTCTAAAAACATTGACAATGGTTGAAACAATAAAATGAAGTGGCTTGTTAGCCCAAATTCCGTTCTTCGTTGTCAAATATAATAATAACCCCAATAATATACCTAAAATGAAAGTTCCTAGCACTGAAATCCCAGTCATATACAGGGTTTCCTTCGTCGCATCCCACAATTCCTGACCAACTACGTTAGGAAATAACTTACTCCACATTTGGATTCACCTCTACTTCTACCGATGTTTCTGAGATGTATTGAATTGCTTTTTGTATATCATCATCGTCCCCTGTAAGGTGAACTACAAGCGTACCGTATGCGCCTTTTTGTGTCTGCGTTATTTTACCTTGAAGAATATTAACAGCGACAGGGTATTGTTTGGCGACCTCACTAATAACAGCTTGGTTAGTTTTCTCGCCAACGAAATGTAATCTCAATACTGTACCACTCTCATATTCGGCTACAATTGCTTCTAAAGCGTCATCCTGTTCCTTATCTCCCATAACTTGTTGGACAAATCGTTTAGTCACCTTCTGTTTCGGATGACGAAAAACTTCTAGAACATCTCCTTCTTCCACTACTTGCCCACCCTCCATGACGGCTACTCGATTGGAGATTTTGCTAATGACATGCATTTCATGCGTAATGAGTATAATGGTTAAACCTAGCTGCTTATTAATATCAGTCAGCAAGTTCAGAATGGAATCTGTTGTTTCAGGATCTAACGCGGAAGTAGCTTCATCGCAAAGCAGCACCTTGGGGTTATTGGCAAGGGCACGAGCTATACCAACTCTTTGCTTTTGCCCTCCACTCAATTGAGAAGGAAAGTAGTCTTCTCTGCCTGAAAGTCCTACAAGATCAATTAGCTCCTGAACGCGTTTGTTTATCTCGGCTTTGGGAACCTTTGCGATTTCCAGTGGAAAAGCAATATTATCTTTTACCGTTCTTGACCATAATAAATTAAAATGTTGATATATCATGCCAATTTCTTGTCTTGCCTTTCGAAGCTGTCCATTTCTCAACTTGGCGATATCTTGACCGTCGATGATAACTTCCCCACTAGTTGGATCCTCTAGACGATTTAATAAACGGATAAAGGTACTTTTACCTGCACCACTATATCCTATTACCCCATAAATTTCGCCTTTCTCAATATCAAGACTTACGTCATCAACCGCTTGGACGCTGCCGCTACTAGATGTAAATACCTTTTGTAGATTCTTAATAGATATCACGGCTGACCTTCCTCCTTTATAGACTAAACTCATAATTATACTTGGTTTTTTGTTTCAATCTATTCCATCAACGGTATTTGCTAACAAAAAAACCTTTCTGTCAAGAGGACAGAAAGGCTTATATAAGCGTAGATTCGTCCTCTTATTTTTCTAAGTCATCCAACTTAGCAGGATTTGGCACCTTTCAAACTAGGTTTGATGGTTGCCGGGCTTCATAGGGCCAGTCCCTCCGCCTCTCGTAATAAGAGCTTTCTTTATTCAATTAACGTACTAATCCGTCGATTTCTATTTCACATTCTAGCATGGTACTTTGGAACGGTCAATCCTTTTACCTAAAAATTTTATAACCACTTAGCAATTTGTACACATTATATACTATAGTACATATGCATTAGCACTATATAAGAAAATATGAATTATTTAGCATACAAAGATACATGTGCTATGATGCCATGTATAGGTATATTTAATGGAAGGAAGGTGGTGTACATGAAAAAAGCACCGACATTTGAGCTGCAATCTATAGATGGGCGATTTCACCATTTAGAGGACTTCCGTGGCAAGCATGTAATCCTTACGTTTTGGGCCTCCTGGTGTCCAGACAGTGCTCGTGATTTACCGAAAAAGGAGCAATTGTATGATTCCATGGATCATGACAACGTCGAAATGATAACAATAAATGTAGTAGGACGAGAACGAGATGAGCAGGCTGGCATCACTTATGCTAATAAGTATTTGTCACAACTTACACTGCTAGATGATGGGAGAAAAACGTATGATGTGTATCAGTGTCAAGGTGTTCCGACTACAGTCCTCATTAATAAGCAAGGAGAACTCGTAGAACAGTTTGGTGACAAAGCCAACATGATGGATATTGTCCAAGCCATTGGAAATAAATTATTATAATGGTCTAGCCAAATGGAAGAGAGATTCTATCCACAGTAAGTTTTTATAACTGCCATTCATTTTAATTAAATGATTAGGGACACTCAATAACCTACAAGTCCCCTGCCATATGTCTTTAAGAATGAATGGTTTTGCTTCAATCATGATATCTAATTGATTTGGTGCAGATGTGGATGTAATACAAGAACCATTTGTAAATATAACAAACAGCTGTTCTTCACCACTAAAGAAGGCTACAGATAATGTTTTATCCATAACTAGAGGAAAAAGGTCAGATCGTGATTCTATACGCTCAACCCAATTCTGTAATACTTCTTTATCCATCAACACACCCCCTGTGTTCATAGAGCAATATTTTCTCTTATGGTAACAGGTAATAGACACAATTTCTGTCGAAGTATTTCCCGAGAAATAATAAATATTGTCGAACACCCCCATGCAATATTTCGCATGGGGGTGTTCTCAATACTTATATCTAGATACTATCTCTAACAGGTACGGTACAGATTGAAACGCATATACTTTCTCCTGCAGTTCTGTTCCTTTTGTGATTAACAAGCAAGGGACACTTTCTATTTGAAAATCTCCCATAAATGCGGGATGGTACGATGCATTCAACTCGTTAAATAACGTGTGCTGCTTAGCTGCTTCTAATGTATCCAACATCCTTCTGGCTACATGGCACGTCCCACAAAACGGACTGTATATAAACGTCATGGTATAAGTAGAGGACTGCTCATCTAATATTTGAAGAGGATTATCTTCCATTTCCTGCATTCTATATCACCTATTTACGTTAAAAAGATTGGATCAACAGATATGCTCCTGCTTACAAGCGCAGAAGCTAGTTCTGGCTCAGGTGTTGCTGCTACTTCTCTAAATGATTTATCAACATAAATGTGTTCAGCATGTGGTAACTCGAAAGACAGCTGTTTTCTTAATTTGTGACCGGAATCATCTTCATCTACTAGAATATACACATACTTGTTATCGAGATCATGTTCGAAGATCAATTCTTCTAAACGTTCAATTCCTAATGTGCCATTCGTGCATATAATCTCCACATCTTCATTAACTACTTTCTTAATCTGCTGCTTATCGGTTCTACCTTCCACAATAATGACTTTCTCCACATCTGCCATATACATCACCTGTTCCTGCATTCTCTTTTCTTTAGTTTATGATAGCTAGCGCAATTATTCCATTAGAAATTACATATTATTGGACCAAAAATTAGAAGCTTAAACGAGAATGCAGAGTATTCACTTCATTATACAGAAAGGGCAGTGGGATTTCCCACTGCCACCTTCAGAATATTAGCACCAACCATTCTCATCATCACAATCTACATATTGACGAACTTTTGCTGGATCTGATGTTCCTCTAAAGCTTTCCTGATTCTGGCCAAGCTTAGAATCTAGAGATGGCTGTGACTGGTGTAATTGATTATTTTTCTTCGTCTTCTTCTGCTCATGAAGACGGCGACTTTTTAAGTCCATAGGTAATCACCCCTTATTTATAGGGTGTCCCTAAGTAGCAAATGTATGAATTAATCTTCTTCCACCATTGCTTGATACTGATCAGAGTTCATTAACTGTTCCAGCTCTCCCATATCATTTGGTTCAACGATAATCATCCATGCTTTATCATAGGGAGCTTCGTTTACAAATTCTGGACTGTCGTCTAATTCTTCGTTTACGCCAACAACTTTACCGTTTAATGGAGCATAAAGTTCAGAAACTGTTTTAACAGATTCAACGCTACCAAAAGGTTCATCTGCTTCAATTGTGTCTCCAACTTCTGGTAGTTCAACAAATACGATGTCTCCTAGCTCAGATTGTGCGTGGTCGGTAATACCAATTCGTACTTTATCTCCTTCTACTTTAACCCATTCGTGTTCCTCGGAATAATATAGCTCTTTTGGTAAACTCATCTTAAAACCCTCCATTTTCTTATTACATTATTAATGTATTAAACATAACTTTAGAAACCAAATGTTATGCTTGCTACTTCCATGTATTCTCAAAAGTTTCCTCTTTAAAACCTACCGTTACCTCATTACCATCTGTCACAATTGGACGTTTTATTAACATTCCATCTGAAGCGAGCCATTCAGCCATTTGTTCCTCTGAGGCATCTTGCAGTTTATCCTTCATTCCAAGTTCCCTGTATTTCTTTCCACTTGTATTAAAGAACTTCTTAGCAGGAATACCACTCGCTCTCATGAAGGTGAGTAGTTGGTCTTTCGTAGGTGGTTGATCGACAATATGTATTGATTCATACGCTACACCTTGCTCATCGAGCCATTTCTTGGCTTTTTTACATGTACCACATTGCGGGTACCAGTAAAAGGATAATGCCACCTAATACCCCTCCTTTTATCTATTTGCAATTATTTTATCATATTCACACCGCCCGTCCTAATCATAGCTATTATTTTTCAAACACCCTTATGTTCATTTTCCCAAAATGCACCCCATCATGTCACCGGTCCACTCCCTGCTTAGGTTAAACTAAAGAGCAGTCCTCCTATGGAAGACTGCCCTTTTCTTCAATTACAGTACGTATTTCTCTTCCTGAATAACCGTAGCAGCAACCTGGCGTTTTTTCGCGATTACGTTGATTGGAGTATGACGTGTCAGCTTTCGAAGAGCGGATAGCATCATTCTAAGCGTGTCACCTTCTTCACTTGCAATTAACGTTTCTTTCGCATGGCCTTCAATTCGGTTAAAGGCTTCTTGAATATACACTTCTGTCATAAGAATCTTCTGCTTGCTCTTTTCTTCTCCAGACGTTTGGATAGCCTTTTCTGTACGAAGAAGGGCAGATTCCATATTGTATATTTCACCTACAATATCTGCAATATTTACTAAAAGCTCTTGCTCATTTTCTAGCTTCTCGCCGAATTTCTGTGCAGCAAGACCTGCTGCTAATAACCCTACTTTTTTCGCATTTCTTAGCAAGTATCTCTCCTGCTCTAACGTTCCGTCACCAGGCTCTTCAGGCATCATCATCATTAGTTCCTCTTGCAGACTTTGAGCCTGTTGAAGTAACGGAAGTTCACCCTTCATTGCCTTCTTCATTAACGTTCCAGGCACAATCATACGATTAATTTCATTCGTACCCTCAAAGATCCGATTGATACGTGAATCCCTGTAAAGGCGCTCAACCTCATATTCCTGCATAAAACCGTAGCCGCCATGTAGTTGAACTGCTTCATCAGAAACATAGTCAAGGAGCTCTGTTCCAAATACTTTCGTTAGGGAGCACTCAATAGCATATTCAGCAATAGCTTTGGCAACTTCTTTACCATCTTTTAGTTCTTCATCTGATAATTTACCCATGCGCTGTTCAAACAATCCCACTGTCCGGTAAACGGAGCTTTCATTAGCATAAATGTTAGACGCCATGGTCCCTAGTTTTTCCTGAGTAAGCGGGAACTGAGAAATTGGTGTCTTAAACTGTTTACGCTGATTAGTATATTTTACCGCAAGCTCAAGTGCGCGTTTAGAGCCGCCAACTCCTCCAATAGCCAGCTTATAACGACCAACATTTAAAATGTTAAAGGCAATTACATGTCCGCGGCCAATTTCACCTAAGACATTCTCTACCGGTACTTCCGCATCTTCTAATATTAATGTTCTAGTGGAGGAACTCTTTATCCCCATCTTTTTCTCTTCTGGTCCAGTAGAAACTCCAGGGTACTCTCGTTCCACTATAAATGCGGTAAATTTATCTCCGTCGATTTTGGCATATACTACAAATACGTCAGCAAAAGCGGAGTTAGTAATCCATTGTTTTTCACCATTGAGAATATAGTGGGTACCTGCTTCATTAAGCTTTGCTGTGGTTTTCGCTCCAAGTGCATCAGATCCTGATCCTGGTTCTGTTAACGCATAAGCAGCAATCTTTTCACCTGTTGCCAAAATAGGCAGATACTTTTGTTTTTGATCTTCGTTACCGAAAAACACAATCGGTAAGGAGCCAATACCTACGTGAGCCCCATGCGTTACAGAAAAACCACCAGCACGGGAGAATTTTTCTGTGATAAGTGAAGAACTAATTTTATCCAATCCTAGTCCTCCATACTCTTCTGGAACGTCCGCGCCTAAAAGACCAAGATCCCCCGCTTGCTTAAGCAATGCTACAGAATGCTCAAATTCATGGTTCTCTAGGTTATCAATTTTTGGTACAACTTCCCCTAGCACAAAATCCTCTGCTGTCTTCCCAATCATCAAATGCTCATCTGTGAAATCCTCGGGTGTAATCACATCTTCTGCTGTTAAATCTTCAACTAGAAAGCCTCCGCCTTTAAACACCTTTTCTTTCGTTTCACTCATTTTCGTTTCCTCCTCTATAATAGTTCAAAGACTCCAGCAGCACCCATTCCGCCGCCGATACACATCGTTACCACACCAAATTGCTCATTTCTTCTTTTCATTTCATGAACGAGACTGAGCGTAAGTTTTGTGCCAGTACACCCTAGGGGATGCCCAAGCGCTATTGCTCCGCCGTTCACATTCACCTTGTCCTCGTCCAAGCCTAATTGTCTAATGACTTGAATGGATTGAGAGGCAAATGCTTCATTTAATTCAAATAAGCCTATATCTTCTATGGTAAGGCCAGCCAATTTTAATGCTTTAGGGACCGCCTCGATTGGCCCAACTCCCATTATTTCTGGAGCTACACCAGCTACTGCGAAAGAATGAAATTTAGCTAATGGCTTTAGCCCATCTGCTTTAGCCTTGTCATGATCCATTACCAGCACAGAAGCAGCCCCATCACTCATTTGAGAAGAGTTGCCCGCGGTTACAGAGCCGTTTAATGTAAAAGCTGGTTTTAGCCTTTGTAGCGCTTCCATATTTGTCCCAGCTCGAACTCCCTCATCAGTAGAGAACTCTAACTGCTGTTCCATGATTTTGTTATCTGCTCCTACAGAACGATGAGTAACGGGTACAGGTACAATTTCATCTTGAAACTTCCCCTCCTGAATAGCTTTTGCAGCTCTTTCATGACTTCTAACTGCAAAAGCATCTTGTTCCTCTCTGCTAATACCGAATTGATTTGCGACTTCTTCAGCAGTGTATCCCATTCCCATATAATATTCCGGTGCATTTTCCACTAGCTTGACATTCGGTTTGACCACATGTCCTGGAACAGGTACTAGACTCATAGACTCCGCTCCACCAGCGACAATAGTATCACTATAGCCGAGCATGATTCTTTCTGAAGCATAAGCAATACTTTGTAAACCACTAGAGCAATAACGGTTAATGGTTATGCCTGGTACGGTATTAGGCAAGCCAGCTAATGCCGAAATACTTCTTGCCATGTTCGTACCTTGTTCTGCTTCAGGTATTGCACATCCAATAATGACATCATCTATATTTCCTTCGTACCCATTAGCACGCTTCAACGTTTCACGAACAGTTAATGCAGCTAAATCATCTGGTCTAGTATTTACAAGTGATCCTTTATTTGCTTTCCCTACAGGTGTCCTAGCACCTGAAACTATGACGGCTTCCTTCACGCTTCTTCCCCCTTATTGCATATTAGTTACGTAGTGGCTTCCCTTTCATTAGCATGTGCTGCATTCGTTGCTGGGTCTTTGGTTCTCCTACAAGACTTAAGAAGGCTTCTCGCTCCAGGTCTAATAAATAGTCTTCATCCACATAAGAGTGCTGTGGAATATTGCCACCAGCAAGAACAAAAGCAAGCTTTTGCGCAATCTTTATATCATGGTCTGAAGCATATCCTCCAAAGCCCATTGTTTTCGCACCAAGAAGCATCGTAGCATAACCCGCTTCTCCAACTACTGGGAACGTAGTCCGTTTCGGTGGTTGATACCCAGCTCTGGCTAACCCTAATACTTTTTGCTTGGCATCATGAATGACATGATCCCCGTTTACACTAATGGCATCCATTTGATCCAGGAATCCCGATTCTTTAGCTTCTTCTGCAGATGTAGACACTTGTGCTGTTGCGATTTTTTGGAACACATCATTCGCCACTTTCTGTAAATCAATGTCTACTCCTTTAGGAATATTTCGGAGATGCTTTAGATATAATTCCTTGTTGCCTCCTCCACCAGGGATAAGTCCAACTCCAGCTTCGACTAGTCCGATATAGCTTTCTGATGAAGCTTGAATCGCACTGGAAGGTAGAATAATTTCCGCTCCGCCTCCCAACGTCATCCCAAATGGAGCTGCCACAACTGGTTTCTCTGAATATTTGATTTTCATCATAGCTTGTTGAAATTTCTTTATTACCATATCAATTTCAACAAAGTTATAGTCTTGTGCTTCCATTAAAATCATCGCCAGATTCGCACCAACGCAGAAGTTCTTCGCCTGATTACCTATAACAAGCCCTTCATAATTGTGCTGAACTTCTTCAATCGCATATTCGACCATTTGCATAATGTCTACACCAATAGCGTTGTTCTGAGAGTGGAATTCCAGCAGGGCAACCCCGTCACCAATATCAATTAGACTAGCACCCTTATTCTTCTTAATAACTCCCTTTTGTTCTTTCAAACGCCCTAAGTGAATTTCTTTTTCGTTAAACGAACGTTGGACGTACTCTCCATTATGGTAGTAGTAAACGGTTCCATTTTCCTGTTGATAGAATGAATCATGACCATTAGAAATCATGTCTTCAATCCAGCCAGGAATTGTATGTCCTTCTTCCTTCATTCTAGTAACAGACTCTTTGAGACCGATAGCGTCCCACATTTCAAATGGGCCTATCTCCCAGCCGAATCCCCACTTCATTGCGTCATCTATAGAAGGAATATCGTCTGCGATTTCACCTGTTAGTTCTGCTGCGTACACCAGCACAGGCTGAACAATATTCCAAATTAAATCACCAGCTCGATCTCCTTTAGCAGATATGAGAGTCTTTAGCTTCCGTTTGGACCCCTTCTCCTGCTTAGCAGCTTCTGTGGCTTTTGTCTTTAATTTCTTACGTTCCTCATACTCAAGTGTCTCAGGATTAATTTCTAAGATGGAGCTCCCTTGTGATCCACGTTGTTTAAAGAAAAAGCCTTGACCTGTTTTAGAGCCTAACCAGCCTTTTTCCTGCATTGTTTTCATGAAGGCAGGTGGATCAAATACCTGCTGCTCCTCCCCTTCTACTTGATCATAGACATTTTTTGCAACATGTAAAAATGTGTCTAAACCAACAACATCTAATGTACGAAACGTTGCACTTTTTGGCCGTCCTATCATCGGACCGGTTACAGAATCAACCTCACCAACACTATAACCACCCTGCACCATCTCTCTCACCGTCACAAGGAGCCCATAGGTCCCAATACGATTGGCAATAAAGTTTGGTGTATCCTTTGCTTCGACTACCCCTTTACCAAGTACATTTTCACCAAATTGCTTCATAAACTGCAGTACACCTTTATCCGTATCAGCAGTTGGGATAATTTCTAATAACTTTAAGTATCTAGGCGGATTAAAGAAATGAGTTCCAAGGAAATGCTTTCTAAAATCCTCTGACCTGCCATCTTTCATATTCTCAACCGAAATTCCGGATGTATTAGAGCTGACAATAGATCCTGCTTTTCGATACTGGTCGACAGATTCAAACACCTTTTGTTTTATATCTAGTCGTTCCACCACAACTTCAATAATCCAATCTGCCTCTTCCAGTCTGTGCATATCATCTTCCATGTTACCGGTTTCAATTAAATCCAAGTTATTTTTACTCGTTAATGGAGAAGGCTTCTGTTTCAGCAACCCTTTTTTAGATGATTCACTAATACGGTTGCGAACAATAGAATCCTCAAGCGTTAACCCCTGCTTCTTTTCCTTGTCCGTTAATTCCTTTGGTACAATATCCAGCATAATTGTTGGAATCCCTACATTTGCCAAGTGGGCAGCAATTCCAGCTCCCATAACCCCAGAGCCCAAAACAGCCGCTCGCTTGATTGATCGATTCATACCATATCCCCCTTACTTTTGAATGAATGCTCATTCATTTTACATCAAAAAAATATATAGAACTCGCAATCCATATTCTACTTATACTATAAAATAAATTCAGACATTTCGCAATCTTTTTTTACAAGAAAAGCGGAAGTGGGCGTTTAGTGACGTAAAGGGTGGATGGTCCCGCATGAGATAAAGGAAACACAATGAGCAACGCGAATTGATGTTGACTTATCGCAAGGAGGGGACAGAACCCTTCTAGTCACTGCCCACTGCAGCTGGATCTAGAAAAGCGAAAGTGCCCGCTTTGCGGCGTATGGGCTGGACGGCCTCGTATGAGATAAAGGAAACACGATGAGCAAAGCGAATCGATGTTGACTTATCGCAAGGAGAGGGAGGAAGCCCACTAGTCTTTGGTCGCCACAGCTGGATCATGAAAAGCGGAAGTGGGCGTTTAGTGACGTAAAGGGTGGATGGCCCCGCATGAGATAAAGGAAACACAATGAGCAACGCGAATTGATGTTGACTTATCGCAAGGAGGGGACAGAACCCTTCTAGTCACTGCCCACTGCAGCTGGATCATGAAAAGCGAAAGTGCCCGCTTTGAGGCAACTAAATATCGTTCTCTCGCTCTGGCCAATACTGATATTGGGCCATATCTATTCTTTTATCATTCAGAAAGTCCACCCCTTCTTCCTGAAGAGTCAGTTTTTGTTCTTGAAACGCTTCTTCATCCGTTATCCCAATTTCCCCTTTAGAATTAATGACTCTATGCCATGGTAATTGATACTTCTCTCCCATACTATGCAGCACTCGTACTACTTGCCTCGCTGCTTTTGGATTTCCGGCGAATTTGGCGATTTGCCCATAAGCCATTACTTTTCCCTTTGGAATTTGTTGAATAATTCGTATTACTTCTGCTGTGAAAGGCTTCATCACTCACACCTCTTCTTCCTTCTAATTATATATGTGGGATTTAGGACGGTAGTTTTTTAGCAATAAAAAAATAAGCACGTCTGTATTCACTACGTAGGACATGCTCATTGTACCTCTTTCTAATTATATTGCAATGGAAGCAGCTTATTTACCAAATACTCCTTTCAGGACGAAGCCTACATTGGCTGGACGCTCTGCTAATCTTCTCATAAAATACCCATACCAATCGTCTCCATAAGGTACATACACCCGCATTCTGTACCCTTCCTTTACCAGCTCCTCTTGTCTTTCTGGTCGAATTCCATACAACATTTGAAATTCAAATTGCTCTCTTGAAATGCTATGCTCCTTTTCCAACTGTTTCGTGTACTCGATAATGGCGTCATCATGCGTAGCGATAGCGGTATAATTTCCGTTCAGCATGTGCATCTTTATAATCTTTTTGAAATTTTCGTCTACATCTTTCTTTTCCGGGAACGCAACTTTTGGCGACTCTTTATACGCTCCCTTAACGAGTCTAAGGTTTGGACTGTATTCATTAAGATTTGCAACATCTTCCTCGACTCGATATAAATAAGCTTGTAGAACGGTTCCAATTAAATCATATTCCTCTTTTAATTGCTGAAATATCCTTAATGTTTGTTCGTATCGTTCATAATCCTCCATATCAATAGTAATGAAAACGCTATGCTTTTTACCAGCTTCCAATATTTTTCTCATATTCTCCACAACTAATTCCTCAGATATATCTAATCCCATGGAGGTTAGCTTTAAGGACAATTGCGAATGTAGGTTTTTCTCCGCGATTACATGAACCGCTTCTATACATTCATCCGTTCTTTGCTTTGCCTCTTCTTCATTGTCGACGAACTCTCCTAAATGATCTATCGTAACATCCATGCCTTTTCGATTGAGCTCTTCAATTACTTTTGCTGTGTTTTCCATCGTTTCCCCAGCTACAAAGCGACCTGCGCCAAATCGCAATCCATATTTTCTTGCTAATTTAGTAAACAATTTATTTTTCGACAAAAATAGAAAGAAATTTCTTAACACTCTCTCCATACGGAAACCCCTCCACCAAAGAAATAAAAAACAGCAATAATATTATATTTATATTTTGACAGAAATTTTAGAAAAATACAAAGTTTCATGTTCTTTCTAATGAAGCATAAGGCTGTTTCTTTTTGGAACTCTATTAAAGAATATGACTATTTCTAAAAGGAGGTCACTTCTATGCAACAAAATCAACCAGCAGGACAAAATCAAACCAATGTTATGCCAGAACCACCTACAATGGTTAGCACGAAAGATCACTTGTACATTTCTGATATGCTTTCCTGGAATCTGCTTGCGACGAAGAAAGCTCATTTCTATGCTGGCTTCTGCCAAAATCCAGAGATCAAATCTGCATTGGAGCAGGCTGGACAAATGCACCAGCAGCATTACGAGAAAATGTTAAAGCATCTGAAAGAAAATCCATCCCCGGTTAACGGTACTAATTCCAACCTAAATTAAGAAAGGAGTGCATCGGATGAACCAGAATCAAAAAGTACAAAATCCGGAAACGAACGTTCCAAAAAACCCTCAAATGAATGAGAGGGATTTTGTAAATGATATGCTAGCCATGGAAAAATACATGACGGACGCCTATTGTACAGCATTAAACGAGGCTAGCTGCCAACATCTTTACCAGGATGTAATGGCTCTTTTCACCGAGTCCCAGGATTGTCAGCGTCATATGTACAATTTAATGTTTAAGAATGGCTGGTATGGTATTGAGGCAGCAGATCAACAAAAATTACAGCAATCCTATCAGCAATTTAGCGGGTATTCCAATCAGCTTCCTTATATGAATTAACATTTTGTACTTAAGGGATTCCCTACTCCCTATAATTTTCATGGAATAATAAGACTTACAAATGAACGGTCGTCTTTTTTAAAAAAAACGCCAAATCGAAATCGATTTGGCGTTTTTACATTAATTTACAACAACATCGTACCCTTGTTCTTCAATAGCTGATTCAATTTGCTGCTTGGAAACATATACATCATCATAAATGACCGTTACTTTGTTGGTATTCACCGATACTTCCACGCCTTGAATACCATTTAATTCTTCAATAGCACCTTTTACTGCTTTTTCACAATGATCACATGTCATTCCGTGTACACTAAGTGTTATTTCCATTTTTTACATCCTTTCTATCTATTTAGAGTTTCACTCGCTTCAGCCGAAGGGAGTTGGTAACTACACTTACAGAACTGAAAGCCATGGCAGCTCCTGCTATCCACGGAGCCAGTAGGCCAAGTGCAGCGACTGGAATACCAGCACTATTATACGCCAAGGCCCAAAAGAGATTTTGACGAATATTTCTCATAGTCCATTCACTAATAGTCAGTGCTTTATCAATTAGAGTCAGATCTCCGCCTAATATGGTAACGTCTGCAGCTTCCATTGCTACATCTGTTCCTGTACCGATGGCAATACCAATATCGGCTGTTGCCAATGCTGGAGCATCATTTATGCCATCTCCTACCATAGCTACTTTCTTCTGTTGGTTCTGCAGCTGTTTAATGACATCAGCCTTTTCCTCTGGAACAACACCAGCAATTACTCGATCAATGCCGACTTGCTTAGCTATAGATTGAGCTGTTCGCTCATTATCACCAGTCAGCATGACAAGTTCCACCTGTTTATTTTTCAACTGTTGCAGGGCGTCTGCCGCATCGTCCTTCACCGTATCGGCAACCGCAATAATACCCTTTGATTGGTGAGCGATACTGATCAGCATTGCTGTTTTACCTTGCTGCTCCAATTGTTCAAGCTGTGTATTATATTCTTTGTATTCCACATTATGGTCAGATAATAACTTTCTTGTGCCAATTAATACTGTTTTTTCATTTATTTCTGCTTTAATGCCATGGCCAGGGATTGCTTCAAAGTAAGCTGGTTCGATAAATGGTATTTCTTTATCGTTTCCATATTGAACAATTGCCTGTGCTAGTGGATGCTCTGAGGAACGTTCTGCACTAACCACATAGGTTAATATCTCCTCGTCCCCCAGGACATCTGTTACCACCGGTTCTCCATTTGTGATCGTACCAGTTTTATCAAACACAATGGTATCAATGTCTCGAGTGGCTTCTAAATATTCTCCACCTTTAAATAGAATACCCGATTCTGCAGCTTTCCCAGTTCCCACCATTATAGATGTTGGTGTAGCAAGACCTAAAGCACAAGGACATGCTATAACGAGAACTGCAATGGTTGCCTCTAGTGCTAAGGCAATATTACCGGGAGAAACGAACATAATCCATATCATAAATGTCACCAACGAAATTCCTACAACAATAGGTACGAATATACCAGAGATGATATCAGCCATCCGTTGAATAGGTGCCTTAGAGCCTTGTGCTTCTTCTACCACTTTAACTATATTTGCTAAAGCAGTATCCTCGCCGACGTGGACTGCTTCTATATATACCGTGCCATTTTTATTAATCGTAGAACCAATGACTCGTTCCCCAGCTTTCTTGTCGACTGGAATAGACTCCCCTGTAATCATAGATTCATCTACCGAAGATTGACCTCTTGTAACCACACCATCTACGGGTATTTTCTCACCTGGGCGAACGAGTAGAGTATCTCCTGCAGCCACCTGCTCAATAGGCAGGCGCACCTCTTCTCCATCGCGGATAACTACGGCTTCTTTAGCCTGAAGCTGCATGAGGGAGGAGATAGCTTGTGTTGTTCTCCCTTTGGCAAGGGCTTCGAAGTATTTCCCTAGTAATATTAATGTTATTAGAATGGCGCTTGTTTCAAAGTAAAGCTCAGGCTCATAAGTAGGTTGACCGATTGTTCTTATTGCTTCTGCCACACTATAAAAGTAAGCAGCGCTAGTACCAAGGGCGACGAGCACATCCATATTTGCGGTTTTATTTCTTAGGTTTTTATACGCACCCCTATAAAAAGGCCAACCAATTACAAATTGTATAGGCGTTGCCAGTAGCATTTGAAACCACGGGTTCATGAGCAAGGCTGGCACATATAAACCAAACAAATGTCCTACCATCGTATAAAGCAAGGGGAAGGATAGAAGCACGGAGACCGCTAATGTTAACCGTTTTTGTTGTAATTGTTTCTCTTTTTGATTCTGCTTTGCTTCTCTATCTTGACGTTCAGAAGCATCGTATCCAAGCTTCTGAATTCTCTGTATCATTTCAGAGCTATTGGTAAGGCCTGGATAATACGATATTTGCCCGGTCTCGTTAGCAAGGTTAACAGTCGCATGTTGAACTCCATCCATTTTGTTTAACACTTTTTCAATACGGGTGGAGCATGCTGCACAAGTCATACCCTGTATATCCAATTCAAGCTTTTCTTCCTCTACGCCGTATCCCAATTTTTCAATTCTTTCTTTTATATCCTCTGGCTGCACTTGGTCTGTATCGTACCTAACGTGTGCATTTTCCATGGTCAGGTTTACTTGCGCCTCTACTCCATCCATCTTGTTTAACACTTTTTCAATACGAGTGGAGCATGCTGCGCAAGTCATGCCAGTTACACCTATTTTCATATCTTTAGAATGGTTCATGGTATCCCCTCCTTAAGATTTGGAGAACTGCTGCATTACCTTCATTAATTCATCGATAGCTTCTTCCCCGTTCCCTTTATGAATGGCATCAGCAACACAATGATTAGTGTGGCGTTCCATTAAGGAAAAGCCAACTTTCTTAAGAGCTGCATTAATAGCCGATATTTGAACTAATACATCGACACAATATCGATCCTCTTCAATCATTTTCTGAATGCCTCTTACTTGACCTTCTATTCGTTTAAGGCGATTAAGCACCTGTTCCTTTTCTTGGTCCGTTCTAGGTTGTACAGGCTGTTTGCCACTATTCTCTGGAAGTAGCTCTTCATCCATTATAGTCACTCTCCTGTTTTATTTGTTATATTTACTATACCCCCGTTATGTATATTTAGTCAACTAATTGATATGTATATGTTTAACAATATATATACACTTTATAATTAGGGGGTATATAAAAATCGCCACCAGTAGTGACGATTTTTTTCATACGTTAGCAAGCTTTATTTAAGCATGATGTCATTCTTTCTTCTATATCTCTACCAATAGCCTGAATCGCTTCATCCTCCAGTAAGTTAAACAGTGCTGTAGGTTTAGGCATTCCGATCTTTGTCACTCCATCCTCTTCATATACAACTACTTTACAAGGAAGAAAATAACTTACCAGAGGCTGTTGCTCCAGCACACGCTTAGCTTCTCCTGGATTACAAACTTCTAAAATGCGGTAGGAATCTGTAAATTCATAGCCCTTTTGCTGCAGCGTATCTTGCACGTCAAAATCCCAAAGAACACCAAACTTTTCTTTTTGAAGCTCTTCTTGAACGTCCTGTACTGCAACCTGCACAGATTTAGATGTTTCTACAGTATAATGAAACACTCTAACCCTCCTAACCTTGGTTTCTGTAACAGCATACCCTTGTTGGTATAAGTGAAACATAAATGTAGACGAAAGCTTCCCCTTCCCCCTTTGCATTTCAGCATTATGGGTATTTACCTGCTTATGCATGTCCATACTAATTAAATGGGAAGAAAAGGGAGTTAAGGGGGCAAATTCATGTACTTATTAATGGTTGTAATGGTTTGGATATTATTTGCACTCATTTTCCTTGATAAAGCTATCATTCAACAAACATATCAAACCGTACAATATTTCATCATTTTCAATTTAGTCTATAATTTTCTTTATTATAATCATACATTGTGGGAATATCAGGCAATTACCACACCTGTCCTAAACCACACCTTTATTGAACTCTCCTTTACGTTTATCATTCTTCCTATTGCAGTGGTAGTGTACCTGAAATACTTTCCAGTCTCCAGAGGGCATCAGATTTGGTACTTGGGCTGGTGGGTCGTATTCTTTACCTTTATTGAATTCCTTTTTTATAGAATGAATATGTTTGTGTACGATAACGGGTGGGGGGTACTAGATTCCTTATGGTTTAATGTTCTAATGTTCTTCATGATAAGGCTTCACTTCCTTAAACCTATGGTGGCTTTTTTGATGTCCATCATCATAACAATCGTGTTAATTCAGTTTTTCCCCATTCCACTGGACAAGCTGAAGTAAGGAGTCGTCTATGAAAGTACTGTATTTTTTACTTCTTTTACATGGCACCTATCTATCAATGGCTATTTATTTATGGATTCGTAAAAGGAAATAGGTAGTTAGCACCTTTTCTATCGCTCCCTGAACTCTACATGTATTTTTTATGTAATTTATGGTGATTATTCCTATAAAAACAAGGAGCAGTTGCTATGTATGTAATTGGAATTATATTCGTGTGGGTCGTCACAGGTTTCTTTCTCTTAAACAAGGAATATATTCATCAAGCATACACAACTGTGCAGTATTACATTCTTTTAAATCTCGTGTACAACTTTCTTTATTATGATTATGTGTTGTGGTCCTATAAGGGTAAAAGCTTGTCCTTTTTGAATCATACTTTTATTGAATTAGCCTTTACATTTATAGTAATGCCTATCGCTATTACTATATTTATCGGCTACTTCCCAAACCACCTTTTTCCAGCTGTAATGTATGTACTCGCCTGGAGTGTGTGTTTTACTGCACTCGAGTGGGTTAGTTCGTTATGGGATATGTTTGTCTATGATCATGGCTGGAGTTTATTCCATTCTTTTTGGTTTAACCTGCTCATGTTTACGATGCTGATTGTCCATTTCAAACGTCCATTCATTGCCATCATACTCTCCGTTCCGCTCGCATTAGTATTAATTTGGTTGTTCCCATTCCCACTCTCTTCCTTAAATTAATCCGCTTAGCTAAAAGTGAAATGGCATGTCCACGATTTCCTCTATCAGGAAAATTGAATGTAAAGTGTTAAATACCCTTGCGGAAAAGACGAGTTGATTAGTGGGAAATTGCTCTGCTTTGCTTCACTTCAACCCCACATCGTATTGAACAAAAGCTGGCCAAACCTTGCTTTACTAAACCAATCGGACCTACTTGCAGCCAAGTCATTCATTAGCACCCGCTATAAAAATCAACCTAACATCTACTGCTTTTCTAGCAAATCCTGATACGAATAAGTTTCCTCCTATTCACACATATCCCAAAAGAACAATAAACGTTCCGGACATAAATCGGAACGATTCTTATTTACAAACCGGAATGATTACGGTAGAATTACATAGTTCCATTATGAAGCGTTCTGTAACTGTAGTTGTTTTAATAAAGGAGGTACCAGCATGGAAAAAGACTCGATATTAACCATAAGGGATTTATCCTATGCATACCAGGAAAAAAGAGTACTAGAAAACATCGACTTCACTATTGAAAAAGGAAGCTTTGTAGGCTTGGTTGGACCAAACGGGTCTGGTAAGACTACATTAATTAAAATCATCCTTAGCTTATTACCCTATAAACAGGGCTCTATTCACCTGTTCGGCACACCTATTGAGAAATTTAAAAATTGGGACAAAATCGGGTTTGTCTCTCAGAAAGCGAATAGCTTTAATAGTGGATTTCCTGCCACGGTATATGAAGTAGTGTCTATGGGTTTAACTTCAAAAGTTGGATACCTTCGTTTCTTCAAGAAACAACATGAGCATAAAATTAAAGAAGCAATAGACTTAGTTGATATGTCGGCCTATATGCATCAAAATGTAGGGGATTTATCTGGGGGACAGCAACAACGAGTGTTTATTGCGAGAGCACTTGTGAGCGAACCGGAATTTCTTATCTTAGACGAACCCACTGTTGGAGTAGACTCTGAGAACGTTCAGCGTTTTTATGAAATGCTCGCTGAATTAAATTACAATAAAGGAATTACCTTGCTCCTTGTTACGCATGACACCGGCACTATGACTTCTTATGCAACCGATATAGCTTGTCTAAATAAACATATACACTTTCATGGAGACACCGAATCCTTTAATCAATTAAATGATCATGATTTTTCTCATATATACGGACATGAGGTAAACATCGTCAAGCACGAGCACTAGGAGGCCCACTATGATTTCAAGCTTTTTGCAGTATGAATTTTTACAAAACGCATTTTTCACAGCGCTATTAGTAGGATTAATTGCACCTTTATTAGGTACATTTGTTGTAGTTAGAAGACTGTCCATGCTTGCTGATGCTTTGTCCCATGTAACGTTGTCAGGAATCGCATTTGGCCTAATGCTAGATAAGAAGATGGGTGGCTTTGCTCTTACTCCATTTTATACAGGGATGGGGTTTTCTGTATTAGGATCTATATTCATTGAACAACTGCGGAGGGTATATAAAGCCTATCAAGAGTTGGCTATCCCTATTATTTTATCAGGAGGGGTAGGTCTAAGCGCTATATTTATTTCCATTGCAGATGGGTTTAATACAGACTTATTTAATTATCTTTTTGGCTCTGTATCCGCCGTAAGCCGTCAGGATTTGTGGACTATATTAGGAGTATCCATTTTAGTTGTACTACTAGTTATCATGTTCTTTAAAGAGTTATTTATGCTTTCCTTCGACGAAGAACATGCGGTTGTTTCAGGTATTCATGCAAGAAGAATTCATTTTCTATTTATTATTTTAACAGCACTTGTTATTGCAGCCTCCATCCGGATTGTCGGAGTATTACTCGTTTCAGCACTCATGACTTTACCAGTTGCTGCCAGCATCCGTATAGCTAAAGGATTCAAACAGTCTATACTGTATTCTATTATATTTGGCGAAATTTCCGTTGTAACAGGATTAGTTACTGGCTATTACTTTGAAATACCACCTGGTGGTACGATAGTAATAACAGCCATTCTTATTCTCATTATCACTTTGAGCGTACGAAAGGTAAAACAACTTTCCTTAAAGAAGGTGACCTCATGAATAGAAAGCACGGGATCGATATATTAAAGCAAGCGGGGTATAAGTACACAGGTAAGAGGGAGGATATACTCCATTACTTTGAGGAACAAGATGGGTATCGTACAGCTAAGGATCTGTTATCTGAGTTAAGGAAAACCTATAATACCATTAGCTTTGATACTATTTATCGCAACCTTCATCTCTTTGTCCAATTAGACATCCTAGAAGAAACAGAGCTAGAAGGAGAGAAGCATTTCCGTATAAAATGTGTGTCAGATCACCATCATCATTTTATATGCAGAACATGTGGCTTGACGAAAGAAGTCCATGCTTGCCCGATGCAGCAGGTTGGCGAAGAGCTTACTAATTTCGCTATTGAAAATCATAAGTTTGAGATATATGGCACATGTCCTGCTTGCATTCAATCACAGGCATAAACGAACTAGAATAAGAAATATTGCAACTAGAGGAGGATGACCAGAATGAATGCTTATGTCAGCGTGTTTGTAGGAGGCTGCCTAGGAGCAATTGCTAGATATGGACTCTCTTTGTCTATATCTACTACTTACCGTTTCCCTTATGAAACGTTAACGGCAAACTGGTTAGGATGCTTCTTATTAACATATTTGATGGCACACCCATACTTGTCCTCCCGTCTATCGACTTCTACTCGAATTGGGCTTGGCACTGGGTTACTTGGTGCTTTTACTACATTTTCTACGTTTACCATAGAAACGATTGATTTGTGGATTAACGGCTTAGGTGGACAGGCACTATTATATATTTTCCTTAGTATTTTTGGAGGAATTTCCTTAGCGTGGGCTGGGTTCAGAATGGCACGTATAGGAGGAAAAAGCGTATGAATTTCCTTTTAGTTGCTTTAGGCGGAGGGTTGGGATCATTAGCTAGATACCTTATGGGACAAAAATGGAACACAGGAAAGGCTCAATTACCAGTTGGTACATGGATGTCCAATATTTTCGGTTCTCTTCTGCTAGCTATCTTATTTGTTCTGTACGATAAGGAGATGATCCCTTCTCATATATGGTATTTAGGTGGAATTGGATTTAGTGGAGCATATACTACGTTCTCCACCTTTAGTAAAGAAACCATTCACCTAGTAGAGAATCGTCAATATCGATTAGCCCTATGGTATGTTTTATCTTCCCTGTTAATTGGGCTTGCTACCGTGATGATTATCTTATTACTTTTCATGGATATATAAGTAAGAAAGCTTTTATCCACAGTGTGCTGGATAAAGGCTTTTTTACGTGCAGTATTGATGAATCGCTTGCTCTAGAGAATGGAGAAATGTAGTGGTGGTGTGCATCTTAAATTGATGAATTTGTCTCGCATGGGGTGGCTTTACACCAATGACTATTATCGATTTTCCCATATATTCAATACTGGTGAATACATCCTGAAGCTGAGTAAAGCCTTCTGATGTTATTTCTCCTACGGCAGTAAAATCAAATAACATGCGCTCACTTTCTTTACTGTGGGCACTATGAAGAATTTGATTTTTAACAAACGACATTTTCTGCTCATTTAAATTTCCAAACAAGGGAACGAAGGATGTTTGGTTAGTTAGCCTTATACAGGGAGCAGATAACTGATAGTTTTCACGTAACGTTTCTTCTACCTTTTCCTTCTCTTCTAAAAGAGCAAAATCTGTCTCGTTTAAACGTTCCTGTAAACGTTGCAGCATGCTCTGTACACCTTCATTTTGCTTTTGCTTTTCCATAAGAATAACCTCGGCATGTAAATCGTTCATCCAATTCACATACGCATCAGCAAGGGAAATCCCTCCATCTTTCATTACAACATTTAATTCAATAGCGTGTTTAGGTTCGGTGTGCGTAACCCATTTCTCCACTTTTGATTTGCTCCCCTCCTCAACAAAATCGAGGATAGAGGATTGAAAGGAGAAGGCTTCCATTGCTTCTGGAGAATAATCAATAATATGATATTTTTTATCAATCTTAAAGTACGGTAATGGCATCTGATTGTTAACTAGTCGCATCAATTTTCGTCTGCTCCTCTTCCAGCCAATATTGTAACGTTTCCAGCCCATCCATAATGAGTACTTCGTTAGCAAACATAGCTGACAAATCATATTCCTTTGTCATTCTTCCCCCGAGTAAGATGGTTGGTTTCCAGTTTAGGCTTATGAGGGAAGCCACTACATTTTTCAATGTGGGCAGCCGATAGGATAAAGAAGCGGAAATACCAATTACGTCTGGTTTATATACATCTATCTGCTGTTTAGCATGATCTATGGGCAAGTTTGGTCCTAAATATCTCACTTTCCACCCATACTCCCTGAATACAGAAGCAACCATTTTTAAACCAAGATAATGTTGCTCTTCCTCTACTCCGAATAACAGAACCTTCTTGTCTCCTTCGCGTCCAGCACTCTCTACTCTACTATCTAGTTTGGATAATAGAAAATCACACACGGCTGTTGCAAGATGTTCATCAGCAACTGTAATCTCATTTTTCTCCCATAGCTCACCAATATAATACATGGCAGGGGTCAATACTTGCTCAAAAGATTGCAGCCGATCGAACGGAGTTTGCGCTGTTTGTAAAAAATGATAGGCCTCCTCTTCCTTACCATCCAAAAAAAGTCTGGCTATCGTGTTCGAATGGTCCATCATCTGCCTCCTCTACTGTCCTAATCCATTATGAGCCACGTATGGCTGCATGCTACGAATGAGGTTCGCTATTGCCCTGATGTTGCAGAAAGCTAATAGCTTGCTCCAAATAGTGCTGGTATAGAGTGCTCTCTTCCTTCGATAGTGCTGTCTCTATTTCCATATGACGAGATAGCCTCTCAAAATTATCAATAATAAGCTCTGTACTGACTCCTCTACTGGTCAGTACACGTTGAAGCCATGCAGTATAATCCTGAAAAAATGTATAGTCCCTTAATTCGAAGCATGTTTCAAGATGATGCAAATGGTGATAGTTATCCTCTATAGTCTTCCGCCGACCTCTCTCTCCAAATGCCTCCTGTAATTGTGGATAAGCTGCATATATTTCTGCCACTACAGCTTCCACTATTTTGTCTTGTAAAGCCTGCTTCATTTTGCCACTACCTTATATTTCGATACTTTGGGAGGAATGTTAGCTAATTCCTTATCAGGATAATGCTTCTCTAATTCATGAATCTTTTGAAATTCCTCGCTCATTGCCCATTGAAGATAGTCTTCTTTAGACTCCCATTCCATATGCACCGTCAGTTCTCCGGGTTTTTTGTCATTTTGCAGTAATTGAAACGAACGAAATCCGTGCCACTGATCTACGCTTCTGGAACGATTTTGATAAATAGAAATAAGCTCATCTGCCTTATGGTCAGGAACGACTACGGTAGAGTCTACAATATACATGTCATACTCCTCGCTCATTTTTGTTATATAATAAGTATTATCATCTTAACATAGTTAGAATCGTTGTGTAATATAAAAGGAATTGTTGATAATACGTCCTAAATGATAGATTCTAAGCCATAAAAAGGGACTCGATCCTAGGTTGCATCGAGTCCCTTTTACTATTATTACGATACCTTTATAATACTACTTCATTTAACACTTTCGTTTCTTCATGCTCTAATAAGTTCTTGTTAACAACTTCTTTAACTGGTTTATTCATATTGGATTCAATTTCTTCTGCTTCTTCTCTAGCACCAACTAGATAAATCTCCTGCCAATTTCGATCCTTGGCCATCTTGTCCAAGGTTGGTGCTAAACGCTTATACCAACGTTGCTGGTGTGCTCTAAACCGGTCCTCAAATTCTTCTTTTTGAGGATTTTTACCGCCTTTGCCCATTGTAGCTTGAGCTTGGTGAGGTCCAGTCGCTTCTCTCCAGTCCTCTGTATTAAGGTCTAGTTCATAGTGGGTTGTATCTTGAAGAGCACCAAGCTCGGCTTCTAGTATTTTCACGTTTTCTTGTTGCACTAGTACCACACCAGTTTTAGGGAACTGTTCTGTTAGTTGGTGTAATTGATCTAAAACAGGATGATCCTCCCAGAAAAACTCTGTCTTCACCGGCATTTGTACAGGCTGTGCGAAGAATAGCTCCCCGTCACTTGATGCAAATACAATCAGACTTTTAGATAGGTTACGTTCGTAATCCTGAATGTAGGTTTCTAATTTCTCTTTAATTGCACGGAAATTACGCTTTTCGTCTTTGTCTCCACTCTCCATTAAATAATGGTCGAAGTTATTCATTCCGTTTTTAAAATGGATTTTCCATTCTCCTCCCTGCTGTTCAGGGTCGGCTAAGTCGGTATTTAGATACATAGTGAGAATACCATCCGGTTTTGTTACATAATAATTTTCTAGTTTCTTTAATTCTTTTTCCATAGACATATATGTGCCACTCCTTTAGAAGGGAATAAATTTGTTTACTGGTATGTATGTAACCTGGATTGACAGAGATAAAACATATATTCATATAATGGATTTTTTTGGTGGGGTTGAATTTTTTGCAATTCTCTCCTGGAGAGGGAGGATAAGCTCCGGAGTGTAATAATAGTCTTTCACTTATTAAAGGGAACACTTGGTTAAATGACTATATATAAATAAAACATTCCATTACGCCTTGATACAGAGGAATTTAATGCTGGAAGCTTAAAAAAGCCTATGAGAGGGTATGGTATAATGGACAACTTAGAGTAGGAGGTTAAACACCATGTTATATTTATTAGCGATTATTCTTCCGCCGATTGCTGTCCTATTCGTAGGCAGACCATTTCAAGCGTTATTAAATCTTATATTAACCATAATCTTCTGGGTTCCTGGAGCTATCCATGCGGTACTCGTAGTAAAAGACAGGAAAGATGATAGGCGGATGAAAAAATACGCCGAGGCATAAAAGAAAGAAAGGCATGCCCTTGATGTATGGGCTTGCCTTTCTTTTTTTGTCTTCTCTACCATTGATAATAGTTTTCAATAGATAAACGGATGTACTTGAAATAACTATTTTGGCTTGCTATAGTAATGAAGGTATTGACATCAAGATATAAGGGGGAAATAAAAGATGCACAAAAATTTTAATTGGGTTTCTGTTGTTGCACTAGCATTAGTACTTATTCTATCAGCATGTGGAAGCAACAACGAAACTGATTCTGAATCAGCAGCGGACAAGGAATCAGAAAAGGAAACGACCTGGGATAAGATTAATGAAGAGGGCGAGATAGTAGTTGGTACATCTGGTACCCTTTACCCTACTTCCTATCATAAAGAAGAAAACAATGAATTGACCGGGTACGACATTGAAGTAATGCGCGAGGTTGCAAAAAAATTAGATATTGAAGTTACATTTGAAGAGATCGGTATTGATGGCATTTTCGCAGCACTTAAAAGCGGTCGAATTGACGCTGCAATAAACGACATTGGTATTAAGGAAGAAAGAAAGAAAACATATTCCTTCAGTGATCCATATAAATATTCCTATACAACAATGATTGTTCGGGAAGAAGACTTAAGTGGTATTGAGTCTATTGAAGATGTGAAAGGTAAAAAAGCCGGGGGAGCAGCGAACACAGGCTACAGCCAGCTAGCGGAGCATTATGGCGCAGAGGTCGTTACTTATGGTAATGCAACGAATGATGTGTACCTTCGTGATGTAGATAATGGGCGAACAGATTTAATTATTAATGATTACTACCTACAGTCTTTAGCACTAGAAGCGATGCCGCAATTTGATTTAACTCTCCATCCGGACATTAAGATGAATCCTTCTAAGCAAGCTATCATGATGGGGAAAGAGGATCAGGAGCTTCAGAAGAAAATAAATGAAGCCATTGCGGAGCTGCATGAGGATGGAACTCTTACAGAAATATCGAAGAAATTCTTTAATGGTCAAGATGCCTCTAAAAAACCTGAAGGCGACTTTGAAGAAGTAAATTACGAATAAGGGTAGCTTATGCTTACATTCACTATCTTCCAAGAAATAGAATTTGATAAGCTATTCAATCCAAAGCTTGCCTGGGAAAGTCTCCCTTTAGTACTGGAAGGTTTGCCTCTAACTGTTGCCATCTCTTTCGCGGGGATGGCAATTGGCTTAATACTTGGTTTCTTTCTCGCTTTAGGAAGAACCTCTTCCAGTCTGTTTCTCAGATGGCCAACAAGACTATATATTTCTTTCATGCGAGGCACTCCGATTCTTGTATTCTTATTCATCCTTTACTTCGGGTTACCGTTTATTGGTCTCACTCTATCAGCTATCACCGCAGCGATTATAGCATTCGGGATGAATAGCGCAGCTTATATTGCTGAAATTATTCGATCCTCCTTAGGAAGCGTTTCTAAGGGGCAATGGGAATCAGCACGTGCACTAGGGTTTAGTAAATGGCAGACGCTTTGGTACATTATCGTTCCTCAGGCAGTAAGAGTAGCGATGCCGCCTCTTACAAATGTCTTTCTGGACCTAGTAAAAGCGACTTCTTTAGCAGCTGTTATCTCTGTACCAGAAATGATTCAAAAAGCACAAACCGTTATTGGCAGAACAGCGGACTCCATGACCCTATATTTACTCGTTGCCTTTATTTATTGGCCTTTATGTGTTCTTATCGCTACATTCCAGGAATACCTGGAACGAAAATTTGATTTCTACAATAAATAAGCCTGCTCTTAATAAGAGCAGGCTTTACCTTTATCAATGTAGCATTATTCGCTAAGAGGTGCTGTCCATTCATCAACCTTATCTTGGTTTTCTTCGACCCATTTCTTAGCTCCAGCCTCTTCGCCTTCTTCTTTTACCATGTTCATTAGGCTTCCAAGACTTTCGTCATCCATCATCCAGTTGTTCAAGGTTTTGGTTACCTCAGGCAAATCATCCTCAAAGGTTTTACGAGAAACCCAATTAATGTTCTCCTTTTCACCATATACTTTTTCTGGGTCTTCTAATAGTTTTACATCATATTCTGCAAACACCCAATGCGGCTTCCATAGCGTAACCACAATTGGTTCTTCATCCTCTACTGCTTTCCCTAACTCCTGTGTCATTACCGGACCAGAAGAGGTCTGAAGTTCATAGCTATCTTTTAAATCATATAGTGGTAACGCTTCTTGTGTCAGTGATACAAGACTAGATCCAGCATCAATTCCTACGATTTTACCGTCAAACTGATCAGCTTTGCCTTTAAGGTCTGACATCGTGTTGATGTCTTCCATATAACTAGGTACATATAACCCTAACTCAGTTCCTTCGAACCAATCCTCATGCCAAGCTAAATCATCTTTAAATTTGTCATAGAAAGGTTTATCCGTATTTGGTAACCAAACTTCTAATCCTACATCTAAATCTTCACTTTCTAGTGCTGTATATAGGGCACCCTTCTCTACCTGGGTAAGGTTTACTGTGTATCCTTTGTTCTCTAAAATAACTTTCCACATGTTGGAGACGGCTACGTTTTCCGCCCAGTTATTTAAGCCTATGTTAATTTCGCCTTTTTCACCAGAATCTGCATTTTCCTCAGATCCTTCTCCGCTACCATCACCACTTGTACTTTCTCCTTCTCCGGAGCTGTCACCGCCACAAGCTGCTAATAATAAGAGCATTCCTAAAAATAAAGCTGGAATCCATTTTTTCCACTTATTCATTATGTCCCTCCTAATAATTTTAGTAACTACAATAAAAACCCTTGAGGTTATTATTCTCATTACAACCGACAAAAATTATACAATATTTTTTGTACACAGTAAACAATCTGCATAAAAAGTTGATACAACATGATACTAACGTAATCTGCCAAAATAATCAATTCAAAACTATCAGAAAAAGGACATAGTTCTATATGCTTAGCAGCATAATCTATAGAGTAACCCCCTATTAACAGGGGATATATTATCCTAAAAAATTTTTCAATGTTAGGTAGATGTCATACCCATCTATCTACTTGATTATAGAAACAAAAAAAGCGCCCGGGATAAATCCGTGGCGCTTATCTTGATAAGTGAATCCTGTTATGCTTTTTCTACTACATATGTTTTCTTATCACGGAAATACTTTTCTCCATCCTCAGAGGAATGCTCGAAGAATCCGTCTAATTCCATAGTAACTTTATATTCCCTATCAGGCTCAGTGAATAGCTGATTCTCGTTACTAGATAGAAGAACAACATCTGTCGTGCTTACAAAGCTGTCCAATTCTTGAGCTGTATAATGTTCTCCAGGTTTTAAAGTGTTTAAGCGTTTCTCTGTCATCCTTTGCCTCCTAAGTTAGTAGTTATTCCCATTTGTTCCCGTTCCTTTTCCTTGTATAAACATGCCTTTCAGAAGAAGGATTTTAATTCAGACTGTTTAACAAGTACTATTATGATAATAAAACTCTTTCATTTCTCAAGTGGATCAGGGACTTTTTAGAACTTAGATTATATGTTTTAACTTTGGTCCATACATTTCCAATTCGTATAAAAATGCTGCTGCCAAGTGATTGATGAGCATCAGAACACGATTTTTTCTTCCGATCTATAACAGCATGCTGCCCAACATAGGCTGTTGCATGCTGAGTATTTATACCACATAATGGTTAGACAATTTAGCTGCCATTCATTGTAATGGAATGTGATGGCATAGTTTGTTAAAATCACAAGTAGAAATCAGTTTAAAGGGGGGTCTAGATGAATATTGTATCGATTGAACCAACACCAAGCCCCAACTCGATGAAAATTAATTTGAGTGAAACGTTACCTGACGGGCAAACACACAACTATAAACAGGGTGACAATTTAGACAATGCACCGGAACATGTAGTGCACCTACTTGCTATTGAAGGAGTAAAAAGTCTTTATCATGTTATGGACTTTATCGCCTTAGATCGTAATCCGAAATTTGCATGGGAAGCAATTCTCCCAGCTGCTCGAGAAGTATTTGGAACATCAGAGATAAATGGGGATAGCTCCGAATCTAGTCAAGAAACAGAAGACGATAGTTTCGGCGAAGTGAAGGTCTTCATTCAAATGTTCAGAGGGATTCCTATGCAGGTAAAGCTCGAAAAGGGAGAGGAAGAAAAGCGAGTAGGTCTCCCAGAAAGGTTTATGAATGCTGCATTGGAAGCTTCGAATGCATCAGCTAATATGGTTATGGAGCGCCAATGGCTGGAACAAAATCCACGATATGGAGAGATGGAAGAAGTAGGAGAAGAAGTTTCAGAGGAACTTGCGGCAAGTTATGATGAGAAACGACTGAAGGAGTTAGTTTCCAGAGCATTCGAAGTAGACCCTGGAGATCACCAGACCTCTTCTCTGGACAACCAACCTATCACCTTATCGACGTTGGATGACCCAGACTGGAAGGTTAGATACGCAGCTCTTGATCGAATGAAGCCTACATTTCAGGATTTGCCTATATTAGATAAAGCATTAGAGGATGAAAAAGCTTCTATCCGACGACTTGCAACAGCATATTTAGGCATGATTGAAGAGCCTGAAGTACTCCCTTATTTGTATAAGGCTCTTCAGGATAAATCAGTAACTGTGCGAAGAACGGCAGGAGATTGCATCTCAGACATTGGGCTGGCGGAAGCTACCCCGCAGATGATAGAATCCTTATACGATAAAAATAAGCTAGTCCGCTGGCGGGCTGCCATGTTTCTATATGAAGCTGGAGATGAAACCGCAATTCCGGCACTACAAGAAACCATTGAGGATCCAGAATTTGAAGTGCGGATGCAAGCAAAAATGGCCTTACAGCGTATTGAAGGCGGCGAAGAAGCAAAAGGATCTGTCTGGCATCAAATGACTCAGGCAAGAAAAAACACCGATTCCTAATCGGTTTAAGGAGGATACATTCATGAACGCATATGAAGAATATATGAGGCAAATGGCGCAGCCAATGCGTGATGAGCTGACAAACGCCGGCTTTCAGGAGCTAACTACTCCAGAAGACGTCGATCAATTTATGGAAAAAGCAGAGGGTCCATCTCTTGTAGTAGTAAACTCTGTATGCGGCTGCGCAGCTGGATTGGCTCGTCCATCTGCCATTGAATCATTACGTAATGAAAAGGTACCAGCAAACACCGTTACCGTCTTTGCCGGGCAAGATCGTGAGGCAACCAATAGAATGAGGGAATTCTTCGAAGGATATGAACCTTCCTCCCCTTCTATGGCCCTTGTGGAAAATGGAAAAGTACTTCATTTCATCCCTCGCGACGATATTGAAGATCATGAGCCAGAAGAAATACTTGCTAACCTAACAAACGCCTACAATCAACACTGCTAAAGACACCTGATGGCTGCCTTTAGACTGTTAAGTGAATACTAGCAAAATAGCTCCCTTTCCATTCTAAAATGTACCCTATAGAGTAGACACTTAAAAAAAGTCTCTCTATAGGGTACTTTTATGTATACTTAGAATTAACTAAATATATGGGGGATGGTCTTGTTGAGTAAAAGAATGTTTACAGGCCAAGA
>NZ_JBHLTP010000007.1:0-105747 GCF_042434395.1 Pontibacillus salicampi | reverse complement strand
TAAATGAGTAAGATCCCTTGGAGATGACAAGGTTGATAGGTTCGAGGTGGAAGCGTGGTGACACGTGCAGCTGACGAATACTAATAGATCGAGGACTTAACTAAAAAAACGAAAAGCGCAGGCGACTGCCTAGGGGTTACGCCCCTAGGAGCCGGAGCTAGATCTCGATGCCGGATAATGATTCTTATCTAGTTTTGAAGGTACTTCACCTTCCATAATCGAAGTATGGTGGCTTGAGCGAAGAGGTCACACCTGTTCCCATGCCGAACACAGAAGTTAAGCTCTTCAGCGCCGATGGTAGTCGGGGTTTTCCCCCGCAAGAGTAGGACGCCGCCATGCTTTGTAGGTAACATCTTCGATAAGCATTGTCTCTCATCGTTCTACTGTCTACATATAGAATTATTCCAACGTAGCTCAGTGGTAGAGCAATCGGCTGTTAACCGATTGGTCGCAGGTTCGAATCCTGCCGTTGGAGCCACTTTGCTTCCATAGCTCAGCTAGGTAGAGCGCTTCCATGGTAAGGAAGAGGTCGCCGGTTCAAGTCCGGCTGGAAGCTTTTGATACGAAGTTGTACTGGCCCGTTGGTCAAGTGGTTAAGACACCGCCCTTTCACGGCGGTAACACGGGTTCGAATCCCGTACGGGTCACCATTTACAATTGGAGGATTAGCTCAGTTGGGAGAGCACTTGCCTTACAAGCAAGGGGTCACTGGTTCGAGCCCAGTATCCTCCACCATTTGAGTATTTGTATTTCATTTGGATAGACACAGCTTACGATAAAGTAAGTTAGGGTGAAGTCCCTTGGCGTCATGATATATAGCCAAAACTTGTATAAGTGATAGGTTACTAAACAAATACGCAATGCCTTTTCTATGGAGGGGTAGCGAAGTTGGCCAAACGCGGCGGACTGTAAATCCGCTCCCTCTGGGTTCGCAGGTTCGAGTCCTGCCCCCTCCACCATTTTCTTATTGGGCTATAGCCAAGCGGTAAGGCAACGGTTTTTGGTACCGTCATGCGCTGGTTCGAATCCAGCTAGCCCAGCTTTTTTTATTTTGTCTGTGCTATGATGAACGTCATCATATTATATAGAGAGCCATTAGCTCAGTTGGTAGAGCATCTGACTTTTAATCAGAGGGTCGGAGGTTCGAATCCTCCATGGCTCATCCTTTTTCACATTTACTCGTTGATATTCATACGATGTTGATGTGTTTTTGTTTTTTCTAAAGATTCGTGCGGAAGTAGTTTAGTGGTAGAACACCACCTTGCCAAGGTGGGGGTCGCGGGTTCGAATCCCGTCTTCCGCTCCATATGACGGGGCCTTAGCTCAGATGGGAGAGCGCCTGCTTTGCACGCAGGAGGTCAGCGGTTCGATCCCGCTAGGCTCCATTCTATTACAAGCCTTCTGTTCTCTTAAGAACGGAAGGCTTATTTTTATGTGATACCAGTACAAAGAGGCGGGGGTTCTAGTAGATTATTTCACTCTGTTTAATCCTTGCTATGATAGGAATAGTCAGACATTTTATTTGTAAACGCTTAACGACCTGTCTCGTATATATATACAAGACTTTGTCCAGTTGAGTCATTTCCTCTTTTCTGTCTACAATAAAAGGAAGATAGAAAGGGAGGACGCATATATGAATCGACAATTATCCATCATTGGGGCACCAATGGATTTAGGACAGAACAGGCGAGGGGTAGATATGG
Organism: Pontibacillus salicampi; assembly: GCF_042434395.1. NCBI lineage: Bacteria > Bacillati > Bacillota > Bacilli > Caryophanales > Bacillaceae > Pontibacillus > Pontibacillus salicampi. The sequence goes on along the minus strand of NZ_JBHLTP010000007.1, from coordinate 104,044 downwards.
GCCCCAGTGCTATACGGTATGCTGGCATTGTAGAGCGCCTAGAGCAATTAGAGTATGATATTGAAGATTTGGGGGATGTTGCTATTCCACGTCCCGATCGCAAAGAGGAGCAGAAGAGTCATCTTCGTAATTTAAAGGAAGTAGCTGAGGGGAATGCTAATTTAGCAAGGACAGTGGATGACGAGGTGAATAAAGGAAGATTTCCGCTCATAATTGGTGGTGATCATAGTATTGCGATTGGTTCTCTTGCTGGTATTGCGAAGCACTATAATCAATTAGGGGTCATTTGGTATGATGCGCATGGAGACTTGAATACAGAGAGTACTTCTCCTTCTGGCAATATTCATGGTATGCCATTAGCGGTAAGCTTAGGAATTGGCCATGAAGAGCTTGTCAATATCGAGTCCTATCAGCCTAAAATAAAGCCAGAAAATATTGTTATTATAGGAGCGCGCTCCTTAGATGATGGGGAGAAGGAATTAATTCAGGACAAAGGTATTAAGGTTTATACGATGCACGAAATTGACCGAATGGGAATGACCTCAGTCATTCAGGAAAGTGTTGACTATTTACAAGATAAATGTGATGGGGTTCATTTAAGTCTTGACTTAGATGGGCTGGATCCTCAGGATGCTCCTGGTGTAGGGACACCTGTAATGGGTGGCATGAGCTACAGAGAGAGCCACCTAGCGATGGAAATGCTGGCAGAGGCTGATATGATTACGTCTGCTGAATTCGTGGAAGTGAACCCTATATTGGATGAGAAAAACAAAACGGCATCAGTTGCTGTAGGCTTAATGGGTTCTTTGTTTGGGGAGAAACTAAAATAATTCATAAAAAAACAGCAGCTTATGCATTAAGTTGCTGTTTTTACTATTTATTAGAACTGCTTTCATATTGATTTAATAAAAAATCCAATTGAGCACTTACTTGGACAACCTCTTTAGAGGAAAGCGGCATACATGTTGCTAGATGTACCATTTTCTCTCTAGTAGATTCTATTTCATTTAATAATTCTTTACTCATAGGCAGATTACCCCCTTGTACCTTTTGCACTATCCATTTACAGTATTATATATCCGATTCTATTACATTTAAACACATTTTATAAAAAATAGAAAAAATATGGGCATTTATTTGGAAAAAAGATATTTTTTTTCATTTTTTGAAACCTGTGCGGGGTGTCTTTCGTAAAGGGAATAACCGCAAGCAGCGGAGGTATAGTAGATGGAGTTATTTATCAAACAGAAAATAAAAAAGGTTAAAAAGGGCGATCAAGCTGCCTTCGAAGAGATTGTTAGTTTCTATCAGAACAAAGTGTACCAGATTTGTTTTCGAATGCTGGGGAATGCACATGAGGCAGAGGATATTGCACAGGAAGCTTTTGTTCGGGCCTATACGAATATCCATTCCTTCGATGAAAATCGAAAGTTTTCCACTTGGTTATATCGTATAGCAACCAACCTGTCCATAGATAGAATCCGTAAGAAGAAGCCAGATTACTTCTTAGACGCAGAGGTAAAGGGGACAGAGGGGTTAACGATGTATTCGCAAATATCTGCGGATCAAGCATTGCCTGAGGAAGAAGTAGAAAGCCTTGAATTACAAGAGTATATTCATACTCAAATTCTAGGGCTTCCAGCGAAGTATCGATCTGTTATCGTACTACGCTACATTGATGAGTTATCTTTACAAGAGATAAGTGACATACTGGATATACCGGTAGGGACTGTGAAGACTAGGGTTCATCGAGGTAGAGAAGCACTTCGCAAAAAGCTTCGTCACGTGTAAAAGGAGTGATGGGAAATGAAATGTCCAAAAGAAGCAGTAGCTTTAATGCATAAATATCTTGACGACGAGTTAACTAAAAACGAAGAAAGAACGTTACGCAGCCACCTAAATGGCTGTGAGACATGTCAGCACCATTTTCATGAATTGAAACGAACGATTGCAATGGTACAAAGTACCAATCAAATACACGCACCGGACAACTTTTCTTCTCGTGTGATGCAAAACTTACCTTCTGAAAAGCGAACGCAAGGGTATAAGCGCTGGTTCCGAGCACATCCAATGATTACGGCCGCAGCTATTTTCTTTCTCTTTATGTTTGGAAGTATCTTCTCCGTCTATAATGGCGATCAGCATTTGAGTGTGTCCAAGCAAAAGGATATTGTTATTGAAGATAATACCGTTATTGTCCCGGAAGGAAAGGTTGTGGAAGGGGATTTAGTGGTGAAAAACGGCAACCTTCGTATTGATGGGAAGGTAGACGGGGACGTTGTTTTAATCAACGGGAAGAACGTAATGGCCTCGGCAGGAGAGGTTACTGGCGAATTGGATCAGGTTAACCAGGTGTTTGAATATATTTGGTATAATGTTAAGAAGTTAACGAAAGAAATATTCTCTCTCGATGAGTAATAGGATGAATGGATGAGATAGAAGTCACTTTTTAAAGTGGCTTCTTTTTTATATCATAAGTCTTCTATATCATATAAGGAATATTTTAGTAAAAATCCAAGCTGTCTTTCCTGTGAAGACGGGTTTAGTTTCCTCTATTTACATAACGTTAATGTTATTGAGGGCGCCGTTGTGTTATTTTTTGTATAGTAAATTATGATATAATGGAAATACTGTTTACATTACATAAGTTGTACAGGACATCGACATTCGAATTAAGGGACAAAAGGAAGTGTAGGCATGCTTGATGGGGGATTTGAAGTTTTAGATTACTTACGAATAATAATTGATGTAGCCCTTGTCTGGTTTGTTTTATATAAATTAATCATGTTAATTCGGGGCACAAAGGCGATTCAATTACTGAAGGGTATCTTTGTTGTGCTTGGGATATGGCTAGTGAGTTATTTCCTTCAACTGAAAACATTAATGTGGTTAATGTCTCAAGCAATTACTTGGGGCTTCTTGGGAGTAATAATTCTATTCCAGCCAGAGTTACGTCGAGCATTAGAACAATTAGGACGAGGGAGCTTCTTCGCCCGTAATTCCAGTGCAGAAGATGATTCCATTAAAACGGTAGAGGCCATTATTAAATCGTGTAATTATATGGCGAAGCGGCGGATAGGTGCCCTCATCACCATAGAGCGAGAAACGGGGATGGGTGATTATGTGGAAACTGGGATTCCAATTGAAGGGCATCTTACCAGTGAACTGCTGACCAACGTGTTTATTCCGAATACACCTTTACACGATGGTGCCGTTATCATAACAGAAAATCAAATAACAGCAGCTGCGTGCTATCTCCCATTGTCTGAAAGTCCATTCATTTCAAAAGAATTAGGGACAAGGCATAGAGCTGCATTAGGGATTAGTGAGGTCACTGATGCGTTAACGATTGTTGTTTCCGAAGAGACAGGAGCTATTTCCTGTACGAAAAACGGTGAGCTTCATCGAGAATTGGATCATGAGGCGCTGCGAGATATTCTGCAAAGTGAATTAGGCGGTATGGCGAAAGATCCTGCTTCCAAGACGTGGAACTGGAGGGGGAAAAAGGATGGATAGATGGTTAAAGAACCCATGGTTTATTCGTGTCTTAGCGCTTATATTAGCTTTGTTACTTTACGCATCCGTTAATCTTGATGAAACTACTACAGAAACGGGCTCGATTTTACCGGAGGGAAACAAAGAATTAACAAGTATGAACAACATCCCTCTTCAGGTTTATATGAATGATGAGAAGTATGTGATTGAAGGAGTTCCTCAAAATGTAACCGTGACGGTCGAAGGACCAAATTCTGAAGTTACGAAAACAGTAAGGCAGAAAAATTTCGATGTCTATGTTGATTTAGAAAATCTGGAGCCAGGCACTCATACGGTGCCAATTGAGCATCGTGGTATTTCTAATCAATTATCTGTGTACATGCAGCCAGAGGAAGTAGAGGTTACGATTGAGGAGAAGTCACAGGCTAGTTTTAATGTGGACATTGATTTTGTGAACCGTGGAAGTATGGAAGAAGGGTTTGAAGTAGGGGATCCTAAGGTAGAACCCGCTAATGTACAAGTAACTGGCTCTAAGACGGAGGTAGCCAAGGTATCGTTAGTAAAGGCTATCGTAAATCTTAGCGGAGCTAGTGAAGATATATCTATTAAGGATGCACCAGTAAAGGTGTATGATCAACAGGGCAATGAGCTAAATGTATTTGTAGAGCCAAATACCGTTCAAGTAGATGCTCCAATAGTGCCTCCTAGCACAGAGGTATCTTTAGATATACAAACAAAGGGGGACTTGCCGGAAGGATTAAGTATTGAGTCTATTACTGCAAACCCAGAGAAAGTGAATGTATTTGGTCCTTCTGATACGCTGGGTGATATAAGCGTCATCGATGGCATAACCGTTGACCTATCTACCATTTCAGAGGATACGACGCTGGATGTGGATGTACCGGTACCAGAGAATGCGACAAAGGTAGAACCAGGATCAGTAAAAGTAAAAGTAGATGTAGAAGAAACTGCAGAAAAAACAGTGAATGATGTTAATCTGGAAGTGAGGAATCTTTCAGAGAACCAGAATATTACGTTTCTGGATCCGGAGAGTAAAAGCGTTAATCTAACCATTCAAGGCACCAAACAAGAACTCGAAGCCATTGAAAAAGATCAGTTCGAAGCTTATGTCAATGCGGAAGATGCAGAAGCAGAAGAAGCGGAACTTCCGATAGAAGTTAAGGGGCCTGATAATGTGAAATGGAATATGAGTACAGAGAAGGCAAGAGTTCGTATAGAATGACAAATAATACATCTGCAAAGATTGAAGGAGCGATAGAAGATGGGAAAATATTTTGGTACTGATGGAGTTCGAGGCGTTGCAAACAAGGAATTAACTCCAGAACTAGCATTTAAAGTAGGGCGTTATGGTGGATATGTATTAACGAAAGAAACGTCAAAACCAAAAATTCTAATCGGACGCGACCCGCGTATTTCAGGAGAAATGTTAGAAAACGCTCTAACTGCTGGCCTACTGTCTATAGGAGCAGAAGTAATGCGACTAGGCGTTATTTCTACACCAGGCGTTGCTTATTTGACGAAGGCGTTAGGTGCAGCGAGCGGTGTGATGATCTCAGCTTCTCACAACCCGGTAGAGGATAATGGGATTAAATTCTTCGGTCCAGATGGCTTTAAGCTGACAGATGAGCAGGAGAACGAAATTGAAGCACTTATGGATCAGGAAGAAGATTCTCTGCCACGTCCGTCTGGAGCTGATTTAGGGCAAATTAATGATTACTTTGAAGGCGGCCAGAAATACTTACAATATTTGAAGCAGACAATTGATTACGATTTTGACGGCATACATATTGCACTTGACTGTGCGCACGGCGCTACGTCTGCAATTGCGTCTCATTTGTTCGCTGACCTTGAGGCGGAGCTATCGTCAATTGGTTCCTCTCCAGATGGATTGAATATCAATGAAGGAGTAGGATCTACTCACCCGGAAACACTACAGCAATTCCTATTAGAAAAAGGAGCAGACATTGGGCTTGCTTTTGATGGAGATGGAGATCGATTGATTGCTGTGGATGAAAAAGGCAATATCATAGACGGAGACCAAATTATGTTTATTTGTGCGAAGCACCTAAATGAAAAAGGCCGTCTTCGTAATAATACAGTAGTATCTACCGTTATGAGTAATATCGGCTTCTACAAGGCCCTTGAGGCAAATGGTATGAAGAGTGATAAAACGAAGGTTGGCGACCGCTATGTAATGGAAGAAATGCGTCGCGGTGGATACAACCTTGGCGGAGAGCAGTCTGGCCACATCATCTTCTTGGATTACAATACAACAGGGGATGGTTTATTATCCGCCCTTCAGCTTGTCAACGTCCTTAAGGAAACAGAAAAGCCGCTTTCTGAGCTAGCAGCGGAAATGCAGAAATTCCCACAAGTGCTCAAGAATGTTCGCGTAACAGATAAGAAAGCAGTATTTGAAAACGAGCAAGTATCCGAAGCAATTAAAGCAGTTGAAGCGGAGCTTGGCGATGACGGTCGAGTACTAGTGCGTCCATCTGGTACAGAGCCGCTTGTACGTGTAATGGTGGAAGCACCAACGGAAGAAGACTGCGAGAAATATGTAGGTCAAGTGGTGAGCGTCGTAGAAGAACAGCTAGGCTTACAAGTTTAATACAGGAACTATGTGCAGTTGGTACTTTTTGTGCCGACTGCGCATATTTTTATAGGGAATGCAGAACAACATCACAGAAACCATTAACGACTGTAATGGTAACGCTTTACTTTGACACAGTGATGCAACAAACATGTAATGAAATAATAATTGACCCTCGTAACATACTAAGATAAAATGAAAGATGTTTCTTGCGCTTTTACAGATAAAGCCATTTATCATGTGAGGAAAAGCACAGAGACACACAATCCCCCGTCCTTGGTTTGAAACGCCATTATATTGGTTAAACAAATGAGGGAGTATGTTGGAATGCATTTCATTTTGTAATATGAGGGGAGGACTAATGATATAGCATTACACTTAAGCGCCTGGACTATCTCTCCCTGGTGAGATTTAGTTGACGAGGAGGAGGTTTATCGATGATCGGCGGATGCCTCCCGGTTGATAACATCTCAATCGAAACGTTCTTTTCTGAAAACAAAGGGGTGACTCTTTGGACAAAAGAAAAGAGCATGATGTTAGAGAAACATAAAACAAACATGAGAAAGGGGCAAACGCTTGCCCCGAAAACAGGTTAAGTTGTTTGCCCCTCATTGAAGGAGGAAACAACACTATGTGTGGAATTGTAGGATATATTGGAACAGATAAAACAGCAGAGATACTGCTTAAAGGTCTAGAGAAGCTGGAATACCGTGGATATGATTCAGCGGGAATCGCTCAATTAAATGAGAACGGTGTTCATATTTCTAAGGTTAAAGGCCGTATTGCAGCACTTCGCGAGGAAGTAGATCAAAAAAGCATTAGTGCAACTATGGGAATCGGACATACCCGCTGGGCGACACACGGTGCGCCAAGCTACGACAATGCGCACCCGCACCAAAGCGCGTCTGGTCGATTCACTATCGTTCACAACGGTGTTATTGAAAACTATGAAGACGTGAAGCGGGACTATCTTGCTGATGTTGAAATGAAGAGTGAAACGGACACAGAAATCATTGTCCAGCTAGTGGAGAACCTACATCATGAATTGGGAGATACTCAAGAAGCTTTCCGTAAAGCTATTTCCCTGTTAAAAGGGTCTTATGCTATCGGAATTATTGATCAAGAAGATCCAGATACCATTTATGTTGCGAAAAACAAGAGTCCTTTATTAGTAGGTCTAGGAGACGGCTTTAATGTTGTTTCTAGTGACTCTATGGCAATGCTGCAAGTGACCGATCAATTTGTGGAATTGGAAGATAAAGAGGTTGTTATTGTTCGCCGTAATAATGTAGAAATCCAGAAGCTAGATGGTTCAAAAGTAGATCGCGAGCCGTTCACAGCAGAAATCGATGCAACGGATATCGAAAAAGGAACGTACCCACACTTTATGCTTAAAGAAATTGATGAGCAGCCGTTTGTTATTCGTCGTATTATCCAGAAATACCAAGACGATAACGATCAAATAAAATTAGATCCAGATGTGCGAAAAGCAATGACAGAATGTGATCGAGTGTATATCATTGCATGTGGTACTAGTTACCATGCAGGTTTGGTTGGAAAGCAGTTTATCGAGAAATTAGCTAATGTTCCTGTAGAAGTACACGTAGCTAGTGAGTTCTCCTACAACATGCCGCTTATTTCCGATAAGCCATTATTTGTCTACATCTCTCAAAGTGGAGAAACTGCTGATAGCCGTGCAGTGCTTGTAGAGACAAAGGCAAAAGGCTATCCATCCTTAACGATTACAAACGTACCTGGTTCTACCCTTTCTCGTGAATCAGATTACACACTGCACCTTCATGCAGGCCCTGAAATTGCTGTAGCCTCCACAAAGGCATACACAGCTCAGCTAGCTGTTCTAGCTATTCTCGCTGTAGATACAGCACAGGCAAAAGGAATCGAGCTGGATTTCGATCCGATGAAGGAATTAGGCATTGTAGCCAATGCAATGGAAGCTCTATGTGATCAAAAAGAAGAAATTGAACGTGTAGCAGCAGAATTCCTGCCAACTACTCGTAACTGCTTCTTTATCGGTCGCAGCGCAGACTATTATGTTGGGTTAGAAGGAGCTCTAAAGCTAAAAGAGATTTCTTACATCCAAGCAGAGGGCTTTGCCGGCGGTGAGCTAAAACACGGAACTATTGCACTAATTGAAGAAGGTACACCGGTTGTAGCTCTTGCTACTCAATCCAATGTAAACTACTCCATCCGCGGCAACGTGAAGGAAGTAGCTGCTCGTGGAGCAAACCCTTGCATCATTAGTATGAAGGGCATGGATCAAGAAGGAGACACATTTGTACTGCCAGAGGTACACGAATTATTGACTCCCCTTGCATCTGTTGTACCACTTCAGCTTATTGCTTATTACGCAGCACTACACCGCGACTGTGATGTGGATAAACCACGTAACCTTGCTAAGAGTGTGACAGTGGAATAGGATAGTATAATATAGTTTTAACATAACGGGCTACAGACAATCTGTAGCCCGTTATGTATGTTACATAATGAAAAGTTCCTGCTATAGCCTCATTTGATACCTACTATGTCCATCCTCGAATCCAACCAGTTCAAATCCATTATTCCGATAGAAGGCATTCAATTTGAAGTTATCTGCAACACAATCAAGTCTGAGATACTCTGTTCCGTCCAGATGATGCTGCATCCATCCTAGCAGTTCGCGGCCTACGCCCTTGTTCATATAGAGGGGGGAAAGGGCAAGTCTATGTAAGTACACGGATGGAAAGGTTGAGTCCTCTCCCCACATTTTCTTGTCCCATTCACTTTGTTTGGAGAGTAGAGTAAACGTAGCGGCTGCTTTGTCGTTGTCTAACACTATGTATGTGTCTCCATTCACAATAGCCTGTTCGATTTCCTCATCGTCCCCTCCTGCTAAAAGAAACCTCCATTGCTGAATACCGTTATCTTTCATCCATTGGGCACTTTCCTTTAGCAAATCCATTACAGAGCTACAATCTTCCGTACCAGCCTTTCGAATCGTTAATCCTTTTACCAAATCCATATTGCCACATGCCTCCTTTACTAAAATGTCTTCGGCATGAGAAGGACCTATCCCTGCTGTTTGTATATAAGTTTATAAGTGAAACAAACCCTATCCTTTTGAGGATAAGGTTTGTTTACTCCTATTGAATTAGCAAATGAAAGTTGCACCAACAATGATTAATAGGATAAACAATACGACGATTAAAACAAATCCGCCGCCATATCCATATCCACCTTGTTGTTTTCCACCGTAACAGCATCCGCCGCCGCCGAAACCACCGTATCCGTAACTCATAGATATCTCTCCTCTTTCCGTATTTGTAAGTGGAGGAGGCGTTTCTCCATCCTCGCTCTCTCTATATAGTATGTAGAGGGTTCGTTTTCGTATGGGTGTACAACTAGGGAGAGGATAATTAGTAGGGATGCTTGTCACAATTGCCGCAGGGCAATGCACGTTAACGATAGACGATGGATATATATGGAGTATCTCAAGATGTGGAGCGGTGATGATCATGTCCGTTATAAATACAAGACGCTGGCTAGAGGAGTTCGTAGCTAAATGTGAAAAGGGGTCTTCCTTTCAGGCAGAGTCCTATCAACGGCAGACGTTGATCAAACGATTGATCAACTATTTTCCTGATTTAGATGCTAGTACACTGCAAGGGCAACTGCAGGAGTATGGATTATTCCAGCCAAGAGAATGGAAAAAGATGAAGAAGATAGGAAAAGCGTTAGAGAAGGAGCGCACATTGGAATTAGCGCAAAAAGAGTTTCGCAGGCTCCAGAATGAATGGCAGGGACCAGACGTTCCGATTTTTATTTTTCCGATTACACGGGCTGAGGCAGATGAGGAACGGGTTTCTACGAACAAAAGTGGAGTCGCCTATGACCACATTATCTTTTTATTTGTCTCGCCTGGTTTGCCTCGCGAAAGCTTATATGCGTTATTAGCTCATGAATATAATCATGTATGCCGTTTACAGCACCTTGGCATTAGTCCTCGTGATTTAACGTTAAAGGAGTTGGTGGTATTAGAGGGGATGGGGGAATACGCCGTGAAGGAACAGTATGGAGATAAATGGCTTGCCCCATGGTCTAGTATGTACACGGTAAAGGAAGCGAAGCAGAGCTGGAAGCGGTTGTTTGTTGACGACTTACAGCTAGATGACCGGAAAAAGCATAATCTATATATGCTTGGTAAAACATGGAGCCGGTATCCTAAGTGGATTGGATATAACGTCGGCTTTCATATCGTTCAATCCTATGCTAAGGCTAACGGAACTATAAAGGGGAAAGAGCTGTACAAAAAAAGTGCAGATGAAGTAATTAAAGGATCGGGGTTTTCGAAGTAGTGCGCCGTGGAAGTGCTTTTCGTATAGAACCCTATACTTGGTAAAGAATAGAAAGAAATAGAACGAAGGGGTACGTTTATGGTACAGGAAAGCATGTTTGATGTCATTATTGTAGGAGGAGGACCTGGTGGGATGAGTGCTGCAATGGTGCTTGGCCGGGCGTTGCGTACCGTCCTGCTCATTGATGAAGGTGAACCTCGCCATGCCGTAACAAAAGCTTCGCATGGATACTTAACAAGAGATGGTATAGAACCCGATACGTTCCGGACCATTGCCCAGCAAGAGCTACAGCAATATCCTACTATTCAGAGATTGGGAGATACGGTACGTGCTGTAGGGTGGGAAAAGAGTTATTTTTCTATTGTGACAGCCTCAGGAGCTCGGTGGTGGAGCAGGAGAGTAATCATTGCCACAGGAATGAAGGAAACGTTACCGTCTATAAAGGGCTTAAAGGATGTGTATGGCATTTCGGTTTTCCCTTGTCCCTATTGTGATGGATTTGAGCGAAAGGGGAAGAGCCTCGCATTATTTGTGAGTGGGGAAAAGCTTTTATCCTTCACGAAGTTACTCTACAATTGGAGTAGGGATGTAATCGTGTTTACAAATGGTTATTCAGAGGTGCCAGTGGCTGCTCAGAAGGAATGTGAGGAGCGGGGTATTCGTATTGTAACATCCCCCGTGAAAGCGCTCCTTTCTCATAGAGGTGTGCTCACCACTGTTGTGACACACAACGGAGAGCATATTGCACGTAATGCAGGGTTTATTGACCATCCTCCTGCTTATGTTCCGTTATACATACCAGGAATTACCCACAATAAACGACACGGACTAGAGGGAGATCACCACGGGGAAACAAAGGTAAAAGGGCTATACGTTATAGGCGATGCCAAAAACGCTTTTACAGGTCTTATAGGAGCGGCAGCAGAGGGTTATGAGGCAGGGGTCGAGATTAATCATTCCCTTGTAGAAGAGGACTGGGACAGACGCAACTAATGAGTCGTCCATGTTATAAAAATGTTAATCCATTTGCGTGCATTTCCCTGCTGATTATTCTATAATATAGGAAACAGATAATGTGAAAAGATTCACATTAATGAAGCGGACGTTGCTCTAGTACATCATAGAATGTTGGGAGTTTATATATGAATGATTTAAAAAGGATGGCAAAGGAACATAAGGGAACGAGATGGTTTCTTATTCTGTCTTCTATCCTGTTAGGGCTGACGGTAATTGGACAGGCGTATTTCTTTGTGACAATCGTTGATCGAGTGTTTATACAAAATGAATCCTTTCAACAGGTCCTCCCTTATATCGGGGGCTTACTGTTGGTGTTAGTGCTGAGGGCTCTTCTCTCTTATGGAAATGGCCTGGCAGGGGTGAGGATGGCTGCGAAGGTCAAGCAGCAGTTTCGGGAAAAGCTGCTGCACAAGTTTACTAGAAATCCGATGCAGGCATCCATACAAGGGCAGTCTGGGCATAAAGTAAGTGTGCTGATGGATGCTGTGGATGAAGTGGATAGTTATTTCAGTAAGTATATCCCGCAAGTTATTGAAACATCTATTATTCCATTATTCATTCTTATTGCTGCATCCACAGAGCATATTTACACAGGAATTATTATGGTGGTGACGGCACCATTTATACCACTTTTTTACGTTATTATTGGAATCATGACGAAGAAGAAGTCAGAGGAACAGATGGATAAGATGGCTATCTTCTCAGGACGATTTTTAGATACACTGCAAGGCTTGACGACCTTGAAGCTATTCGGTAAATCAGAGCACCAGAAGAAAAGAATTGAGAAGGGAAGTCTTGATTTTCGGGATGCGACGATGGAAGTCTTGAAGATAGCCTTTGTATCTTCGTTAATGCTAGAGCTGATTTCTATGCTGAGTATCGGAATTATTGCCTTAGAGGTTGGCATACGTCTCGTGATTTTTCAAAGTATATCCTTTTCTACAGCGTTTTTCGTGCTCGTATTGGCACCTGAGTTCTACCTATCGTTAAAAGACTTAGGGAGTGCCTTCCATACGGGACGAGGGAGCATGGGAGCCGCTAACAAAATTAATGAAGCGCTGGAAGAGGAGCATGTTGTGTGGGGTACAGAAGCGTTAGGGGAAGATGCTTCTCCTCCTGCTATTCGCTTCCAACATGCTGGCTTTGAATATGAGCCAGAGGGATTTGCGTTGAAATCTGTGAGCACCACTATTTCACCGTATGAAAATGTAGCGATCGTAGGTAGAAGCGGATCTGGAAAAACAACACTGCTTTATCTCTTAGCTGGTCTAATACCTTTGAAACAGGGAGAAATTACGTTAAACGGTCGTCCGTTGCAGCACTATCAGGAAACGGCTTGGTATAGCGAGCTAAGTTATATTTCCCAGGATCCTTATTTATTTTCTGGAACTATTCGAGAGAACATTATGCTTGGTACAAATCAGGATGTATCAGAGGGAGCTGTAGAGGAAGCGATTGAAAAAGCAGGTATTGCTGCTTTAGTTGATTCTCTAGATGCGGGCTTAGATACATTGGTAGGAGAAGGCGGCAGAGGTTTATCGGGCGGTGAAATGCAGCGTATAGCCATTGCTAGAGCCTTTTTGAAGCAGCCTTCTGTCGTATTATTTGATGAGCCTACCACAGGATTAGATTTGCATACGGAGAGAGTATTACAGCACTCTATCCGGGAGCTTTCGGAGCGTGCTACCGTGATTACCGTTGCTCATCGTCTGCATACGATTCGCAATGCAGATAAGATTCTGTTTCTATCAGATGGAGTACTAATAGGGGAAGGCACGGATCAGGAGCTCATGGAAGCGTGTGCTGAGTATAAAGAAATGATATCTATTCAGCAGCAAGGGGTGACCTCATGAAGGATTTACAGATTGTCTTAAAGGAATTAGCTTTTGAAAAACGAGATATCCTCTTATCCGTCCTCTTTGGATTCCTAGCCGGGATTACAGCTGTCGGGCTGTTTGCTTCGAGTGGCTATTTAATTTCCAAGGCAGCCTTAACACCGCCAATTTATACGCTCTCTATTATGATCGCCTTCTTGAAGTTATTTGGATTTGCAAGGGCGTTTGGGAGATATGTAGAACGGTATTTTTCTCATCGGGCTACCTTTACAATCTTAAGCCGGCTCAGAGTATCGTTCTTTGAACGCATTGAGCCGCTTGCTCCAAGGATTTTTCGAGAGTATCGAAGTGGGGATCTATTAGCACGTATTGTAGGGGATATTGATCGATTGCAGCATTTCTTTCTGCGCGTCTTTTATCCGCCCATAGTATTGGTGCTCATCTTTCTTGCGACCATCTTTTTTACCACCTTCTTCTCCCTTTCTATTTCACTCCTATTACTACTTGGGGTAGGAATTACAGGGTTTGTCCTGCCGGGTTGGTTTTACTATAAACAGCGGACGATGGAACCACAGGTGAGAAAAAATCGTGGTATGCTTTCTACAGAGGTTACAGAGTTCTTCTATGGGTTTAAGGACTTGAAGCTGAACCAAAAGCTCTCTGCTAAGCAGAAACAGCTAGAAGAGGTATCCAATACGTATGTAGCAGAACAGGAACAGGAAGGAAAAGCGGAGGTCTTTCACCAATCGTTAAGTACGATGGCAACGCTCGTGGTTTCTTGGCTTGTCATTACTGTCGGCTCCTATTTAGTGGTACAAGGGGATTTGAATGGAATCTTCTTAGCCATGCTAGTAATGATTTCACTGACAGCGTTTGAGAACGCAACGCCGATGTCCCTTGTTCCTGGATATCTGCAGGATAGTAGGGTGGCAGCGAAGCGGTTGTATTCTTCTGTAGAGAGAAGAAGCACCTCAGAGAAGGAAGAGGGAGCGCGATTGCCAGAAGAAAGAGCCTACACCATTGATATGGAAGAGGTCTCTTTTGCCTATCCGAAGGAAACAAGATTATCTGTTAACGCGGTAAGTCTGCATTTGAAAGCTGGGGAGAAGGTGGCTATTGTTGGCCCGAGCGGCTCAGGCAAATCTACACTGCTAGAATTACTGCTCTCGTTCTACCCGGACTTTGATGGAGCAATACGCTTGAATAAAAACAATATAGACGAGGTAGAGGAGAGTGATCTTTGGGCGAAAACCAATGTAGTGCTTCAGCACAATCATTTCTTCTACGGGACCATTCGAGATAATATTCAGCTAGCCAAGGATGATGCCACGGATGAGGAGATACGAGAAGCATTAGCGAAAGTACAGTTAGATCATTTTGATGTGGAGCAAGAGGTGCTGGAAAAAGGAGAGAATTTATCCGGTGGGGAAAAGCAGCGCTTGGCCATTGCTCGTACCTTACTAAAGAGCGCGCATGTGTGGCTGCTAGATGAGCCAACGTCTTCTGTAGATGTTATTACAGAGCAAGCTATTTTTCGTCATCTGTTAACCCAGGCACAGAACGATACGGTCCTATTAGTCAGCCACCGATTAATAGGGCTTGAGAACATGGATCGGATTATTGTGATGGATGAGGGAGAAATCATTGAATCTGGTACATGGGATGAGTTAATGAAGCAGCAAGGCTACTTCTTTGAAATGAAGCAAATTGAACAAAGTATTTTAGTATAGAAGAAAGGCGCAAGCTAACTGAGCTTGCGCCTTTCTTCTGGAGAGAGACGCCCTTTACACCCGTGATTGTATCTCACAAGCAGTCGTATCTCCCTCATACCATTGTATTTTCTTATCAATTTTGTGCAGGTGCTGCTGCAGGTTATCCATTTGCTGTTGTACCTTTGCTTTATGCTCCTGCAGTATGTGTTTTCGTTCTTCAAGAGTGTCATGCCCTTCGTTAGTTAAATCAACGATATGTTTAACATCCTGGAGAGACATGCCGGTATCTCGGAAGCATCGTACCATATCAATCCAATATAAATTGTCTTCATTAAATTTTCGTATTCCTTGTTGGTTGCGCTTGATAGAAGGAAGCAGACCTTCTTTCTCATAGAAACGCAGTGTATAGGTGGACATATCAAGTTTTTTTGATACTTCTCCAATGGTATATTCCACAAGTATCACTCCTTGGTGAATGGTGCTCTTCTCCTTAGATTTAAGCTTACAAGTATCCTTTTCGTCAACTATTTGAAACAGTGTGAGTATATTAGTTGATTTAGAGTCGACTCTAACCGTTAGGCTTAACGTGAATCATAGTTAAGGAGGTTTCAAACCATGGAAATGATTAAAGATTCTGTAGTAATCCTAACCGGTGCTTCTAGTGGTATTGGAGAGGAAACAGCGAAAGAGCTTTCTTCTAAAGGAGCTAAATTAGTATTAGCTGCGAGAAGAGAGGAGCGACTTCAAACGTTAACAGAGGAAATCAATAGCAATGGTGGACAAGCAGTCTATAAAGTGACAGACGTAGCTTCCTCCGAGCAAATAGTAGAGCTTGCTCAATATGCTCATGAAACATTTGGCCAAATCGATGTACTTGTAAACAATGCAGGTCTCATGCCTTTATCCTTGCTCAATAAGCAGAAGGTGGAGGAGTGGGATACCATGATTGATGTGAACATTAAAGGTGTTCTATATGGTATTAATGCAGTACTTCCATATATGCGTGAACGAAAACAGGGTCATATCATCAACCTGTCTTCTGTAGCGGGCCATGTAGTATTCCCTGGCAGTGCTGTCTATAGTGGTACGAAGTTTGCTGTACGTGCTATTACAGACGGACTACGTATGGAAGAATCTCCTGAAAGTAATATCCGTGCCACGATTATTTCACCGGGAGCCGTGTCTACAGAGCTCACAACTACCATTACGGATGAAGATGTCAAAGGCGGGGTTGATCAATTATATAGTGACGCTATTAAGCCTGACAGTATTGCCCGTACGATCCGTTACGCAATGGAAGAGCCGGCAGAGGTAGCAGTAAACGAAATTGTCGTACGACCTACTTCTCAACAGATGTAACCATAATAGAAGTGCAATGCTTTGTCATATAGGCGCAGTCCCAATGGGGCTGCGCCTTTTTTACAGTGTTGATCAAACGTTTGTTCAAAAACGGCATAGCGCACAAAAAAGACAGCCCCAGCGTAATGTCTGGGGCTGTCTCTTGTCTTTATACATATTCAGGTGTTGGTGTAGGGGTGACGGCTTCTTCTAGTAATTGATTTAATTGATGGGTATATGCTTCTGTCTGCTCCTGGCTGTAATGGAGCTGTTTAGCCATGTGTTGAATTACCGGCTCTTTGTGCAGATGAACCCAATGGATATCGAAGAAGAGAGCTCCTGTACGTCGAATAAAGAAATCAACTGGTTTTACGGTATTTTCTTCCTCAATCGCGTACGTTAGCATGGCAAATACAAGGGGGTCCAGGTTAGCCGCCTTTGCTTCGTCCTGTCTATTATTATAAATATCCATAACCTTATCAATATTCGCTCCGTACAACTGCAGAAGAGAGGAAGCTTTCTGTTCTGATAATCCGAAGGCAACACATTCTTCTACTTTACGCTTCTTAAATTGTTTGAAGCCTTTCGCACCCCCGACTTCTCCACCAGCCATTGGAAGCTCTTTCGTTTGAGAGCCTGGGTACTCTTTTCCGTTGATGTCCTTCAGCTGAGTAGTGACCAAATCAATTACATTCTCAGCCATCTTACGGTAGCCTGTTAATTTACCACCAGCAATGGATATTAGACCAGAATCAGATTCGAAAATCTCATCCTTTCGGGAAATCTCCGATGGATCCTTGCCTTCTTCATGAATGAGTGGTCGTAATCCAGCCCAGCTTGATTCAACATCCTGTGCGGTGATGTTTAGGGATGGGAACATGTACTTGATAGCTTTTAAGACATAATCACGATCATCCTCTGTCATAGTTGGGTGGGAGATATCTCCCTCATAAACAGTATCAGTTGTGCCGACGTACGCTTTGCCATCCCTTGGAATAGCGAAGACCATACGTCCGTCTGGTGTATCGAAGTAAATGGCTTGTTGAAGCGGGAAGGTTTGCTGATCGAATACAAGGTGAATTCCTTTCGTTAGTTGTAGGGTCTTCCCTTTCTTAGAGCCATCCTTTTCACGTAGGGTATCTACCCATGGACCTCCAGCATTAACGATTTTCTTAGCATAAATCGTGTGGCGTGATCCGTTCAGCTGATCTTCTACTTCTACCCCAACAATCTTATTGTTTTGATAAATAAAATCTACTACTTTGGCGTAGTTGATGGAATGGGCGCCTTTTTGAACAGCTTTTTTCATCACTTCTAATGTCAATCGAGCATCATCGGTGCGGTACTCGACATAGTAACCACTACCGCGCAGGTCTTCTTGCTTTAGAAGCGGCTCGCGTTTCATCGTTTCCGTTGAGGAGAGCATTTTACGACGCTCTTCCTTTTTTACACCTGCTAAAAAGTCATAGACGCGCAGGCCGAGATTGGTAGAAAACGGTCCGAAATTGCCGCCCTTATGGAAAGGGAGGAGCATCCATTCTGGTGTAGTAACGTGTGGTCCATTTTGGTACACGATGTCACGCTCTTTTCCTACTTCTGCAACCATGGCTACCTCAAACTGCTTTAAGTAACGAAGCCCTCCGTGGACGAGCTTTGTAGAGCGACTGGAGGTACCAGCTGCGTAATCCTGCATCTCCACGACACCCGTAGATAATCCTCTTGTCGTTGCATCTAACGCAATTCCTGCTCCTGTAATGCCACCTCCTATAACAAGGACATCTAACGTCTCTTGTTCCATTGCTTCATATATCTCATTTCTTTGTAAACTTGAAAAATGATTCATCGGTCATCCGCTCCTTCTGTTGTGTGCATCAGTATCGGTGGAGAATTCATGAAAAAGCGTAAAAACAGTGCTCCTTTTATATTTCCTTCCATCTGAAGAACTAAACAAAAAGAAGAGCATAAAAAAAGAGACCACAAACACTCTTTATGGTTCCCCATAAAGGCATTGTGGTCTCTCCGTTTCTCCAACCGAGTCCTGTTAACTTGTTACTCTTATTGTAGCACGTTTCTTATAAATGTAAAATAGATTGATATTATTTAAAGGCTTGGGCTGCTTTCACTGCTTTCTGCCAGCCGCTGTAGAGCTCTTCACGCTTTTCCTCAGCCAGCTCTGGAGTATATTGCTTGTCCAGGTTCCAGCGCTCTTGGATTTTATCTTTGTTATCCCAATATCCAACAGCAAGTCCGGCAAGGTAAGCAGATCCTAATGCTGTTGTTTCGTTTACAGTAGGGCGTTCCACTTCTACATCAAGGATGTCACTTTGGAATTGCATGAGGAAATTATTTTTAACTGCACCGCCATCTACACGAAGCTTCTTCACATCTATGTTAGAATCACTTACCATTACATCGAGTACGTCCTTGGTTTGATAGGCTAGTGACTCTAGCGTCGCTCTTGTGAAGTGAGATTTGCTCGTTCCGCGAGTCAGTCCAAAGACCGCTCCACGGACGTCACTATCCCAGTATGGTGTCCCAAGACCAACAAAGGCAGGTACTACGTAAACTCCATCGGTAGAATCCACTTGAGTGGCCAATTCTTCACTATCTGGTGCATTTTCAATCATTTGCAGACCGTCGCGGAGCCATTGAATAGCAGATCCAGCAACGAATATACTGCCTTCAAGGGCGTATTGTACTTTTCCGTCCAGCCCCCATGCGATTGTGGTTAGTAAACCGTGCTCAGAAGGTACAGCTTCCTCTCCGGTATTCATAAGCATAAAGCAGCCGGTACCGTATGTGTTTTTCGCCATCCCTTTTTCAAAGCAGGCTTGTCCAAACAGAGCTGCTTGTTGATCTCCGGCAACTCCAGCAATCGGAACCTCTTTGCCAAAGAAGTGATAATCGACTGTGTTGGCATACACCTCTGAAGAAGGTCGTACGTCAGGAAGCATAGATTTCGGTACATCCAAAATGTCTAATAGCTCTTCATCCCATTGTAGATCATAAATATTATACATTAGTGTACGACTAGCATTAGAGTAATCTGTTACATGGGCTCTTCCGCCTGATAGCTTATAGATAAGCCACGTATCAATCGTACCGAACATCAATTGTCCGTTTTCTGCTTTCTCTCTAGCGCCTTCCACATTGTCTAAAATCCACTTCACCTTCGTACCAGAGAAATAAGGATCTAATAGAAGGCCAGTCTTATTACGGAATGTTTCATTTAACCCTTGCTCTCGCAGCTCATTACAGATGTCTGCTGTTTGGCGGGATTGCCAAACGACTGCTTTATAAATAGGGCGTCCTGTTTCTTTGTCCCAAACAACGGTAGTTTCTCGCTGATTCGTAATCCCGATCCCAGCAATTTGTTCTGGTTCTACTTCTGCTTTACGTAGTACATCGGCAATAACAGCGAGAACTGATGTCCAAATTTCGTTAGCATCGTGTTCTACCCAGCCTGGCTTTGGAAAGAACTGTTCAAATTCCTTCTGGGCTGTTTCAATAGCGTCCCCTTCTTGATTGAAAAGGATTGCCCTTGAGCTTGTAGTTCCTTGGTCAATAGATAAAATATAGGTTTTCATGTATTCCATCTCCCTTTGTGTAATGTTTTTATCTTATGCATGATGAGAAGCTTGCTGCTTGATGGTTGCTTCCCGTTTCGAGGTTTTCAATTCCTTCTGTGCAGAAAGGAAGAGAATAAGGACTATGAGAGCGGAGAATGCCCAGAATAGGAGGCTGATTTCTCCTTTAAACATAGTTTGATAGAATAGAGCACCGTAGCAACCTCCGATAATAGGACCCAGTAGAGGGACAATGGCGTATTTCCAGTCTGAGCTACCCTTCCCTGGTATAGGGAGAACCATATGAGCAATTCTAGGTCCAATATCACGAGCAGGGTTGATAGCATAGCCTGTCGTACCACCAAGGGACATACCTATTGCCACAATAAGCAGTCCTACGATGACAGGGTTTAATCCGTCAGTAAATTGATTTGCTCCGATGAAAAGCAGTCCCATCACTAACATAAATGTTCCAATTATTTCACTAACCAGGTTAGAAAGAGGGCTTCTAATGGCAGGATCAGTAGAAAAGACTGCAAGCTTAGCCCCTTTATCTTCCGTTTCTCTCCAGTGAGGGAGGTAGTGGAAGAAGACGACAACTGCACCAATAAAGGCTCCGATAAATTGAGCAGTGAGGTACTTCGGTACTTTACTCCAAGGAAATTCCCCTATAGTTGCGAAGCCAATCGTAACCGCAGGGTTAATGTGGGCTCCGCTGAAGTTGCCGACTGCATAAACCCCCATTGCTACAGCAAGCCCCCAGCCGATGGAGATAAGCACCCAGCTTGTCCCTTCCGCTTTAGACTTCTTTAACACAACGCCGCCTACGACGCCTCCGCCAAAAATAATGAGAATCATTGTACCAATTAATTCCCCTAAAAACTCCGTCATATAAACACCTTCTCCATAATTTATATAATATCGCTTACAAAAAAGCAGTCCGGAAAATATAAAAAAGCCACACGTATTCTGCCTGTCCTCCTCCATGGTAGGTGGACAATCGAACGTGTGGCTCTCCATTTCTCCCGCACTATCTCTTAACTTACGTTTTACTTTAAAGGATACGTGTAAGCGGTGTCAATGCTTTTTTTTCAAGCATTATAGGTTCCACAGCTCTGTAACGGAAGTAGTGACGGCAATGGCCCCGCCATCAAGGGCTTTCGTAACATCTTCTGGTGTGCGGATTAACCCGCCGGCAATTACTGGAATCCCCGTTTTTTCGTTAATTTCCTGAATCATTTCAGGGATAAGACCTGGTAGGATTTCAATGTAATCCGGTTTGGATTTATGAAGGATTTTAAGATTATGCTCGAGCGCTTGGGAATCTAATAGGAAAAGGCGTTGGATCGCAATAATTCCTTGTTTCTTGACGCGAGTAATGACATTGGCTCTCGTGGAGATAACCCCGTATGGCTTAACCTCGTTGCAAAGAAATTCCACCGCATATTCATCTGTTTTTAATCCCTGTATCAAATCAGCGTGGAGAAGGATTTTTTTATTGTGCTTTCTCCCAAGCTTAACTAAATTGTTTACTTGAGATATTCTCACTTCCAATAGGATGATAAATTCCGTAGAAGAGTGTAACAGCTTCTCAAAATCTTTAATATTACGAGCGGCTGGCAGTATGTTTTGTTGGAATGGCATGGTTATCTTCCTTTCTTTCAACGACAAACCATTACATATCGTTATTTTATCACAGTTCTGATTTGGGTATGAGCAAAAATTGAGTAGATAGCTTATCTCCTGTACAATAACTACAGCGATAGTGAATTTTACAAGCAGAAGGGGATAGACATGCAATCCTATATCGTTATTGGAGCAGGGGTGCTCGGAGCCTCTACAGCTTATCATTTACAGAAATCCGGAGCGAATGTAACCATTATCGATCGAATGGAGCCAGGGCAGGCGACAGAAGCGGCGGCTGGTATTATTTGTCCGTGGCTCTCTCAACGTCGCAATAAGAAATGGTATCAATTAGTTAAGGGAGGGGCCCGTTACTATCCAGAGTTAATTCAACAGCTGGAATCGGATGGGTTAAAGGAAACAGGATATCATCAAGTAGGAGCTATTAGTCTTCATACCGACGACCATAAGCTTGATCAAATGGTTGAACGTGCCAAAAAGAGGCGAGAGGATGCGCCGGAAATAGGCGAAATTACCAAATTGTCTAAGGAAGAAACCAAATCCTACTTTCCACTCCTTTCAGATGAATACGCGGGAGTTCATGTGACAGGTGGCGCGCGCGTAAATGGAGGAGCACTGCGAAAAGCCTTGATAGAGGGGGCAGTGAAGCACGGAGCTACCTTTATGGAAGGAGATGCGTCCTTAGCCTTTGAAGGGACCTCCATTACGGGCGCCTACGTAAATGGCTTCAAACAGAAAGCGGATAAGGTCATAGTTACCGCCGGTGCATGGGCCAAGGAATTGCTCGCTCCACTTGGAGTGCATTTCCAAGTATCGTTTCAGAAGGCTCAAATTACCCATTTGGAGCTCAATGATGCAGATACGGCACAATGGCCGGTCATCATCCCGCCAACTAATAAATATCTGCTTACCTTTGGAGGAGGCAAGATAGTAGTAGGAGCTACTCATGAAGATGAGGCAGGGCTGGATTACCGTGTAACGGCAGGTGGCATTTACGATATCCTCGACAAAGTGCTAGCAATTGCTCCTGGCTTAAAAGATGCTACGTATAAGGAAACGAAGGTTGGATTCCGCCCTTTCACACCAGGATTTCTGCCTGTATTTGGCTCCCTTCCTGGTTTTGAAAATATTTATGTAGCCAATGGACTCGGCTCATCAGGTTTAACGAGCGGCCCATATATTGGGCGGGAACTAGCCAAATTAGCTCTAGGAGAAGAAACAGAATTAAATCCAGAGCAATATCATCTTCAAGAGGCAATCGAATAAATGATAGAAGAAGCTCTCCACTAACGGTTGGAGAGCCTTTTATTTAAAATATCCCCGAAGGACTTTATTGGTGCTTTATCGGGCCTGTTATTCCGAAAAGCTATTCATGCAACTCTGCTTGTCCTCATATATTAGGAAAGATAGAGAGGGGGAGGGCTGCATGGAGTCTTTTTATGTCTGGAGTATAGTGATATCTTCCTTTTGTACAACGCTCGGGGCTTTGCCGGTGTTGTTCATACGACACCTCTCCCACCGTGGTAAGGATAGTCTGCTCGCTTTTACTGCCGGAATTATGGTAGCAGCTTCTACATACGGATTAATACCGTCCGCTTTGAAGCTTTCTAACGTCTATGTCCTTATTATCGGTATTCTCATCGGTACTTGTGTCCTTTTGTTTCTAGAGATTACTGTACCCCATCAGGATTTGGATAATGCAAACCATCAGCATCACAATGGGAGCGTATTTCTTTTTTTAGTGGCCATGTCTCTGCACAATCTTCCGGAGGGACTGTCCGTTGGAATGAGCTATGCCAGTGCTTACGAGGATTTAGGTCCGCTCGTCTCCTTTGCAATAGGTCTCCAAAACCTTCCGGAGGGGTTTCTTGTTGCATTATATGTACTGTTACAGAATATAAGCAGGATCAAAGCCGTCTTATACGCGTCCATAACCGGCGTGATTGAGTGCTGTGCTGGGCTGATAGGGGTGTACTTTGGGGAGAGCTTTACAAGTATTATCCCATATGGATTGGCCTTCTCCGCAGGAGCGATGTTATTTGTTGTGTATAAGGAGCTTATACCTGAGAGTCATGGAGACGGCAATGAGCGGGTTTCTACTGTATCATTTATCCTTGGCTTTATTGTTATGATTGTGTTGACACATGCTCTGCGATAAAAAAAATCCCATCCAATATTTCGGCGGATGGGATTAAGGTTTGCCAGAACCCTTGTCATATCAACACGTATCGACAATGTTTCACGTGAATCATTATAGTTATTGTAGAATTTCGTCAGCTAATAATTGGTAGGATCTTTTGCGTGCTTTCTGATCATGGATGTTCGTAATAATCAGGAATTCGTCGGTGCTGTATGCTTCCTGTAATTTCTCAAGCTCTGCTTTGACGTGCTGTGGTGTTCCAATAATCGTACGGCGCCGGTTCGCTTTCACCTTTTCCAGCTCCTGTGAGGTAAAAGTATGCTGCTGTACTTCATCGACGGAAGGTACGCGTGTTTCAATATTTTTCCCGACATGTAACAGCCACATATCCTGACTAAGTGCTAACCGTTCAGCTTCCTCTTGCGTTTCGGCACAAACGACAAATACGCAAGCATTAATTTTAGGCTGCTCATGAGCAGGGGAAGGCTTGAAATGGTTTTTGTAAGTAGAGATGGCATCCTCATATTCATCTGGGTTTATAAAATGGCCAAACGTAAAGCCAGTCCCATTTATGGCCGCATGCTTCGCACCTCGTCCAGTAATACCTAACACCCATGTCTCTGGATTTGTTTGGGTTCGTGGTGTAGCCAGTACTCCTTTATAAGCATGGTCCTCCTCTAAATCATCATACAAAAAGCCATGTATTTCCTTCACCTGACGAGAGAAAGCACTCAACGTCTTCTTCATCCCATCGGTCAAAGCTAATCTTGTCAGCTGCGAGCCACCTGGTGAACGGCCTAATCCAAGATCAATACGGCCCGGAAATAAAGCTTCTAATACTTTAAAATTCTCTGCTACCTTTAACGGGCTGTATTGGGGGAGGAGTACCCCTCCAGAGCCAATTCGGATGGTGTGGGTGGCAGATGCCAGCCTCGTTATAAGTACTTCTGGGGAGGAGCCTGCCAATCCATTTGTATTATGATGCTCTGCAACCCAATATCTGGTGTAGCCGAGCTGTTCTGTTAATTGCGCTAGTTCAATACTATGCTGCAATGCTTGTTCAGGCGTTTTGCCTTTTGGTATAGGAGATTGATCTAGAACACTGAGCTTCATGTTGCTCGCTCCTCTCTTTCCAATCTTTACAGTAATTAGTGTTATCGTATCATATCCAATAGAGTAGCCTCTCTTTATCTGCTTAGTATGGGCTTTTAAGGAAGGCCTCAACCTAAAAAAAACCACTGCTGAACATCCATCAGCAGTGGTTTGAGTTATCGTTTTGATTTTCGATATCCTTTACCCTGTGCTTCCTCTTCAGAGGAGAAGGTTTCCACAGGGGTTACACGATGGTAGTATTGTCCACCAGGAAGATGGTAGATTCTTTCTCCTTTAGAGTTGCGGTTTCCCTTGATGACGATTTCTGCTGCTTCGATAGGAAGCAGCTCCTCAGGCTCCTCTTCCGGTACTGGTGCTTCTTTCGGTACGGGTAATGTTAACGTTTGAAAATGATCCATCGCTTTACGTTTTTGTTGAAGAGAAGAGACGTACCATAAGAGCGCAATGATTCCACCAAAGACAAATGCAACATATGTACTGATTCGTAGAAATGTCTTCATTGGTTCTCCCCCTTATCCTTATTGTATTCCATCAATCTAGTTCTTTTAAACCGGTTCCTTGTCTTTCTTATGATAATAAATGTCTGAGGTTTGTAAAGTCCTTTTCAATCGTTTCTTGTAGGACTTGGCGATAAAATACAGATGCGGGATGGAAGGTAGGGTAAATAGAATAGGATTGCTCTGTTTTTGTATAGGTCGTATCCTTATCATCCTGTAAATAATAGATAGGCTGGTATAGTAACTCCCCATGAACCTCTGTTATTTTGTAGGAGTCCCCCAATAATCTTTTCAAGGCTACGTTACCAAGCGTGACGATAATATCAGGTTGAAGATGCTGGATTTGGTAGTCTAACAAAGGGGCGTGCGCCAGCATTTCCTTCTTATTCGGTGCCCGGTTTGGAGTTTTTCTCGTAATAGTACCGTCCTGATTGGTCTTTTCCCTAATATGATAAGGACGACTGCGTACGACGCTTGTAATATAGATTTCTTCTCTTGAAAGTCCGGCAAGAGTAAGGAAATCATCTAGTTTATCTCCTGCTCGACCGATGAAAGGCTCCCCTCGTTCTACCTCATTTCGACCGGGCGCTTCTCCTATAAGCATGATTTTCGGGGTAGAGGAGCCTTTCCCAAGCACAAAGCCTTCTGTTTGATAAGGATCCATTCTTTGCTGGCTCTTTTTAATTACATGATTTGGGATCATGGAATATACCTCCTTTTTCCATCATATATTCTTAACATTTACCCACTTTTTTCCCTATTGAAAATACACTATACTTTTAGTAACTCACATCTGTAAAAATAAAGAGGTGTTCAGATGAAAAAGATAGCAGTTTTCTGCGGCTCTAATGTAGGCGCTTCCGAACAATATAAGCAAGGTGCCATAGAACTCGGCAAAGTGCTTGCTGCTAGAAATATAGCTCTTGTCTATGGCGGCTCCAGTGTAGGCTTAATGGGAGTGCTGGCCGATACTGTACTAGAAAACGGAGGAGATGCAATAGGTGTCATTCCAAAAAAACTAGTAGAAAAAGAAGTGGCCCACCAAAAGCTGACCGATCTTCTAGTTGTAGATACGATGCACGACCGTAAGGCTAAAATGGCAGAACTCTCCGATGCCTTTATCACTCTTCCTGGTGGAGCAGGAACCATGGAGGAATTTTTTGAAGTGTACACATGGGCTCAAATTGGTATTCATCAAAAACCATTTGGTCTGTTGAATATTAAAGGATACTATACCCCTTTAATTCATTTATTCGACCATATGGTACAGGAAGAATTCCTAACCCAGGAAAACCGCAATATGGTATTACTCGAAGATGATGCAGAAACATTATTAGAGCAATTCCAACGTATGAACGTCTAACAAGAAGGTACCCTCCACAGGTCCTTCTTTTTTTCATTTCTAGCGCTAAACAGAAGGCTCGCAGTGAAGGTAAGTAGAGGGCACTTTTTCAGCTCACTCCGCTAGTCCTGGTCTTTTATTCATTATACATATATGAAATCAACCTAACCTAATCAATAATACCTTTATTTTAGTTATGGATAAAAGTTTTCGAAAAGGGAAACCACTTTCTGTCTTATTGCGTCTAAGGTGGTGTAAAGGAGGTCAAGCATATTGTCATGACAATAGATTTATCTGATTCCCAATTAAAGAAGATTCGCGAATCGGAAGCTGATAGAGAGCAGTTTCTAGAGCTGCTTATTGATGAATACAGCCAGGCAATCCTGTGGCTCTCTTATACGTACGTGAAGGATATGCAGTTAGCTGAAGAAGTCATGCAAGATGTATTCCTCACGTGCTACCACAAAATAGACTCATTTCGAAATGATGCCACCATTAAAACGTGGGTCTATCGAGTTACAGTGAATAAATGTAAGGACCAGCTTCGTAAAAAGACGATAAAACGATTCCTAACAAAAGAGGAGAAGGCAGACGGTTATTTCGGGAAAGATAGTCGGCATCCTGAAGATATAATAGTGAACAAAATGGAAGATAAGGCCTTAGCAGATAAGGTGATGTCGTTGCCTACTAAATTTAAAGAAGTGATCTACATGCATTATTTTGAGGACATGAAAGTAAGGGAAATGAGTGAAATACTGAAGATGAATGAGAATACCATAAAGACTAGACTTAATCGTGGCAGAGCGATGCTGAAGAAGATGTATGAAGAGGAGGGGTTGGATGGATATTGAAGAGCGTTTGAAGAACTTGCGTCAGTCCATGACAACTACAACCTTTAAGCATGTAAACGTAGATAAACAATCTGTGAAGGAAAATGTTCTAGCTCGTTCGAAGAAAAGAAGGACCTCCCCTTTATCTCCTTATCCAAAGCGGTTAGTACAAGGACTCGGGAGTATGGTTGGGGTCACCATTCTTTGTTTATTGATTGTGTATGCTGGCATGTCCGGTCAAATCCCTTTTCCAAATCAATCATCAGAGGAGAACACGAAATTAGAAATCACAAAGGAAGACCACAGTTTGATGAATACGTGGACGGAGAGATCCGTAACGGATGCGCAAGGGCATTACAACATATTTATTGTTCATGACGGTAACTTAGAGACAGCCAATGCAAATAAATGGGAGGATGCCAAGGACGAAGTATATGAGCTGGAGCAGCTTGCTCAGATAGACAGGGTGGATTATGTCGTAACCGGTGAATATCAGAAGGCGTTTCAAATAGAGCAACTCCCAACAGCTCTCGTATTTGATCATCAGGAAATGGTGTTTGAGACCAATGAGCCTGAGCAATTGCTGACCTATATCTCCGACTCAACAGATGCTCCTTAAAGTATCCACGTGAGTGTCATTTCTTTCCCATGATATTCCTGTGTGATACGTTAGTTGTATGACGATATACAAAGGATGACGACGAGAATGAAACGATTGGGATTATGGTTGTTTACGGTATTCTTTTTTACTGCTGGTGTGATGCATTTTATTGTAGTGGATAGCTTTGTAACGATTGTTCCTGCAGCATTGCCAGCGAAAGAATGGATTGTCTATGTGACAGGGGTTATGGAAATAGTATTAGCGATTGGTCTGTTGCTTCCTAATACAAGAAGAATCTCGGGGAAAATGATTGCCCTATTTTTAGTGCTAGTATTTCCCGCTAATATATATTCTGCCATTGCAGGCATTCCAGCCACTGTAAATCCGATGTTTCTATGGATCCGTTTATTATTCCAGCCACTACTGATTTGGTGGGTTTGGGCCGTTTCGAAAGAATAAAAAAATACTTCTACAGGAGAAAGAACCTCACTTAAGGGGTTCTTTTTTTATAGCATGAAAGAACATACAGAGAACGAGCTCATTCCAGCTTTCATCAATAGACAAATGCTAATGCATGGGTATTTTTATCTCCTCATTATATTGATTAAGCTGCAGCAACCTCTCGATAACAAAACCCCTCGAAAAATCTCTTTCATGAAATCCCTTATAAAACGTCATACTAAACCTAACTGTTACGGTGAAGGAGAGTATGGTAATGGAAGACCAATCATGGAAGGAATTATGGAAGAAGGGTAATAAGTCATCGCTCGCTGCTGCGTCTGGTAATTTGGTGATTACGATTGCGAAAGCATTTGGGGCATATTTTAGTGGAAGTGGAGCTATGCTTGCGACAACGTTACACTCACTAGCAGATACCGTCAATCAGGGATTTGTATTCGTGGGGAGTGTACTTGCAGAGAAAGCACCAACGAAACGTTTTCCTACAGGATTTGGAAGGGTCATTAACATTTTCGTTATGATTGCCGTGCTCATTATCACGGTGCTTGGCTATGAATCCATCAAGGAGGGCTGGCACCTTATCCAACATCCGAAAAGCTCTGGAGGATTCTGGCTTAATATGGGTATTTTACTACTCAACATTATTATTGATGGTGCCATCTTGGTTAAGGCCATGAAGGAAATTGTTAAAGAGGCTGAAGCCACAGATAGCGAAGGTGGGCTCGTGTCCAAGTCGCTACGCCATCTCTCAGATGCTACCCCGCCAACCAGGCTGGTATTTTTCGAGGATGTAGTTGCTGTAATGGGAGCTATTCTAGCAACCATCGCAGTTGTTGTAACCACATTTACCAACTTTGCTATTTTAGATGGAGTAGTTACGTTGTTAATCGGTGTGCTAATGCTAATTGTTGCCTTCCGGCTGGGCTTTGAGAATATGATTGGCCTGATTGGTGTTTCTGCACCAAAAAAGGTCGAGAAGGAAGTGGCGCACAATATTATGAATCATCCAAGGGTGGAGGATATAAGAACGATGCGAGTCGTAAAAGAAGGCAGAGCCTACCATGTGGAAGCTTTACTGGAGCTGGAAGTAGGCCTTTCTTTAGCAGAAGCGGATGATATCAAATTTGCTGTGTGGCATCAATTACTGGAGAACAAGGATATTTCCGATGTGACCCTTGGTATTATTGAGTCTGATGATCAAAAAAATTGGGATGGAGAAAAAGAGGAGGAGAAGGGATACTGGAAGCCTCCCAAACAGGATTAGTGAGTCTATTTTATTTTCAAATACACTCTCCCATACTACACTGTAGTGTAATACATAAGGAGGGTGATGAAGATGGAATGGAAAGGGAAGTCCTTTGACGATTTAACGAAAGAAGAGCTGTATTCCATTATGAGAGAAAGGGTAAATGTCTTTGTCGTTGAGCAGAATTGTCCTTACCCTGAATTAGATAACGATGATCAAGAGGCATATCACGTATGGCTGGAAAAACAAGAGGAATTGGTTTGCTATTGCCGTATCTTTCCTTCTGGTACAAAATACGAACAAGCTGCTTCTATCGGTCGTATTTTGGTTAATGAACATTATAGAGGGAAACAGTATGGAAGAATGTTAATGAAGCAAGCATTGTCTGTAGTGCGGGACGAATGGCAGGAAGAGCAAGTGTATTTGCAGGCACAAGAGTATTTGTTATCGTTTTACCAAAGCTATGGATTTACCGTTACATCGGAAATGTACTTAGAGGATGGTATTCCGCACAGAGACATGCTGTTAAAAAGGTAAGGTGGTATGTATGCAGAATCATCCATTTGATGGTATCAATCTCAAGGACCATCCGAGTGCTTATCGCATTGGGCGTGGGGAGTATGGTATTTTTCATGCAGAGCCCTATAAAAGTGAACTACTCCCCTTATGGGGGTTTAAGAACGAGAGGATAGCAAGACAGGCAGCGGAGGCTATTTATAACAAGTACAAGCAATACCGGAAAGAAGAAGATTTCGTAGGAATGGATGTGGCTCGTAAGTTTCTGCGAATGGGTTATACCAGAGCAAGGCGGTATGCGAAATACCCTGGCGGAAAAAAGTATAACGAGGATGGGACAGTGAAGGAGGTAACAGCGCTGGATGAGGAGAAGCAGCGGGCAGCTGAAATATTTGATGAAAGTCGTTCTAGCATTGTAGAGGACCCTAAATATCAACGCTTGAAGGATGAGTTTATAGGGGAATAATCCTTCAGCTAATCGCACACTCTATGGGGGAAGATGAAAGGGGTGTATCGATTGGCGACCCAGAAAAAGGCAAGCGTTGTACTTGGGAAGGTTATTGTATTAATCTTTGTCCTCATCATTATTACTGCGCTGATTATGTTTATTGCCTATGCTACATTTGGGAATAAGCAGACACAAGCGTTTTGGGATGAGCTGGCGATACAGCAGCATTATATATTATCACTTCCTATGAAGAAGGTCCTGTAGCTGCAGGACCTCTTTTATTTGGGAGTGTGATAGGATATGAGCAAGGGAAATTAGTAACTAGGAACGTGGAAAAGGATGATGTAAATGTTCAAATTATGGAAACGTATAAAGTTCGTCTTTCAATTACAGAAATCTATCCCATTTCTTATCTCCTTCTTTCGGTCCAAGGAAGTGGCTGGATCGAAAAAGGGGTTATCCATCTTATTTCTAGTCGCCTACATTCTCTTGCCAACAGATCTTATTCCTGATTTCTTCGGACTAATTGGATTTGTAGATGATCTTACTATCTTCACCTTCGTCTTTCAGCAAATCGTCAAGATGGCTCCTGATTCTCTAAAAGAGAAGTATGAGCTTGAATAGAGTATTCCCCTTGTAAAGGAGTTGCTTCTTTAGAGCAGCTATATGGACGATTAAAAGGTTTGAACTATTGGATTTTCGATAATGAGGGATGTAAAAGGAGGAATAAGCGTGAAGGTATTAATTATTGGTGGCACTCAATTTGTAGGTCGGCACATAACGCAAACCGCTCTCGATAATGGACATGAGGTAACATTATTTAATAGAGGGAAGACAAACCAGGATTTATTTACAGACGTAGAAAAAATTAAAGGTGACCGTACCAAAGACCTTAATAAACTTAGTCATCGAGAGTGGGATGTGGTTATTGACACCTCTGGCTATCATCCCGAGGTCGTACGACAATCTGCGGCAGCATTAAAGAATTCGGTAGAACGATATGTTTTCATCTCTACTATTTCGGTTTATAAAGATTTCAAAAATGAATATGTAGACGAATCGTATCCTGTTGGAACAGTAGACGACCCAAATGTAGAGGACATTAACGCGGAGACATATGGGCCACTGAAGGCCCTGTGTGAACAAGCTATTGAAGAAGAAATGCCAGGAAAGACGCTCAGCATTCGACCTGGATTAATTGTAGGACCACATGACCCTACCGATCGATTCACATATTGGGTGATGCGATTTGCTCGTGGTGGGGAAGTGTTAGTACCTGGAAAAGAAAATCGGTCGATTCAATTTATTGACGTCAGGGATTTAGCCGAATGGACTATTCATATGACGGAACAGCAAGAGACTGGCGTGTATAACGCAACTGGTTTCGATGAAGAGATAACGATGAAGGATGTAGTTAATACCTTCCTTCAAATCAGCCCCGAGGCAGAAGACAAATGGATTGGAGATTCTTGTTTACAGAAACATGATGTTCAGCCATTCCATGAATTACCGCTATGGATACCTGAGTCTGAAGAGCTGCCATATGGATATTTTCTAGTATCCAATCATAAGGCAAGAGAAAAAGGGCTACGCTTTCGTCCGTTGAGAAAAACAATAGAGGAAACGAGAGAATGGTTTGTAGCTCGGGAAAACACAGATATGGCTGATGGCATCGGTTTAGACCCCGCCAAGGAAGCTAGAATCGTAAAAGAGTGTGCTAAATAAACAGAACAGAGCTCCTACCCTTTCAGTAAGGGTGGGAGCTTTTTAAGCTTAAGGACCCAATGTTTTGCTTCATCCACATATCGGCGCTACTTAAAAATATCAACAACCAGCATAAACTAAGATCAGGTGGGACACTTTTCTTTATAATAGGGAAGGTCTAAGGGAAAGATGTAATCAGGTGAGTTGACTGTATTGCGTATTACCATATAAAATGGTTGCGACAAGAAAAATTGGACGAAGGCAAAACTTATATATACACTAAACAAATGACAACAGAGGTGAGAAAAATGATAGAAGCATTTAAAGAACTCAATCCAGTTATGCAAGCATTAATCGGTACGTTATTTACATGGGGAATGACTGCTCTTGGTGCATCACTGGTATTCTTTGTGAAAGGCGCCAATCAGAAATTTTTAGATAGTATGCTAGCATTTGCTGGGGGCGTAATGATTGCGGCAAGTTATTGGTCTCTTCTTTCCCCGGCGATTGAAATGGCTGCTGATGGACCTGTTCCTTCGTGGGTTCCAGCAGTAGTAGGCTTCCTGTTAGGAGGGGTGCTCTTACTGTTCGTAGATAAAATGCTCCCAGCACTGAACACAGAGAAATACCTTCATGATATTAAGGATAACAAGGCAAAAAACCGAACGGCATTGCTTGTATTCTCTATGACGCTTCATAATATTCCTGAAGGTCTGGCAGTCGGGGTTGCATTTGGAGCACTAGCATCTACTGGAACGGAATCAACGCTAGCTGGTGCGGTTGCCTTAGCGATTGGTATAGGAATTCAGAACTTCCCAGAAGGAACAGCCGTATCCATGCCATTACACCGAGATGGCATGAAAAAAGGAAAAAGCTTTATGTTCGGCCAGTTTTCTGGAATGGTAGAGCCTATTTCTGCCGTCATTGGGGCAGTAGCTGTTATTGCTATTGAGCCTATTCTCCCTTATGCACTAAGCTTCGCTGCAGGCGCGATGATTTTCGTTGTAGCTAAGGAAATTATTCCGGGCTCGCAGGAAAAAGGAAATGTAGACGTTGCGTCCATTAGCCTTATGATTGGTTTTGCCATCATGATGACGCTGGATGTAGCTCTTGGCTAATAATAAAATATAGACAAATAAGTACCCCCTGAAATAATTCCCCTGGTTTATGGGAAATATCAGGGGGTAAACTTTTATACGTTGATTATTCTATTTAGCCTAGGAGGCACATATATGCAAAATACGAGATTGTGGTTAAGTGTAAGGGATAGCTTCTGGTTTGTACCGTTAATTTATGGTATATTATCATTTATTGCAGTAGCCCTTACGAAGGTGCTGGATATGTACTTTATGGATACGATGAAGCAGATTGTCCCATCCATATTTCTAGGTAAGAAAAGTATGGCGTTATATTTATACTCGTCTCTCATAACCGCTATGCTGACCATGACTACTATTAGTTTTTCATCTATTATGGTCGTGTTAACTACATATTCCTCGCAATTCTCTCCAAGAGCGTTGGAGGATTTTATGACGGATCGTATTACCCAGCACGTCTTGGGTGTGTACGTTTTTGGATTTTTGTATGCACTAGTAAATCTGCTGCTCCTGCCGCGAAGTAAGGATGCTGTCATTGTCAGTCCGTTTCTAACGGTAATAGTAGCATCTGTGACACTAGCCTTCTTTGTGTTATTTATCCACCACTCGGCACGCTGGGTGCAGGTAAATAATTTAATTGGGAAGATACAAACGGAAACCATCCACGTCATTAATCGAAAATTTGCCGAGCAGACGTATGATATCTATGAGGATTGGGATGAGGAAGAGCTCGAGCAATTAAAGAATAAAGAGCGGTACTATATGCAGGTAAAACAAAGCGGCTATGTACAGCACATTGATTTTAGACCGTTTATTAATTGGGCGAAAGAACACAACCTTATGATTTTTGTAAATGTACAGGTTGGAGATTATGTGGAATCGGGCTCGCCCATTTTTTATTATGTGTTCAAGGATGGCAAAGAGCAATTAGATGAAGACATCAGCTTGGACTACATTATTATTGGCAAGGAGCGAACCAATGTTCAGGATATAGAATTCTCCATCCAGAAATTAGTGGAGATTGCCTTAAGAGCTATCTCACCTGGCATTAATGACCCACACACAGCGATTAATTGTATAAACCGAATTGGATCTATTCTTGCAGAGATAGGCCACAAATATAAGGAATTCCGTTATTATACGGATAATGATGATCAGTTACGCCTGAAGGTAGAACCGAAACCATATCATCAATATTTATATAAAAGCTTTTATCAAATTAGATTGTATGGTAAAAAGGATGTATCTGTCATGAACAGCATTCTGGAATCATTATATAAGATAGCACTCGTTAATGACGAGGATATAAAAGAGGAAGTTTGGAAATTCAGCCTGTACATCCTAGACGCTGTGAAGGATGAGGATTATCATGAATATGACCTGCAATTAATTAGAAAAGTTGCGAATGATCTAGCAGCATTATGTGAAAAAGATCCAGCAATTTAGAAGGAGTTTCGAGCAAATGGAGTGGAGAAACATTTACAGGGGAATGCTGATGGGCACAAGTGATGTAGTTCCAGGTGTTAGTGGAGGAACCATTGCTGTTGTCCTCGGCATATATGATCGTTTAATTGAAGCGGTAAACGGTGTTTTCAGTAAAGAGTGGAAGAAGCAGCTAGGATTTCTTATCCCGCTTGCCATTGGAATAGGGGCAGCCATATTGCTGCTAAGTAACCTTATCGATCATCTATTGGAAAACTATGAACAGCCAACCATGTTCTTTTTCCTCGGGCTGATTGTGGGGATTATCCCGTTCCTTCTTAACAAAGCAGATTACAAACGTAATTTCGAAGGTTCCCATTATGTATTATTGCTTATCAGTGTGTTGCTGGTTGGCTCTCTGGCCTTTTTCAACACTGGTGAACCTGAAGCGTGGAAAGGGAGTCTGTCAGTGAGTCAGTATATCTTCTTGTTCTTCTCTGGCTGGCTGGCTAGTATGGCTATGCTATTACCTGGAGTAAGCGGCTCCTTCTTGTTGTTACTAATAGGAGTCTATCCAACCGTGGTAGGAGCTATATCTGAGCTTCAATTTGACCGTATCATCGTAATTGGATTAGGCGTGCTCATTGGAATTGCTATTAGTGGAAAAGGAATTAACCATTTGTTTAAACATTATCCATATTACACCTATGCAGTGGTTACCGGGATGGTTATCGGTTCGATATTCGTTGTTTTCCCAGGTGTCCCTGCTTCCATGGTATTGTGCCTAATCACCTTAATGGGAGGGCTGTTAGCAGCCTTTCTTCTTGGAAAAGTAGAATATGAATAACACGAAAAACCAGCACAGATGAGTATGTGCTGGTTTTTTGCTCATAATTTAGGAAGCCGTTGTTTCTATGAAGCTCATGAAAGCTTCTCCTTCAGTGAGTAAAAAATATCACTGCTGGTAGTAATTAGTAACTAAACGCTGTTGCACCAACAATGATAAGAAGAATGAATAGAACCACGATTAATACAAAGCTTCCATAACCGTAGTTGCCACCACCCTCGTAACAACAACCATATCCACCATATCCGTACATGTTATTTCCTCCCTTTTAAGAAATTATATTAGTAGCAGCAATAGCCACCATATCCGCCAACCTGTGAGGCACCAACAATGATAAGAAGAATGAACAATACAACCACTAAGGCAAATCCTGTTCCGTATTTACTTTCGCCCACCAAAACCCCTCCTTCTATAGTGACTTCATCCATAATGTATGCGAACGCCCTTGTTTTGGTGGATAAATTCAGCGAATTCCCTAAAAATGGGCTGGTGTACTAAAAAAACCCCCATTGCTACAATGGGGGTTAATGTTCTATATTCTCTTTAGCTGCGGAAGGGAGGGGATTGACGGCTCCCAGCGACTAGTGAGCTTCCTCTCCCTCCTTACGATAAGTCAACATCGATTCGTTACACTCATCGTGTTTCCTTTATCTCATACGGGAGCGTCCAGCTCATACGTCGCTAAACGGGCACCTCCGCTTTTCTTTATGCCTTTTGCCAGTTTACGTTTAGTTCTACGTCTGCTGCTTTTAGGGTTGTGAAGACTGGGCAGCGTTGGTCTGTGATGCGTTGTAGTTCTTCTACACGTTCTTGTGTTTCGCTGGTTTGTACTTCTGCGTTAATGGTAACGGTTTGGAAGTATGGGCGGACTCCTTCTTTACCCATTAGTCCTTGTGGGTCTAGGGAGCCTTTAATATCGAATTTAATATTTTGCAAATCGAATTTGATTTCTTTAGCAACCATATTAGCGATAACTGTTTCACAGCCTGCTAATGAGCTTAAAAGAGTTGAAAGCGGGTCGGCGCCTTGGTTTGTACCTCCCATGCTTTCTGGCTCATCAATAACAAGCGTGTGTCCGTGTTCTGCTGATACGTCTGTTTTCATACCTGTATTGTTACTAGTAATATGAAATGTTTGTTCTGCCATGATAAGAACCTCCTTTAAGTTTGTACATGATTTATTGTAGTATGTGTAGCAGTCTTTATGATGTAATTCAGCTTACATATCAAAAGGGAAGCGACACATATGGAGTTTTCCCGTATTCGATAAAATCAATCTAGGTAGAGCATATTATCATGAAAAGCTCTAGCTTGATTTACTAAGCAATTATTAATATGTTTGATATATAGAATAGGGGAGATAGTTTTTTCGTTATACTCATCGTGTTTTCTTTATCTCAATGCGGGAGCGTCCAGCTCATACGTCGCTAAACGGGCACCTCCGCTTTTCTTTAAGCTCTTAGGTCTTCTTTTTGGTGGTGGAGGATGTTTTTGCCTTTGAGGATTTTGTTGTTTGTTGTTACATAGACAGGGGTGTAGACTTCCCCGATTAGATTGATTAGTGTGTTTGCTGCCTCTTGTTGTTCGAGTATATTTATTTCTTTATATGATATATTGTAAGAATCTAAATGTTTTTTTGCTTTATAGCAGTTTATACAACCATCCATTGTGTACAGTACATTCATGGCTAATACCCCCTTTTTTTCTTGATGTACTAAATTTCTAAAGAGGTGATATGAGTGGATAAATTAATGATGCTTTCTCAAATAAGCTTATTTGATGAGCTGCCTAAAGAAGAGCTAATGGTAATTGACGATATGAGTGAAATGAAACCAGTTAAGAAAGGGACCGTCATTCTTTCGCCGGAATCTCCGGTTAAAGCTCTATTTTTGTTAAAGCAAGGACAGGTTCGTTTATACCGGATGAATTCACAAGGGAAACAGTTTACCGTTGATATCCTTGTGGATGGAAACATTTTTGGTGAAACAAGCTCTTTATCCCTTACTGATGATGAGATATACGCAGAAGCGATGACGGATACGTATCTCTGTATTTTAAGCAGGGAGGATTTTGAGCATTTTATTGAAACCAACCCTAAGATTGCATTAAAACTTATCGACATCTTATCCACTCGATTAAAAGAGGTATATACCATAAGTGAAAAAATAGCCTTGAGTGATGTGAAAAATCGTTTGCTGTATTTGCTGTTGATGTTAAGTGAAAAAACAGGACGTCGTAAGAATGAATGGCAAACCATTGAAATGAAGCTTACTCATCATGACCTTGCCAATATGATTGGTTCCACGAGAGAGACGACTAGCGGTATTATTAGCCAGTTAAAAAAGGAAGGCTATCTGAAAAAAGGAATTCAGCATTTTTCCATTCATGCTGAAAAGACAAAGGAGTTACTGGATGTGTGATACATATCCAGCTTTTTTGTTATGTTGCCTTTCTCCATAAACCGGATGAAGTTTGACTAAGACCGCCGCGTCCTGCGGCAACGTGGAACTGACCAACATCGTGTTGGTTTCAGTTCATACGTCGCTAAGCAGTCGCTGCCGCTTTTCGTGATCCAGCTGTGGCTCCTAGGGGCTAGTGGACTTCCTTCTTCTTCTTGCGATAAGTCAACATCAACTCACTGTGTTCGTTGTGTTTCCTTTATCTCATGCGAAGCCGTCCAGTCCATACGCCCCTGAGCAGTCGCCTCCGCTTTTCGGGATCCAGCTCCGGCTCCTAGCTCCTAGCGTCATAAGCAATATCTTCTCCAGAGGCTAATGGCCTCCTACGAAGCTCTTGCTTATGCGTACGGAGCTAAGCAGTCGCCGCCGCTTTTCATTGTCCAGCTGTGGCTCCTAGGGGCTAGTGGACTTCCTGCTTCTTCTTGCGATAAGTCAACATCGATTCGTTGCACTCATCGTGTTTCCTTTATCTCATGCGAAGCCGTCCAGTCCATACGCCCCTAAGCAGTCGCCGTCGCTTTTCGTGATCCAGCTGCGGTGCCCAGCGACTAGTGAGCTTCCTCTCCCTCCTTGCGATAAGTCAACATCGATTCGTTGCACTCATCGTGTTTCCTTTATCTCATGCGGGAGAGTCCAGCTCATACGTCGCTAAACGGGCACCTCCGCTTTTCGGGATCCAGCTCCGGCTCCTAGCTCCTAGCGTCATAAGCAATAGCTTCTCCAGAGGCTAGTCGCCTCCTACGAAGCTCTTGCTTATGCGTACGGAGCTAAGCAGTCGCCGCCGCTTTTCGGGTTACCTAAACAGTTTAATAAATTTCTCTGAGATTTTTTGGATTTTGCCGTTGAATAGTTTGGCGCGCCAGTATTGGTTGCTGGCGTTTTCGATGGATGCTGTATGGTTTGGGTATGGGTATATCATGTTGGATAGGTCGCCGATTTTCATTCCTTTTTGAACGGCTAGTATGACGGTTTGCATCCAGTCGCCTGCGCCTTTGCCGATGGCGTGAGCGCTGATGATTTTTCCTTTCGTGTCGGTAATAATTTTGATAAATCCGTTGGTTGCATGATCGGCTACGAAGCGGTCTACTTGGTCTAATTCTGTTTTGTAGATCATGATGTCTCCGTGTTTTTCTTGTGCTTCGTCTTGGGTTAGGCCGAAGTGGAATACTTCTGGTGTCAGGTAGGTATTCCATGGAATATGGTCATAGGATACTTTCCTTCGTAATCCGTAGAGGGCATTTTGTACGACGGTTTTTCCTTCATATCCAGCTACATGCGTGAAGTATAATCCTCCATTTACATCGCCTACTGCAAAGATGTGAGGGACGTTGGATCGGAGGGTGTCATCTACTTGGACGTGACCCTTTTCATCCATTGATACGCCGGCATTTTCTAGCTTCAAGGTGTCTGTGTTTGGTTTACGTCCAACAGCTAAAAATATGCTATCTGCTTCTAGTACATATTCTTCTTCATCGATAGAGTAGTGTACATAGTTTTGTCCATTCTGCCTGGATGTTTTGGAAACGCGAGCGTTGGTAATGACGTTCAGCTCTTTTTCAAGCATATCCTGTGCTGCTTTTTGTATATCCCGATCCTCTTTCCCAAGCAGGTAGGGTCCGGCCTCTAGTACAGTTACTTCTGATCCCAGACGAGAGTATGCTTGTGCTAGTTCTAAGCCGATTGGACCTCCGCCAATGAAGACGAGTTTTTTAGGAAGTGTGTCTAGGTTGAAGGCTGTTTCGTTTGTAATATACCCTGTTTCCTCTAAGCCTGGTATCGGGGGAGTATTCGGACGGGAGCCGGTTGAGATGACAATTCTTTTGCCATAGATGTTCTCGTGTCCTTCTATTTCGATTTCGTGATCTGTGTGGAAGGAAGCTCCACCTATATACACATCAATGCCCATGTCTTTAAAGCGATTTATATCGTCGTGTTCCTGAATATGGTCAATCGATGCTTTCACACGCGCGTTAATAGCTTTTAAGTCTACTTCTCCAGAGGCATGCACTCCATACGTGCTTACGCTGCGAGCATGGTACACTTCATTAGCTGCTTCTATTAGCGCTTTCGATGGTACACATCCGAAGTGCAAGCAGTCCCCTCCAAGGTCTTCTCGTTTTTCTACTAGTGCTACCTTTGCTCCTAGGGAGGCTGTACCAGCAGCAACGGTAAGACCGCCAGCACCTCCTCCTATCACGACTACATCATACTGTTTCACGTACGGACAGCTCCTTTTATAATTGATTCATTTCCCTTAAGGTAGTATCTTTTTTGCTTCCATAAATCGTTGAAAGCCGGTGAATAGCTCAACTACGAAAAATAGTAAAGTAGACCATAGCAGGAAGGAAGGGAAGAGCATCATGATGCTGAAGAAGATAAATCCTTCTGAACGTTCTGCCATGCCTGCCTGGTAATAAAATGATTTAATACCTTGCTTTTCTGATATAGCACCTACGGTTAAAAAGATGGTCATGGAGATAATGATAGATATACTTAATAGTAATAAAGGCCATAACAGGTCGGGGTGCACATAGGCTATGCCCAGGATGATGCTGATTTCTACTATTCGATCAAATGTAATATCCATAAGGGTTCCAAAGGGGGATGGTTTCGTAAGTCGTGCCATGGTTCCATCCACCGCATCCAGAAATCCGGAGAACCATAAGGTGAAAACGGCTAGTATAGGGAAACCAATACTGTAGAGAATTCCGGAAGAAATCCCAATAATGAAAGCGATAATTGTTACTTGATTGGCAGTGAGCCCTCTTTTAATAAACCATTTAGCGGTATGCTCAATAGAGGGCTGTACGTACTTGCGGGCATGGGTATCTAACACGTTTGCTCCTCCTTATTCTGATAATCCGAGCCATTGTTTTACTTTGTTGCGGAATAGGTAGGTTAGCACCATTAATAGTACTAGGATGCCAACTGCGATAGCAATCATACCCGCATCTCCTGTTCCGAGGCTAGAGCCTAAGAAGGCATAGGCAAATGTTCCAGGAATCATTCCGACACTTGCTAGAATAAAGGGTCTGAACTTCACGCGAGCAAGGCCGGACATGTAGCTAAGGACATCAAATCCCATGAGCGGCACTAACCGCAGAATAAATACATATAAGAAGGAACGTTCTTGAATTTTATCTGATATTTGGTTAAACCATTTGAAATTATCCATTTCAATGACGGACTTCCCGAAGAATCTTCCCATAATATATCCGGTAGCTGCTGCACCAGTGGCACCAAGGATAATATAAATAACTCCAGGAAATAGACCATACACAAATCCAGCAGCGAGGGACATCACGGAAGTAGGAAAGAACACAATAGGTCCTAAAGCATATAAGAGGAAGAATATGATTGGTCCCCATATACCAAAGGATAGAATAAAATCGCTAATATCATTGGCTCCGATATTAAATTCAAATCGAACGATGTAAGCAGCTAAAGCAAAAAATAGTAGGAATAGAATTGGTTTGATCCAGTTTTTAATGTGTGTCATTAGTTACCCTCATTCCTTTTCTGGTTCAGAAGAAAACGTGCGTACCTGTTCCGAATCGGCTAGTAAGGTTACAGGTTCCCCTTCTGATAAAGATAGGGAGCTCGGTAACGTTAGGCGCTTATGCAGTGCATCGATCCATACCTGATAAAATGTTTCCCCATGGATGAAGACTTGATTCTGAACGGTAGCTTCGTACTGATGCGAAGTTTTCTCTCTGTTGTTGTTCTTACTCATGTAAAGTTGTTGTACTGGGATGTAGGTATCCTCATCTAATACGAGACAGTCACTAAAGAA
Organism: Pontibacillus salicampi; assembly: GCF_042434395.1. Lineage (NCBI taxonomy): Bacteria > Bacillati > Bacillota > Bacilli > Caryophanales > Bacillaceae > Pontibacillus > Pontibacillus salicampi. Next base: position 61,958 of record NZ_JBHLTP010000007.1, on the reverse strand, counting down.
ATTAGCAACGAAAGGATTGGCGGGGCTATGATATACCTGCTTTGGAGTTCCAATTTGCTGAAATGCCCCTTCTTGGAATACACCGACGGAATCTCCCATTTGCATCGCCTCTTCTCGGTCGTGCGTAACGAATATCGCAGTGATTCCTTGTGTTTTCAATAGCTTTCTTACCCAATCCCGCATTTCATGACGAAGCTTCGGATCTAAACTACTGAAAGGCTCATCAAGCAGCAATAGTTCTGGTGAGATGGCCAAGGATCGAGCTAGAGAAACACGCTGTTGCTGACCTCCCGATAATTCATGAGGGTAACAAGCAGCATACGCCTCCAATCCGACTCGCTCTAGGAAATGCGCAGCTTTTTCCTTTCGCTCTTTTTTGTTGATCCGTTTAAAGGATAAACCATAGGCTACGTTTTCACTGATGGTCATATGAGGAAAAAGCAACGCTTGTTGAAATACTAAACTAACAGGGCGCTTATTGGCTGTAAGCTTCGTTACATTTTGATTATTTATGGAAAAAGAGCCCTTAGAAAAAGGCTCTAATCCAGCTAGGCAGCGAAGCAGTGTTGTTTTTCCGCTTCCAGATGGACCAACAATACTCAGAATGTCTCCTTTTGGAAGAGAAAGATTCAACTCTTGAAATATAGGCTTTTCTGCAAAGGATTTAGCTGCATGCTGTAGGTGAATGAATGCGTCTGTCATTTAGTAATCCTCCATGGTTTTTGGTATGGTAAAAAGCATATAAGAAGCTCCACCAACAGGTAGAATAGAATGGGGAGTAAGGCAAACCACATAGAAAAAGCGGCCAAAATCGTACTGTTGGCGGATTGCAGGAATGGAAAATAGACCATTGCCAACGTAACGACGCTTCCACCCCCAATAATCGCTGTAATTACATATTGACTAAGACTAATGATAAAGGCGAGAAAGACCGTACTTCGAATGGCAGGCATCAGCATAGGGAATTCTACCGTCACAAAGCGTCTCCAGGAACTGGCCCCAAGCATGGTAGCTTGATCCAATATGTTAGTGCCAAGTGAGACGTACCCGTTACGGAGTATTTTAATACTGTACGGAATAGTTGGTACGAGATGGATTAAAATGACCCCTATCCACGTATCAGCAAGTCCTAATCGAATCATCGCAATGTGTACTCCCATGGCAATGGCTAACAAAGGAAAAATAATCGGCAGTAGAAAGAGTGTATCCACGAGAGATTTTCCCTTAAAGGAATAGAAGGCGAGGGCTTTCCCAGCTACCAGACCGACAGCAGCATTTAACACCACAACAATTGCCCCTATCCATAGGGAAGTGAAGGTGGCGCTGATCAGCCTTTGCTCTGAAAAGAGGGTGCGCCATCCACTTACCGTTAAATCCAGTTGGAAGGCGTCACCGTAACCAAAAGGGAAGGTGAAGCTCTTTAAGATAAGAAATACTACAGGGAAAAGAAATAGCACTCCTGTCATTATCCAGAATAAATATGGCTTGCTTTTTGTAGCAGTAGTCATCCTATCTCTGTCCTTTCGTTAACAACCAACGTTTTCGATTCAATAGGGAGAATCCAACCCAGGCAATAATACCGATAATGACACTCGTAAAGAACATAGCAGCAAAAGCTAATGGTCTTTCACTCCAATCTCCAGAGTAAAACCAGTCATAGGTTAGGATCGAAATCATCTCAGGAAAGGTTGACCCTAATAAATATGGAACTTCATAAGCACTAAATACAAAGGAAAATAAGATAATACCCGTTTCCATTAAGACGGGAAAAACAAAAGGCCATTCTGCATCCTTGAATTGGGCAAAACGGCTTCCACCGAGAGTTTGTACTAAATCTTTATAGTTCGTGTTTTGTTGAGCATAAATCGGTAACAGCATTAACAGGACAAACGGAATTTCTTTTCCCATATACGTTAGGATCATGCCGACGCCTGCTTTGTCATTTGTCCATATGGGAAAGGCATCTCGTGAGTCAATGAGGCCAATCTCAAAGGCAAGATGAGAAAGGAAGCCGCTTTGCTGAAACAGAAGCAGTACAATGTATCCCCACACAAAGTGTGGGAAAAGCATCGGAATCCATACGGATAGCTTGCCGGATAATTGGTTGATATAAGGAAAGAAGCTCCTTGTGATGAGCAACCCGAATAGGAGTGACAATATAGTTGCAATGAAAGCGATTTGTAAACTGTAGAGAAGAGAGGTCCAGAAAGAATCTCTCGAGAATAGCTCCTCATAGACAGAAATCGTAAAGGAACCATTCATAGTAAGGCTGCTCATGAGAGCAGAGAATAGTCCATAGATGGGTAATAAAAGAAAAAGAAAGGCCGGCAGCAATAGCAACCAGGCCTTATTGATTTTGAAAAATTTCATCCTTCCAGTTCTCCTTTATCCACTCCACATACTCTGAATCAGCCTCAGGTAAAAAGCTTTCCTCCAGTGTTTCGGTGGAAGGCACACTTTTTCCACGATCAAGTGAAGTGAATTTCTCTTTTTGCTCTGCTGGTAGTTTGTCGATACTAATGGCCGTGTTGTCTCCCCAATAGTCTGGCTTCAGTTTGTTATATTGAGCATCTGGGGAGAGCAGGAAGTTAATTGCAGCCATCGCACCTAGTTTATTAGCACTGTTAAATGGTATCGCTAGAAAATGGGTGTTTCCAAGAGAACCAGGCTCCATAACAAAGGAGCGAGTAGAGGAAGGAAATACTTTTTCATCAATAAGATGCTCTGCACGAGCCTCATTATACCCCATCGTCATCCATACATCTCCTTGCCCGTATAAGCGATCCAATTCTGTAAGCGTGGCCGGGTATTGTTCTCCAGACCTCCATAAATGAGGTTTAATATCCTGTAAGTACGTCCACATTTCTTCGGCCTGTTCAGCAGCATAGGCTTCGCTGAACTCTTCCTCCACTATGTCCTTAGGACTCTCAACCGTTGCGTACAGAAGCTGGCGCATAAAAGCATTACCAGAGAAGTCATCAGGGTTAGGATAGGTGAATTTCCCTGGGTTAGCCTGAACCCATTGCTTCAGCTCCTCGAAGGTTTGTGGCGGCTCCTTCACCTTATCGCTATTATATTGAAAAACGAATTGAACCTTTCCCCAAGGTGCTTCATACCCCTCTGTTTTAGTTCCAAAATCATATTGAAATGCTAGGCTATCCTGATCATAATATTCGGTAAAATGGGGAAGCTGATCTCGAAACGGCCCATATAATAAGTCATTATTTTTAGCATTTTTAAAGTTCTCTCCGTTAATCCAGACAATATCTATAGTACCATCCTTCTTGCCTGCTTGTTTTTCCGATTGGAGCTTTTGGAGGATGTTAGTCGTATCCATCGGAACACGTTCTAGGGTAATGTTATGCTCCTCCTTCAGTTTAGGAGCAGCATACTCATCCATGTATTGATTAATTCCATCATCTCCGCCCCACATATGTATATTGACAGTGGTACCGCTAGCTTTATTGGCTATCTCCTCCCAGGAAAGGTCACCAGGATCTGCTTGCTGTTCTTTATTCTCACCACAAGCCGCTAGCAGCAGGGAAGCAAGAAAGAACAAGAGCGTAATGATTTTTTTCATGCGGACGTCCTCCTCGTGTTTGTCTCTTATTATACATATATTCTTATCCTTTATAATGTAATCCACCTTACATTTGTAAGCACTGGTGTTTTCTATAGCACATGAATATGGTTTAATTAGAAATGAACCACGTTAAGGAGGTCCTATTTAATGGAAACTATTCATGATAGAAGTGTGTTTGATGAAACGATTCAGAGTGAGCAACCTGTAATTATTAAATTTACCGGCAGCGGTTGCCCAGATTGTAAACGTATGGATATGTTCATCGGTGAAATCGTTGAAGAATATAACAATTATAATTGGTACGAAGTAAGCCGTGATGAGCTTACTGACGTAGCACAGCAATACGAAGTAATGGGGATTCCAAGTATTCTCATTTTCCAAAATGGCGAAAAGACTGCCCACCTTCATAGTGCATACGCAAAAACGCCAGAGGAAGTACAAGACTTCTTAGGTAAGACCGTTACAAAGTAAATAACAGGTTTTCAAAAATCTGGATGAAGAGTACAATGGAACAAGACTCTTCATCCAGATTTTTTTGTCATCAATCCGTTCTAAGGAGGCTGCTCCCTTTGTCAGAATTAACCTATGATCTAGATGACATTAAGTACTGGCGCAAGAAAGCATTTAAGTACACGGTTCTCGTTCGGCTAGCAGGTTTTCTCTTGTTTTTTACATGGGCGTTGTTTGAGCTGCCACTTGCTTATTTTATCATGATAATTGGATTGTACATGATAGCTAATGCGCTGTTAAAGATAACTGGCTATGACGTACACATTTTGAAAAAGAAGCAGACCTTTAGTTTTTTGCTGGAATATGAGCGGCAGAAGCTTGGCAGCCACCTGTTTTATAAATTACGCAAAATCAACGCCATACCTCCTTTGGTGATCGGAATAATTGCTGGAATGGGAGGCGGCCTATTGGATAAAACAGTCGCTCCTTCTATTGGAGAACTGATGAAGCCACTCTTCCTAGGCTCAGTTTCTCTTCTATTCTTTCAAGACGTCATGCAGGAAAAGAATAAGGACTTACAAGCGTTTGATACCCAAACCATCCAGGAAGCCCGCGAACAAGCGGAACACGATAGCTTTAAGCGACCATTTATATGGGGCTTTGGAGGCTTCTTCATTTTATTTATGATCGGACTATTAATATAGGAGCACGTAGCAGTGGATTCTACGAGTTTATCCTCATTGAGAGAAAAAGAGCTTTAATTAAAATCCACTCCCTTTTATTTATATGCGGCAATTAGGGAACTCTTTCAATTGCCGTTTACTATTCTACTGCTATGAATGGTAGTACATTTTACTATCCTATAAGTATCCTAACGGCTACCAGCCAAGTCGTTTTATATTCCCCCTCCCAAGGCACCTTCAGCCGTTAAAACCCTACCAAAAAGAAAAAATGGACTCGAGTTAGAACAGAATCTCTATATTCTGTTCTATTTTTATGAATTGCTCTGTTAATCAATGTTGTGGGTGTATCTGCACAGCGTCCTTGTGTGGAAGACTTGAATCGAAAAGCAGAGTGATTCCAGCTCAATCATCGGCTCACTCCAAACCTCTTTCATGAATTCCACTATCTCACTATTATGTGATTTAACCTATCATGCGTGTGTTTCTTTAATATAATCATAAAAAAATAAATATTTTATTAAATAATGTTAAAATAAATATTAACATTATTTAAATTATTGGTAGAATAATACATATAGAGGTGAGGGAGTTATGGATTATAAAGATATTCCTGATTGGTTGTTGAGCTTAGATGTGGAGGATGCGGAATTCGTAAGGAAATTTGTGCTGAGCTCTGGTTCCTTAAAGAAAATAGCCAAGAGCTATGACGTTTCGTATCCAACGGTACGAACCCGCTTGGATCGGTTAATTCAAAAAATGGAGATGCAGGAAGAGATGGAAAGGGAACCGTTTGTCCACTTTGTTAAGCAGTTAGCTATTGAGGATCGTGTCAGTTTAGAGGATGCCAAGGTTATTATTGACAAGTATAAAAAAGAGAAGGAGGAGTGATTAGATGAATGAGTGGGTTAGGATTGGGTTGATTGTCGCTATGTGTGGTACGCAATATGGACTCTCCTCAAGAAGGAATCCGGCACTCGGAATAATTGTTCCCATTATTTTTGTTAGTGTGATGACCTGGATTTTAATGACAGGACAAATGGAGATGGTGCTATACAGCGTATTACTTGTAGTAGGTTTGTTGTTCTTAGCAGAGGAATGGTCCCGTGGCCGAAAGGAGTATAAAGAAAAAACAACTCAGGAATTACATAAGATGAAGTCGCAGGATTTTTAAGTAAAAGGAGGCGCTCACTAAAGAGGCCTCCTTTTTTGTTAACTATTTTGATGTACCCACGTTTTAAAATTCTCTACGACATTATCAATGAAATCAACCGTTGCCTGATCCGTCAATCTTCCTTCATCATCTATTTTATGTTGAACACTTCCTACAAAAATTTCGTTCTGCGGAAGGACACGGGCAGACATGCCAGGTGAATTTAGGATTTGGCGAAGGTGCAGTTGGGAACGAATCGTGCCTAATGGTCCTTGAGAGGCTCCCGCAATCATAACTGGCTTGGCAGTTAAAGGATTGCCTGTACGGGAGAACCAATCGATAGCATTTTTGAGAACAGCTGGAATGGAGTGATTGTATTCTGGTGTAACAATTAATACTCCGTCACTAGACGTGATTTTCTCATAGGCAGTTTGGACAGGTGATGGAGGGCGGTGTTCCTCATCTTGGTTGTATAAAGGGAATGTGTCAATGGCGACAAAGTCCATATCCATACTTTCTTTATACCGGTCTTGCATATACAACGCTAGCTTCTTATTATAGGAATCTTCCCGATTAGAACCTACAATTGCTGCAATTTTCATCTTTCCACACTCCTTGAGTAATATTTATTATCTGTTTTCAACTTAATAAAGTATGGAAGAGAAGTAAAGTAATAGGCGTTTCATAAAAGAGGAAGAGTCCTTCTTTCTGTGCTGTACTTATACGTACGGGAACTTCACCTCCACCTGGGCGTTGATGCTTAATTGACCCGGTTCCACCTGAGTAGCTGCCCCTGCAACAGCCTCTGACTTGGCGAGGGTTTGGTACGCGCCGGGTGACTGCGTTACCCTTTCGGTGATGCTTAACGGAGAGATATCTAATTGCAGGTTCATCGTTTGAGCCATCGTTTGAGCTTTGGATAAAGCATTTTCTAGTGCCTTACTCAATGCTTCCTCATATAAATCTTCTGGATGTTGAATGGTGAATTGAATATTCGCCACTCGATTGACCCCATTTTGAACCGCTGTATCAATTATTTGTCCTGTTTGCTCGAGGTTATCAATTGTGATAGACAGCATGTGAGTGACCTGGTACCCCTTGAATTCTTGTTGGCCATCTACATAATCGTATTGAGGATAAATATAGTAGTCAGACGTTTGGATGTTGCTTTGCTCTATGCCTGAATCGAGTAAAGCCTGCGTGACCTGCGCAATAAGCTTGGCGTTCTCCCTCTGTGTTTGAGCGAGCTCCTCTCCTCTAGTCACTACCCCCATTTCAATGTTGGCTATGTCTGGGGAGGCTGTCACTGAGCCTATCCCATTTACAGTCATCACTCTTGCATTCGACGAACGTGCTAATGGTCGATTGGGGAAAGGTGGATTAGGAGGATAATACATAAGCATGTCTCCTTTGTACAATAGACTTTGATAGAGAATATGCAACGCTTGCACTACTCATACAAAAAAACGGTAGATACAAAGCGAATAAGTGTAAAAAAAGGAAGACATAGGAAAGGAGGGTGCCATATGGACTCCTCCTATCCCCAATTTGTTAAGCCAAAAGTAGGTAAGCTGGCTGGATGGTTTCTGTACCGGGAAATGCCAAGCAGACCATAGAGCCTTTTAATTAAAGGCTTTATTAAAGTTTATTGTTGATACTTGAATGATTCTTGTAAAAGGGACTAATAAAGATTGGTGCTAGCAAAGAAAACCGGCATTCATGTTCTCCTAAGCCTCAAGACTTATGGTTAAATAAATCTGAAGTTCATATATAAGTATAAATTTGTATGATATGATGGAAAAAATTAGTGTTTGAGATAGGGGATAATGTCGTTTGTTACGTAAAAAAGTTATGAGAGAGGGTGTACGTATGAATGTTGGGATTAAGATAGTTAGCCTTTTTAGTCTACCAGTAATAGTTGTTCTTTATGTTGGATTGCTCTTTTCTGCTTTTATTGCAGTAATAAGCGGATTACTTAGGGCTTCAGGAATAGAGCGCATACCAATGAGTATTTTACCAGGGGTTACTATGCCTGTATGGTTAAGTATGCCAATGGCAGTTATAGTCGCTGGTCTTTTATTATGGTTTACAAATAAGTTATACAAAATATTAAAACAATTACTGTTTAACATAAGAAAATAAATAGACTTTGGTATATTCACAGACCTTTAAAGAACTTCTGGGTGATACCTTGGTTTCGAGTCTTAAAAAACGGGGGCGATAGCTGCACATTGGGCTATCGCTTGTTGTGCTAACAGAGCAGGTTAGTTGAAGAAGGTATATAGAGGTTTCATATTCTTGCTGAATTTTTAAGGATAAATAAGAAAAACAAAAGAGGTGAAAATATGTATTGGGAGACGCTTCCGAATTGGGTTTGGGCGATTTTTTACTTGTTGTTATTGGCGACATCGGGAACTGCAATAATAAATGTAATTCGAGAGAAAGTTAGAGGAATATCTATTATTACAATTTTTATAGCAATAAGTATTCCATTTGTAGGAGTAATAAATAGCATCGGAAGAGCAAAAGGTGTTGATGAATTTGAACACTTAATTACTCATTTACAACAAGGTTCAATCTGGTCTATTTATATTGTGGTGGGTTTACTTAATTTACTTCTTTATTGGGTGATTTTTCTCGTTAAGAATAAAACAAAAGGTGAAGTACCCGATTAAGCAAACGGGGGCGGTTGTATGTTAGAGACTTTTGAAACGGAGAGATTAATTTTACGAGAAAGAACAATGGAAGACTTAGAAGATTGCATTGAAATGGATTGTGAAGAAGAAGTCGTCAAGTATATACCAGAAGTGAGAGAGTTATTAAATAGTCAAAACAAACACATAGCATTTGTGAAAAAAAGGATTGAAACTAAATATCCTAATGGGCTAGGGTACTGGACCATAGAATCCAAGGTAAACAATGGTGTATTTATCGGTTGGATATTGCTTATTCCCGTAGATAATGTTGGTCCGGAAATAGAGATGGGTTGGAGAATAAAACGAGATTATTGGGGAGCAGGTTATGCTACAGAGGCTGCAAATGTTATTTTAAAATATGCTTTTAAAAAAGTTAATCTGGAAAATGTAGTAGCCGATATACATCAATTGAATCGAGGATCTATAAGAGTCGCCGAAAAACTTGGATTTACTGTTGAAAGATCAGTGAATGGGAATACAGATAATTATGTTAGATACTCAATTCATAAAGGATAATTAGCATTATCTCGAATTCAAGTCTTCAGAGGACAATGCTGAAAGAAAGGAGTTACCCGGGATGTCTTTTATAGTTCCTGGGGTTATATCCGCAATCGTCATTGTAGTCTTATCTTCTCGGTATAAAAATAAAGACAAAAAAGACAAAGGCTTTAAACTGAATTATTTTGCTCTTTCATACAGAAGGAAATTGATAAGAACCGTCATCAGTGCTCCGGTTGTCATTTCCTCAGCTTTTTTTCTTTTTTACTCTCCAGAATTTACGACGATGGCGAAAATGCTGTTTATCCCAATATTGCTTATTGTTTTCGTTCTTCAACTTATCTATAACTTTTATATGTGGAAGAAAAAAGAAGCATGGAGATTTCTATTTAAACAATAGGCTCTGTTAAAGTTTGTTGTTGGTATTTGGATATTAAACAGGCAATTGGAGGTGAATGATGGACTTTTTTGATTGGAAAATAGAGATGAGAGAAAGTTTCAAAACATATGTAGACCTTGAGAACAAAAGAGTTGCTATTCTTACAACAGAAGATGATGAAATTCATATGGCTTTAGAATTTGATGATAATGATCATTTAGTTATGCACCCAAGGTGGAATATCAGCATTACTATCTTAGGTGAAAAACATTTAAAAATTACTACGAATTCTTAATGAAATATTCCATGTATCGTGTGCGTTCATTGAAATATGCCTAAATTATCTCGAAATTGAGTCTTAAACAATCGGGGGCGATGCAGGAAGATTGGTTTTGCTTCCTTTCTAACCATGCAGGTGAATGCATTGAATTAACGGAGCAGGATAAATAAAAATCATCGGAGGAAAGAAGTCAATATGAATAATACTATATATATAGTTACAAAGAATCACACAAGTAACTATCCAAACCCAATTAAACTAACTAAAGGACAAACTGTTAGTATTGGAGAAAGATATACCGGAAATGAGAATTGGTATAACTGGATATATTGCTATACAATTGATTCAAAGTTGGAAGGATGGGTTCCTGAACAAATAATAGAAGCCCCAGGAAAGGTATTAGAAGATTACATAGCAAAAGAATTAAATGTAGAAATTGGAGAACTACTTTTTAAACAAAAAGATTTAAATGGTTGGTGTTGGGCTAAAAAACTTAATTCTTCTAATGAAGGTTGGGTACCAAATGAAAATGTAAAATTATATAAACAAGATTAACTTCTTATTCAACTAAAGGGGCAATTATTTAGTAAGAATAATTGCCTCCTTTTAACAAGTGTAAATGACAGAAAATTTCGAATGATAGTTGGATGAGGATTTACATTCGAGTTAGAAGGAGATATGTAAATGGCATTCGTATAACCAAGAGTAATTATAGTAAACGAAGAATCATTTATTAATTAAAGGAGTTTTTGTAGAAAGAGAGGTTAGTATGTCACAATTTAACGAACAACTCGATCAGGTAACAGAATACATTAATAAAATGATGGACGAACAACAAGGTGTAGGTGTAAGCGTTGCTATTGTTAAAAACGAAGATATTATTTATTCCAAGGGGTTTGGGTTCTCCAAAATTAAACCAGTGACTTGTGCTATTGATGGCGATACAAGGATGAGTATTCAAAGTATCTCTAAGAACTTTGTAGCTTTGTCTATAATGCAGCTGGTTGAGAAGAGGTTAATTGCTTTAGATGATCCAGTGGTTAACTATTTGCCATACTTCAGAACAAAGAATAAAGAAGAGAGCGACACTATTACAATAAGGCATATCTTATCTCATACGGCTGGGTTTCCTTCAGACCTAGGGATTGCCAATATGATTGCTCCAAATATTAGAGATATATTCTCTGATACGCCTACAGAATTTCAGGAAGCACTTGATGAATACAACCTTACCGAAGAAGAAATTTCCATGGTGGAATCAAGAGAGGATGTAACGAAGTGGTTTGAAAAAGTAGAGCTGGAATATCCTGTTGGGAATGGATGGAATTATTGTACGGATTCATATGTAATACTAGCTGACTTGATTGAAAAAGTTACAAGTGAAAGTTGGGAGCTACACCTTCAAAAATATATCCTAGGACCATTAGATATGAATCGAACAAATACCGATTCTTCAGTAGTTCAAAAAGATAAGAATAGTGCTAGGTATTATTTAGGTAAGGATAAAATAGAAACTCCATTTCCCATAAACCCAATTTCTGCTCCAATCGGTTATTTATATTCTACGGCAAACGATCTAGGGAAATATCTATCCTTCCACTTGAAAAAGGATCCGAAACTCCTGAGTTCGGGTTCTATTAAAGAAATGCAAGAACCTGTGCATCTTGTTAGTAATGAATGGCAATTTCATAGTGAAGTAAGAAGTTATGGGCTTGCGTGGTTTGCTGATACATATAGAGGGTTGAAAATAGTTGAACACGGAGGCGGTCAATTAGCAGTAAGGTCGCTAATGACATTGGTACCAGAGCTTAATTTAGGTATTGTGGTGTTATTGAATTTCAACGGCACAATGCATCACGAAATATGTGATAAAATTATAGATATTTTTATTGAATCCAATTAATTTATCTTTTTCAAGTCTTCAACAATCGTGGGCAATGTTGGAGCAATGAAAAAATCCCACATCTTTAGGATTTTTGTGGTGGAGGTTTCTTAACGTTGTAAAGAAACGGCAGCCATAAGACTGCCGTTTCTCCTATTTTAGTTATTTTACTTATCACCTAAATCTACTTTCATGGCTTTTGCCATAATGTTGGGAAGGTCAGTGTTATCAATTAGGCCGCTGAATGCATCCGATTGAGGTCCGTAGGCATAAACTGGAATATCTACACCTGTATGTCCAGTGCTGGTCCACCCGACAAGAGCTTCATCACTGACATATTGGTTAATTGCAAGCTTTGGATCTTCAGCTTCCTGTATTTCTTGAACATCTTCTTCTGTCAGGTCAAATGGTGTATGCCTCTCTACAACTTCTTCAACATTGGAGCGGTTTTCGTTTAATTCTTCAGCCATAGCTGCGCCCGTTGCTGTAACATCTTTTACAAGCTCTGGCTTTGTGTCATACTCGCCATTAGATCCAACGGTCATACCGCCAGTTTCATGGTCACCGGCTACAACTACAAGGGTGTTTCCGTCTTCTTCAGCAAATTCAATGGCTTTTTCCACTGCTTGCTCAAAAGCTGCTGTATCCTTTAACGCCCATGTGGGATCATTATCGTGGCCTGCCCAGTCAATTTGACTGCCTTCGACCATTAAGAAAAACCCATCTTTGTCCTGCTCAAGGACGTCAATAGAACGTTCGGTCATTTCTGAAAGACTTGGCTGTTCTGTTTCTTCTCGCTCCATTTCGGGCTTTAATGGGCCATTGGCGAATAAACCGAGCAATTTTTCCCCTTCTTCTACATCAATATCATCCGATTCCATTAAGTCATCACGTGTTTCCACGCTTTTATATCCTGTTTCTTCAGCTTGCGCTATTAGGTTCTCATCTTGTTGTTTCCCACCCTCAGACTCTGGGAGGAAGAAATCTCTACCTCCTCCAAGCATAACATCGACGTCGTTATCCAGCATTTGCTTGGCAATTTCCGTCTGATTATCACGGGACTTCACATGGGAAGCAAATGCAGCAGGAGTAGCATGGGTAATCGTAGATGTGGCAACTAGCCCAGTAGATTTTCCTTTGCCTTTTGAGGCTTCTAGGATTGTTTCAACTTTACTTCCTTCGTCATCTAACCCTATCGTACCATTGTTCGTTTTTACACCAGATGCCATTGCTGTTCCGGCAGCTGCGGAGTCGGTTACCCTGGAATCATCAGAATAAGTTTTGTGTAACCCTTTTAAATGTTTATCCCAAACTGCATCTTCTCCCTTATACCAGCGATAGCTTGTAGCATAATCCGTATTAAAACCATCAGGAATCATATAGATTACGTTTTCGACTTTTTCTTGGGGAGGACCTGCGTGGTCAGTTTTTCCTTTACCATCCCCATCCTGCTTTTGGGAATCAGACTGTTGAACACATCCCACTCCCGCGCTCAAAATCAAACCTGCACTCATTGTCATAACACCTAATTTTTTGAACATATGTATTCTCCTTTACTATTTAATCCACTGAAAGTGTACCAAGAAAATAATTATTTGATTTTAATTAAAAGTTAAGAATATTTAAGAATTGTACAACATGAGGGGATGCGTTGGATCGAAGTAGCACCGTCAATATCCTATGAAACGAGCATCTTGAGGACCACAATGAAAATGAAAAAGTTAGTGTTCAAGTTTAAAGACCAAGAAGCCTATGTATTATTTACTATAAAATATTACATTTAGCTAAAAGGCGCATAAGATATATCTCGATTTAGAGTCTTGAACAATCGGGGCAATTTTCTAACAAAAAGATTGTCTCCTATTTTAGTGTTTATGGCAGTTAAGATAGAATTGAATTCGATATATATTATATTAAATTTCAATATATTCTTGTTACCAATCTTAATTTTTAATTGATTAGAGCAATCTTTGTAACAAAAATTTTCTACCTAGTGTAAAAAATTTTTCCGAAGGAGGGTTATAGTGAACAGTCTTGGTCTTAAACAAATCTCATACATACGTAATGCAGACAGTATTATCGAGCTTAACAAAGGCTTTTCTCATGACAAGAAATATGTAATAGATAACACTTACCTATTGAGGATCTTCCCTATTGAGGATATGAAATCAAGACAAAAGGAATTTAACACATTGAATAACTTATCTATGTACTCTGATTATGTACCAAGAGGGATAGAATTTGGTGCATTAAAGGATACATCGGAGTCTTACATGATTTTATCCTATCTACCGGGTGTGGATGCAGAGGTTTCATTAAACAGTTTAACTTATATTGAACAATATTCATCTGGTTTTAAGGCCGGAAAAGAATTGAAAAAGTTACATAAACTATCTGCTCCATCAGGCTATCCGTCATGGTACACAGTAAAAAAGCAAAAGAGTGATAAATACTTATTGGACCTAAAGAAGATTAATGTAGATGATGAAATGAGAATGATGCTAGAAAATTACATCAGAGATAATGAAGCTTTAATGAAGAATAGGCCTAACAAGTTCCAACATGATGATTTTCACCCTTCAAATATTTTAATAAATAAAAATCAATTTTCAGGAATTAATGATTTTCAAAGAATGGATTGGGGAGATCCCATCCATGATTTGCAAAAATTAGGTTTTTTCTCTAAACCCGTTAGTATTGAATTTACAAAGGGAATAATTGATGGTTATCACAATGGAAAGGAAATAAGTAATTTATTTTGGGAGTTATTCACATTTTACAGCGCAGTTCATATTGTTTCAGCACTAGTTTGGGGAAATAAAACAGGTCAGGAACAATACAATCTACTACATAAGTATTCTCTAGATGTTATTAGTGACCATGATAATTTTCAAAGTGTAATACCTGAGTGGTACAGAAATAGTACGCACTATCTTAAAAAGAGTTGAACACCGAATATCATCAAACTGTATCTGCAACAATTGAGGCTAATCCTAAGCACAGGGTTAGTCCTATTTCTTTGAATTGATTTTCACCTACTGAAATCTCGGTTGAGAAAGATTGGTGATTTTGAAATAATTGTAAGTAATATATAGATTTGCTACCAAAAGGAGTGATTTTTTATGATTAGATAAAAGTTACTTTTTTCTAGTTTGTTTCTGATGTTTGTATTGGTAGGTTGCACATCTAGTGAGAAATCAGAGTCTGAAATTTCTAAGGAAAAGACATCAGAAAAAGGTGAAGATAAAGAAGAAAATACCGTTGTCGCCAGCGAAACTTTTAGGGTGGGGAATTATACCATGAAAGGGGAAGAGGGGAATATAGGCATCATTTATGGAGAAAATATTAGGTTTTAAGCAAATAAAGAGCAGAAGTATATGTGGCATCTTTGGGGAGAAAAAGAGGAATTACAAGGTAATTATAAAGTCGTTTGAAAAAATCTTGAGACAGGGGAGAGTTTAATTGTAGTTGAAAGAAGTAGCGTAAGTGGTCCCAATAATTCTGCAGACGCACACGTACCGTCCATGATCACCCTTCCGTCAAAAGGTAAGTGGAAGTTAAACGCATATGTTGGAGAAAAATTATTTGGTGCAATTGTTGTTCAAGCAAATAGTTAAGTAACCAAGTTATCTCGAATCCGTGTTTTCAAGTAAAGGAGACTTTACTGTAATACCCTCTAAATGGAAAAGGAAGTGTTTATTTGATATGTTTGAATTGAAAATGCTGGGAGGGATTGAAATTAGACAAGTTATTTCGTTTGCTAAATCGCTAATGCCTCATGCAAAGTCTGATAAGGTAAAGAGATACTTTGCGTGAGGATAAAAAAAGTCGCTCGCTATTAGTGACCATTTCTACCTTTTTAGGCTTTGCACCTTGTGATATCTAATTTAAATATCTTATAAGGGGCAAAAGAAATGAGTTATGTTAAAGCTGAAAGTGTACTACCTCAAGAACTATTGGAAGAGTTACAAAAATACGTTCAAGGTAAAACGATTTATATACCTAAGGATAAAAGTGACTATCAGAAGTGGGGGACACATTCTGGTAGTAGAAGAAGGTTAGATCAAAGGAATCGCATTATTAAAGAAAAATTTAAATCGGGTATAAATATTGATCAGATATCTGAGGAATATTTTCTTTCTGCTGAAACAATCAAGAATATTGTTTACCAAAGAAATTAAATGAGGTTGAAATTGAGGGCTACACTTTAAAGGTAGCCCTTTTATATGGTGAGTTTTTTTCATAATCATTTTAAGTATTTAACCGAAGCTCTAAGAAGCATAAACTGTAATTAACTTAATAGTTGAATTTGCGAAACAATGCGGAGGGAAAGAAAAACGATGGGAAATAGTGAATTAAACAATATAATCACTAAAATAAGCGATAGGATTGATTTTTCAGGTGTGGTACATGTAAAACATAATGGAGATGTAACGAATTTATCCTTTGGCTATGCGGACAGGTCTGAAAAAAGGCTGAACAATGTGGACACTCGTTTTGGGATAGCGTCTGGATGTAAGTTATTTACGGCTATCGGAATTTCACAGTTAGTCGAAAGAGGTTTAATAAATTTCGAGACTCGTTTAGGTGACTGCTTAGATCTAGAATTTCCTAACTTTGATAAAGAGATTACGATCCACCATCTTTTAACACATACATCTGGCATACCTGATTACTTTGATGAAGAAAAGATGAGTGATTATGAAGATTTGTGGGAGGACTATCCTGTTTATAAAATCAATACTCTTAAAGATTTTTTACCTCTATTCCAGTCTGAACAAATGAACTTCAAGCCAGGGGAGAGCTTCCATTATAACAATGCCGGGTATATTGTCTTAGGTCTGATTTTGGAAGAACAAACAGGAATGTCTTTTACAGAATACATAGAAAAAGAAGTCTTTTTTAGGTGCAATATGTTAGATTCAGGGTATTTCTCTTTGGACCAACTACCTGAGAACACAGCAAAAGGATACATTGATAACCATGAAGAGAATACCTGGAGAACAAATATTTATTCTATTCCTAAAAAAGGTGGGTCTGATGGTGGTGCATTTACTACAGCAGCCGATATGATTAAATTGTGGGAATCGTTATTTAACTTTAAACTTTTGAATGAAGAGACGACAATGAAAATGCTAAAACCGCATGTTCATGTAAATGGAGAAATCCATTATGGTTATGGTGTATGGATGAACCAAAGGATGCAGCACATCTATAAATATCATGTGATGGGGTATGATCCAGGGGTCAGCTTTAGAGCTTCTATTTACCCTGAATCTAATTTGAAGATTGTTATACCTTCCAATATCGAATCTGGTCCTTTCGATATTACAAAAAAAATTGAGGAAGTACTTTTAAAATAAGTTCGATGAGGAAAATATCTCGAAATCAGTCTTCAACAATCGGGGCTTTTCTTCAATAAGCTTCCTTGTGACTAATCAAGGAATAAAGAGAAGGAGGAGATTTTATTAAAAGAAAATACATCTATGCATTAATTTTTATATTGCTGTTCGTGTTATCTGTAGTTATTTTTAACATATTTAACAGTGGATTAAGCCATATGGCTCTTGGGGTTCAATGGGCTTCCCTTATACCTGCAGCCTTTCTAATGGCTTCCGTACCCGGTGCTAATCAGATCCTTTCTCTGAGAAACGGACTAAGAAAAGGAGCAAAAATAGCTATAATAGCGGTCACGGGGAGGTTCACTGCTTTTGCATTGATGGTTATTGCCGTTTCTTTAGGACTAAATGCCATTCTACAAACGTCTACTCTTGTCTTTAACATTATTAAATGGGTTGGGGTCATGTACTTAGGCTGGCTTGGGATAAAAACGATTTTATCGAGTAGTAAAGAGTACGAGGATGAACAACTAAAAGGGAGTGATTCACAAGGAGATTCTTTAAGTGCTTGGCACTATGCGAAGCAAGAGTTTATGGTGGCAGCAGCTAATCCTAAGGCATTATTATTGTTCACTGTCTTCCTTCCTCAATTTATTACTTCTGGTACAGGTGAGGTTGGGGGGCAAATCCTGGTCGTAGGCGCGGTATATATATTCATTGAGTTCATTTGTGCCACTGTATATGCAACAGTTGGCGGGCAACTAAAAACAATTGGATTGAGTGGAAGAGTCAAAAAGAATTTAGACCGAATAACTGGTGGCATAATGATTGTCTTAGCCGCGTGGTTATCTACAGAAAAAAGTGAATAAAGAAATAAACCTATAAATTATCTTGAAATCATGCCTTCTGTATCGGAGGCGAGAGTAGAACATTGGCTAACGCTAGTTGTACTGTTGTGGATGAATTATTGAATAGCTGAATACATTTCGGATCGATACGGTTTAATAAGACAAGACATAGATTTGAGAAAGGATAGGAATCTATATGATAGAAATTAGGAAAGCTAATGAGAGTCATGTGGAAGGAATCTCAAGCGTTTGTACGAATGCGTATTGGGCTACGTATGGGGAAACTCACTCTAATGAGTATATTGAAAGAGTTATTAAAGATTACTATAATCACGAGAGGATATTAGGAGAAGTAACAGAGTCCAATTGCGATTGGGGTGGATATTTTGTAGCCGTAGAGAAGGGGAAAGTTGTTGGAGCAGGCGGTGGAGGAATGATAGATAATAGGGTGGGTGAGTTATTTGTTTTATACCTTGACCCTACTAGAAGAAATGAAGGTATTGGCACCAAGTTATTGGATATTATTACACAACAACAAAAAGAAGAGTGTGGCGCAGAGGAACAATGGGTGTCTGTTCAAAAAGGAAATATGAGAGGGATCCCATTTTATGAAGCTAAAGGTTTTAAATTTCAACATGAAAAAGTACCCTACGAAAACCCTACATATATTAAATGGAGATACTCTAGAAAGATTTAAGTTATTTTTCTTCTTTAACAAAAATGTGCGTTATTCAAGTTTCTGCTCAAACCTATCTTGAATTCAAGTCCTCACATAACAGAGGCCTTTAGCTGAATAAGCCCACTATAACAAAAAGGAACTTCCACAAAACAGGAGGTTCCTTTTGTTAGCAATATCAACACTACGCTTTAGTAGAGCCAAATTAAAAGAAGCTGGCTTCCACGAGATGAACTCTGGAAAGCCAGCTAAAACTACTTGTGCAGACCCAAAAGCTTAGTAAAGCCTTTTGGTGTAGGATTCGTGCAGGGAGGCAGCGACGTCCTGTTCACTCATTCGAGTAGATTTAGCGTGAGCCGCCATCATTTTAGCAGGCTTTAGCTGCTCCTCTCTTTTGAGCCATGAAGCTGGATGCCAAAGCTTTGATCGCTTGAAGGCTTTGGCGCAATGAATGAATGCTTCCTCTACCTCTACACCAATACCTAATGTTGGGACGTGACCATTCGCTTCTGTCTTTTGAAGCATAGAAGAGTCTTTTACTATAAATGCTCTGCCGTTTATCCGGAGGGACTCCTCCATCCCGGGAATCATAAACAATATTCCGATATGAGGGTTTTCTAAGAGGTTACGCATGGAATCGACACGCTTATTTCCTGGTCGCTCTGGTATAAGGATATGGTGCTCATCTACAATATGTACAAATCCAGGTTGATCTCCGCGAGGGGAGACATCACACCGCCCCTGTGCATCACTCGTCGAGATAGTTATAAAAGGGGAATGACGGATGAAGTCAAAACAATGCTGATCCAGCGTAGAAATAACCTTATGGGAGGCTATCTTGCCTGGTTTGCCAACTAGTGCCTCCAGCTCCTCTACCGTTGCTACTGTGTCCTTAAACATAGAAACGAACCCTCCAAATTTTTTCTGATTGTAACACGCGGGTACCATAAAATACCAGCATTTTACTAGTTACAACGGAATCCATTCCCGCGGGAGTCTCGCAGCTTCCCAACCACCCCTTCAACATTGAAGTTGACCTACCAAAAAAAGGGCCGCCCATTCATTTGGGCAGCCCTTACGCTAGTTTAAGATGGTTTTAAGTTTTCTTCTTCATTCTTTGTAACGGTTGGCTCTGGTTCGGCGACTATTCCTTGATCGATAGCCATTTCCTTAGCTACTTTAGGAGCTAACCATACTGGCGGAAGCATCAGGATGGAAACCGGAACGGCTGTTATAACGATAAAGTTCTGCAGCGTTTGGATGCTGCTTTCTCCTATACCTAATAAGGTTGCTGCGATAGCACCGAATAAGAGTGCCCAGAATACGCGCAAAGCACGCGGTGGATGCGCGTGTCCAGTTAGGGTAACAGCTACCGAGTAGGACATGGAGTCTGCTGTCGTCGCTACGAATACTACGGTTACGAGTAGGAATCCGGAAGCCATGAATAGACCAAGAGGAACCTGATCCATAATGGCCATTACGGCGGCTGGCATACCTGACTCGTTTAAGGCGGTAGATACAGAGCCTGGGTTCTGGATTTCATAGAAGATTCCAGATCCTCCAACTGCAGCAAACCAGAAGTTACTGACAATCGGGGCGATAATGGCTACGGCTAGAATAAGCTCTCGAATGGAACGGCCTCTTGAAATACGGCTAATAAACATAGCCATCGCTGGTCCGAATCCAATAAACCAGCCCCAGAAGAAGATGGTCCAGTACCCAAGCCAGCTATCTTCTCCACGATATAAGCTCATGCGCAGGAAGTTTTGAATTTGATATGCTTCTGCACCGATAAAGGAATCGATAATAAATGCAGTAGGTCCTAAAATAAGCATGCCGACCATTAAAATCAGCGCCAGACTTACGTTCACACGGCTGAGAAGCTGAATTCCTTTGTCTACACCTGTTGCTGCTGAAACAGAGGCAACAATGACAAGGAAAATGATGACTACAGATTGGGTAAACATCGTGTCTGGAATATTAAACAAGTATTGCAATGCATAGCCTACTTGCAACCCTAAGAATCCAATAGGTCCAATTGTACCTGCAGCTACAGCAATTATAGATACGATGTCGGCTACAGAGCCTACGACACTTTTCTTATTGAAAATCTTTTCACCAAACATTGGATAAAGCATTGTTCTAGGTTTTAACGGATAGCCCTTGTGATAGTGTGCATACATTAACACGATAGTTGTAACGGTTCCTAGGCAAGCCCAGGCGGTAAATCCCCAGTGGAAGAAGCTTTGCGCAAGGCCTGGTACAACAGATTGTGCTTTCGTCATTCCTTCCTCTGCAAAGAGAGGAGGAGTTGTTAGGAAGTGATACATCGGTTCCCCTGCAGCCCAGAATACACCTCCACTTGCGAGTAGAGTACATAAAATCATAGAAACCCAGCGAAATAAACTGTTTTCTGGTTTGTCTAGTTTCCCTAGTTTCACTTTTCCATATTTCGATAAGGCAAGTGCGATTCCAACTACAAACGTAGCTAGTAACAACAGCTGCCAGAATGCACCAAAGTATTGAACGGAAAAGTCGAACGAGGTTGAGATCCATTCTCCCATTAGTTTATCGTTAAATAGTGACATGAGTAGAAATAATACGAGAAATCCACCACTAATGATGAATGTGACCCAGTCAATCCCCGATCTCCTATTCGTTTCGTCGGTCATTATTTTCCTCCTAGTTTTTATTAAACTGATGTAGCTATCAGTTGATTGTCCAATTTGTTATGATTAGTTTATAGATAATGAAGTTGTGGTTTAGATTCTTCCAATTCAGAAAGCGGTAGTCCCCTTATAGTTAGACGTTTTTTAATACAATATTTCATTATAGAGATTTGGGACTAACTCGTCAAAGGTGGAGTGTTATGGCGAGTAGAAGGATGTGCTAGAATTTTATAGCTATGTTTCACTCGTAAGGGAGGAGAGCTAAATCTCCATCGATTTGCCTGATTTTCCAGCTTTTAAGGAGGTTTTTTGTATGGATATGAAGTTTCCTAGAGAGGAAAGGGAGCAGATAATAGAAAGTATTCAAGCTTACTTTGAAATAGAGCGAGGAGAAGAAATTGGAAATCTAGGAGCGGAGCAGCTGTTGGATTATATTGTTCAAGAGGTAGGTCCTCTTCTATACAATCAAGGTGTACGGGATGCTAAGAAGATGGTGGACCAGAAGCTTTTGAATATAGACGAGGATATTACATCATTAGAAAAACAAAAGCAGACAAGAAGGTGAAAAAAGCTGAGAGTCTCTAGTGAGGCCCCTCAGCTTTTTATTTATTGTTTATTCCGTAACAGTCTTAGTCCGTTTAGCGTTACGAGCAGTGTTGCACCCATATCGGCAAAAATAGCGATCCATAGGGTGAGCCAACCTGGTATGACTAGTAATAGGGCAATCGCTTTAACGATGAGTGAGAAGCTAATGTTCTGTTTAATAATTTGAAATGCTTTTCGGCTAATGCCAATGGTATATGGAACCTTCTCTAAATCATCTGCCATAAGGGCGATATCAGCGGTTTCTAGGGCAGTATCCGTTCCGCTGCCTCCCATAGCTATCCCTACAGAAGCGGAAGCAAGAGCAGGTGCATCATTGATTCCATCTCCAATCATAGCAATATTCCCATTATAGGACTTAATATGGTTTAATTTCTCGTCAGGTAGTAATTCTGCTTCTACTGTCGTAATGCCAGCTTCCTTAGCAAGGGCTTTTGCCGTGTTCGTATGATCGCCTGTTAACATAATAGTGTCTTTAATGTTGAGCTTGTGTAATGCTCGAATCACACCTGGGACTGATTCTCGTAATTGGTCGCGAATAGCTATCAAAGCGTGAATCGATTCGTTTGTTCCTGCTGCGATTACGGTTTTTCCATCCTTTTGCCACTCTTGAATGCGTGATGAGATAGATGTCTCTAATGTCATAGAAAGATGATCTGTAAATAGACTTGGAGATCCTACATAGAAGGTAGAGCCATCTACATCTCCTTTAACCCCTTTTCCTGTGATGGAAGTGAAGTTTTCGATAGAGACAGAATCGTTTATATTCATTGCTTTTGCTTTATTGGTTATGGCCTTAGCTAATGGGTGCTGAGACATGGATTCTATGGCAGCAATTGCTGCAAAGGTTCTTGCTTCCTCTTGCTGGAATGTTTCCACATCTGTTACTTCGGGCATTCCCTTCGTCAACGTACCGGTTTTGTCAAAGGCAATGGCGTCCAATTTAGCCGCTTCTTCTAAATGGATACCGCCTTTTATCAGCACCCCATTTTTAGCCGCACTCCCGATAGCGGTAACGATGGCTACTGGAGTGGAGATAACTAAAGCACACGGACATCCGACAACTAGCACGGCTAAGCCTTGATACACCCATTCTGACCATGAAGCACCTGCTACGAGTGGCGGTAAAACAGCTACGAGTAGTGCTGCAGCCATAATGGCTGGTGTATAATATTTCGCGAACCGGTCCACGAACTGCTGGGAAGGTGCTCGCTCTGCCTGTGCTTCTTCCACAAGGTGAATAATCTTAGCAAGCGTTGTATCCTCCACTGTTTTCGTAACTGTAACTTCAACATACCCTTCTGTGTTAAGGGTACCAGCGAATACGTCGTCTCCGATTGTTTTCTCTCTAGGAACAGATTCCCCAGTTATAGCAGCCTCCTGGATGTAGGAGCTTCCTTTAGCAATCACCCCATCCATGGCAATTTTCTGTCCTGGTTTAATAAGGAGAGTATCGTTTATTTGAATATCCTCCACCGGAATGGTTTCCTCTTTTCCATTTCTTCTGATGAGTGCCTCATTTGGTGCTATATCCATCAAGGACTGAATAGAGGAACGGGCCTTACCCATAGAATAGGACTCTAATGCTTCACTGATTGCAAAGAGGATAACAACGACGGCTGCTTCTCCCCATTCTCCGATAATTGCAGCCCCGATAATGGCTATGGTCATCAACGTACGCATATCGAATTCAAGCTTCAGCAGATTACGTAAGCCTGTTCTGAATAAAGGTATTCCTGCTACGACTATGGATACAATGAAAAAAGCAATGGTGCCGGCATTATCCTCTCCTCTAAGGGAAGCGGAGATATATCCCATGATTACGAGTAAACTAGCGACCATTTCTTTTGCGTACTTTTGCCAGAAGGAAACCTTTGGTGTAGAAGCCTTTGCCTGGTGAGCAGGCCGAACGGAAAGCTTCTCGAATTCTCCCGCTTTCTCAAGCTGCTGCACGGAGGCGTTACCATATACAGTGATCTTCGAAGCGCCGAAATTAACCTGTGCATCGGTAACTCCTTCGAGGCTTTTTACATTGTTTTCAAATGTTTTCGCGCAGCCCGCACAGGAAAATCCCTCTACCCGGTATTCATTTCTGCTATCATCTCTTGCTGCTTCAGACACGCTCCTTCACCTCCTGTTGGTGAGTGATGGCCAATTGCACGATTTCTTTGACGTGCTCATCATCTAATGAATAATAGACAAGCTTCCCCTTTTTACGGAATTTCGCCAAGCCTTGCTTTTTCAAAAGGCGTAAATGGTGCGAAGCGGTAGCTGTACTGCTGCCCACAATATTAGCTACATCACAGACACAAAGCTCCTCCTCTAATAACAGTGCATAAGCAATGGTCAGACGAGTTTTATCGGATAACGCTTTAAATATATCGCTTACTCCAGAAGGAGAAGCTGCTTGCATATGTTGTTTGACACGCTTTACTTTTACTTCATCTACACAGGTAACTTCACACATTTCCTGTGAGGGGTGGTTGGTGGAAGCCGTCATATACTATTCCTCCCGTTATTCAAACATTCATTTGATTATAGTTTATTCTAATGATCGTTTGAATGTCAATGGGCTATTGCCCGTTTCGAGTGAAGATTCTGAAAGAGAGGGAGGGCTAAGAGCAGGAGAGGAAGAAATTCGAGTACGTTTCCTTACCGGTACGAAATGAACAAAAAAAAAATCTACCCATAAAGGGTAGAAATTAGTTGTTAAGCTTAAATTGATTTAGTTTTTCATCTAATGAGTCTATCATTCCCTGCAGGCTGTGAACCTGTGCTTCTACTTTCTGGAAGGAATTCAATTGCTCCTCGGAGGATGCGGAAATCTCCTCGGTACCTGCTGCAGTTTCTTCTGTGACAGCACTAATATTCTGCATGGATGCAGCTACATGCTGACTCATTTGGTTAGAAGTTTCCACCCCATCAACGAGCTGCTCCAGCTGTCCGAAGATAGAGGTTACATTATCCTTAATGCTTGCAAAGGCGGCCTCTGTCTCTTCCATCGACTCTTCCTGGTCATGAGAATGAGCTAAGGACTGCTGCGTGACATCTTCAATAGAAGATATGCCTGTTTTAATTTGCTGGACCATCTCGAAGATTTGCTCGGTAGCATTACGGGATTGGTCTGCTAACTTACGAACCTCTTCAGCTACAACCGCAAAACCTTTACCATGCTCGCCAGCTCGAGCAGCTTCAATAGCTGCATTTAGTGCAAGAAGATTGGTCTGTTCTGCTATGTTGTTAACGAGCTGGGCAGTGTTTTCAATTTCGTCTGTATATTCTACAAAATGGTGGACGGAAGTAGAAATGGATTTAGTTGAAGCAGTGCTTTTATCTAGAATGGATCGCTGCTGCTGCATAGAGCGCTGGCCTTCCTCAACAGATTGGAGGGCAAGATTACTTTGAGAGTGGGATTGCTTACTATCCTCCAGGTTTGTTTGGAAGCTGGCATGCATGTCATCAATTGTTGTAGTAGCCTCCTGAACATCAGAGGAAATAGATTGGCTTCCCTGCGCCATCTCATCAGTAGACGATGCCACCTGGCGAGTACTTTCCGTTAGAACATTCATTTCCTGTGAAAGCTCGGTACTGAACTGATGTACTTCCTTGCCCATTGTTTCTATGGAATAAATGGTATCCTTCAAATTGTGAACCATATGCTGAAAGGCATGAGATAGCTGCACAATCTCATTCTTCGATTCTTTCTTTGTTTGGGTTATTTCGACTGTCAGATCGCCATTCGCTACTTGATTGGCCTTAGTCGCAAGCTCCCGTAGCGGTACGGCGGTTCGGATTGATAACCTCCACGAGGAGAGGACGGATAGTACGATTAAGACGAGACTTGCAATGGAAGTAATCAGCACTAAACGTTCAATGTGATTTCGTTGCTGTGCCATTTTGGCATCATACCAGTTCTGTGCAGATAGGTTGAACATGTGGACATCGTTTAGAATGCCTGATGTTCTCGCTGCCTGTCTCTTTATTTCTGTTGTATCCATAACAGTGAAAGATTGCGTTGCTTCTGATCTTATGTTCTGATATTTCTCTTTGGTGCTGGCGAGCCATGCTGATTGCTCCTCAGTCTGAACTTCGCCCTCTAGCGCTTCAATGGATTTGTTAATCTCTTCTATCTGGATGAGAGCTTCCTCTTTGTTAAGTTCGGAAGGGTTGGTGGCATAATTAGCTAGTGTTTGCTTAGTCGTAATAATGTCCCCATTTAGCTCCTTTCCTTTTAACAGAAGCTGTACGTCGTTACTGGATGACTGTTGTATTCCAATCATTTGGGCAACGATGAACCCAATGAGAAGTATGCTGAGGACAAGGGGTACGGAGGACATAAGTAAGATTATCTTTCGTATCGTCATTCGTTATTCCCCTTTCCGCTTGCTTGATCGAGTCTGTCCTGCTGCTCAGCAGTTAAAGTAATCACGCGAATAGGAGCAAGCCCCACACCGTTTTCTTGTAAGCCAAGTTCAATATGCTCGCCAGTAAAAGGCTGCTCTTCATCTAGCTGTTTTGCCATATCAAATAGTGCTGTATCGACTCGCTTCAGCATAGAGGTTACCACTGCTTCTTCTGCGATATAGAATTGATCGCTATCTACGCCAAAAGCATATATGCCTTTCTCTTGAGCCTTTTTGAGGGCACCCACACCAGCAAATCCAGCGGTTGGGAATATAAAGTCTGCACCGTCCTTGATTTGCTTTTGTGCTGTGGCTGCTCCTTTTTTGTCGTCGCTAAAGGTGTCTATGTAGTCCACTAATACTTCGGCGTCTGGGTTTACCTCTTTTACACCTGATGTGAACCCTTTCTCAAAGTTCTCAATTAATGGTACCTTTTGACCGCCGATAAAACCGACCGTATTGCTCTTTGTTCTCATCCCGGCGATAAGTCCAATTAAGTAACTTCCTTCATTTTCTTTAAATGTAATGGAGGTAACATTCTTTTTCTCTGACACTCCATCGACTAGAATGAACTGTTGTTCAGGATATTTAGAAGCCATTTCCTCAATGGGCTGTTGCGCATTAAAACCTAGACCGACAATTAGTTCATGCTGGTTCTGTACCAATGCATCGATACTTGCGGCTAAATCCTCAGGCTCTGGTTCCCGATAATCGAATAAAATGCCTAATTCATCTCGAGCCCGCTCCAGTCCTCTAATGGCTGAGTCACTAAAGGAATCGTCTCCTAAGCCGCTTTCTGTTACGACCAAGCCAATACTTGTTTGCTCTTTGAGGCTTTCTGCCTGACCAGAAGCAGAACCACATGCGGCAAGCAGCATAGTCATAACAGCCAGTAACCCCCATAGCAGTGATTTTCTCATGTTTCTTCCCCCTTGTTGGATGTCTGACTTTTCCTATATCGGCTTAATTTCATTATTGTTGTAGAGAAGATGCGTAATTTGTTTAGGGAATTACGGTTAAAAAAAGACGCTAGCAGGAACTAGCGTCTAAAGAGAAATCGTATCAAAATGGGTTTTTATGGTGTCTCCTTTTGTAAGCGTCAGCGTTCCGTTCTCTAATAACCATTGTAGGGAAGGTGTGAGAATTACCAAATGATCGAATGCAAGCATAGTGTCACCGCCTTTACTAAAGATAGTCCCTCTCCAAAGGGGGGGGGGAGGGACGATATTATTGGAAAGCCTCTGCAATTAACGAATAAGATCGTAGTCGCTCTTCAAATGGGTTTACGATTGTATTAATCATAACCTCATTCACGTCATAGGCTTTCGCTAATGCTTCGAGTTCCTTTTTAACTTGCTGTGGATCGCCGACAATCATTCTACCTCTGTTTTCCCGTACACGCTGTTGTTCAAAAACACTATATTCATACTGACTCGCTTCTTCAGGAGTTGGGAATCCATGCCGATTACCCCCTTGTTCAATGCGTAGAATAGCAAGGTCTAGGCTGGAAGCGAGATACTCTGCCTTTTCCTCTGTTTCTGCACACACAACAAAGATCGATACAAAGCCTTCCGGATGCGTTTGCTGGGCTGATGGTTGGAAGTAATTGTTGTATCGCTCCATAGCTCGAGTACCGCCATATCCATTGATAAAATGAGCAAAGGAATAGGATACACCCAATTCAGCTGCTAAACGAGCGCTTGTCCCGCTAGAACCAAGCATCCAAATAGGAGGAGCCGTTTCTCCCTTTGGTGTGGCGTAGACATGCAGGTTATTCGGGTCTTTTCCATGAAGATAGGACATTAGCTCTTGGACTTGCTGTGGATAATATTCGACCTGCGGATGTTCCCCGCGGTTTAACGCAAGGTTTACGTTAGGCATACCACCTGGTGCGCGTCCTAACCCAAGGTCAATACGCTCAGGATATAGTGATTCCAGTACACGAAAAGCCTCTGCTACCTTATATGCGCTGTAATGGGGGAGCAGTATCCCGCCGGTCCCAACTCGAATGTGCTTTGTATTGGCTGCTAAGTGAGTGATTAGAATCTCAGGGGCAGAGCCTGCCAGGCTTTCCGTGCTATGGTGCTCGGATACCCAATAACGGTGAAATCCTAAAGAATCTACATGCTTGGCTAATTCAGTTGTTTGGCGAAAGGCCTCTTGGGGACTTACACCAGCTAGAATGGGAGTTTGATCAAGTACACTTAATTTTATCGTCAACGCTGTTCACCCTTACTTGTTAATATCTAGTCCTATTATTGATGGAGAGGGCTGCCAATTGCAAAAAACTTGTTTATGTCCCCCTTAAGCTGCTGAAAATGGAAAGGGGACAGGCTTATGATAAAATGATAGAAAGTTCTGATATTAAGCTGGGGAGGAGTAATCTATATGCGATTACAAAACAAGGTGGCCATCATTACAGGTGCCGCAGATGGAATAGGATTTGTTGCAGCGAAGAAATTTTTGAAAGAGGGCGCTTTCGTCATTCTGGCGGACCTAAGAGAGGAAGCTTTAGAGAAACGAAAGCAGGAATTGCAGGAAGACTACCCGAATCATTCGATATTTATCACTGTAAACGTTGCAGAAAGAGATAGTGTAGAGAATATGGTTCAGAAAGTGATGGACCATTTCGGGCGTATAGATATCCTCGTGAACAATGCAGGGATTACACAAGATGCTATGCTGTCAAAGATGACAGTAGAGCAGTTCCAACAAGTGATAGATGTGAATTTGACGGGTGTGTTCCATTGTACACAAGCCGTGTTAGCAACAATGACCTCTCAGGAGCAAGGAAAAATAATTAATACCTCTTCAGTGACTGGTACATATGGCAACGTAGGGCAAACCAATTATGCCGCATCCAAGGCGGGGGTCATAGGGATGACAAAAACTTGGGCAAAGGAGCTCGGCAGAAAAGGAATTAATGTCAATGCAGTAGCACCAGGATTTACCGAAACGAGCATGGTAGAGGAAGTGCCGGATAAAGTGATCGACCAATTACTAACACAAGTTCCGAAGCAAAGACTTGGGAAGCCCGAAGATATAGCCAATGCTTACCTCTTTTTAGCTTCTGAAGAGTCAGACTATGTACACGGTCACGTACTCCATGTAGACGGAGGAATAATGATGTAATAGTAACGAAATACAGATTATGATAGTGCCTCAAACGATTTGGGGCAGTTCGGTGTAGCTACAGGACAATAAAACCGGCCTGCAGCAAAGCCAAAATATGCAAAAATAATAATAATGGTTTAGCTGGTCTTCCGGAGGGTTATGGAACATAAGGTCTAAAACTTCCGTTAGGAGATTATATATGTATAATATTCTAGTATTTTCCTTATTCATCGTTACAGCCATTGCGACGTATTATACGGCAAGCCGATTGTCTATGTTTGGCGACGGGGTAAGTGAAAAAACCAAAACATCCTCTGCCTTTATGGGTATTATTATTGGCGCAGCTATATCCTTACCCGAACTGACAGCTAGCGTAACGGCAATTTCCATAAATAGTCCAGACCTTGCCATTGGAAATTTGTTAGGCAGCAACCTATTTAACTTATTAGCATTAGCTATTTTGGACATTGTCTTCCGAAGACATCAAATCATGGGCAGAACCGATGTAAACAGTAAGCTGTATATCTATCTCGTTATAGGGATGACACTCGTCGTTATGATTGGCTTAAGTCTATCCTTGCCTACGCACTTATTTCATATTAGCTATAATTCCGTCGTCTTGGTTTTACTTTATTTCGGTGGAGTAAAATGGATTAATGCTAGAACACAACAAAAGGTGCAGCGGCGCAAAAGGAAAAATGAGAAATACAGTGCATACACTTACAAGCAGGTATTGACGAGGTTTATTGCTTCAGCAGTTGCTATTATGGTCCTCGGGTCGATTCTCACCATAACTGCCGATGAAATTGCATCCATTACGGGTCTTGGGTCATCCTTCATAGGTTCCTTCCTTGTTGGTGCCAGCACATCGCTGCCTGATGCTGTTAGTGTGCTGACTGCATTGACCCTTTGTAACTATAGTATGGGAGTAAGTTCATTATTAGGCAGTAACGCCTTTAATATTATGCTGTTGTCCTTTACCGATGCCATTTACCTGCAGAATAATTTATTTGACCATGCCAGCCCAGCAAATTTAGTAACAAGTGCCTCCTCTATCGTCGTCATTCTAATCATTCTTTACAGCATTAATTATAAAAGGAAGCGCAGCAATCTCCATTATGTCGTCCCTTCGTTATTGATCGTGTTAATCTATTTTGCGGCAACCTTTATG
The DNA here is from genome assembly GCF_042434395.1 of Pontibacillus salicampi. Taxonomy (NCBI): domain Bacteria; kingdom Bacillati; phylum Bacillota; class Bacilli; order Caryophanales; family Bacillaceae; genus Pontibacillus; species Pontibacillus salicampi. Next base: position 31,534 of record NZ_JBHLTP010000007.1, on the reverse strand, counting down.
GTATATCAGATGAAATAAGCTTGGAATGCAAGGAAAAGGCATACTCCTTATCATGGGGGTATGCCTTTAAATTTTGGTGTGTATCCCTTATGGGTATAAGGGAAAGGGGGGGAGTTTATTAATATGCCCGTATGGGGTACAGGTTTACGAAGACATAAGTATCGAGGTGATAGGGATGGATATACTTGAATTCATAGCTTGGATATCGCTCGCAGTTGGGGCGCTATCCTCTGTAATTATATTAGTAGATATTATCCAGCATCCTCAGATGATGACCATAATGAATATCGTGTGGCCGATTAATGGATGGTTTTTAGGTCCTGTTGCCTTATGGACCTATTTTAAATGGGGAAAATTAAAAGCAAAGGATAACCAGGCAGAAGACAGAAGAGGTCAAGGAGCTAAAGTGTTTCTATCTACTAGTCATTGTTCTGCAGGGTGTACACTAGGGGATGCAGTCGGGGTTCCCATTGTGTTTTTTTTAGGTCTAACTTTATTTAATTCCACGTTATTGGCCCATTATGTTGTGGAATTTACAGCAGCCTATGTGTTTGGAGTATTATTCCAATTATTTGCTATTCTTCCAATGAACCGAGAAAGAGGGTGGAAGGGAGCTTTGAAGGATTCTATTAAAGCAGATACGTTGTCGCTTGTAGCCTTTGAGGTGGGGATGTTCGGCTGGATGGCTATCGTCCATTTCATTTTATTTCAAAACCCGCCTATGCCATCAGAAGCAACGTATTGGTTAATGATGCAGATAGCGATGATCCTAGGGTTCTTGACCAGCTATCCAGCAAATTGGTGGTTGGTTCAAAAAGGGATAAAGGAAGCAATGTAAAGATTATTTCAAATGCCCTGGAAGGTTTCATCACTAGCTCTAAAGGAAACTAATGTGTAATAGAAACATGTTTGGCTTGGAGGGAGCAAGGTGACAAAGTATCAAAGCGGTGCATTTATTTATAATGGAGATGCGGGTGGCGAGGGCCAGCTAGTAGAAAAGCTGTCTCAAACGGTCCCAATTCTGTCCCAGGACGTTGAAGCTTTAACTGTTGTTCAAACAAACAGTAAAGAGGATTTAATGGAGAAGTGTGAGCGCTACGGAAAGGAAGTAGAAGTATTGTATATACTAGGAGGCGATGGCACGATGTATGATGTCATCAATTCTATCGCGGATATGGACAACCGGCCAGTAATCGGAGTATTGCCGGGAGGAACCTGTAATGACTTTTCGAGAATGCTCGGAATGCCACAAAATCTAGCTCAGGCTGCGCAAGCCATCGTGAATGGGCAAGAAGCCCCTGTGGATATAGGGAAATCCCAAAAGCGATATTTCTTGAATTTCTGGGGAATTGGCCTCGTTACCGCTACATCCTTAAATATTAACCCTAATCAAAAAAACCGCTTCGGGGCGCTTAGTTACTTTTTAAGTGCAATGAAATCCATGAACGATACGAATCCGTTTCAGTATAAAATTACAATTGACAACGAGGAGGTACACGAAGAACAAGGGGTGATGGTACTTGTCTTAAATGGTAGCTATATAGGGACAAGAATGGTGCCTATCCCGTCTCTTTATGTAAATGATGGCAAACTGGATGTCCTCATTGTAAAAAGCTCCACATTGAAGACATTTCGAGAGCTATTAAGTATGAATCAGCCTGGAACAGACATAGACAAAATGCAGGAATTAACCCACCTACAAGCACAAACCATTAAAATTGAAACAGAGGACGATTTGGAGATTGATACCGACGGTGAAGTAGAACGGAAAACCCCGGATGAAATTTCTGTACTTCCTAATCACATCCGTATGATATTTCATCAGGATAAGGTATAAAGAAAGCTCCAATCCCGAATGGACTGGAGCTTTTCAGCTTTTACTTGCGACAAACGGCGATACCTAATGGGTAGTGAACTTCCTCGCGTGGGGGTTCGATCAGCACACCCTTCTGATAATAATACGAAACCGATGTATAGGCAGGGAATAGCTGCAGGAATTCCTCTTTAGTAATTTGATGAACATGGAACGGGGAGCCACATTCTACTCCTCTTCCCTCTCCAAAGGGAGTGGATACTATTAATGTTCCACCGGGCTTTAACAATCGATAATAATTATCTAGCAGCTGTTGTTCCTCTGCAATATGTTCATAAGTTTCAAAACTTAGGATTGTGTCAAATGTTCCTAGCTTATTTGGTAACTCAGGGTCCACAGCGTTCATTACCATAAACGTGGAAACAGGGTGATGGTAGACGCCTCTTGCATACTGAATAATTTCCTCATCAATATCAACCCCAATGACTTCCTCTACATCGTATTTGCAGCCTTTTGCAACCATATGAGTACCATACCCAGCACCGCAGGATAGGTCTAATACACGTCCTGTTACATAGGGCAGTGCAAATTGGTAGCGGGCCATGTGCTCTAACAGCATCCCGTTAGAAGGTTTCATCCGTTCGGGAATGACACGTTCGCCAGTATCATCCATGTTCTCACTCACCGCTTTCTACTGTAATGCTCCTAGTTTAGTACTTCTTATTATGCCATAGAATATACTTCATACAAAGAAGGAAGCCAATAACAGGATGAAGAAGCGCTTTTTACAATTTTTGCAGGAAAGTGGCTTTATACGTCATCATTACGGGTATTTGAATCACGAAGCGGCAATGGAATATCCTAGCGATTATAGGATTTATATGGCATAATTAAAAGGATAAGCAGTAGATTTAATAAGCTGACAGTTCCTATATAGAAAGGCTGAGTATTATGGATCAAGAACAACAATATCGCCAGAAAAAACAAGATCCATCTCTTAAATTATTTGTTGTATTATCGAAAGCATATAGAGCCATAGCAGATCGAGTAGAAGAAGATGTACGTGCTAAAGGATTAAACCCGACAGAATTTGGGGTGCTTGAAGTTCTCTATCATAAAGGGGACCAAGCTCTACAGAAAATCGGGGATCAAATTTTATTAGCAAGCGGAAGTATTACTTATGTAGTAGACAAGCTGGAGAAGAAAGGGCTCTTGGAACGAAAGCCGTGTGCAAAGGATCGGCGAATTACCTATGCTTCTATTACCGAAGAAGGACGCGATCTTCTGCATAATATTTTCCCAGACCATTGGAAACGCATTGAGGAAATAACAGGCGGTTTAACAGAGGAGGAAAAGTCTGAATTGATTCCTCTCTTGAAACAGCTGGGAACCTATGCGGATCAGCTGGAAAAATAGCAGCTTGTGATTGCGCTTTCATCATGATACGATAGACTTACTTGTAAACGAAGGAGGTGGATGAAGTATGCTACACATGGAAATGCACATGATTGATCGTCAGTCCTTATATGTTAATCGTGTGCAAACGCATGATTTTGTTGCCGACGGGACACGTATGTCCTTTTTTCAGCAACTGAATCAGTAACCATGTGTGGGATAACTCATCTATCTAATACAGTACTGCGGAGAAGGCAGGGCACACCACACCATTCTTATGTGTGGTGTTTTTTCAGTAGTTCTTAATTAAGAGACTGCTGTCCATAGGCGTCCTTCTCCCAGTAGTTCTTGTGCAGGCACAGAGATAGAAAGTATCTCTGTGCCTTTTTTTAATGCCATTTATAAACAATAATAACGAATATGAGTTGGAGGAAATTGAAATGCTAGTCACTCTAAAGGATATTAAAAAAATGTATGGAGGAGATGTCCTGTTTGAAGGGCTTCATCTGGATATTCTCCCACAGGATAAATTAGGTCTCGTTGGTCGTAATGGAAGTGGAAAATCTACTATCGTGAAATTGATAACAGGGCTGGAATCAATGGAGGAAGGACAACGCTTCGTAAAAAAGGATACCACCATTGGCTACTTAGCTCAGCTGCCAGCAGAAGAAGACGGAACGGTTTCCCAGTATTTATTTAATAGCTTTGCTATATTGCGGTCACTTCAAGAAGAGATGGCGGCATTAGAAGAGCAAATGCAGGATCCAAACACGATGGAACGAGCGATTAAGCTATATGGAGAAAAGCAAGAAGCATTCCACCGATTAGGTGGATATGAAATGGAATCGAATGTAGAGAAGGTAGCTAGAGGATTGAACATCCATAAGCATCTTGATCAAACGTTTGATCAATTAAGTGGTGGAGAAAGAACGAAGGCAGGACTGGCACGTATTCTGCTGGAGGAGCCTGATCTTCTGCTATTAGATGAACCGACCAACCACCTCGATATTGATGCGATAGAATGGCTGGAGGACTACATTAACCAATATGCAGGGGCAGTATGTATCATCTCTCATGATCGCCACTTTTTGGACCAAACGGCATCTAGAATCGCCGATTTAGAGCAAGGTGAAATAGAAATATATAATGGGAACTATAGCTCCTATGTAAAACAGAAGGAAGAAAAGCTGCTAGCAGAATTCAAGGAATATAAAGAACAGCAGAAGAAAATAAAGAAAATGAAGGAGGCTATTAAACGGTTAAGACAATGGGCAAATGAAGCCAATCCCCCAAGCGAGAAACTGTTCCGCAAAGCCAAAAGCATGGAGAAGGCCTTAGAAAAAATGGAGAAGATGGAAAAGCCATTATTGGATGTAAAGCAAATGGGACTCTCTTTAGGCGGGGAAAAGCGAAGTGGAAACGATGTTTTTTTAGCGGAGAACGTGGAAAAACGCTATGAGGACAAGGTGATCTTAAGAGATGTGACCCTTCATGTACAGTACCAGAATCGGATAGCTATCGTCGGGAAGAATGGAGCGGGGAAGAGTACTTTGCTGCAGCTGCTTTTGCAGCAAGACGAGCCGACAAGAGGCAGCTTGAAGCGTGGAACTCAATTGAAGGTTGGTTATTTGCCCCAGGAAGCACTACAGGAAGTGGACCCTGGATTGCGTGTCATTGACTATTTCAGAGAGCAGGTGATCGTTACAGAAGGACAGGCAAGACGGATTCTAGCAGCCTTCATGTTCTACGGATATGCTGTCTTTCGAAAAATCCACCAGTTAAGCGGTGGGGAACGGATGAGGCTGAAGCTTGCTGTTTTTATGTATCAGGAAGTAAATGTGTTGATCCTGGATGAACCGACCAACCATTTGGACATAGAATCTCAAGAAGTATTAGAGGATGCATTGAAGCAATTCAACGGCACCATTCTATGTGTGTCCCACGACCGATATTTCCTGAACACGTGTTTTGCAGAAACAGCATATATCGTAAACGGGGAACTGCATCGCTTCCCTGGATCGTATGAGGAGACAAAGCATAAGGTGGAAGGATTTTATGCTGTCGAGGACCCTCCAAAGGATAGGAAGCCTACAGATAAAAAAGTGCAGCCTGAAAAACAGCAGGAAGCAGGGTGGGAGGCTAGGATTGAACAGCTGGAAGCGGAAAGAGAAAAGAGGCAAAAGGAAATGGAGAGTCTGGAGACGGTAGAGGAATTAATGGAGGCACAACGAGAGATAGATGAGCTGGAACATGAACTGGAATCTTTGTATGAGCAGTGGTTAACATAAGGGAAGTAAACAGCCTGGAACCCTCCAGGCTGTTTTCATTAGCTCACATGTATTTGTTTGGCCAGATCATGCTTATGCTCCTGATAAAATTGGATCATGGAGGGGATGACCTGTTGGAAGTCCGGGCATTGAATCTGCTGCTGACTCAATAGTTTGTCAGCGTTAGTAGTATCATAATGACAATCATGAGCGAAATATGGCAATGTCTGCTTGGGAATATGTAACCATCTGCGGATCGGCATCATATTCAACGACAATTGAGCTGACCGGATAGGGATGGTATAGCTTGGGGATTGCCCCAGATACGCTTCCATTAACATTCGGTACACATCCTTTGATTTGTATGGGTCTGGGTCAGTCAGGTGAAAGGTCTTGCCAATCGCCTCTTCTGTATGAGCTAAGTGTACAGTGGATTGGACGACATAATCTACAGGAACAAAATTAGCCTCTACATCTCCTTTTCCAAAATAGGGGATAGACCCTAAGAATTTAAGGCGGTCGAACAGATGGAGGAGAAAGTATGGTCCATCAAACTTAGCGGTCTCCCCGGTTTTGGAGTGGCCAACGACAATACCAGGCCGGAGGATAGTAATCGGTAGGCTTCCGAATTGATGGTAGACAAGTTTCTCGGCCTCATATTTCGTAGCTTCGTAGTAATTCTTGAAGCCAAACTCATGCGTTAATTCATTCTCGTAAATAGTGCCGGTTCTCTTGCCCGATACATAGGCAGTGCTAAAGTACACATAGTGCTTCAGCTGCTCTGCTTGTAAAAGCCAATCGTTTACACATTGCGTTCCCTTTACATTTACTTGGTAGGCAGGCTTCAGGGGGACAGATAAATCATATATGGCTGCAAGATGAAAAGCATGTGTGATGCTTGATAATAGTTTATGAGAAGTAGTGGGATCTAAATCTAATTGCTTTTTCGTAATGTCCCCCTGTACTAGCTCGAACCTTTCTAAAGGGAAATGGAGGGAGTCAGCTAATTCCTTTATCCTTTGTTCACTCTCTTCCTTCATAGAAGGCAGAGTAAGAAGGTAGATTTTTTCTACGGGTAACCCCTGCTCAATTATTTCCTTTAGCAGATAGCTAGTCAGAAAGCCCGGAAAACCAGTAAAGAAGTACACGTTTTTCATACCAAATCCCTCCCGATATTGTAATGTAACGATAACCTTTCGCTATTATATAAGGGAAATCCTTCCTAATACTGTGAAGAAACTTTGTTTATTCTTTCCCGGTGAAGGGAACTATGAAAAGGGAAATATAGTAAGGAGGTAATTACAGTGAACGTACTAGTAATTGGTGCAAATGGCCAAGTTGGCAAACATATTGTAGATAAACTGCAAGAGAACGACCACACTCCTGTCGCTATGGTTCGAGACCCAGATCAGGTTCCATATTTTGAAGAACGAGGAGTAAAAACGGTGCTTGGGGACTTGGAACAAGATTTCCGTCATGCCTTCTACCATATAGATGGGGTAATTTTTGCGGCAGGATCAGGCCCACACACGGGTGCTGATAAGACGATTTTAATCGATCAGGAAGCAGCCATTCGATCCATGGAGCTGGCACAGGAATTTGGTGTCAAACGCTTCGTAATGCTAAGCACTATTGCCGCTGATAGACCTGAAATAGGACCGCAAGCCTTGAAGCATTATTTATATGCTAAAGGCAGAGCTGACCAATACCTAAGAAGCACAAACCTATCCTATACCATTGTACGTCCCGGTGGATTAATTGATGAAGAAGGAACCGGGAAAGTGTACGCAGCAGAGCATATTAGCAGTATGGATACAATCCCGCGGGAAGACGTAGCATCAGCTATCGTGCATGCACTGACTGCTGACCACTTAGTAGGTAAGTCCTTTGATGTAATAAGCGGTGATCAGCCTATCGAACAATTATAAATAAGAAACTGTGTCATCCAGAACCTGGTTATGTAACCGGGTTTTGGTTTGAATTTTTAGTACCAATTTCATATAAAGGGGTAGTTTATCCTTGTTAGAATGAGGGTATGCAACATGTATCGATACGCATTCCTGTTATAAATATATAGCGATGGTACTAATATTGCGTGAAGGAGGCCACCTATGACTAGGCAAAATGTAGTGGTGTACACGAGTGACGGTTGTCGGCATTGCTCCAACGTGCTGGAATTTCTCGAGGAATCAGGAGTTCAATACGAGGAAAAGAATATAAGCAGAAGTAAAGAGTATTATCAGGAAATGAAGCAGCAAGGAGTATATGGAGCCCCTGCGACATTTATTGGAGATCAAAAAATCCTCGGATTTCAAAAACGTCAACTAAAGAAGAAGCTGGGTGTAGATGAAATGTATCATTCCACTCATCAACAAGCGATACGTAACACATAGCGAGGAGTTGTCCTATGAGGTAGGATAACTCCCTTTTTTATGTTCCATTTCTTTTAAAATATTCTCTTATTCCCTCTTTAAGGCAATGCCTACCGTGTAGGGTCAGGTGATTGCTCGCAGCTCTTCCCATCTATCATTTTTTCCTGCCCTTTACAAAAGTGGAACACCATTTAGGCGCTCATATCATAGGCTATAGGTGAGATAGCATACGTGGAGGTGGAATACCAATGTTACCGAGAAGTCATCCATCTTATTGCAGAAGAAGGCCGATTCCTGTTCGAGCTTACGGACCTTTACCAGAGCCTATGCCCTACCAAATGGCACACCAAGCCCAACCTTATTATATGCCTCAGCAAGGGTTTCCTATGATTAATCAAAGTGGCACTCCCCCTGTAGAGGAAGCATATCACCCACCCGCATTCCAAACACCGTATGAACAGTTTCAGAAGCCGCCACAACCAACACAATGGAATCCATACGTATCCGCCCAGCAAAATATGCCACCACTTCAACAACAGCAGCAAAAAGGGATTATGCAATATTTTATGGACAAAAACGGACAGCTCGACCTGGATAAAATGTTAAATACCATGGGCCAGGTTGCAAACACGGCGAATCAATTCTCGCCCCTTGTCAAAGGAATAGGCTCTTTTATGAAGGGCATTGGATAACAGGAAAGCGTATTGGTTTAAGGGAAGGAAAGGGGAGCATTCACAAAGGAAATGCCCCTTTTTTTAGAGCTGATCTAGGACGGGCCTGTGTTTTGTTGCCTGTCGGGGGTTAGCAGGGCGCCTGTGCTTTTCATTTATGTTCTAGCTCCGGCTCCTAATCCCTAGCGTCATAAGCAATAGCTTCTTCAGAGGCTTGTTGCCTCTTACGAATCTCTTGCTTATGCGTACGGGACTAAGCAGTCGCCTGCGCTTTTCTTTATGATCCAGCTCCGGCGCCCACCCCCTCGGGGTCTTAAGCCAATCCTCTTTGTGGCAAATGCAGCCACATAGAGGCTCGTCTTAAGCCTGTGGGGGGTTAGCAGGGCGCCTGTGCTTTTCATTTAGGATCTAGCTCCGGCTCCTAGTCCCTAGCGTCATAAGCAATAGCTTCTTCAGAGGCTTGTTGCCTCTTACGAATCTCTTGCTTATGCGTACGGGACTAAGCAGTCGCCTGTGCTTTTCTTTATCTATTTTCATATTTGGCGGAGGCGTAGCCTAGGGCGCTGCCTAGGAGGGCGCCGCCTACTACTTCTACTGGTTGGTGTCCTAGTAGTTCCTTCAGTTCTTTGTCACGTTCTACAAATTCGAAGCTTGGAAAGTCGCCTGATATTTGTGCTACGCTATCTTCTAAATCGTTGACGAGTTGGGCGATTTCGCCTGTGTGGCGTCTTATTCCTTGTGCATCATACATCACTATAACGCCAAATACAGTGGCGAGGGCTGTTTCGGTATGGCGACTGCCTCGGTTAGAGGCTATATAGGTTGCCAGGGCTGATACTCCGGCGGAATGAGAGCTTGGCATTCCACCTGTCGTGCCGATTTGCTTCCAATCCCATTTACCGGTCAATCGTTTGTGAGTAAGTATTTTTAGTCCTTGCGCTATTCCGATTGCGGACAAGGCGGTTAAAATGCCGCGGTTCATTCTTTGCATGATTGATCCCTCCACTTTTTTGCCTCAAAGGCTTATCTTATTTTCCTTACCCTTGAGTGGACTTTTTTATTCGTTCTCAACTCTCGAATATGTAGGATGTGCTATAAAAAAAGGTGGATCCCTGTTATTTCATCTGTATATTTAGAGTGGTGCGGGTTCGGTACGCGATAGAGAGGAAGATAAGGCTCGGAAAACTCCCGCATTGCTGATGGTTGCTAGTTAATAGCTTAAGGTATATGCTTGTAGGAAATTAATTCCTCAACATGGTATAGTGCTGCATGTAGAAGGAATGAAAAAGGGAGGAGGCAGGGTGGTATGGAAGGAAAGCAAAAAGGACAGCCACCTTTTCAAACACCGTTTTACTATGGGTGGGTCGTTGTTTTTATTGCAGGTCTCGGTATGTTTTTCTCAGGACCTGGTCAGACCTATTCCATTTCCATTTTTATTGATTATTACATAAGAGATTTTGATTACTCCCGTTCCCTTGTGTCTGGTATTTATTCCTCAGCTACGCTGTGCGCCGGGCTGATGCTGTTTCTTGTTGGACGGCTAGTTGATCGGTTCGGTCAGCGTATCCTTATGACAGTAGCAGGAGTCATGCTGGCCCTTGCTTGTATTTGGAACGCCTTTCTACTCGGAACGGTGATGATGTTCTTTGGCTTCTTTATGATTCGCCTCTTTGGGCAAGGTTCTTTGACGCTTATACCTAACACGCTTGTACCGCAGTGGTTTATATCCAAGAGAGGACGAGCATTAAGCGTCATGGCTATTGGAGGATTTGTAAGCTCTGCCTTGCTGCCGCCCTTAAACACGTGGCTCATTCATCAGACAGGGTGGCGTACTACGTGGATCATATGGGGAGGACTGCTGCTCGTTGTGTTTGTCCCGCTAGCTTACTTCCTTATTCGCAATCAGCCAAGGGATATTGGTGAGGTGCCGGATGGAGGGAGGAAACAGTCACTCTATGATGAAGAAGGGAATTCAGATGCAGCAACCCCAGAACAAAGCTGGACGCTAAGCGAAGCGATGAAAACGAAAGCGTTCTGGCTTATCCTTTTCTGTGTCAGCGTACCTGCTCTCGTAAATACGGGCGTAACGTTCCATTTGGTTTCCATCTTTGACGGTCATGGTTTATCGGCAGGGCTGGCGGCTACGGTGCTGTCTATTATGGCGTTCGTCGGCTTTCCCATTACCTTTATCGTTGGCTATCTAGTAGACCGCATTTCTGTTCACTATGTTTTGGCGATAACCTTCTTTGGGCATATTGTGGCACTACTCGTACTGCTTGAGGTTTCTTCGTGGACAGGGGCTATTTTATATGGCGTGGTCTGGGGAATCGTAAATGGCTTTGAACGAATTGTGTTAAGCATTGTCTGGCCCAATTATTTTGGAAGAGAGTACTTAGGAAGCATTAAAGGGGTTGCGCAAACCGTTATGGTATTAGGTTCTGCTTTTGGGCCATTACCATTTGGTCTGTTTTTTGATTGGTACGGAAGCTATGAGGAGATATTAATTGTTATGATTTTCTTTCCATTGCTTGCTGCTATCTTTTCTCTCCTGTCACCAAAGCCTAGCTATATAAAAGATGCATAATAAAAGTCTGATTTGTGAGAGCAGGATACCATAGCAGCTTCTTCGAATCATATAAGCAGATCAATAAAAAAAGCTCCCAATCCAACAAGCGGAAAGGGAGCTTTTTCTATAATGGAAATGTTACCAGGACATTCACGAGAAACTGATTAATCATGGAAGAAGGACATTACATAGCCGCCTTCACCAGCGTACGTTGCACATAGCGGTCCCATCTCCATTAACATGGTGTCTTGGAAGCCATATCGGTCTTTCATTTCTTGTACTAGCTTTGCTGCTGCTTGTTCGGTAGTACTATAGGATAAGGCGAGCACTTTATTTTCAAACGAATGGGTGTACTCTCCGATTTGATCGACGAAGCGGCGCATGGCTTTTTTGTTTCCGCGCACCTTCTCTGCTACCTCAATCGTACCCTCCTCGCTGGCTTTCATTAACAGCTTAATGTTCAGTGTCTTTGCGATGGCACCTTTCACTCGGTCCAGGCGGCCGCCTTTAATTAAATTTTCTACTGTGCGAAGAATGAAGAGGGTGGATGTCTTTTCGATTCGTTCCTCCATATGGGGAATGAGCTGTTCGATTGTCATGCCGTTCTTGATTTGTCTTCCTGCTTCATCAATAAGAAGGGACATTCCGGACGTGGCTGTCTTCGTATTTAGAACGACGATGTTTCGGTCAGGCTCTTCTTCTAACAGCATGTCTCTTGCGATGAGAGCATTGTCGTGTGTTGTACTCAGCTCTTTGGAGAGAGCGAACATCACAATCGGCTTGTCTTTATCCACTTCTTTATAGGCTTCATAAAAGGAGTGCGGGCTAGGTGCTGAAGAACGAGGGAGCTCGTCCTCTTCTTTCATTTTACGATAAAAGGTTGCTATATCTAAGTCGACTCCACTCACATACTGCTGGTCACCAAAGTAAATGTTTAAGGGCACTATGGTAACGTTGTATTGCTCTTGGTATGCTGCTGGGAGATCTGAACCCCCATCAGTCATTAACTGAATATGCATAGTTTCACCTGCTTTATAGTAGTATGACGAATATCAATCGTCTTGTTATAGGTTTTATTCCCTATTCGGCTCATGAGTAATTCGAACTTTTTTTTGATGAGACGTACTAAAGATGAATAAGCTTAGACCAAATATCACAATGGTACCGCCCAGCCACTGAGTCCAGGAGATAACCTCCCCTAGAATAAAGTAGGCTAAGATGGAAGCCCCGATCGGTTCGAAAACGACACTCATCGATATGGTGGAGGTACTTACCCATTTTAACGCCCAATTGAACAATGTATGTCCGAAGAAAGTTGGAATGATAGCTAGCGCAAGGAAGTACATCCAATCCTCAGCCGGGTAACCGGAGAAGGGCTGTCTCGTCATTACATTGTATAGGAATAGCGTCACGGAACTGACACCATACACAAGGAACGTGTAAGTTACAAGGGATAGTCGCTTCCGAACATGTTGTCCAACGAGGAAGTATCCAGTGACCATGATAGCTCCGAGTAAGGCTAGAATATCCCCATAAAGGGCCATGCCGCTTACCTGGAAATCTCCCCAGCTAATAACCACACTACCTGTAATCGCTATAATCATACTAATGAGCGTTCCTGCTGTAAACCTTTCTTTAAAGAAAAAATAGGTCCCAAGAAAGGCGAATATGGGCTGAAGGGTTACTAGTACGACGGAACTGGCAACCGAGGTGAAGTTTAATGATTCAAACCACAAGATAAAGTGGAATGCCAGAAATACACCTGCTACAATAGAAAGTAACCAATCCCTTTTGGAAACAGAAAAGAATTCTTTTCTTGTTTTAATTAACACATATGGGGTCATAATGAGTACTGCAAGGAATAAACGATAATTTGCTATGATAGAAGCAGGGGCGCTATCCGCTAATTTAACAAATATAGCAGCGGTGGATACAGAAAGTACACCGATAATAACAGCAATATATGGATTAAATGGTGGTTTAGGCAATATATCCCACCTCCGTTCATAATCGTAGCTTTTTCTCATTTTATCACTGATATGAGGGAATGGATACTTTAAAGTGAAGTGAATTGCTGTTTGTGCTGTTATGTGTTAAGATAAATTTAAATCATTCGTACGGAAAGCCCTCTTCCAACTGTGAGGATGGCTTTTTTTTACGTGTTTTTCTTTCAAATGCAAAGAAAACGAAAAGGAGTAGAAAATAGAAGTGACAACATTTAATTCATTAGGTTTATCCAAATCAGTTTTAAAATCTGTTCTAGAAATGGGTTTTGAAGAGGCAACACCAGTTCAGGAACAGACCATTCCAATCGCAATGGACGGAAGAGATGTCATTGGACAGGCTCAAACAGGTACAGGTAAGACAGCAGCATTCGGTATCCCTATGATTGAGAAGATCAATCAGGACATTAAGAAAACACAAGGTATCGTTATTGCACCTACTCGTGAGCTTGCCATGCAGGTAGCAACAGAACTTAATAAGCTCGGACAATATAAGGGAGTTCGTGTACTTCCTGTATATGGCGGTACCGATATGGGTCGTCAAATTCGCGAGCTGAAGAAGCAGCCGCAAATTGTTGTGGCTACACCTGGTCGTCTATTAGACCACGTTCGTAGAAAGACCATTAACCTTACGAACATTCATACAGCCGTTCTAGATGAAGCGGATGAAATGTTAAACATGGGCTTCATTGAAGATATTAAGGCAATCTTGGCTGAGCTGCCTCTGCAGCGTCAGACATTACTCTTCTCTGCAACCATGCCAAAAGAAATTCATGAAATTGCAACGAAGATGATGAAAAAGCCTGAAACAGTTCGTCTAAAAGCGAAGCAAATGACTGTTGAACGTATCGATCAATACTTCGTGGAAGTCAATGAAGGAAAGAAATTTGATACACTGACTCGTCTGCTGGACATTCATGTACCAGATCTTGCTATCGTCTTTGGACGTACAAAGCGTCGTGTTGACGAACTTGCTGACGGTTTGACCGCTCGCGGATTCCGTGCAGAGGGTATTCATGGCGACTTAACGCAAGGGAAGCGTCAAAACGTTCTGAAGAAGTTTAAAAACGGTGGAGTAGAAGTGCTAGTTGCAACGGACGTTGCAGCGCGTGGGCTAGATATTTCTGGTGTAACACACGTGTATAACTTTGATATTCCACAGGATCCAGAAAGCTATGTACACCGTATTGGACGTACTGGTCGTGCTGGTAATGATGGGTACGCCGTATCATTTATTACACCAAGAGAGATGTCTCATTTAAACTTAATTGAGAAAACGACTGGCTCGAAGGTGAAGCGTCTGCAAATCCCATCTCCTGATGAAGCACACAAGGGTCAACAGAAGATTGCGGTAGATAAGCTTGTAGAATCCCTTGAAGCGAACAACCTGGATGCATTCCATGCACAGGCAAGTGAGTTGATTGAACAATACGATTCTGTATCAGTCGTATCTGCTGCACTGAAGATGTTAACGAAAGAGCGTAAGAACGTTCCGGTTAACCTAACATCTCTTTCTCCAATCAGCACGAAGCATGCGGAGAAAAACAAATCAAACAAAAAACGCTACAATGATCGCAAGAATGGTGGCAAGGGTTACAACCGTAACCATAAGTCAAAAGGCTACAACAGTAAAAAATCTGGCGGTGGCCAATACCAGAAATCTGGTGGCGGACGTAAACGAAGCTACCAACGTAATCAGAATAGCTAAGCTATGACAGGAGACTGTTCTCCTCCAGGGAGACACATTTCCAATAGCATATAAAGAAGCGCCCAGGGTCCTCTAACCCTGGGCGCTTCTTCTGCTTATAGCAGTCTGCTGACTAATCCGAGCAATATCAATACGACTAACGCTCCCCATAGTAAACGGGGGACGAAGCTTTTATTGGAGAATTTCTTATTCTTCCAACGGTTAGGGTCAAAACCAATTTCATTGTCATCTAACCTTCTTCTCGGTTGTGCGTTGCGATAAGGGGAATAGGGCCTGGCGCTTTGTAACAATATAGGCGCAAGCACCGCACCTCCCAGCAATCCAAACATATGCCCGTATATATTAATATTGGATCGTGCCAGTGTCATAATCACTCCTATGACAGCTATGGTTAACACTACTTGTGCATTGGCTTGATCGATAAGGTCCTTGCGGAAATAAATCATATACAAATAGATGCCGAATAGGCCGAAGATAGCACCAGATGCACCGAGGTGCAGGTACACGTCAGGACCAAATACGTAAGTGCCAAGATTGGCAATGACGCCAGCACCTAAATAGGCTGTGATAAATTTTGCCCTGCCAAGCATTTGCTCCAGTGCAGGTCCGAATAAAACAAGAGAAAAGGAGTTGAATAGCGCATGAGTAAAGCCTCCATGAAGGAAAATAGGAGTAACTAAGCGCCAGTACTCTCCATTAGCAATTCCCTGGTTGCTGCCAACGCCGATTCGCTCCAGCTGCCAGAAAAAAGGTAGCCCCAGAACGTCAATCATCACCCAAAGAAATAAATGTAACCCTACCAGGAACGTTACGATTGGGTAGGAGCGAATGAATTGCTGAAACGATTCAGTCCGAAAAAACATAGTCAGTTCTCCTTCAAATAAATTTTCCGATGGTATCATTATTTATTATACAATGAAACCGTAGTATTCATGTTATAAACAGCTTGTGGAATGGGTAAACATCAGAAGAGGATATAGAAAAAAGGTGATAGTCAGTGATAAAAGGTATTGGAATTGATATGGTAGAAATCAAGCGAATTCTACGTGCAATGGAAAAAAATGAACGGTTTGTATATAGAATTTTAACAGCATCGGAGCTGGAACTCTACCACACATTAGAATCAATGCATAGGAAAGTAGAATTTGTTGCGGGTAGATTTGCTGCCAAGGAGGCACTTGGCAAAGCAATGGGCACAGGGATAGGAAGCTGCTTTTCTTTTCAGGATATTGCTGTTAGCAGGGGAGAGCACGGTAAGCCGATGATGGATGTAAAAGGCTGTGAGGAGAAGATTTGGGTATCTATTTCTCACAGTCAATCGCACGCTATTGCTCAAGTAATTGTGGAAATCTAAATACGCTTGTCAGGCTAGTCTGCATAAACACAAAGTTTGTCTCATATATTTTAGTGCGGGTAGGAGGGAACTGAATTGTTTGTAGTCACCGCAAAAGAAATGTACGATACGGACCGATATGCAATGGAGCGTGTCGGGTTAGAAGGTAAAATGCTGATGGAGAATGCAGGGAGAGCAATTGCAAGGGAGATGGAAGCCAGTCTTGCGGAGAATGATAACATCATGATACTAGTTGGGAAAGGAAATAACGGTGGAGATGGTTTTGTCATCGCTAGAACGTTATTAGAGCGCGGGTATGCTGTAGAGGTGCTTCAATGTGCTGAAACATCTGACATTAGAGGGGATGCTGCTTTTCATAGAGAAGTCCTCCTCAATATGGGCTACAGTATTTCGGAGTATGAGGGACAGGATGTAGAGAGCCTGTTGCAGGACAAGGACGTCGTAATAGATGCCTTGCTTGGAATTGGGATAAAAGGGGCGATCCGTCCACCATACGATTACCTCATCACGCTCATCAATCAGTATCAAGGAAAAGTTTTATCAGTCGACCTCCCAAGCGGAATTCCTGCAGATGAAGGATATGAAGTGCATCAAGCTGTTGAAGCCGACCAAACCATCGTGGTTCAGTTTCCGAAGGTCTCCTCGTTCCTTCAGCATACAGCTGCATTTTATGGAGATTGGACAACAGTCGATATTGGGTTACCCTCCAATGTCATTCAATCAGGAGAAAACCAGAAGAAGGTGTGGGGCAGACGGGATGTGGTACGAACCTTACCGAGTCGGAGCTCCTTTTCCCACAAAGGGACCCACGGTAAGGGGCTCGTGATTGGTGGAGCGGTTGCCATGCCCGGATCTATTGCCATGACATCGCGTGCTGCATTAAGAGCAGGAGCGGGCCTCCTTACCATTGCAACCGTGCAGGAAAATGTGACAGCGCTAGCCGCTAATGTAGTGGAAGCTACCTATCACACTCTTCCCTCTCAACATGGCCATATCAGAAGTCTTGGTGAGTTGGATTTTTCCTATGATGGTATTGCAATAGGTATGGGGATGGGGCGGCACGAGCAGGCTCCAACCATTATGAAGGAAGCGCTTCTCCAAACAGAAGGTACGCTTCTTATCGATGCGGATGGACTCTATGCTCTGAAGCAAGTGCTGCCTAGCTTGAGTGACAGAGAAGGTACAACCGTTCTCACTCCTCATCCTGGTGAAATGGCCCACCTCCTTGGTATAACCGTTCCTGAATTGCTGCAACGTCCTTTCTCCTATGCTCAATCATTTGCAACAGAGCATGATGTATATGTGGTGCTGAAGGGAGCTTTCACACTCATCACTAACCCTAAAGGGGATCAATGGATCAACCCTACAGGAAATGCTGGATTGGCAAAGGGTGGTACTGGAGATGTCCTCTCGGGTATCCTGCTCTCTATGCTGATGCAGCCTCAGACAGTGGAGGAAGCGCTCTGCAATGGGGTTTGGATTCACGGATACACAGCTGATATACTCATAGAACAAAAGCATTCCTCCTATGACTTGTTAGCAAGTGACGTCATAGATGGCCTTCCAGCTACGTATCGTAACATATTTTCATAGCGGTGCTTTCGTTCCCTTTGTCCTCTGAATCGAGACAAAGGAGTTGTGAGCATGAAGAAAAAATTGTGGCTTTTCCTTGTCGCATCGTTAATTCTTGTACTGGCAGCTTGTGGCGAGAAATCCAAAGAAGATGTCCTCAAATCGTTAGAGAAGAACATGGAACAAATGAGCGGCTATAAAGCGCAGGCCACTATGAGCTTAAAAACAGGGGAAGACGCTCAGAAATACAACATCGAAGTTTGGCATAAGAAGAAGGATTATTACCGAGTTCTTTTAAATAATGAAAAAGATCAAAAAGGCAGCCAAATTATTCTTCGTAACGAAGACGGTGTGTATGTGTTAACGCCTGCGTTAAATAAAAGCTTTAAGTTCCAGAGTGAGTGGCCGGATAATAGCAGTCAGCCATATTTGTACGGATCGCTCGTCAATGATGTGAAGAAAGACCAGGATGCAAGCTTCACAATAACCGACAACTATTATCAATTCGAAACAAAGACTAACTATCAAAATAGTAAAAACCTACCGTACCAAGAAATTTACTTTGATAAAAAAGATTTAAAACCAGTAATGGTAAAGGTATTAGACAAAGATCGTAAACCGGTAGTGGAGGTGCAATTCACGTCCTTTGAGGTGGACCCTAAATTTAGTGACGATGCCTTCACGACAGAAAAGAATATGACTAGTGGAGCTTTGGGGATACCGGTCATGGCGCAGCAGTCAGATGCTACCTTTAGCGTCGTGTACCCAGAAAGCGTCATTGGAAACGCCGAGTTAGAAGAGAAGAAGGAAGTAGACACAGAGAACGGCAAACGAGTAGTTCTGACGTATAAAGGGGATAAATCCTACACATTAATTCAGGAATTCTACGAAACAAAGCCAACCAGCGCCACTGTGCCGATGGCAAGTGCTGGAGAGCCAGTTAACTTAGGATTCACAGTAGGGGCACTATCTAGTTCTACGTTAGAGTGGGCTCAGGGCGGGACTGAATTTATTCTGGCTAGCGATGAGCTAACAAAAGAAGAGATGATTGAGATTGCCCAATCTGTCCAAGGAACCGCCGTTAAATAAAAATAGCTCCATCGATGAAGCAGACTCACAATAAACGATTAGTGGTCTGCTTTTATTTTCTTTTGTACGAGGGGGGCTTTAGCTCATATGTCGCCTTCGCTTTTCGGGTGTCTAGCTCCGGTGCCCAGCGACTAGTGAGCTTCCTCTCCCTTCTTGCGATAAGTCAACATCAACTCACTGTGTTCGTTGTGTTTCCTTTATCTCATGCGGGAGCGTCCAGCTCATACGTCGCTAAACGGGCACCTCCGCTTTTCGGATCCAGCTCCGGCTCCTAGCTCCTAGCGTCATAAGCAGTCGCCTTCACTTTTCGAGATCCAGCTGTGGCTCCTAGGGGCTAGTGGACTTCCTGCTTCTTCTTGCGATAAGTCAACATCGATTAGTTACACTCATCGTGTTTCCTTTATCTCATGCGAAGCCGTCCAGTCCATACGCCCCTGAGCAGTCGCCGCCGCTTTTCTTTGTCCAGCTGTGGTGCCCAGCGACTAGTGAGCTTCCTCTCCCTTCTTGCGATAAGTCAACATCAACTCACTGCGTTCGTTGTGTTTCCTTTATCTCATGCGGGAGCGTCCAGCTCATACGTCGCTAAACGGGCACCTCCGCTTTTCTTTGTTGACATGGTTTGTTGGAGGTTGAATAATAGTAGGTATCATATTTGTAAGGCGGGGGATTGGTGTGGTTTTTGATACGTATTATCGGGATTCCTGGGTTGAGGTTAGGCTGGATGCTATTCGAGCTAACATCAGGGAATTGAAGAAACATTTAACAGGGAAAACGGGTATATATGCAGTGGTTAAAGCAAACGCTTATGGACATGGAGATATACAAGTGGCTCAAGCGGCTTTGGAGGCGGGGGCTGATGCGCTTGCTGTTGCCTTGTTGGATGAAGCGTTGCGCTTAAGGGAGGCTGGCTTCACGGTTCCTATTCTTGTAATGGGGTGGGTTAGACCGACGGATGCAGCCGTTGCTGCGGAACAGAATATTTCCTTGACGGTGTTTCAAAAAGAATGGCTGGAAACGGCGAAGCAACAAACCTTTGATGGAAAGCTTTCTTTGCATGTAAAGCTTGATACAGGAATGGGCAGAATCGGTATTCGTACAGAAGAGGAATTACAATCGGTGTTGGAGGCATGGGATGAGCAGTCCTTTCAATTAGACGGAGTGTTTACTCATTATGCAACAGCTGATGAAGAGGATACTAGCTATTTTCAAACACAGCAAGCGCGGCTGGAAGAGCTTCTCGCGTCCTTTGCGAAGCGGTGGCCGCACCCTGTTCACATTCATACCGGTAATAGTGCAGCGAGTATGCGATTCCCGGAAAAGATGCATCATATGGTTCGTTTCGGCATAGGCATGTATGGGTTATACCCTTCACACGATGTGAAAGAGATAAACCCAATCCCTCTCTATCCTTCTTTTTCATTGCATACCACGCTAGTTCATGTGAAAGAGCTTCCGAAAGGAGAATCCATTAGCTATGGAGCTGTTTATACTACGGAAGGTCCTGAATGGATTGGGACACTGCCCGTAGGGTATGCTGACGGATGGATTCGCAAGTTGCAAGGGCTGGAGGTTCTTGTCGATGGAAAACGACAGCCGATCGTAGGGAAGATATGTATGGACCAATGTATGGTGAAGCTTGATCAGTCGTATCCTGTTGGGACGCAGGTAACGCTGATCGGTAAGCAGCGGGACTCGGAAATTTCAATGGATGAAGTTGCTGATTATGTCGATACTATCAATTATGAAGTTCCCTGTTTGATTAGCAGTAGAGTTCCAAGAATGTACTTGGAGCAGGAGGAAACGACAGAGGTTCGAAACGCTCTTATCTTTAAATCATAACCCATAGATAGAAAAGGCTTGTAGGTGAGGCAGGCTGGATGTATCGAGGCTCATATTTTCCTGGCATTTTACAAATGATAACAGATATAAACAAATGGAGCTCTCCCAAAAGAAAGCACCTGAATTTGACAGAAAAAAGCGTAATTTGTAATAAAATCTTCTGAGAAGGCTTTGCAAACACAGGGTATCAGTGGTATTATTGGTTTAGACTTAATCGATCAATGGTGTCTAGTTGATGGTGGAGGTGCATTTTTGTGTCCGAAAGTTCACAAGAGATTGTAATTAAATTGCCACAGCAATTATTAAATGAGCTTGATGGTGTCGTAGAGCTTGAGAATAGCGACCGAAGCAACTTTATTTATGAAGCTACGAAAATGTATTTGCGAGAACGCAAGAAACGTCAAATCAGAGAATCCATGCGCCAGGGTTATATGGAAATGGCTAAAATTAACCTAAACCTTGCTTCAGAAGCTTTTCAGGCTGAAGAGGAGGCAGAAAACACCTGCGAACGCTTAGTGAGCGGGGTGTAAAGCTTGATCGTCAAAAGAGGCGACGTCTACTTCGCTGATCTCTCACCTGTGGTTGGTTCTGAGCAGGGAGGCGTTCGCCCTGTTTTAATTTTGCAAAACAACATCGGAAACCGTTTCAGTCCCACAGTTATTGTAGCCGCCATAACAGCGCAAATACAAAAAGCAAAATTACCGACCCATGTAGAAATCGATGCAGAAAAGTACGGATTTGAAAGAGATTCAGTTATTTTGCTGGAACAAATAAGAACAATCGATAAACAACGGCTTACGGACAAAATTACTCATCTGGATGAAACCATGATGGGGAGAGTGGACGAAGCACTCCAAATTAGCCTTGGACTTGTCGACTTCTAGAAGTAAAGCTACTCAAGAAAGAGTAGCTTTCTTTTTTTGTGTTCGCATTTCAATGTTAGGTACACTACTCTGATCCTAAAGCGGTCTGTACAGGTCGTGTCCCCTGTCTTATTATGGAATATCGTTTGTTCGATCTGTCGAAAAGATGGGTTTTTTAACCATCTTCTCGATTAGAGGATAATATTTTTTATTTATTTTCCAAATACCTTTTTATTTGAGATAATAAACATATTAAGATGTATAGTGTTCGAGAGACGCTGGTACTATATAAATTTTTGTTACCAAATGTGGATGTCATTTCATTGGCTGTTTGCCCTAGTTGGTGATAGAGTATTAGGTAGAATTTTATTTTATAAATATAGCGCATGTGTGTTTGCGTCGGATGATGAATCATGTGAAAATAGACATAATCATTTTTCCAAATAGAAAATAAGGGGGGAATCCGTATGGAGGCCAGTTTAAAAGAAATAGTTCTAAACAATAGTAATGAAATTGTAGGTATGTGGTTAGACGAGGTAGAAAAAAATCGAAAACACGATTACACCTCCACTATTTCGGACGAGCTTTTCGAAAGTACTAATAGAGAATTCGTAAACGTTATTTTCTCTAGTCTTGAAAAGCAAGGTTTAACAAATGATATCGAGGTATTCGCGGAACGGTTGATTAACCTTGGGTGGCCGCTAAGTTATTTGACGGATGGCATGCAGTCTTTTCGCAGAGTCACCATTAATTATATATTAAGCCAGTCCAATAAAGTGGATACGGAATACTTTTCTGAGATTTTAGCCAAGGTGGATGAATGGGTCGATCCTATTATTAATCAACTGGTTAATGAATACTCAGGCAGCTGGGAAAACATCGTTTCTCTTCAAAAAGTAGCCCTCCAAGAATTATCTGCTCCTCTTATCCCTGTCATGGAGAACATCACCATCATGCCTCTAATTGGTACGATTGACACAGAGCGAGCGAAGCTTATTATGGAGAACCTTCTCGATGGGGTTATAAAAAACCACTCAGAGGTTGTCCTCATTGATATTACCGGAGTTCCAGTAGTAGATACGATGGTAGCGCATCATATTATCCAGGCAGCAGAGGCTGTCCGTTTAATTGGCTCTACTTGTATTTTGGTTGGTATACGTCCGGAAATCGCACAAACCATTGTGAATTTAGGAATTGACCTTAGTAAGTTCCCAACGAAGAGCACGTTGAAAAAAGGGTTTGAGTCTGCTCTTGAAATTACAAACAGACAAATCGTTGGCATCAATGAAACCCAGAAGAACGTTGAAGAGCTTGTTGATTCCTTGGATAGGGAGTGAAAATAATGAGAATACCGATTTTAAAGTTGCATAATTACTTGCTAATTTCTATCCAAATAGACTTAGACGACCAGACAGCTATCCAGTTTCAGGAAGATTTGCTCAATAAGATACATGGTAGTGGCGCTACAGGTGTTGTCATTGACTTGACGTCTGTAGAAATCATTGATTCCTTTATCGCAAAAGTATTAGGCGATGTAGTTTCCATGTCAGATTTAATGGGCGCGAAAGTAGTTCTTACCGGCATACAACCAGCAGTTGCCATGACTTTAATCGATCTAGGTATCCATCTTCAAGATGTACCGACAGCACTAGACTTAGAACAAGGGTTGATTAAACTTCGACAGGAATTGGAGGACTGAGTGAATGGACTTTCAATCCTGTGTCAACATTAAAAAGGAATGGGACATTGTTGGTGCTCGTCAATTAGGGCGGGATATTTCCAAGAAAATCGGGTTTGGCACAGTTGATCAGGCTCGAATAGCTACCGCCATTTCCGAATTGGCAAGGAATATATATTTGTATGCTGGAACTGGGAAAGTCTGTTTTGAAGTAATAGAGAATTTGAATGAAAAGGGACTGCGCATTATTGCTATTGATGAGGGGCCAGGAATACGTGATGTCACTCAAGTAATGGAGGATGGTTTCTCCACATCAGGTGGACTAGGAGCAGGTCTTCCCGGCGTTAAACGGTTAATGGACGAATTTGATGTGATTTCCAAGTACGGAGAAGGGACTGAAGTTAACGTAGTGAAATGGCTCCGTTAAAGGGGGAAATAAACTATGAGTACGTTGAAGCTTGATTTGGAAAGCTACAAGGACTTACTAAAACAATATATAGAATCACAAGATGAGCAAGCTTTATATAGAGCGGAGCAATTTAGTAAACATTCTATTCAACAAAATATATCACCAGATGTAATTATAGATGTACACATTCAAGCGCTAATGGAGTTGTATCCCAATTTACCGGAGAACGTCAACAACTCCATGAATTTCTTGCTAGAGACGATGATATCGTATGGATTAGCTTACCAAGAATATCAAGCCTTACGTGAGAAACAGCTAGAACTTCAGTCAGAGATATCCGTAGCGGCTAATATGCAGCAAACGTTATTATCGACTACAAAGCCCGAAATGGACGGGGTAGATATTGGGGCAATCAGCACCCCTGCTAAACAAATGAACGGGGACTATTACCACTTTGTCAAAGATGGAGAAGGATCACTTGGAATCGCGGTGGCAGATGTTATCGGTAAAGGTGTTCCTGCTGCTTTATGTATGTCTATGATCAAATATTCTATGGATAGTTTTCCAGACAACCGTATGGATCCAAAGTTAATTTTGGAAGGTATGAACCGGGTGGTGGAGCGTAACGTCGACCCGAGCATGTTCGTTACGATGTTTTACGGCCTGTATGATACGGATACGAATGATTTTAATTATTCTTCCGCTGGACACGAACCAGGCTTTTACTACTCTGCTGAGGAGGATACCTTCTATGATATAGAAGCAGAGGGGCTTGTGTTAGGGGTAGACAGAAGTGTCACTTATACCCAATATACCCAGCACATGAATCCTGGAGATATGGTTATTTTATTAACAGATGGAGTAACGGAGTGCCGGACGGGGGATCGATTTATTGAACGAGAAGAAATCTCGGACGTCATAGCCCAATACAAACATCTCCCTGCCCAGGACATTACTGAGCAGGTATATCACCATTTTGAACGGTTGCAGGATTTTCAATTACGAGATGACTTTACCATGATTATTTTGAGGCGGAACGTTTAGGTTAAATAGTATATGGGTATTGTCATATGATGCATACACTATAAGAGCGGGAGGCTAATGAGTCATGAACTTAAATATCGATATTCAAGAGCGTGAGCATATACAGCATGTATCACTTTCAGGTGAAATTGATGCTTATACAGCACCTAAACTAAAGGAGTCCATCCTACCTTTAACGCAAAGCAGTGAGGCGGAGGTTGTAGTTGATCTTCAATCTGTAACCTATATGGACAGTACAGGCTTAGGTGTTTTTATTAGTGCGTTAAAATCTACGAAAGAATACGGAAGTCAACTTACTTTAATTAACCCGCAAGAGCGTGTGTACCGATTATTCAAGATTACAGGGTTAACGGAAATAATCAATATAGATACTGATTCTACAGTACGAGGTGGATTGTAATGACAGAATCATTTGATTTTATTGAAGTAAAAGTACCTGCGAAGCCAGAGTATGTCGGCGTTGTCCGTCTTTCTATCTCCGGTATTGCTAATCGCATGGGATTTAATTATGAGGATATAGAAGACCTGAAGGTTGCTATATCTGAAGCTATTACGAACGGGGTAAAGCACGCTTATAATGAAACGGGTGAAGGCGAGATCACCATCGGCTTTGGTGTGTACGAGAACCGTTTGGAAGTAATGGTTGCAGATCATGGCGGAAGTTTTGATTTAAATCAAGTAAAAGAAGATATCGGCCCTTATAAAGAAGAAGACTCTATTGAAGAGTTAAGGGAAGGTGGTTTTGGACTGTTCCTAATCGATGCCCTAATGGATAAAGTGGAAATTAATAATAAATACGGCGTAATTGTATTAATGACGAAATATCTCCAACAAAATGGGGTGGGGCTCAATGACGACCAAATCTCAACCACACAATAGACGGGAAGGGGAGGTCTATGAATGGATTCGCCATCTTCAGGAAAATCCGGAAGATGAGGAAATCCAAGAGAAAATAGTCCTTCAATACGAGGATCTCGTTCAATCCATTGCAAAGAAATACTCCAAGAATAGCTCTATCCATGAAGATCTTGTTCAAGTAGGCATGCTAGGATTGTTGGCTGCGATTCGTCGTTATGACCCATCCTTTGGCAAGTCCTTTGAATCCTTTGCGATACCTACTATCATTGGAGAAATTAAACGCTTTATCCGAGATAAAACGTGGAGTGTACACGTTCCCCGTCGTATTAAAGAATTAGGGCCAAAGATTAAGAAGGCTTCCGAGGACCTGACAACAGAATTACAGCGTTCCCCATCCATTGTTGAGATTGCTGATTACTTAGAAGTGTCAGAAGAGGATGTCCTAGAGACAATGGAAATGGGCAAGAGCTACAAAGCACTCTCTGTTGATCGAAAGATTGAAGCAGATTCTGATGGCAGTACCGTTACCATCCTAGACCTAATCGGTAACCAGGATAAAGGGTACGATCACATTGATCAGCAAATGCTGTTAGAGAAGGTTCTGCCAATCCTTTCCGAGCGAGAGCAGGAAATTTTGAAATGTACGTACTTTGAGAATATGAGTCAAAAGGATACAGGAGAACATTTGGGGATATCACAAATGCATGTTTCCCGACTCCAGCGACGAGCATTGCGTAAACTGCGGGAAGCATTACAATCTGATAATGCTGAGGCGTTCTATTGAACAGTGAAAATAGCAGGGTAGAGATTGCTATTCACCAAGAGCCCAAAAAAGGCAATTATTATTGTGGGGATAGCTATTTCTATCAAGAGACGGATCAAGAATTTGTGTGTGCACTAGCTGACGGGCTAGGTAGTGGAGAATATGCCCTGGAATCTTCGAAGGCAGTAATGGAGACGATTCAAGAGTATATCCATCACTCGATTGATACCATCATTACGAAATGTAATGAAGTATTAAGTAATAAACGGGGTGCTGTACTCGGTTTGTTACGAATGAACTTTGAAGAACAACGCTATTCTTTCACCTCAATCGGGAACATTGGCATCATAACGATGACACCCGATGGGAAGAAGAAACGAAATATTCCTACAGCAGGGTATCTTTCTGGTTATCCTCGTCAGTATCGTGTCACCAAGGATCAGTTAAGCCCGGGCTTACTTTTCTTCATGTTCTCCGATGGGGTTAATGAACGAACCCTTTCCTCTAAAACGTTCATTTCTCAAAATCCTGATAACATTATGAGTTCGTTCAGGCTTCAGCATGCAACGCCTAACGAAGATGATACCACCTTTATCGCAATGAAATATCAACCATGAACCCTTTGTCTCTCCCTTAAAGGAAAGGCAAAGGGTTTTTATGTATCGGAAATGAAGCAATGATTCCAGATGTTTCAGCTGATATGACAAAGCGGTTTATGATACTTAGCGATCTCTACAGCCGCGAGGAACATGCAGTGGCCTAGTTGTTTTGATAGAATAGAGGGTAGAGTTGTACGAAGGAGGAAAATGTGTGAGTGATCAAAACCAAATTGTTCAGTGGGTTGCCCGAGAAACAGAGATCAAATCCCCATTAATTGAACAAGTAATTTCGTTGTTAAACGAAGGGAATACCGTTCCGTTTATTGCTCGGTATCGTAAGGAGCAAACGGGTGGATTAGATGAAGTTCAAATTAACGCCATTCAAGAGAAATGGGAATATGGATTAAATTTAGCAAATAGAAAAGAGGAAGTCATTCGTCTCATTGAAGAGCAAGGGAAGTTAACAGACGAACTAAAGAAAAACATTGAACAAGCTCAGCAGCTTCAAAAGGTGGAGGATTTATACCGACCATATAAGCAAAAAAGGAGAACGAGAGCGACCGTTGCCAAGGAAAAAGGCTTGGAGCCACTTGCTTTACAAGTGTGGAAGCAGGAGCCGGTATCCATACAGGAGGAAGCAGCTCAGTATTTCTCTGAAGAACACGAATTACATACGATAGAAGACGTCCTTCAAGGAGTAAATGATATTATCGCAGAATGGATTTCAGATGAGCCATCCTTTCGCGAGTACATCCGACAGAAGACTTTCGATAAAGGGGTAATGGAAACAGTAGCGAAAGAGAAGGATCAGGCGAAAGATGAAAAAGGTGTCTTTGAGATGTATTACGATTATAAAGAACCGATAAAGTCAATAGCTTCCCACCGTGTATTGGCCGTCAATCGCGGTGAAAAAGAGGGCGTCCTAAAGGTTAACATTGACCCACCGGCTGATATTGTAACCGATTATCTTCATCGTAAACTCGTCCCTAAGCATATATCGTCCCATCAGGAGCTCTGGAAGGCTGCAATTGAAGATGCCTATAAACGGTTAATCCATCCATCGATTGAACGAGAAATTAGGAACGGGCTATCGGAAGTAGCGGAAGAGAAAGCAATCGATATTTTCTCTCAGAATGTACGGAATCTACTTCTTCAGCCTCCGTTAAAAGGAAAAGTAGTATTGGGATGGGACCCCGCGTATCGAACTGGCTGTAAATTAACAGTAGTGGACGAGACGGGGAAGGTGCATGCCATCAAGGTAATCTATCCAACCCCTCCAAAAAATGATAAAGCCGGAGCGGAAAAAACGATTCTAAGCTTAATTGAGCAATACCCGATAGAGCTCATAGCGATTGGAAATGGTACGGCGTCTCGCGAATCCGAACAATTCGTAGCAGAGCTTATTCAGAAAAACAACCTCGATATTGCCTATATGATAGTGAATGAAGCTGGCGCAAGTGTGTACTCTGCATCGCCACTTGCTAGAGAAGAGTTCCCTGATCTACAGGTAGAGGAACGAAGCGCGATCTCCATTGCGAGAAGAGTTCAGGATCCTCTGGCAGAATTGGTGAAGATTGACCCTAAGAGCATTGGAGTGGGGCAATACCAGCACGACGTCGGTCAAAAGAAATTAAATCAATCGCTAACGTTTGTAGTAGAAACCGTAGTAAACCAGGTGGGAGTGAATGTGAACACAGCTTCCTCCTCCTTGCTGCAATATGTATCTGGCTTGAGTAAAGCGGTTGCTACGAATGTCATTAAAGCACGAGAAGAAAACGGCAAATTTACTGACCGAAAACAATTAAAGAAAATCCCGCGTCTTGGAGCAAAAACATATGAACAAAGTATCGGCTTTCTGCGCGTGCCGGATGGAAAAGAGCCTTTAGACAGAACACCTATTCACCCAGAAAGCTATCAAGCAACGAAAGAGCTATTACACATGGTAGGAGCGACAACGAACGATTTAGGCTCCGACAACCTAGAGAAAAGCCTGAAGGAACTCGATGTTGAACAGGTTGCAGAGCGTTTGCAGCTCGGTGTGCCAACCATGCAGGACATCATCAAATCGCTTGTCCAGCCAGGAAGAGACCCGAGAGATGACCTTCCAAAACCATTATTAAAAAAAGACGTACTTTCTATGGAAGATTTAAAGCAGGGCATGGAGCTGCAAGGAACCGTACGAAACGTAGTGGACTTCGGCGCCTTTGTTGATATTGGTGTGAAGCAGGATGGACTAGTGCATATTTCCAAGCTGGCCAATCGCTTCGTCAAGCATCCATTAGACGTAGTCGCAGTTGGAGATGTCGTAACCGTGTGGGTTGATAGTGTAGACACACAAAAGGACCGAATTGCACTAACGATGCTTTCTCCTTCCTCCTAACCTAACGAAAAGAGCACTGCTGTCTAGCAGTGTTTTTTTCTGTAAAAATACCAGCATTGATTTAACATTTTAATCTGATATGTGTTTTTTTCTAAGTACGCTCTCATGAGTTGGTTCTTCAACCATCCAGGCATTATGGATTCCCACCTTTCCAACTAGTAAGAGTCGGGTTATTATAAGATATGAAATGAGAAGCCTAATCGTGATAGGAAGTGATGTAAATATGGAACAACAAATGCTACAGGAGTGGGTAGATCGCTTGTCGAAGGAATGGTTCCACAAACCGTTTATCGATAAGGTCGTAATGAACAATCGATTACGCACAACCGGAGGCAGATACTTGCCGAAGTTCAGAAGAATTGAACTGAATCCGAAGTATTTGAGTGAATTAGGGGAAGTAGAGTTTGAGGGGATAATTAAGCACGAGCTGTGCCATTATCATCTTCATATAGAAGGGAAAGGGTACCAGCATCGTGATGCTTCCTTCAAGGCATTGCTTGCGAAGACTAATGCCCCTAGATTTTGTACGCCGCTACCTTCAAAGGAGCAGACAAAAACGTATCACCACTATGCATGTACTCAATGTGGCGCCGTGTATCGTCGGCAGAGAAGAGTTAACACCCAAAAATATCGATGTGGAAAATGTAAAGGTAAGTTAAAAAAGATGAAATAATTCGTTGACTTAAGGACATCCCCGTGTTAAATTATTATAGCGTTATCAAACGGAAGATGCCGTATTACATAGCGCTTTTCATTCGTTAAAAAAGGTTTGACACATTTTAGCGGATTGTTGTAAAATATCTTTTGTCGGTTAAAGAAGCTTTTCTTTTATCTACGGAGATAAAAAATTAAAAAAGATATTGCAAAACAGCAATGATTCTGTTAACATTAATAAATGTCGCTGAATGAACAAAAGCGATGAAACAGTTAACATTACAGCATTGTTTCACATTATTCCAACGTAGCTCAGTGGTAGAGCAATCGGCTGTTAACCGATTGGTCGCAGGTTCGAATCCTGCCGTTGGAGCCAGTGGAGAAGTACTCAAGTGGCTGAAGAGGCGCCCCTGCTAAGGGTGTAGGTCGCGTAAGCGGCGCGAGGGTTCAAATCCCTCCTTCTCCGCCATTTTATATTGGCCCGTTGGTCAAGTGGTTAAGACACCGCCCTTTCACGGCGGTAACACGGGTTCGAATCCCGTACGGGTCACCACTTACATATTTAAAAGGTCCGGTAGTTCAGTTGGTTAGAATGCCTGCCTGTCACGCAGGAGGTCGCGGGTTCGAGTCCCGTCCGGACCGCCATACTTATTTCTTTTTTGGGCTATAGCCAAGCGGTAAGGCAACGGTTTTTGGTACCGTCATGCGCTGGTTCGAATCCAGCTAGCCCAGCCAAGAGAGCCATTAGCTCAGTTGGTAGAGCATCTGACTTTTAATCAGAGGGTCGGAGGTTCGAATCCTCCATGGCTCATCGTTTACAAACACCTTGCGGGTGTGGCGGAATTGGCAGACGCGCTAGATTTAGGATCTAGTGTCTCTTGACGTGGGGGTTCAAGTCCCTCCACCCGCACCATTTTTACAAGCAGCTTACCTATGATGTTTTCAATCATTGCTGTGGCAAACACGGCATTTTATTTTGCTCAATTTCTTCATTTAATTGAGCGGTCGTGGCGGAATGGCAGACGCGCTAGGTTGAGGGCCTAGTGGGGGTTTACCCCGTGGAGGTTCAAGTCCTCTCGACCGCACCATTTAGCAGCAAAAAAAGATTTAAATTAATCCTTGCATCCACGATGCAGAAATGATATTATAGAATATGTCGCTTTGAAAGGCGCCCGTAGCTCAATTGGATAGAGCGTCTGACTACGGATCAGAAGGTTAGGGGTTCGACTCCTCTCGGGCGCACCATATACGGGAAGTAGCTCAGCTTGGTAGAGCACATGGTTTGGGACCATGGGGTCGCAGGTTCGAATCCTGTCTTCCCGACCAGCGAGAATTTAATATGCGGGTGTAGTTTAGTGGTAAAACCTCAGCCTTCCAAGCTGATGTCGTGGGTTCGATTCCCATCACCCGCTCCATTACATTCTTGGGCCTGTAGCTCAGTTGGTTAGAGCGCACGCCTGATAAGCGTGAGGTCGGTGGTTCAAGTCCACTCAGGCCCACCATTGAAGCAATTGATCTTTGAAAACTGAACAAAACAACTTGTAAACAACCTGTTAATTTTTAACATTAGCCAGTAATCATGTTCACATGATGTTAGGCGAACTCTTATGGAGAGTTTGATCCTGGCTCAGGACGAA